>DASRMP010000064.1:0-13799 GCA_035647855.1 Actinomycetaceae bacterium | reverse complement strand
CAGTAGCTCGCCCGCGCCCAGCCGCGGGCGAGCTACTGCGTGCCCCCCGCCCTGCCGTGCTGTCCGCCCTACCGTGCTGTCCGCCCTGCCCGTGCGAGCTACTGCGTGCCCCCGCGTTTTCGTGCTCCGGGGGCGCAAGATGCATGCTTGGGCTGCCGAATGCCGCCGGAAGCCGACATGTTGCGTCTCCGGAGCGTGCTGGGGAACGTCGGGTGCCCCCGTCTCGCTCTCCGGGGACGGAAGATGCATGCTTGGGCTGCCGAATCCCGCCGGAAGCCGACATGTTGCGTCTCCGGAGCGTGCTGGGGAACGTCGAACTGCCTTAGGGGTCTGGTACCGGGTGGCTGGGGAGCTTCGCACCCCGACTTGCCGTTTTCCCGACGGAGCTGGGGAACCTGGCGCCTCGTCTGCTACCCCGAGGCCGCTTATTGGGGAACTTCAGACCTCGACTACGGGGTGCGTTGTTCCCCAGCAGGTCTCAGGTTCCCCAGCGCCCGTCAAGCCGCCCTGAATCAGGTCCAAGTCTTCCCGTTCTCGCCGGGCGGTCCCGGACGGGGTCCAGATTCCCCATCCGCGGTGTCCGGCCCCGCCCGTGGCGTGAGGGCGCGTGTTCGTCACACCATGGCGCACGTTCGTCACGATGGCGCAGTGACGTCACTACGCCATCGTGACGATCGTGCGCCCTCGTCACTTTGCGTGTGACGATCATGCGCCCTCTTGTGACGGATGTGCGCCCCGGTGTGACGATCGTGCGCCCCGATTTCGCCGGTGTGACGATCATGCGCCCTCTTGTGACGGATGTGCGCCCCGGTGTGACGATCGTGCGCCCTCAAGAATCCCGTGTGACGGATGTGCGCCCCGGTGTGACGATCGTGCGCCCTCGGTGCAGGGCTGGGGAGTCCGTGTGACGATCGCGGGCCATGCGCTGAGGATCGTGCACCGCGCCATGGCGATCGGGGGAGCAGCGTGGGTTGGCGCGCCACAGTAACCGGTCTCACGTCCCAGATGAAGGCTCCCGCGTTGGCGCGGGGATGGGCCCGGCGCGGGGATGGGCCCGGCGCAGAGGCCCGGAGGCCCCGCGCGGCTTGGCGCGGCGGCGTCCGTGGCCGGCGTGCAGTTCTTCCCAGCCGCACGTTTCGCCACAAGCCCATTCACAGTGGCACGCCCCTCATGGAGAACTCGCCGTTCACGGAATAGACTTGGCACTCGGAGCACGCGAGTGCTATCGCGGAGATGCGGAGATGTCGGCCGAGATCACCACCCGACGCCGACGCTACCCAACCGCAACCACCACGCGAGATGGCAAGACCCACGGCCACAAGCCATGGGCCACAAGCCATGGGCCAACACTCCAGCCGCCCGCACCGACTACCGAACCAGCCGCCCGCACCGCCCGCACCGAGAGGAGACACCATGGCCACCGAACAACGCCGCATGCAGGTGCTCTCCGCGATCGTGCAGGACTACGTGGCGTCGTCGGAGCCGGTGGGATCGCGCGCGATCGTCGAGCGGCACAAGCTGGGCGTCTCGCCCGCCACGGTCCGCAACGACATGGCCTTCCTGGAGGAGGCCGGCCTCATCACGCAGCCGCACACCTCGGCCGGCCGCATCCCCACGGATCTCGGCTACCGCACCTTCGTGGACCGGATCGAGGAACTCAAACCGCTCTCGGCCGCGGAACGCCGCGCGATCGAGCACTTCCTCGTGGACGCGGTGGACCTCGATGACATCCTCGAACGCACCGTGCGACTCCTCGCCCAGGCCACCCACCAGGTCGCGATCATCCAGTACCCCAGCCTGAGCCGCGCGAGCCTGCGTCACCTTGAACTGCTGCGGCTCTCGGACCATCACGCACTCGTCGTCGTGATTACGGACACGGGACGCGTCGAGCAGCGGATGGTGGAGGTGGAGGAGGCACTGCCCGAACTGGACGAGCTGAGGCTCGCCCTCAACACGCACCTCGTGGGCAAGCGGCTCGCGGAGTTCCCGGAGAGCGTGGACGCGATGGCGGATGCGCTGCGGCCGGATCAGTTGCCGGTAGTCGAGGCGATCATCGCGCCGCTCGTGGATGCGCTGCGGCAGGAAGCCGAGGAGCGGATCGTGCTCGCGGGCACCGCCAACCTCGTACGTACCCCCGAGGATTTTCGGGGTACCATCGGTCCGATCCTCGATGCGCTCGAGGAACAGGTCGTGATGCTGCGGTTGCTGCAACAACTCGCGGTGGACGACACGGTGGCGGTGTCCATCGGTGCCGAGAACCACTACGAAGGATTGGTGGAAACGAGCCTGGTCACCACCAGCTACGCCGCCGGAAACGGCCCGGCCGGCGCGCTGGCGGTCCTCGGCCCCACCCGCATGGACTACCCATCCACGATGGCATCCGTGCGCGCCGTCGCGCGGTACGTCTCCGAGTTCCTGAACGTCCGGTAAGCGGATGCGCGAAACAGCGGCAACCAAAGGCGAGACAAAGAAGACAGGCGATACGTGAGCGACTACTACGAAGTTCTCGGTGTGCAGCGGGACGCCACCCAGGCCGAGATCAAGAAGGCCTACCTGAAGCTGGCGCGCGAGACGCACCCGGACGTCGCCGGACCCGGCTCCGAGGAGCGGTTCAAGGAGGCCTCCACGGCCTACGAGGTCCTCGCCGATCAAGAGCGCCGCCGCATGTACGACCTCGGCGGCCCGGACGCGCTCCGCAACGGCGGCGCCTCCCCGTTCGGGGCCGGCGGATTCCAGGACATCTTCGAAACCTTCTTCGGTTCCGCGCCCACCGGGACAACGCAGCGCGGCCCGGTCCCAAGAGGCCGCCGCGGCCAGGACGCCCTCGTTCCGCTCGAGATCACCCTGAAGGACGTGATCTTCGGCGGCACCAAGAACGTCACGGTCAACACCGCGGTGGTCTGCCCCACCTGCAACGGCACCGCCTGCCGCCCCGGCACCTCGCCCGTCACCTGCGCGGCCTGTAACGGCCGCGGCTCCGTGCAGCGCGTGGCGCGTTCGTTCCTCGGGCAGATCATGACCACCAGCCCCTGCGCGAACTGCCAGGGCCACGGCACGATCATCATGGACCCGTGCCCCGAATGCTCCGGCGACGGCCGCGTGCGGACCAAGGCCGGCATCCCCGTGGATATTCCGGCCGGCGTCGAGCACGGGCAGCGCCTGCGGATGCCCGGTCACGGCGAGGTGGGCCCCGGCGCGGGACCCGCCGGCGATCTCCACATCGAATTCCGCGTCAAGGCGGACCCCACTTTCGCCCGCCGCGGCGATGACCTCATCTGCTCCATCTCCGTCCCCACCACCGCGGCCGCGCTCGGCACGCGCGTGGTGATCGAGACCTTCGACGGCGCCCAAGAAGTGAACGTCCCCGCAGGCACACAGCCGGGGCACACGGAGGTCCTCAAGGGTCTCGGCGTCACCCGGCTCGGCAACCGGTCGCGCGGTGATCTCAAGGTGTTCGTCGATGTGGAAGTGCCCACGAAACTTGACGAGCGTCAGCGCGAACTCATCGCCGAACTGGCGCGCATCCGCGGCGAGGAGCGGGTGGAGCCGAACGTCACGGCCGGGGGTGGCCTCTTCGCCCGGCTTCGTGAGCGCATCGGTCTGTAGCATGGACCCGAACGCCCGGCACCGGGCGTAGAAAGAGCCGCATGCCACCACCCACCGATACGGTCACCTACCGGGTCACGCTGCCCGACGATGTCCACCCCGTGACCCTTTTCGGCGCCCGTGATGAGGTCATGCGTGCCGTCGAGACAGGTTTCCCGAAGGTGGAGTTCCACGCCCGCGGCAACCTCGTCACGTTGACGGGTCCCGTCGGGGATGTCACGACGGCGCAGCGGCTCATCGAGGAACTCGTTCCCATCGCGCGAGCGGGCACGCCGCTGACTCCCGACGCCGTCGAGCGGGCGATAGGCATGCTGGCCAACTACGCCACTAACCCGTCCACGGTGCTCACGGCGAACATCGTCTCCTCGCGCGGCCGCACGATCCGCCCGAAGACGCTCGGGCAGAAGTCCTACGTGGACGCGATCGACGCCAACACCATCACTTTCGGGATCGGCCCCGCCGGCACCGGCAAGACGTACCTCGCCATGGCGAAGGCCGTGAACGCACTGCAGTCCAAGCAGGTGAACCGCATCGTCATGACGCGGCCCGCAGTGGAGGCAGGCGAGCGGCTCGGATTCCTGCCGGGCACGCTCTCGGAGAAGATCGATCCATACCTCCGCCCGCTGTACGACGCGCTCCACGACATGGTGGACCCGGACTCGATCCCCAAACTCATGGCAGCGGGCACTATCGAGGTGGCGCCGCTCGCCTACATGCGCGGGCGCACCCTCAATGACGCGTTCATCATCCTCGACGAGGCCCAGAACACCTCCCTCGAGCAGATGAAGATGTTCCTCACGCGCCTCGGGTTCAACTCCAAGGTGGTGGTCACCGGCGACATAACTCAGGTGGACCTGCCCGGCGGCGTCCGCTCCGGTCTGCGCGTGGTCCAGGAGATCCTCGACGGGATCGACGACGTCGCCTTCTGCAGACTCACCTCCGCCGACGTCGTCCGGCACCGGCTCGTCAGCGAGATCATCGACGCCTACGAGCGCTGGGACCTGCGCCAGGATGCAGGGAACCGGGACCAGGACCGGGACCGGCACCGGCGCTACGGGCACCGCACGGAACTGCGGGGGGAGTCACGAGACGGCAGAGAAGGCCGAGAACGCAGAGAACGCACTGACGGGCGCGGGGACAACCGCGGCAGAGAGGCTCAAGGAGACGTTCGATGAGTACGGAAGTCCTCAACGAGTCGGGTTTCGAGGTCGACGGCGAGGAGTTCGCCGCACTCGGCCGGTTCGTACTCGATCAGTTGCACGTTCACCCGCAGGCGGAGCTGTCGATCACGCTGGTTGAGCCGTCCGTCATGGAGGAACTCCACGAACGCTGGCTGGACCTCCCCGGTCCCACCGACGTGATGAGTTTCCCCATGGACGAACTCCGCCCGGGCCGCGACGGCGAGGTGTCCGATCCCGGCATCCTCGGTGATGTGGTGCTCTGCCCGGAGGTCGCGGCCGAGCAGGCACGCGGTGCGGGGCATTCCACAATCGAGGAACTTCTCCTCCTCACCGTTCATGGAATCCTCCACCTCCTCGGCTTCGATCACGACGAGCCGGAAGAAGAGAGAGAAATGTTCGATCTGCAGCGCCGGCTGCTCCTGCAGTTCCTCGCGGGGCGATAGTGGAGGGACTGATAGACGGCGCGCCGATGACGCTCCTCGGCGTGATCGCCGTAGTGGGTGTGATCTTCGGCGCCATCTTCTCCGCAGCGGAGTCCGCGCTCCAGCGGCTCACCCGGTCGCATGTCGCTGAACTGAAGCAAGAGGGCCGCCCCCGGGCGGACCTCTGCGGAACGATCCTCGACAACCGGGCCGAGGCGATCCTCGGCACCGGCGCCGCCCGCCTGATGTTCAAGCTGATGGCCGCCGTCGCGGTCACGCTCCTGATCGCCGACCTCCTGCCCAACTGGTGGTCGGTGTTCCTTGTCTCCGTCGTCGTCGTGACGATCCTGGTGGCGATCGTGATGGGCTCGCAGCCGAGGGACGTGGGCCGGCGCAATCCGGGGAATGTGGTCCACAGGCTCGCGCGAGGGATCCGCGCGCTCGGTGTGCTCGCCCGCCCGGCGATCGCGATGAGGCACCGCAGGGCCGCCCGCGACGAATCGGGGCGGGCGCTCGAGGATCGGGAACAGGCCGCCGAGGACCTGCGCGAGATGGTCTATCTGGTCTCCGAGAGCGACCACATCGAGGACGAGGAGCGTGACATGCTCCAGTCGGTCTTCGAACTCGGCCGCACCCTCACTCGTGAGGTCATGGTGCCGCGTCCGGACATGATCACCGTGTCCGCCGGCGCCACGCTGGAGAAGGCGCTCGCGTTGTTCGTCCGCTCCGGGTTCTCGCGCGTGCCCGTGATCGGCGAGAACGCCGACGAGGTCCGCGGCGTGCTCTATCTCAAGGACTCGCTGCGCGCCTCGCGCCGCCCGCACGCCTCGGACATCCTGGTCGAGGACGTCATGAGGCCCGCGCGTTTCGTGCCCGAGATGAAACTCGTGGACGAACTGATGCGCGAGATGCAGAACGAATCGATCCACATGGCGATCGTCATCGACGAATACGGCGGCGTCGCCGGCCTCGTGACCATGGAGGACCTGATCGAGGAACTGGTCGGCGAGGTGCAGGACGAACACGACGCCAACCTCCCCGCCGTCCAGGACCTGGGAAACGGTACCTTCCGGATCCCGGCGCGCCTGCCCGTCGACGAACTGGGTGAGCTCTTCGACCTGAGTCTCGACGACGACGACGTCGACACCGCCGGCGGCCTGCTCGCGAAGGCACTCGGCCGCGTTCCGATCGAGGGTGCCGAGGCGGAGATCCTCGGACTGCACCTCGTGGCGGAACGGGCCGGAGGGCGCCGCCGGCAGATCGTGACGATGCGGGTCTCCCGCGCACCCGAGCTCGAGGATGACGAGGAGTGAGCGGCCTCTTCCCCGACGACGCCGCGTTCCCCGAGGATGCGCGCGTCGAGATCGATCCCTCACGCCTCGCCGCGCTCGGCGATGGCGATTGGCCCGAGGATCTGCGGGCGGGATTTGTCGCGATCGTGGGCCGCCCGAACGCGGGGAAGTCCACCCTCATCAACGCGATGGTGGGGGAGAAGATCGCCATAATCTCCAACCGCCCCGAGACCACGCGCCGGGCCATCCGCGGCGTGGTCCACCGGGAGGCGGGCCAACTCGTCCTCGTGGACACGCCCGGACTGCACAAGCCGCGCACCCTGCTCGGTCAACGCCTCAACGAGGTCGTGCACGAGTCCCTCGACGACGTCGATGCGGTGATCGTCTGCCTTCCCGCCGACGAGAAAATCGGCCCCGGTGACCGGTTCGTCACCAATCTGGCGTTCCGGTCGCGCGCACCCGTTGTCGCCGCGGTGACGAAGATCGACCGCGTGCGTCCGGAGCAGCTGATCGAGAAGCTCCTGGCCGTCAGCGAGTTGGCCGATTTCGCGGAGATCGTGCCCGTCTCGGCGGTGCGCGGGGAGCAGGTGGAGAAACTGGTCGATCTGCTGGTCGGGATCATGCCCGAATCGCCGCCACTGTACCCCCGCGAGCAGGTCACGGACGAGTCGGACGAGATTCGCGTGGCTGAGCTCATCCGCGAGGCGGCCCTCGAGGGGGTGCGCGACGAGTTGCCGCACTCGATTGCCGTCGTGGTGGACGACGTCGAGGAGCGCGAGGGGAAGGGCGGGCGCCCGGGAGTGCTTGCGATCTACGCCTCGCTGTACGTGGAGCGCGACTCGCAGAAGGCGATCGTGATCGGGCGGCGCGGCACGCGGTTGCGCGAGGTGGGCACCCGGGCCCGGCACGAGATCGAGGAGTTGCTGCAGCGGCGCGTGTATCTCGACCTGCACGTCAAGGTGGCGCAGGATTGGCAGCGTGACCCGAAGAAGCTGGGACGCCTGGGGTTCTAGATGCTGAATCGCAAGAAGTTGCTGAAAGGCGCCGCGGCGATCGGCGCCGGGCTCATGACGGCCGTCCTGATCTCGGCGGCGGGCGCGGTGCTCGGCCCGACCTCGAAGCCACGCCCCTACGACGGGCGAGTCCGGCCCGAGACTTCGGACACCAGCATCGGCGGCGATTTCGATACGACTCCGATCGGGACGTATGAGATCGAGACCACGATCACGGAGCTGGAGCTCGCGCCCGGCGTTGTGGTCTCCGCACGAATTCGTGCACCGATCGATGCCGGCGAGGGCCTGCCGGCCGTGGTGTTCCTGCACGGCGCGGGCACCCAGGACAGCCTCGGTTTCACGCTGCAGGCCGAGGCGCTGGCGTCGGCGGGGATCGTGTCCGTCGTCGCGGAGAAGCGGCAGGACAACTACTCGGTGAAGTCCCGTGACTACATCGGCTCGGCCGCCGACTACCACCGGGGCGTGGATCTGGCGAGGTCGCTCCCGCAGGTGGATCCGGACCGCGTGGGCATCTATGCCGAGTCCGAAGGCGCGTACATCGCGCCCGTGCTCGCCTCGGAGTACGAGGACGTCGCGTTCGTGGTGCTCGTCTCCGCTCCGGTGGTGCCGCCGAGACTGCAGGGCACGTACGCCGTACACACCTACCTGACGGAGACGCACGTCCCGCCCGACCTGTTCCGCCTGATCCCGCGCGCGCTCGGCGCCGAGTTCCCGTTCGGCTGGATGGCCGACTACCTGGACTTCGACCCGCAGGAGTACCAGCAGCGGATCACGCAACCAGTGCTCGTGGTGTTCGGCACGGGGGACCACTCGATGCCGCAGGCGCAGGGGACCTCGCAGATCAGGGCGGATATCGCCGTCGCGGGGAATGACGCATTCACGGCGCGGTTCTATGAGGGCGCCAACCACGGCATCCGCATCGGCGACGGCACGGGGCCGCTCGCGCCGCACTTCGCCGAGGACCTCGCGCGATGGATCAACGGCCTGCCGGAGAGCGCGACGGCGGGGCCGGAGGTGGCAGGCGCGGTGGCCAACCAGCCGATCTGGGCTGACCCGCCCGACCGGCCGCCGGCGCTCCTGTCCGGGAACCTGCTGGTGGTGACGCACGCGATTCCGCCCGTGGTGCTGCTGGTCGGGGCGGGTACCGGTGTGGCGGCGGCCGTGAGGGCGGTGCGGAGGCGGCGGCGCGGGCTCACCGTTGAGGGCGTGCATCGGCTGCCAGTGCTGTTGGGCGCCTCGGGCGTGCTGGCGGTGGCCACCTGGTACATCTGGATCAACTACGTGGGCGATATCGCTGAGCTCGCCCTCTCGTACCAGCAGGATCCGGATGTCACGTTCGGCGGCTACCGGACCGAGAACCAGGTGGCGCTGGCCTCGGCGTTCACGCTCGGGGTGGCCGGCTTCCACTGGATTCACGGCGCGCGAAAGGGTGCCCGGCTGAGCACGCTCGGTCGCGTGGCGGCAGTCTCGACGGCGGTCGGCACCGCCGGGCTGCTCGTGCTGGCCTCGTACTGGTCTGGATTCCCGACCTTCGGCTGGGGCAGCTGACTACCCCGGCCAACGTGATAGCCTGCCCCGTGATGCGTCCGTTCGAGCTGCTCCTTAGCCGCCGCGGCGGGGCCAGATAAAGGCCGGCCCCTCGCCGCGGCGCTCGGCGTGCCGGCCTTCCCATCGCTTTTTGAAGGACGGACCATGAGAACTCAGGGAATTACCTCCACCCAGACCACGTCGGGCATGCCGTACAAGAAGTACCGGCCCTTCCACGTGACGAACCCGGTCTCACTGCCGGACCGGACCTGGCCGAACAAGCGCATCGAGAAGGCGCCCCGTTGGCTCTCCACCGATCTGCGTGACGGCAACCAGGCTCTCATCGAACCGATGGATCCCAGGAAGAAGCGCACGATGTTCGATCTGCTCGTGGGGTTGGGGTACAAGGAGATCGAAGTCGGTTTCCCCTCGGCGTCGCAGGCGGACTTCGACTTCGTCCGCTCTCTCGTCGTCGACGGCGCCGTCCCCGACGACGTGACGGTCTCGGTACTCACCCAGTCGCGGCCCGAACTCATCACCCGCACGATCGACTCGATTCACGGCCTGCCGCGCGCGACCGTCCACCTGTACAACGCGACCGCTCCGGTGTTCCGGGAGATCGTCTTCCGCGCGGACCGCGACGCCACCCGTGAGTTGGCCGTCTCCGGCACGCGCGAGATTCTCGCGTACGCGGAGAAGGTACTTCCTGAGTACACCATCTTCGGATTCGAGTACTCGCCCGAGATCTTCATCGACACGGAACTCGAATTCGCGCTCGAGGTGTGCGAGGCCGTCATGGACGTCTGGCAGCCCGCGCCGGACCGTGAGATCGTGCTGAACCTCCCGGCGACCGTCGAGCGGACGACACCCAACGTCTACGCCGACCAGATCGAGTGGATGAGCCGCAACCTCTCGCGCCGCGAGCACATCTGCCTCTCCGTGCACCCGCACAACGACCGCGGCACCGCGGTCGCATCCGCGGAACTGGCTGTGATGGCGGGCGCGGACCGAGTCGAGGGGTGCCTGTTCGGGCAGGGGGAGCGGACTGGAAACGTCGATCTGATCACCCTCGCCATGAACCTTTACACGCAGGGCGTGGACCCCGAGGTCAAGCTGACGAACATCGACCAGGTGCGCAGGACCGTCGAGCGGTGCACGCAGATGGACGTTCCGGAGCGCTGGCCGTACGGCGGCGATCTCGTCTACACCGCCTTCTCCGGATCGCACCAGGACGCCATCAAGAAGGGCTTCGACCACCGTGAGAAGGCCGTGGCCGCCGCCGGCGGCGACGAGACCGCCGTGCCGTGGGAGCTGCCCTACCTGCCCGTGGATCCCCATGACATCGGTCGCTCCTACGAGGCCGTGGTGCGCGTGAACTCGCAGTCCGGGAAGGGCGGCGTCGCCTACCTGCTGTCCTCGACCAAGAACCTGGAACTGCCGCGCCGCCTCCAGATCGAGTTCTCGGGCCTCGTCCAGCGCCACACCGACGCCTACGGCGGCGAGATCTCCGCGGAGAAGCTCTGGTCCATCTTCGCGGACGAATACCTGCCGGCCACATCCGCCGACGGCCTCGAGCCGTGGGGCCGCTTCGACCTCCGGGGCACGACCGTCACCAGCGCGGGCCAGGGCAAGCAAAACATCCTCACGGTGACGCTCACGGACCACGGCATGGAGAAGGTGCTCGCCGCCACCGGCAACGGCCCCATCGACGCGTTCACCAACACGCTTGCCGACGAGGGTCTCGACGTGCACGTTCTCGACTACACCGAGCACGCGCTGTCCGCCGGGACCGACGCCACGGCAGCCGCCTATGTGGAGGCCGAGGTGAACGGCCAGATCCTGTGGGGTGTCGGCATCGATCCGTCGATCACGACCGCGTCCTTCAAGGCGATCATCTCGGCGGTGAACCGCGCGGTGCGCTGAGTGCGCGTGAGGGGGCAGACTGGGAGGCAGCGCCGGCTGCTCGTGTGCGCGCTGGTCGCGTTCGCCGTGGTTATGGCCCTGCTTACGGCATGGCTGGTCGGACGCGTGCTCGCCGGCGGCGCCGAGCCTGCTCCGTCCGACCCGCCGGCAGCTTCGGCGACGACGGCGCCGAGCCCGGGCGCCACGGCGAGCCCACCCGCGGCGGTGGTTCCGCCGCAGCAGCCGTCGTCGTCGCCGTCGCCGTCGTCGGGGACGAGCCGCGAGAGCGACGACGGAGTGCGAACCGCGCTCGAGGCAGCGGTCGGCCTCCAGGTGGCGGAGCACGACTGGACGCTGGAATACGACCGCGAGGTGTTCGCATACCGTGCCGTCGACCTCGATCGCAACGGCTGCGACGTCCGCAACGACGTGCTGAGGCGCGATCTCGACGGCATCGCGATCAGGCCGGGAACGCAGGGGTGCGTCGTGGAGAGCGGGCGCCTTCACGATCCCTATTCCGGGTCTTTGATCGAGTTCCTGCGTGGCGACAACTCCGTGGGGGTCGTCGAGATCGATCACGTGGTTTCGCTCCACAACGCGTGGGTCACAGGCGCCCAGGACTGGGACGTGGTCACGCTGCAGACGTTCGGCAACGATCCACTCAACCTGCTCGCCGTGAGCGGTCCGATGAACCGGGGGAAGGGCTCGGCGGACGCGGCGGAGTGGCTGCCGCCCAGCGCAGAGTACCAATGTGAGTTCGTCGCGCGGCAGGTGGCGGTGAAGGAGGAGTACGGGCTCGCCGTCACGGCCGGCGAACTCGATGCGATGGTGACGGTCCTCTCGGGCTGCCCCGCAGAGCCGCTACCGACGGCGGCGAGCACCGCGACGCCGTAGTGGGGGTCCCCGGAGTGATCTGTAGAACCTGGGGCCGGCCTGCAGTTGCGCATTCTGCGCCACGTGTGGCGATGGTCCCCGGTGGCGCACATTCCGGGAGACAATGAATCGGTGAAGCTGTACCGGGATGAGGCGATCGTGCTGTGCACCCACAAGCTGGGTGAAGCAGATCGAATCATCACGCTGCTCACGCGGTCGCATGGGCAGGTGCGCGCCGTCGCGAAGGGTGTACGGCGTACGTCCTCGCGCTTCGGCGCACGCCTCGAACCGTTCAGCATGGTCGATCTGCAGCTCCACAGGGGGCGCTCCCTCGATATCGTCACCCAGGCGGAGTCGCTCGCCGCGTACGGCCGGCTGCTCGCCGCCAATTATCCGCTCTACACGTGCGCCACCGTCATGGTGGAGACGGCGGAGAGGCTGACGTCCGACGTCGAGGACTCGGGCCCGCAGCAGTACCTGCTGCTCGTGGGTGCTCTGCACTCGCTTGCGACGCGTCGCCATCCGGCACAGCTCGTGCTGGACTCGTACCTGCTGCGGGCGCTGGCGATCGGGGGGTGGGCGCCGTCGTTCCATGACTGCGCCGCGTGTGGCTCGCCCGGTCCGCACCGGGGATTCCACGTGGATTCCGGAGGCGCCGTCTGCGCCGAGTGCCGGCCCGCAGGCTCCGCCACGCCGCAACCCGAGACATTCGAACTCCTCGGCTCGCTCCTCTCCGGCGATTGGGAGAGCGCCGATGCGACGCCGCAGGGCGTGCGCTCGGAGGCATCCGGGCTGGTCACGGCCTACCTCCAATGGCACCTGGAACGTCAGGTCCGTTCACTACGTCTGGTGGAGCGCACATGAACGCAGCACCAATTCCGCCGCCGCCCCACCCCTCCGGCGCCCGCCCGCCGCGCGTCCCGGCCGAGTTCGTCCCCAAGCACGTGGCGATCGTCATGGACGGGAACGGCCGCTGGGCCAACGCGCGAGGACTCCCGCGGACCGAGGGCCACAGGGCGGGAGAACCGGCGCTGGTGGACGTCGTCGCCGGGGCGATCGAAATCGGCATCACGCACGTCTCCGCCTACGCGTTCTCCACCGAGAACTGGAAGCGTTCCCCGGAGGAAGTCCGATTCCTCATGGGCTTCAGCCGCGACGTGCTACGCCGTCAGCGCGACCTCATGAATGAATGGGGCGTCCGGGTCCGCTGGGCGGGCCGCCGCCCGCGGCTGTGGCGGTCGGTGATCGACGAGCTCGAGACCGCCGAGGAACTCACCAAGGAGAACACGGTCTGTACGCTGATCATGTGCGTGAACTACGGCGGGCGGGCCGAGATCGTCGACGCCGCGCGTGCCCTCGCGGTTGACGCCGCTGCCGGCCGCATCGACCCACTGCGCATCTCCGAGCGCTCCCTCTCCGCGCGCCTCGACGAGCCCGATGTCCCCGATGTCGACATGTTCCTCCGCACCGGCGGCGAGCAGCGACTGTCCAACTTCATGCTGTGGCAGAGCGCCTACGCGGAACTGGTGTTCATCGACGAGCCGTGGCCCGAGGTGGATCGCCGCGTGCTGTGGCGCGCCGTCGAGACGTACGCGCGCCGGGATCGCCGCTACGGCGCCGCGGAGGACGCGCCGCAGGCCTGAGGCGGAGCCGCGCTCGCTGTGGCAAGCGGTCGGCTGCTCGCCTCCGGGATCACGTGCGTCCGCGCACCCCTGCATCGCATCCGGTGCCGCGGCGCCGAAACCCCCACAAGTCTCCAGCCTCGCCCGCAAGGGGTGCCGGTGCCGCGACCCGTGCCGAGGGTGAGGGTGCGAGCCGAAGGTTGGCGTCCGGGCCCTAACCTCAATGTCGTTCGGTTAAGGGTGGTGGTGTGTTGTCAACCCGGCGCGGCGTGGGGGCATAGACGCGTGGCCTTTGATGGAGTTGTTCAGTCCGCCAAGACAGAACACACCACAAAGGCCACGCATGCCCAATTCTGCCATC
>DASRMP010000063.1:0-70809 GCA_035647855.1 Actinomycetaceae bacterium | reverse complement strand
CTGTTCGCTCGCGGACGCCGGCGAGCACCTCCTGCTGTGCCTCCCGCTGCGTTTTGCTCCGCTGGGCGAGCGCCACCGCCAGGCGTTTGGTCGAGCTCGGTTCGCCGACGGCGTCCAGCGGCCTGCTCCCAGCGCCCAGCTGCTCGCGCACATCCTCCATCGCCGCGCGCGCGACCTCCACCGGCGGCCGGTGCTTCAGCTCGGGCAGGAGCGAAGAGTCGCCGTCGGGCCATGAACCGAGGGGGTCCGTCGCGCGGGGCAACGTGTACTCAGGCTCCACCACGGCACGGCGTCCGTGCACGATGACGGGAGTGAAGTCCCCGGGGCAGTCGCCGCCGTCGACGAGCGAGAGAGTGAGACCGGTCAGTGCGGACCACACCGCGGGAGGAGGAATCTGGCCCGCATCCCGTTTGGCCCGTTCGATGTCGGCCTTCAGCCCCGGCATGAGCTCCCGCTCTTTCTGCTCGGCCGCCGTCTCCTCCTCCGGATCGAAGCCCGTGAGGAACGCTTTGAAGGCGGGCCCCCATGGTTGCCGATACCACGGAGAACGCTCGCCGAGGAAACCCGCCGCCGGGTCAAGGGGCTGCGAGGGGATGCGGACGAGCGACCCGTCCGCGGCAGCGAGCACCGCGTCGGCGGCGCGATCGACCTCCAGCCACCGGTCGCTGAGGAGTTCGTGCCGGGTCGGCGCGATGGTGCGTGCCGTGGAGAGCGGCAGGACGTGATCGAGGTGGTTGACGGCCCTGTCCGTCGCGCGGCAGGCACCGCCGACATGGCGGCTCACCACGCTGACGAACTCGACGGAACGCGCGCGCGGCGGTGGCGGCACAGGGTGCTCCCCGCCGAGCCGGCCGGTGAGCGCGGCCACCGCGTGCACAGTGATCGGCGCGCTCCGGTTCACGTAACCCGCATCCGGGGCCGTGAGGCTTGCATGGTCCTCCGGCGCGACCACGACGCGTCGCCAATTTCCGACGACGGCGCCGATTGCGGGTAGCGAGTCGATCGCCTCGGGAACGATCACCTCCATGAATGACGCTTGCACGCTGTGGCTCAGGAGTGCGAGGGCGAAGGATGCGATGGAGGTCAGTCCCGGGCTGTCGTCCGCATCGGCGGGGCGCACCCAGGCCACGCGGATGGTGCCCAGGTCGCCGGGCTCGGCGAGGTGGCGCTGCAGGGGCACCTGCGCCTGTTCCGCCCCCGGAACCAGCAGCGTGGCCTCCACGGACTGCCAGGCCTCCCGGCTCCGCCCGGCCCGCACGTCCGAGCGATCCAGCCAGAGTGTCTCGCCCAGAAGTCCGATCGCAGACCAGGAAATCGCTTCCGTGAGCAGCGCCGGATCGGCGACCACCACCACCGCCGTCATCTAGTGACCCATCGAATGGACTCGCGGTCTGGCGGCCACTGCCGACTCACGGATGCGGAAGACGGACTCCTTGACGAGACCGATCACCTCGGGAATCAGGAACAACTGGGAGGCCTGCACGTCCGCGAGTTTGTCCGGAGCCACCATGGAGTCGTAGCCGCTCAGGATGGTCTGGAGCCGCGCGATCAGCGCCTCGAGGCGGTCCTGGGAGGTGTCGAGCGGTTCGGGGAAGAAGCTCGAGGCGGCGTCGACAACACCCGTACCGTCAGCGAGCCATTCCTTGATGGGATCCGGTTTCGCGTGGTGTCCCACGAGCGATCCGAGGCGGATCAGCTCCTGATACGGCCACAGCGGCTGGAGCGAGTTCTGCTGGTATGCATCGATGAAGCTCACGGCGACCAGCTCGAGGAGGATGCCCACCTGGTTCTCGTCGGTGATTGGCCGGATCCCCTCGTTGCGGAGTCTCATCCATCTGGCGCCGCCGTCGTTCGGCCTGTCCACATAGACCTCGTGCACGGGTGGGTAGTCCGCGATGAACCGTGCCCGGCCGAGGACGCGGCCGACCAGCCAGCCGGTGATGAGTGCCTGTGCGGCGTCGGGTCCCAGCGGCGTCCATTCGGTCAGGGGACGGGCACGCCGCTTCCTCCAGAATTCGACCTGGTGGCCGAGCGAGCCGTACTGGGAGCTGACTGGGTCCATGATGCTTGCGACCTCGATCATGTGGTACGGCGTGGAGAAGGTGCTCAGCACGAACGCGTCACTCCGGGGTGCCGAGGCCCAGGAGAGCCGCGCCACCGGACCGTACTCGAGGTGGGCGGCGTCCTGCAGCCGCCCGCGCAGATCCGTCAGGTGAGAGGGGACGTCGAGGTCGGACACCATGAGAGTGATCGGGGCGTTGCCGACGTTGTAGTTGTGGACCGCCTGGACCATGTTGCCGTCGAGTTGCACCAGAGGCCGCGAGACTCTGAGTGCCGCGGTGAACTGGGTGACGAGCCGGTTGTGCCGCACCTCCAGGACCGAGTCCCCCTGGGACCTATCGTCCAGGTGGTGGCGCAGCGTCTCCTCCAGGAAGCGTCCCACCTCCTTGGTGCTGTCGTGCAGCCAGGAGTGGACCCGGGCCTCGAGGTCGGCGACCCGGAAGGCCAGCTTCACCTCGGCCCGCCGCGGTGGCTGCGATCCGGCTCCCATCCCGGAGACCCAGGTGCTCGGGTAGCTTGCGGGCCGCATCCGGGTGGCGTCGTCGAGACGGAGCCGGTACGCCGCGAGGATCTGGGTGACGACGTCGTCGACGGCGTTCTGCAGACCGTCGTCGGTCTCACCCTCGAACTGCTCACCCACGGAGCGCCCGACGACTCTGAGGAAGGTCTGCGGGAACTGCGCGACGTCGTCGAGGGTGTGCTCGGACCGGCTGGGCAGGAGGTGGGAGGGGACGCCGATATCGCCCGGCCACACGTCGATCGGCTTCACGCCGTTCTCCGGACGCACCTCGCGGCGCAGGATGGCGTCGGCGTCCTTGATGGCGCGCCGCCAGGGCGCAACCAGGTTCTTCCGCGCTTCGTCGAGGACCTGCGCGACCACCTGGAGGGTCCATGTATCGAGGGCGGCTTCGAGAGTCTGCCGCACTTCCCTTCCGACCTCCGCGATGAGCGCGTCACCGATCGCGACGTTGCGAGACTCGCCGGGTCTGCCGGTGCGAAGGGCTTCCCGTCGCCGCTCCATCAGGGTTTGCCTGGCTTCGAGTTCACGGCCCCCGACCTCGCTCGCGGCTTGCCGGAGGTCCGCAGAGAGGCGGTCGAGCAGCTGAAGTGTGACCGGTAGCCCGTTGGCGGCGGCGGAGCGCACAACGGTTTCCCGCAGCGAGTTCGACACCCAGTCCGCCCAGCCATCCACGGTGTTGTGGAGTGTCGCGTGCGTCGCCGTCCAGAGTGTCCCGTCCTCGACGGCGCAGTGCAGGTTGACCAGCTGGGACGCCTCGGCACGGAGGCTCGCGACGGCAATCCTGTTGCGGTCGTTCGTCAGTCCCGCGGCGCGGGTGGCGAGGTCCGCCTCGATGTTGGCGAGCGCAGGAGCGAGAGCGGGCCTCGGGGTGAGCGCCATCTTGACATCGTTGTTCTGGTCGCCGGCCTCCCCGAGTCCGGTGGCCGCCAGGAAGCCGGGCCACGCCTCCTCGACGGCTTCGGCGAGTACCTGATCGTCGGTCCTGCCGTCGCCGGGGAAGTGCCGAGTGAGGTGGTGATCCAGCAACCGGAGCGCCGACTTGCGGAGCAGGCGCTCGGCCGCATAGCGCTCGAAGAACTCGCGGCCGAGTGTGACGCGCCCGAATCCGAGGGCACCGAAGTTTCCCAGGTCTCTCGATCCGTCAGCGCTGAGACCGAGCAGGTCCGGTTTGCCAGTGGCACGAGCCGTGGCATTCGCGAGGCCGTAGGCTCGCAGCGAGTTCGACAGGCCCGGATCCGTGGCGACCCCGGCGAAGGACCTGGCCACCACGGCGTAGACCTCGTCGGGACCGTCGAGCGTCACCCCGCTGCCTGACCGGCCCACAAGGTACACCGCAGCGGGGCCGCCCTTGCTGGCGGGGTCGGGACGGCTGACTTCCGTCCGCTGGAACAGCACATCCCGTCCGATGGTGGGGTGGTGGCTCGTGGTGGTCCACATGGCGTTGGCAAGTTCGGTCATGGCCACGAAGGTGTTGGGGGCGACCCCCGCGTCGTAGCTTCCGTCGCCATGCCTGAACACCTCGGGCGTGAAGACGACGGCACCGGGACTGGTGTCGCAGGTTCCGCGGATGACATCGCAGACGTCGAGCAGCATGCCGGAGCCGGAGCCGCCGGCCACCGAGCCGAACACGAGCACTTGAGGGCTGGGGAACTCCTGGGTCGGGGTGTTGCCCGAGGCGCGCTCGAAAGCGTCGAACTGACCCTGGACGTCCTGGTGCCGGAGGTTCTGGAAGGCCTCCGCGATGGCCGTCGAGATTCTCTTGAGTTCGGCCTGAGCCGCCACGCGTCCGACGGTCCGGAACTGGCCTGCGCCATTGCTCACCTGCACTGACACGAGTTCAGGCGGTACGGGCCGCCAGGACTCCCATGCCAGGTAGCGCTCGACTCCGCGGCTGCTCAGAGAGTGGGAGATCGTGGTGTCGAGGCCGAGATACGTGCTCTTGGTGTTGGTGAGCGGGACGTAGGACTGGGCCGGCAGGTCGTAGACGAGGCTCTGGCTGCGTGCGTCCAGATTGGCCGGCACATCGATGTGCAGGAACTGCCAGCCCCGGGGCATCTCCGTGAGCCCGGCCCGTTTGATTGCCTGGGACAGGTAGTGGTGAATCATGCCGACGGTCTTGCCGCCAGTGCCGCCCACTCCAATGAACAGGAAGGGAAAGAGTGACATGTGAATCCTCTCGTGTCAGTCCCAGAGGGAGTCTTCATTGCCGGCCGGGCGGCGCCCCCGCCGCGGCTCGTCGAACGGGCCGCCGAACGGGCCGCCGAACGGGTCGTCAGAGGGCGTGGTTCCAGCGGTGGTCGGGGCCTGTCTGGGCGAGCCGGATGATCGGAGATGCTCGCGCAGGTGCTCGGGCGAGAGTGACTGCGCCATATGCCCGGAGATCTTCGGACCGGTCATGTGCGGATCATTTGTCAGGACGATCAAGTTGCCCGGAATCTGCGGGGCGCTCCCGATCAGATCGGCGGTGGAACACACCAACAGACCCACCAGGCCGAGCCCCGGGGGCACCGTCACACGGGAGCCGTCAAGCGGGTCGAGGGCGGACGCCGTCGTTCCGACGAGTGCCATTCCGGGCGGGGCCTCTGCCCAGAACTGCGGGGAGAAGGTGGGCGTCGGCCGTGACTTGCTCTGGAACTCCACCTCACCGACCCGGAAGTGAGAAACAGGACGCGATCCCAGCCCGGGAACACCCTTGAGATCGAGTGTGGTGAGCAGATCCTGGGTTCCGCGCGCATTCGCAGGCCGCAGCACCCCATCGGAGGAGACCACCGGGATGATCGCATGGCGGAGTCCGTTCACCGTGTAGCGCGCGGTGACCTTGTTCGCCAGTCCGAGCGCCAGCCACGGCAGCAGGGCCGAGATGAGAGCAATGGCCGCCGTCGTGAGGATGAGGACCCAGGGATTGAAGGGGTTCTCGAAACGCCACACGGCCGGGAGCGGGAAGGTGACGGTCGGCGCGCCGCTCGTGGCAGCGGGATGCAGCGTGGTGGGAATCTCGGCGTATCCGTCACCCACGGCGGACGACTCCGGCGTGACCGAGACCGCCACGGTGCGCGACTCGTTGGGGGCGAGATCGATGCAGCCAAGCGGATAGTCCAGCGTTGTTGCGCCGGCGTCGGCGGGGACGCCGGTGTTCTCGGGGGCGCCGAAGCAGACCTGGGTGGGGCCGTTGGGGGAACCGATCAGCGTGAGGTCGGCCGAGGTGGGGTTCTTCTTGATGGCCGTTCCGAGATCGAGATGATCGCGCGGCGTCACAACGGGGTAGTCCGCCCACAGCATCAGTTCCTGGGAGCTCTTAACCGCCACGGGGGCGAGGTCCAGGCCGGACTGTGTCTGCAGGATGAGCTGCACCGAGTAGTCGATGCGCGGGTCCGTGGGTTCGGCGTCGAAGGTGACGGCGACCCTTCCGTCGTCGGTCACCGACGCCGTCGCGATGCGGGGCAACCCGTCAGGTCCGGTGACGACGGCGGCGACGGCGTTGGAGTCGTACTCCGTGATGCCGGCGGGTGCGCCCGACCGGTCCACCACCTGGAGCTCGACGACGGCGCCGGCCCTGGCCTCCACGGTCTGATCGGGCAGGGGCTGGAGCGCGAGGTCGGAGAACACGCAGTACCGCGGCGTGGCGATCTGGCCATGCGAGGCGCTCCACTGGCCGGCGCCACCACCGGGTGGGAACGTGACCTCGACCCGGAGCTGGCCCTCTTCGCTGGTGCCGTGCGTGGTGTATCCGCCGGGATGGGAGGAACCGCCGACGGTGGGGGCGTCGAATGCGGCACCGTCCGGTGGCTGGAGGCGGACGGTGCCGGGCAGTCCGGCGGTCTCGGCAGAGACGATCATCCGGCGGATGCCGGGGTCGATGAGTCCCGAATCGCCGGCGTCGGTGCAACCCTGAAGGATGGTGGCGAGCTTGTTGAAGATTCCACCGAGTTGATCCACGTCCGTGGCATTCAGGTAGATCCCCGGTGGGGATCCCTCGGCGAACGGGTAAGTGCCACAGGTGGTGCCCAGGGCGGAGCCGAGGGTCATCGGCTGCAGGTCGCTGGCATCGGTGCCCAACTGCAGGCCGATGACCACGATGCCCAGCCGCCGGATCGCATCGAGGAGGCCTCCGGGCGCGCACATGTCTGCGCGGCTGGCGTCCACGCCCTTCGCCGAGGAGGTGAACTCGCCGTCGGTGAACCAGATCAGCACCTCGCAGGATTGCTGTCCGCCGCGGTCCTCCAAATCGTCGAGGGCTCCGGTGAGAGCCGCCTCGAAGTTGGTGCCGCTTTGCCTGATGGGGCGTGAGCCGCGTTCCGCGTTCTCGACCATGCGATCGATGATCTGCGCGCGGTTGTCCGGGTCCTCATTGACGTTCGTCCAGTCGACGACGCGGCCGGCGCCTGCGTAGTCATCCTCGAACGCGGAAATGGCGACTTCCACGCTGAGCGGATCGCCATCGGCGCGGCTCATCCTGCTCAGCTGCTCCAGGAGCACCCGCAGTCCCTCGTATCGCACGCCGGCCGAATCGTTTGTAATGAGGCTGCCGGAGCGGTCGAGGACGACGAGAACGCTCACGGTGCGCGCGCTCTGGATGCAGGAGCCCAGGTACTGCGATCCGGGCTTGACGGGATCCGGGTCATCGGCGCGTGCGGAGGGCGCCCAGATCAGGCTCGCCGTGAGCAGCAACAGCACAAGGAACGCAATTGTCCGGTGCACCCGGATGACGGTGCCCATCATGAGAACCACAGATCGAAGCCACCAACCCACAGGCCGATGACGATTCCGTTCGCGATGCCGGCTGCTATCACGCCTGCAATGGTGACCTTCTCGACGGGCCGGATACCGAGCACCGCTCCTGACCCCGCGGCCATGCGCGTCTGCCGGACGAGGCTCATCCGGTACCGGACGAGGAGCACGAAGCTGGTAACGAGAAGAAGGACGTACGCGATCAGCGACCAGACATGGTTGTTGAAGAAGGCGATCACCAGCGCTATCGCGGAAGCGATCCAGATGAGGCGGAGTGGCCACTCGCTCGGTTTTTGAGGGGTCCGAAAGGTCTCCTGCGTCTCAGAGAACGGCGAGCCGGCCGCAATGCCCCCCATGTGGCGCATGCTAGCCGAGAGCGCCACTCGCTTCTGAAAACCGACCACACAGTGGACCGACGTGTGGAGGGTCGGTGCGGTCTTGCCCCGCCGAGGCGTTCCGTTGCCGGTTGCGGGTCTGGGGAGCCAAACCCGCACGGTAGTGGTTGAAGGCCCCCTCCAAGGGGCACGCCTGTGTTTTCGGCGTGTCCAAAATTCGCACTCCAGTGGCCAAACCCGTGCGGAAGTGGGCGGACTTGTGCGGAATACCGCGGCCGAGCAAAGTGGGCCCCTGGCGTGCAGGGGATGATTTCTATCCGCTGTTTCGCGGGACCTGTCTGACGACACCCACCCCATTCGGGGCTGGGTGGATGACGTGTTTCTATCCGCTATTTCGCGGGACCTGTCTGACGACTTGGAAGCACAGGCATGGGTGAAAACCCCTGTACAGTTTCTATCCGCTATTTCGCGGGACCTGTCTGACGACGTGTCGCCGGCGAGGGTCCAGTCGGGGCGGTAGTCGTTTCTATCCGCTATTTCGCGGGACCTGTCTGACGACAGGGAGTGGCGCGAGCCACCACCTCGGTCGAGACCGGTTTCTATCCGCTATTTCGCGGGACCTGTCTGACGACGTGGCGACGATGTCACTGAGTTCGATTCGCCGAGGGAGGTTTCTATCCGCTATTTCGCGGGACCTGTCTGACGACCGAATCAGCGCGACGAGCTCGCGTATTCGGATGAAGTTTCTATCCGCTATTTCTGGGGACCTGTCTGACGACGTGATGTGGGGTGCACTGCTCTATGCGGTTGGTGAGTTTCTATCCGCTATTTCGCGGGACCTGTCTGACGACGTGATCAATGGCACCACCCACCCCCTTCGGGGCTGTTTCTATCCGCTATTTCGCGGGACCTGTCTGACGACCAGTTGACCCAGTTGACCCAGTTGACCCAGTAAGTTTCTATCCGCTATTTCGCGGGACCTGTCTGACGACTGGAATCTGGCACGAGTCCACAATCTATTGGACCGAGAGTTTCTATCCGCTATTTCGCGGGACCTGTCTGACGACAGGTATATCGCATCCTTTCTTTTCGCCTCCACATCGTTTCTATCCGCTATTTCGCGGGACCTGTCTGACGACCACGGACCCGACCGACCCCGGCACGGACCCGAGTTTCTATCCGCTATTTCGCGGGACCTGTCTGACGACGCGGAGAAGTTCTCCGCGAAGGAGGGGCCGACCATGTTTCTATCCGCTATTTCGCGGGACCTGTCTGACGACGGGAAGGTGGTGGCGGGGACCCTCCCGCCCTTCCTGTTTCTATCCGCTATTTCGCGGGACCTGTCTGACGACATGTGGGCGGCGGTATTTGCCGCCCTACTCGCCTGGGTTTCTATCCGCTATTTCGCGGGACCTGTCTGACGACCCCGGTTGACCCGGTTGACCCGGTTGACCCCGTGGAGTTTCTATCCGCTATTTCGCGGGACCTGTCTGACGACCTCAAGATCCTCAAGCTGTACAAGCGGAGGCTCAGTTTCTATCCGCTATTTCGCGGGACCTGTCTGACGACCAGACCATGGAAACGCTGCTGCGCTACGACTGGCGGGGTTTCTATCCGCTATTTCGCGGGACCTGTCTGACGACTGTACCCCCGAAAACGGGTCCGTGACCAGCACTGGAGCGGCGTGTCTGCACACCAGTCGTTCCGCGGGGCTCCCCGAGGCGGCCACCGGGCGCCCGAAAGCGGTGTTTGCGCTGGTGAGAGTACTTGCACACCAGACGGGGTTCCAGGCAAAGTGCCGGCCCACCCAGAAACACCGCCACCGTGCATTGGAATGCACGTTCGACGATGTGACTTTTTAACGAAAGAATGTGCTCTCGTTCAGGCGATCTCCCGCTCATGATCAGTGGTTTCTGAGGCAGGCGCCGCGCGAAGCGCGTGCGGGCGGACCCGGACCGTCCCAAAGCCCTTCGCTGTCGCGGACCCGATTCCCGAGAACTGTGCCATCGCCAGGAGACGGCCGACGTCGGGTGCTACGGCGTCGTTGTCGCACCGCCACACGGACTCGCCAACGAAACCGGAGAGGATACGCCCGCCGACGTCCAGCGGGACGCTGCGACCTTCGATGTCCGAGACCCACACCGATGCGGTCTGCTCCCCGGTGTGCTCGATTGGCGCGAGCCCAGAGAGGGCATTCCACTTCAGAGTCAGGCCACGCAAGGCGCTGCTCGGCGCAGGCAGCGGGGACGAGCGGTCGCGATCGCGGAATGTGGTAGGGGTAAGGAATCGCACCGACCAGCGCCGTGCCGGCGGTAGGTCGCTGAGCTGAGCCCAGCTTGCTCCGCCGAGTAGTCGCGGGACTGCGGTGGCTTGGCCGATGTCTCTACCAAATCGGAAAGCGCGCCCCGCCGGAATGCCCTTCAGAAGTCGTGTCTCGGCGATGTCGGTCAGCACGCCGATCTCGATGATGATGCCGCTGTGCCCCTCCGGCCGCGGTGCTGCGATTGAGTACGGCTTGACGTTGCGGATGTGGTCGGTCGTGTCGTGGTCAAATACGCGCGAGATCGCCGCGTGCAGGTGAGTGAGTTGGACGTCCCTCGCGGTGACCCCGGTGAAGTGAACTTCGTAGCGGCTCGGCACTGTGGGGCTCCTATCCCGGCGGGTAGTAGGAAAGCCACGGCGAGTCCGAGTCAGGGGCTGGTAGCGACTTGCGTCCGGACCTCTCGTTCGACACGAACCATTCGTAGGACGTCGCCCGCGGGGGAACAGGATGTGCATTGCCCACTCGGACACGCGGATAGTGGACTGGAACCCCCTCGATCCCGGATCCGATCCGGAGCAGCGATTTCACAACGCGCGGATCCAACGCCTGGGTGGTGTTCTCGGCGAGCGCCGCGAGTTCATCTTTGTCAACTGCTCGCCCGGACGGCGTCCAACTGGCGTAGGTGGAGCGACGCTGGTCCGACTTCATGAGCTCAGCGCGTTCCAGATCAGCCCGAATGGTGACGGTACCGAATCCCAGCGGTTTCCCAGTGCCCAGTCCGAAACGAATGTCGGGCTCGGTCAGCATCCACAAAAAGGCGCCCAGAGATTCCTGCTCCGCGTTTTCCATGCGGAGATACGCAGTGAACTGCGTGCCAGGCTTCACCCAGCCTTGGATCGCCTTGGTGGTGAGCTTCTTGGTGCGCAGCGGCGCGAGATACTCGCGGTAGCGGTTCCCCACTGGCTGCTGTTCGTAGCCCACCTCGTCGTTCTGCGCGTGGAGGGTCGTGTCATCCCAGTTCCAGTAATCGTCGGGAACTCGGTGGGTCCAGTAGAAAGCTCGGCCCAGATGGTTCCCGGGTGCATACCCATTGGTGACAGCCTTCTTCGTCCCATTCTTGAGCGGGTACGAGTTAGGCCCGAGCATGCGGAACCGGAACTGCGACGGCTTCGGCGAGTTGAGCGTCGGCAACCAGAGCGGGTCCGTGAACCGCGTGGTCATGTCCGCTTCAGGGTCAATCAGACCGATGGAGTCGCACCACAGGTGCCCCCGGTAGGCGTCCACACTCCGCTGTGAGTCGTCGCCCCGTTTACGTGTCCGTGCCCAGCCGAAGAGCCGATCGGCAGGGCTCAACTCTGTATGAACGTCCGGTGGAAGATGTCCGGATGCTTCTAGCAACTTGCTGGGAGTTGCAGGGAAGGTCTCGCGTCCGATCATCACCGGGAAGAGATCCGTGACCGCTGTCACCATTCTGGTTCGGTCCCTCGTAGTCCGCGCGAACGCGAGCTGCCCAGCCGTGAGAATCCGTTCGTCCGCGTGCCGCCGCACGTGTCGACCCGGAGAGAAGGGGCCCGGTTCCTTGGATGCTTCGTGGTAGCTGTCATAGACGGCCGTCCATCGGCGTGCGACATCCTGAGAGATCGGGAGAGTGGCTCCGGAGAACCTGATTCCGGTGGCGGGACTCAGAACCGCGGAGACGACGATTCTCTCGTCATGCTTCTTGCCGAAGGATTTGTGGCCGACCAGCAGTCGCCCGCGGATCTTGATACGGTCAGATGTCGCCTTGATCCGCCCCTCCGCAGGGCAGGGCGACGGCGTGGCCGGAAGGTGCTTGGGGTCGCGTGCGATGTCCGAGGCGCGCCAGTGCCAGTAGTCGGCTCCGTGGTGATTCCGGTGCGCCACGAGCCATGCCCACGCGTAGACCTCCGTACCAGGTGCAAGGCCACCGAGCACCGAGTAGTGGTGATCGTAGTCGGTGTACGCCGGGACCCACACGTCAGGATGTGCCTCGCCCGTGGGTGTAGACCCATTCGGGGCTGGTGGATACTTGGCGGGCTCCAGTTGTGTCACCACGCGGCAGGTACCTGGCGAGGCACTCGTCGGCGGCGTGATCACCTCCGCGGGGAGCAGATCCAACGCCGCATTCGCCGGCTGCCGCATGGCGAGGTGCTCGTAGTGGCGGTCGTCGACGACGCCGTACCGCGAGTTCGTCAGAGCCTCGAACACCGATCTGAGTGAACCCTTGACGGAGGACCACTCGAGGACCGGCTGGCCATCGCGGAGCCGAAGCGGAACGGGTTCGTTCTCGCCGGCGGCACCCTGGTCCAGAATCAGCAAGGGCGACTCTGCAGTGATCGTGATCGGGATCGTGCCTGACCAGCAGCCTTCTGCCAGTCGATGATGTCCCGGACCGCTGTGATCGCCCCACACCTTGTCGTCCACATCGCGCTTCGGGGAGGGAACGAGGGCGTAGGGGTTAAGGAAGGCTCCCTGCTGCGGGGGGTTCAGCTCCCTGAGAGTTCCGGGTTCGGGCTGCGGAGCGGCTGGTGGCCGTGCCTGCGCCGCCACTGCGGCAATGCCACTCGCCTGTACGGGAGGGTCGTCCATCGGGACCGCCGCGGCAGGCGCGCTAGCTCGTCGAACGGACTTGGGGTTGCCCATCACCACATGGACGACGACTTCGTCGTTCACGGCCAAACCACTTGGCATCTCAACTGAGGTCCGCGGAAGTGTATGCACCTTCGGAGCCCTGTTGGGTTTGTTGATGGTTAGGTTCGCGAGAACCTTCACCAAGGTCGGCGTAACTTCCACAACCATTCCGGGGCGGTCGTTCGGATTCATCGTTCGATGCCTTTCCGCTTCAGAGCAATCGGCAACGTGGCAACTACTCGGACATTCCCGAACGAGTCGGACTTCGTAACCTCCCGCTGTTCAAGGACAACTCGTTCGCCAAGGCCCAACTCAATTGGCACACGGAACCGCGTGCCCCGGCCGCTCACAAGATTCGTCCATCCGTCCCGGCCGTCAGACTCGGCCTCCCCGGCGAGCGCCGTCAGATTCGTGAGGCCCTCCGAGGGCACGGTCCGCGTGACCAGTGGCCCGTGGCCATGGCTCTGATTGGCCCAGGTCCAGGCCCTGACGCCGTCGAACGCCGTCATCTCGAACACTCCAGCCGGTTCCCCGCGCCGGTCAGGCGCCCAATCAGGCACACGTTCCGCAGTCATCCTGAACCAGCGTGCCTCGCTTGGTGTCATCACCCAGCCGACCGCCTCCATCGTCAGTTCGTTCCAGGCCTGCTCGAGCGTGATCAGATCGCTCACGATTCCCCCTCAGCGCCTACGGTCGCGCGTCTCGCGAACCATTCCCCAATGAGTTCGTCGAGCGCCTCCTGTTGGTCCAGCTTGGGCGCGAGCAGGTTCCCGCCGGGAAGGGCGTCGCCAAGGAAACCGGAGTTGTTCTCGACCTCAACGGCAGTCACTTCGATGGTGCCCCATCCACGGCGGGTGCCGCGACCGAGCGGGATCCAGCCCTCGGCGAGGTCGCGCAGGACAAGCATGAAGACGGCGACGGCGTCCTCTCGTCCTTCTTCAGGGAGCTGGTGCGAGTCGAGATCGAAGATGAGCGGTTCCCAAACGCTGACGGTTGGCTCGAGTGCCGCATACAGCCGGGACTCCGCCGCACCGCCCGTCCAGCGATCGATCGCGACCCGGTCCACCACCTCGAATCCGAGTGCCCCGGCCGCGGTGTTGAGTTCCTCGACCGCTCGACGGAAGTTGCGCTTCTGGTTCCGCTTGCGGCGGGCCGCTTTCTCCTCGGGCTTCTCCCTCTCGCGTGCAGGCTCCGGAGCGTCCGTCAGCGCGGTGAGTGCGGTGAGTACAGGATTCCATTGGGCGCTCGGAATCGCCAGCGCCGAGCGGGCGTCAGAGAAGCTGACAGCACCTCGGCGCCCTGTCTGCGTGGAGACCCTCTTACCGTCGCCTCCTCGCTCACCCCTCACCTCTCTACCGGGCGATCCGAAGAGCGCGGCGACCTCGTGAAGTCGGTCGTCCGCGCAGTCCTCGAGTGGCGAACCACGGCTCTCGGCGTCGAGTACGGTCCGGACGATGTACTCGCCGCGGGACCGCAGCGCGCCCTTGATTCCAGATCCCGGGATCTGGAGCCGGACCTCCGTCAGATCGGGAAGGCCATCACGGCGGCGGCGGCTCGTCGCCGTCCTGGGCATGAGCGAGACCGCCCCGTCGGTCTCGATGCCGGAGAGGATGGTGCCCAGCGGGCGCCAGTGCACAGTGAACCGGATCGTGCCGCCCGGCACCCCAGAGCCGATCTCGGGAACGAGCGCCTTCCGAGCATCCTCGTCCCTCGTCCTGAGGCTCTCGAGTACTGCGGCTTGGTCGGTGTAGTCAAGAACTGTGACGGTGCTACTCTCCGTAAGCTTCAGTTGGCCGAGACCGCGGTTGGTCGCTGCTCCCACCCGAATTCCACGTGCCAGGAGCCGGTACAACTCACCGATGAGCGCGTGCCCCCAACTCTCGGGTTCGCTCTCCGTCCACCCACGCGCCGCCCAATCGACGCCGGGAGGCGCAACGCCGTCGTCCTCCACCTCCAGCGAGAAGTCGAACTCCGAGCCTTCGGGCAGAACCTCCCGGGAGTAGAGCGCACCGGGCGCGACCGTGCCCTGCCGGCGATCCATCGCGATCCCATCTAGGCGTTCGGGATGCACCGAGCCGATTGACGCATCAACGAGGAGCGGCGCATCATCCACGATGACGCGGCTGGCGGAGTCCTGGGTTCCCCACGCCTTCTTGAGCGCAGGTTCCCACGCCGAGCCCATGCACTCCCTCCGAAGTGCATCAGTCAGGACACCTGCAAGTTGGGTACCGCGCACGACCGGCCGATTCCGCCCGTCCCGTTCGATCGTCAGATCCGAGACCATTCCTGGCTCCCCGGACCCCGGATGGATTGGGGTTTCGGCACGCAGTTTCCCCCTGATGATGAATCGGCGCTCCAGAGCGTATGTGGCAGTCATGCTTCCTCCGTGTGGCCGTTCGTCTCCAGCCGGTATCGGGCCACTGCGGCCAGAAGGTACGCCTGTGCTGCGAACCTGTTGACTCTCTTCTCACACTCCCGATCAGGTGGAGATGCACACGCAGCAACCCGCATCGCGCGGTCTCTTGTCAGAAACGCTTTCAGTCTTGGCCAGACCGCATGGTCGCGGCTGCTCTCTTTGAGGAGCTTTGAGATCACCTCAAACGCGCCGCCCCAGTCACGGGACGCCGAGCCTGCCGCTTCCACGCCGGCGATCCACGCACGAGCGCCCTCTTCCCCCGTCGGTTCGGACAGGCGCTCCGCAACGCGTCGCAGCCCGCCGACCTGTGCCCGAGTGTGCTCCTCGGAGTTGAAAAGCGGAGCCGATTCCGCCATCACTGAGGCGCGCGTCGCGTCGACGATCAGAGACTCCAGCGCGCTCCAGCGGACCGTCTCGACCCACGGCGCAAGCCTCGCGCCACCGTTCGTGGCCGAGCCTGACGTGGGTGCCACCGACGGCGAAGCCACCTCCGCACGGAGGGATTTTTCCGCGAGTACGGACGAGCCGCAGATTACTCTGCCGAATCCCTCGCCGCGACGCCGTCCGATGCCCTCGATCTCGGTGCGCTCCACCAGTTCCGCGCTCACGTCGTCGGAGGTCACGATCCGGAAACACGAGCCTGCCCCAATCCCGACCATGCTTGGCCGGGGAAGGTTCCACCTCGTGTGCCAAGACTCCGACCGGAACGCGCGGGCGAACGCTGCCTGGCGGCCCGTCGCGGTGTCGAGGCTGACGGTTGTGCCCCACTGCGTGCCGAGATCCTTCAGGAGTGCGGTCACGGTGGGCTCACCCGTGGGAATGGTGTCCGAAGTAAGCCAGACGGTAGTGGATTCATTGGCCCGGATTGAGACCGAATCCCTGCCCTTTGCCACGGCGGGTTTGCTCATTCTCACGGTGCCGTACTCGGCCGAGCGCGCCGTGCCCGTCCTCAACGTGGCGGCGGTAGCGGCCTTCAGCTTGCCGACGGCGGCTCCCCGGGCCCAGATCTCGAATCGGAATTCCTGGCGCGGGGCGAGGAATTCGTAGGAATAGAGCCCGTTCTCGCCAGGACGTTGGTACTCGGGATCGATGGTCGCGTGCACCGTGGTGCCTCGCTGGCTCGTGCCGCGGAGGATTTGTGCTTCGCCCTCGACGGTGCTTCCCGGCTTCTCCGCGACGAATCCGCCCGCCGCCTTGAGTTGCCGCGGACGGCCGTCTTCCTCGACGAGGCCCCCGTCGACCTCGTTGATCAGCAGTCCCCTCTCTGACCCGTCGCTTCTGGGCACCTTGGGTTCCTTGAGGGCGAGCGGAATCGGCAGGAGCCGCGTCCCGTTGGGTGCTGGTGTCCCATCTGTCACGATGAGATCGCCGTTGCGTAGCGCTTCCGCAGCGAGACCGCCGATCCAGCTGGTGACTTGAGGTAGGAGAACGGCACCGGGGAACAGCGGTTTGCACGTTACAGCGTTTCCCAGGATCTCTCCCGGGATCACCACCGGATCGATCGTCTCCAGGTCCACCGTGAACCGCTGCCACTTGCTATTTGTGGGCTGGTCATCTTGCGTGCCGGTTTCCGCGGGGGCAGTCCCGGCGGCGGCTGTGTCAGCCTCTGGTGGCGGTTCGACGGCGGAGCCATCCCCCACCATTTCCAGCAGGCCCTCCCAAGTCCGCGAACCAGGAGCAATAGTGACCGCGCAGCGCCCTGCACCTCGGCGCCGGTTTCCACCGAGCCGCCGGAGTGCTTTCGCGGCCGCGCGGACAAGGAATTCCGACTGCCACGCGTCGTCCGCGAGGGTGATCGTGCCTTCCAGCGTGGTGCCGGCCCTGCCAAACTCCGTGTTGCGGAGGCTCTCCGATGCGGCGATCCCGGTGGCGTCCTCGATCATGGTGTTCGAACGGACGACGATGGCAGCATCCACCAGTGCACTGTCGCTGAGGAGCGCCGCTCGTTCCGCCGCGGGGACGTGGGCGCTGCGGATGTCCAGAGGGATGAGTCCGTGCGGCTGGTGCGACCCGCTTCCGCCCCACAGATGACGGAACCACTTCATCCACACACCACTTGTGGTCACAGCGGACGCGCCTGCAGGTGGCGTGTCGAGAGCAGAGGCGATGCGCATCGCCTCGTCCCGCAGCATGCCGCGAACTGTCTTGCCGGGCACATATGGGAGGCCGTCGGGGTCCCGTCGCACAAGGGAGTCGATCTGGTCGTGCCGCGCGTGGCCGGAACTCACTGCCCAATCGGATTCGAATGTGATGGAGTAGGTCAGTTCTGGCACGTCAGCTCCTCAGTGCGGATTCGACTTCGGCCACATCGATGGCGAGCAGTCCCCAGCGAGCGGTGTCCGGCGCGGTCAGCCAGATCTCGACGCCGTCTGCTGCCGCTGCCACCTCCGGATCGGGGGAGAGTCTGTAGCTCGCGATGATGGAGTCCACCTCATGCTTCCGTGCAGCGGAGTCGATGGGTCGCGTGAGCGCCGTGCGAACGCGATGGGTCTGCGACGCTGTCAGGAAGCCGCCGGAGAGCGCATCGATCGCCTTGTCCAACTTGGTGGCGAGCCTGTAATCGAGCTCGACGCGCTCAGCGCTCACCTCCGTGTCGGTGCCGGCGGTGGGTGCGCCGTCGTCGGGAACGGAGATGACGACCGGCCCCGGATCATAGTCACTCGCCTCCCAGCCAAATCCTCGTATGGCCGTGATGCTGCGGCCTGCTGCCTCGTGGGCGATGTGCATGTCATACGCGCTTACCGGGATCTGGTAGTTCTTGACCCGCTTGGCGGACTGGCATAGTTCCTCCGCTAGCGTGTAGGCGTCGAAGAAGGGGTGAGTGGGCTTCACCACAGCGATTCCCGCGCAAGCGGTGAGGTACCCGCGATGGAACACCTTCTCGGCGATCTCGCTGATCTCTTGTGAGCCGGCCGTGGCGAGCTCGAACTCGTGGAGGTAGGCCTCCGTGAAACGGCGTGCCAGTCCCGCGTCGACAATCGCTGTCAGGTCGTCTCCACCGACGATCAGGGGAAGAATCCAGCCTGTGCGAGGAGCGACGTCGTCGGACGGCTCTTCACGGCGGGACGTGACCCACCACTCGTTGACGTGCGCGATGGCCTCCTGCAGCGCGCGTTGCGCCACGACATCGAGGGCTTTGCTGAGCCCCTTCAGTTTGTCGATGTAATCGTCCTCGTAGTGGCTGGAGAGGTCCATGAGCAACTGGCCAAAGCCGTTACCATCCGCGTGGACGACGGCGACCCAGCCATCCTCCGTGACGTCTTCATCGAGTTTCTCGAGCGGGAGGACCGCGTCAGAGAGCTCCGGACCGATGATGTCGTCACGGATGCGCCGGAGAGCCTTTTCCGCGACAGCCACCTGCTTGTGGATGACCGGGGCGACGAACTGCTTCAGAACCTTCTGTCTCGGCCACGCCGCCGGCCGGCGTGTGACGCCGCACCTCTCGACGAACGGGTTGCCAGGGTTGCGGACCTCGACCGGTACGAGATTGGCCCGGACCTCCTCAAGCCGCCACATCGCGGCCGAGAGACGGTCCGCGAGCGAGGTCGTGGTGTCTGGCTCCTCCTCGAACCAGCCCCAAACCTCGAGCCCGGGGGCTTCGTTCAGAGCCTGAGTGGTTACAGATTTGATGATTTCCCGTGCTGTCTTCACATCGGGCACCAGCAACTGGGCGATGCCCGAAACGTTGACAACCTGCTCCACTTCAGGCCTGTCCCCGCACGCCTTGTTGACCCACGCGGGAAGCCGCGTCACGAGGTATGACCCACCGACGTTGAGGCGCCGCTTGTGGCTCCCGAAGATGAACCGCTGGTTCGCGCCGGTCTTGATGACAAGCCAAAGGCGGGTGTCGATCATGGAGTGCCCCCTCCCCGAGAACGCGGATCTCCTTGAACGCTACGACGCTACCGTGGCGCACACTCGCCCAGTTGCAGCGGGATCGGTGTGTCGCGACGACTGGTAGCGAGATTTGTCTCGAGGAGCGGCGTTCGATACCGTTCAGGCATGTCGACTCAACGACGGTCCGGTCGGATGCGCGCAGCGCTCAGGAACACTCTTCGCGGCGCACGGACAAGTGTGGTTCTCACTGTCGCACTGATTCCGAGCCTAAGAGCCTAATCACGCAGGTTTTCGCTCTTACCGAGCAAGCGGTCAGTCCGTGGCTTTGGATCGTCATGCTCATGGCACTCATGGCAGGCGTCTTCTTCCTCGTGCTCTGGGCGGAAGCGCGCGCCATTCCGTCGTATGGCTCCAAGTCGGAACTGTTTGCGCTCACCGAGGAGCAGACACGACCGATCACGGGAGTCGTCACGACCATCCACATGTCCGGTAGGAAGCCCGGAATGGCGCAGGCGCAGACCCTCGTCGGGGGATTGCCATCGATTACCCGCATCTACCTCGTGCGAGTGGTCAACTCCAGCGACGACAACAGTGGTGATCACGAAGTGCAACTCTTCCGGGAGTGGTTGAGCCAGACACACCCAGGGGTCGAAGCGATAGTGCTCGACACGCAACTCAACAGGTACATGCCCGATGAAGACAAGATCATCACTCTTACCGAGGACTTGCGCGTTCCCCGCAGGCACGGCAACGTCGTCGTGGATGTTACCGCTGACACGAAACCTTGCACGATCGTCATGACGGAGGCCGCGAAGCGAGCAGGTCTTCCCGTCACATATATGGCAACAGTTCACGGTGACGAACCGGGACAGGTATTTCGCCCCATTTCCGTCTACGATCCCGACGGCATCTTCTCCGCTGAGCACTCTCAGGCGTCAACGGAAACCCCATGAACTCCATCGAACTGACGTACGAAAGCCGCAAACTGACTGTGCGCATGCGAAAGGAGCCTTCGCCGCAGATCAGCGAACTCGTCCGCGACGCATGGAGCGTCGCCGGACATATGACTGCGTCGGGGCAGATACCGCACGGTGGCATGGTGGGGATCTACGGGGCCCACCCGATCGCCGTCGCCTATGTGCTCAGTCATGCGCTCGTCCACGTGGCGTCAACGATCGCTGTCTACTACCCGCAGCACCGCGACGGCCCCAGGTACGTGGTTTGCAAGAGCGACGATCCCGACTACCCGATCGGAGCCGAAATCGATCCCGATGAGTTCGTGTCAGCGGAGCGTCCTGCAGTCCTGACTTGGCCTGAAGACGCGCCTCGACCACTCCGCTGAGGTCGGGGCCGCCCCGAAGCGACGGCCCACCTACAGCGCCGCCCAGTAGAGGGTTTCCGGCGCGGTATGCGCCTGACCGATCTCGTGGTGGGCCTTCCAGCAGGATTGGCACTGCCGGAGAAAAAACACCGAGTCTTCCTCGGGCTTGATGATGTCAAGTATGCGATCGCGCAGCTGGGCGAAATCGTCGTCGGTGATGGAGATGAGGAAGACGGAGTACTGGAGCCGATCGCCCCACATCTGCAGGAGCGCCGCGAGTTTGGCGCGCCGGTTGTCGCGGGTGATGTCGTAGGCGACTATGAGCGTCAACGCCATGAGAGTCCCGTCCACCGGGCCGTGGGGTCGTGGAGCACGGGCACGAGCCGTTGTGCCTGCCGGTACAGGTGGCGGCGGAGACTGCCCGCGAAATCGGGAAGGGCGCCGCGCGTGCTTTGCAGCATACGGGTCTCGTAGGCGCCGACGATCGCCTCACGGCCCGCCTTCGTGAGGAGCACCCCAGGGCGGTCCTTCTCTACGCGGCCGTGCTCCGCCGTGAACTGGTTGCGCCGTGCAGCATTCAACGTCGCCTGGTCCACGATCAGTGGCCGGAATCCCTCCATGAGGTCGAGGGCGAGGCTGGGGCGGCCATCCTCGTCGGCGTGGAGGAAACCGATGGCGGGGTCGAGGCCGGCCGAGCGCAGCGCAGTCTCACACTCGCCGAGGAGGATGGTGTACAGGTAGGAGAGTGCTGCGTTCGTTGTGTCCATCGGGGGGCGGCGCGACCTGGTCTGAAAGTCGAGTCCTTCCGGGAAAAGCGCCCCGAACGCGGGGAAGTACTGGCCGGCGGCAGCTCCCTCCAGGCCACGAACCTCATCGACGGTGGTGCAGTCGGGAAGCATGTCCGCAAGCCGTGCGATCGCGCGGCTTGCCGGCGAGATGATCTCAGCGGTGGATCTGCGGCCGAATCGGCGGAGCAGGATCGCCTGCTTGACGAGTTTTGCCTCGGCAAACGTTCGCGCCACGGCGAGTCGCCGTTCGGGGTCCCCGGTGGCGTGGATCTGAGCTCGCAGACGGCCCACCCGGGACTTGTCCTGGGCCGAGGTCAGCGACCCGAGGTAGTTGCCCCGGCGGGAGGCGAACACGGTATCCACTCCCTGCCCGAGCGCCCAGTTCCGGGCACCGGCCGAAAACCCGACAGCTCCGAAGCACGTGACGCGGGCGACGTGTCCGGTTGGGATATCGACGAGCGGAGTGTCCTCCGAGGATTCCACTATCAACCGGCCACGCTGGATCCTGACGCGTCCGCCCTGAGCGGCAACGAACACGGTCTTCTTGGCCGGCACCTCCACGCGGTGGTCATGCACTGTCGGAGGGTAGCGGGCGCCGAAGTCCTCCCCCAGGAAACAGAATCCCTCCTCGAAGGACATCACTTCCGTTTTGTCGGGGCCGAGTTGCATACCGATCTCCTCCAATGCTGCCGACGCGACGCGCGCCGCCTCCCATGCATCCGCGAGCGTCTCCGTTGCTACTGCGAGATCGTCGGCGTAGCGCACGGGGGCGAATCCCTCCTCGAGCAGCGGTTCATCAAGCCTCGTCAGCACCAGGTTGGTGAGCATTGGAGACAGCGCGCAGCCGAGAGGAAGCCCGGGAACGTCCAGTCGGCCGAACCGTCCCGGTGCCCGGGACTGTCTGCTGAACAGCGCCCGGACCAAAGCCGTGACCTCGTCATTGTCCACGAGGCACTCGAACATCCTCAGAGCGAGCTTCTTGCGGATGGACGGAAAACAATTGTCGACGTCGGTGCGGAGCGCGTACGGCATGCCCTCATCGCGAAGTCTCACCACCGCCTGCACGGCGTCGGCAACGCCGAGGCCGGGCCGGTACCCGTACGAAGCCGGGCCGAGCCATGGGTCGACCACCGGCGTTGTCATATCGAGCAGGGCGCGTTCCACCACCCGGTCACGAGCGCTTGGCACGTGAATGGTGCGGTTCTTGTCACCCACCGCGATCTCCACCAAGGTCAGATCGTTCGGCTGCCAGGTTCCTGAGGCGAGCTGATCCGCGAGCACATCGAGCCGTTCTTCCGCGGTCTCCGAGAATCGCTTGACGGACGGCGCCAGGGAGCCGTCGGACGCATCGTTGGCCAGCACGTCCCGCCAAGCGCGCTCCAACTGCTCACGCGAAGGCGCGCCGAGTCGGCTCATCGCAGCGATTCCCCCTGAATTCACGACGGCGGCAGGGCTAACCTGCCTGGTTGCCAGGTCGGCTCGACGACGTCTGCTTTCGCTCGGCCCCTCGGTGCTCTGTCTTTGTGCGCTGTTTTGAGGGACCTGTCTGCAGACAGGAGTCCCTCTCGGACACGCTAATCGGGCGAGCGAGCCTCTATCCGCTGTTTCGAGGTATCTGTCTGGAGACCCGCGCCGTACTCGCTGACGACGGGTTCCTCCAAGTTCCTATCCGCTATTTCGCGGGACCTACCTGGAGACTGCAATTAGTCTCGCGAGGGGTCCGCTCGGCGGCGAGTTTCTATCCGCTGTTTCGCGGGACCTACCTGGAGACGGGAGTCGGCCAGGAGGTGTACCAAGGCGCCCGCGTGGGTTTCTACCCGCTATTTCGCGGGACCTACCTGGAGACCAGAGCAGTTCTGGCTTGAGGGGTCAAGGAGGTCGGTTTCTATCCGCTATTTCGCGGGACCTACCTGGAGACGACAACGCGAGCGGGTGGACAAACCCGGTTTGGGGTTTCTATCCGCTATTTCGCGGGACCTATCTGGGGACACCTCGAGGCAATTGCCGCGAAATCCAAAGAAGTTTCTATCCGCTATTTCGCGGGACCTATCTGGGGACGGGAGTTCGACACGCGTTACTATGATCCGCCGGGAACGTTTCTATCCGCTATTTCGCGGGACCTATCTGGGGACATGGGGAAGGAGGCGTGCGGAAGATCACAGTCGTTTCTATCCGCTATTTCGCGGGACCTATCTGGGGACATCATCTACAAGAAGATGACGGCTCTCGAAAGCCTGTTTCTATCCGCTATTTCGCGGGACCTATCTGGGGACGTGCGCCGCTTCGGCGCGCCGACGAACCTCCCTGAGTTTCTATCCGCTATTTCGCGGGACCTATCTGGGGACCTGAAGGGCGAGCTGGAGAAGATCGCCACCATGGTTTCTATCCGCTATTTCGCGGGACCTATCTGGGGACTGTACCCCAAAAAACGAGCCTGTGACCAGCACCGGAGCGGCGTGTCTGCACACCAGTCGCCCGGAGGGGTTCACCGAGGTGCTCAATCGGTACCCGAAGGGCACGTTTGCGCTGGTCAGAGTACTTGCACGCCAGACGGGGTTCTCGGCGAAGTGCCGGCCCACCGCCGAAATGCTGATTTCGAGCCAATAGCGCCCAGAGATGCTCCACCTGCGGGTGGAAGCCCCCGCACGCCGAACCGCCTCTGGGCGGACTCCAACCCGCATCAGACAAGCTCACAGCTCCATTGTGGGCCTCCCGCGGACGGGCCGCCGCAAACTGCCGCACTACAGCTGCAGCGAGGCGCCCGGGATCGCGGCAAGGAGCTGTTGCGTGTACGGGTTCTGGGGGTTGCCGAAAATCTCGTCCGTGGTTCCCCGCTCGACGATCTGCCCCTTGCTCATCACTGCCACCGCGTCCGCGATCTGGCGGACCACGGCAAGGTCGTGGGTGATGAAGAGGTACGTCAGTTCGAACTCGTGCTGCAGGTCCGTCAACAGGTTCAGCACCTGCGCCTGGACCAGCACGTCGAGGGCGGAGACCGCCTCATCGAGGATCACCAACTTCGGCTCGAGAGCCAACGCCCGCGCGACCGCGACGCGCTGCCGCTGCCCGCCCGAAAGCTCGTTGGGGTAGCGGCGCATGGTCGAGGTGGGCAGCGCCACGAGTTCGAGCAGTTCGGCAACCCGCTTCGCGCGCGACTTCGGGTTCCCGATGCCGTGGACGCGCAGTGGCTCCTCGATGATCCGGAAAATCGAGTACATCGGATCGAGCGAACCGTACGGGTTCTGGAAGACCGGCTGGACCCGGTTCCGGAACTCGAACCACTGCTTCGAGGTGAGGGTGGACGTGTCCACGCCTTCGAAGACGATGCGCCCCTCGGTCGGCTCGAGCAGTCCGAGCACCATGTTCGCGACCGTGGACTTGCCGGACCCGGACTCGCCCACCAGGGCCGTGGTGGTGCCGCGGGGAATGGCGAGCGAGACGTCGTCGACGGCCTTGAAGTCCGTACCCGAACCGGGACGGCCACCACGGATGGAGAACACCTTGGTGAGGTTCTCGATCTCGACTATGGGCTTCGCGTCCTCGACGGCGGCCGCACCCTCGGCCAGCACCTCCGTGGTCTCGGCGCCGCGCGCCTTCGCGGACTGGATGCGCCGGGACGCCAGGGACGGCGCCGAATCGACCAGGCGCTGCGTGTAGGGATGGCGGGGCTTCCGGATGATTTCGCGCGACGGCCCGGACTCGACCACGCGCCCGCGGTGCATGACCACGAGGTGCTCCGCGCGCTCGGCAGCGAGGCCGAGATCGTGGGTGATGAACAGCAGCGCGGTCCCGTGATCCTGGGTGAGCTTCTCGAGGTGATCGAGGATCACCTTCTGGACGGTGACGTCCAACGCGGAGGTGAGTTCATCGGCGATGATCAGCCGGGGCTCTCCGGCGAGCGCGATGCCGATCAGGGCGCGTTGGCGCATGCCGCCCGAGAACTCGTGCGGGTACTGCTTCATGCGGTGTTCGGCGTCCGGGAGGCCGGCCTCTTGGAGAACCTCGGCGGCGCGTTTGTTGATCGCCTTCTTGCCCGTCGCGATCCCGTTGGCCTTGATCGTCTCGCGGACCTGGAACCCGATGCTCCACACGGGGTTCAGGTTGGTCATCGGATCCTGGGGGACCAGTCCGATCTCCTTGCCGCGCAGATCCTCGATCTCCTGGCGGGTCGCCCCCGTGATCTCTGTGCCGCCGAAGCGGATGGAGCCCCCGGTGACCTTGCCGGTGCCCGGGAGCAGATCGATGATCGAGTGGGCGAGGGTGGACTTGCCCGAGCCGGACTCGCCCACGATCGCGACGGCCTGCCCCGGGTAGATGGTGAGATTCGCGCCGCGGACGGCGGGGACCATGCCGGTCGAGGACTGGAAGGCGACCTGGAGATCGCGCACCTCGAGGAGGGGCGTGTTCGGATCCGCGTCCCTGCGCCGTGCGATCCGTTCCCTCGTGGCGGCGGTGACGCCGTCGTAGCGGGTGGAGGTGGCGGGAGTGGAGGTCATCGGCCACGCACCTTCGGGTCGAGGGCGTCACGGAGCGCGTCGCCCATCATGATGAAGGACAGCACGGTCAGCGCCAGCGCGCCGGCCGGGTAGAACAAGACCTGGGGACGTACGCGCAGCGAGGCCTGGGCGACGCTGATATCGCCGCCCCACGAGATCACCGACGGTGGCAGACCGACTCCCAGGTAGGAGAGCGTGGCCTCGAGAACGATGAACGTTCCGAGCGCAACCGTGGCGTACACGATGATCGGCGCGGCCGCGTTGGGCAGCACGTGGCGCAGAAGGATCGCAGGGCGGCTCATGCCGAGAGATCGCGCCGCAGTGACGTAATCGTTGTTCCTCACGCTCATCACGGAGCCGCGCGAGATACGCGCTATCGATGTCCAGCCGAACGCCGCCATCACCAGCACAACGGTGATGACCCCGCGGCGCCCGGAGAACAGCGACATCAGCACGATGGCCGCGAGAACGAGTGGAATCGCGAAGAAGATGTCCGTGATCCGGGACAGCACGCTGTCCAGCCAGCCGCCGAGGAAGCCCGCCGTCGCCCCGATCGCCGTGCCGAGGATCGTCACCAGGATCGTGGTGAGGACGCCGACGGCGACGGACGGCCTGGCACCGAAGATGACCCGTGCGTAGACGTCGCAGCCCTGGCGGTCGAACCCGAACGGGTGACCCGCCTCGGCCGGGCCGAGCGAGTTCTGCAGCAGGCAGTAGCGCGGATTCTGGGAGGTGAACAGGTTGGGGAACAAAGCCACCGTGATCACGAAGACGATCAGGAAGGCCGAGATCCAGAACAGCGGCTGGCGGCGGAGCTTGCGCCAGGCCTCGCTCCACAGGGTCGAGGGCGCGCCGCTGTCCGCGACGGCGTCGACTGCGCCGAGGCCCGTCTCGTCGAGTTCGGCGAAGAAGTGCTCCTGGTGTTTCTTGGCTCCTCTGGCCTCTGGTGTCTCAGGCATACCGGATCCTCGGGTCGAGCAGGGCGTAGAGCAGGTCAACCAGCAGGTTGGCGAAGATGTAGATCAGGACGAGGACCGTAGTGAGGGACACGACAGTCGCCGGCTCGCCGGACTGGATGGCACGGAAGAGGGTGCCGCCCACACCATTGATATTGAAGATTCCCTCCGTGACGATCGCGCCACCCATCAGTGCGCCTAGGTCGGCACCGAGGAAGGTGACAACCGGAATCAGGGAGTTGCGGAGCACATGCACGGTGGTGACGCGGCCATTTGACAGCCCCTTGGCGCGCGCAGTCCGGACGTAGTCCGCGCTGAGGTTCTCGGACACGGATGTTCGCGTCAGACGCAGCACGTAGGCGAATGACACCGCCCCGAGCACGACCGACGGCATGAGAAGGCTCTTGAAGGTTGGGACGCTGCCAACGGTTGCCGGCAGCCAGCCCAGGCGAACTCCGACGAGAAACTGGAGGACGAAGCCGATCACGAAGGTCGGGACGGCGATGACGAACAGTGACGTCACCAGTGCGGTCGCGTCGAAGATGCCGCCCTGGCGGAGTCCTGCGACGAGGCCGACCGCTATGCCGAAGATGGCTTCGAAGGCCAGCGCCATGAAGGCGAGCTTGATGGTGACCGGGAAGGCGTCCGCCATGACGTCCATGACATCGCGGCCGGAGAAGGTGATTCCGAAGTCGAGTTGGAAGATGCCCTTGAGGTAGAGCAGGTACTGGACGATGAATGGCTCGTCCAGGTTGTACTGCTGCCGGATCTGTTCGGCGACGGCGGGGTTGAGCCCGCGATCTCCGCCGAGCGCGGCAACGGGATCACCGGGGAGGGAGAACACCATGAAATAGATGAGGAACGTTGCGCCGAAGAATACCGGCAACAACTGCAACAGGCGTCTCCCGATATACCAGAGCAAGTCGGAGCCTCCTCAGCGAGTACTGGTGTCCCGGTGTTCAAATGTATCCCACCGGCGCGTTTCTGCAGACCATTCAATCCCAGGTTGGTTACCTGCGCGGACTTGGTGGGGCGAAGTCTTGAAGAGGGACTGCCCGGGCGGTTCGGATGTGCCGCCCGGGCAGTCCCGTCAGTTGTGTCTGTCAGACCGGTTGTTCACCAGTCCTTCTGTTCGCTAGTCCTTCGTCACCTGGTACAGCAGGGGAACGCTGTCCCAGCCGAACTCGACGTTGTCAACCGTCTCGGCCCAGCCACCGGTTACGTTCTGGTACCAGAGCGGAATGCCGGCGACGTCGGCGAACAGGACCGACTGCGCCTCGATGTACTTGGCGGTCGCCTCCTCGACGGAGCTCGCGGCGTTGCCCTCTCTCATGAGCGCCTCGAACTCGGGGTTGTCGTAGAAGCCGTCGTTCGAACCTGCGCCCGCGGTGTAGATCGGAGCGAGGAAGTTCGCCATCGACGGGTAGTCGCCCTGCCAGCCGGAGCGGAACGGTCCAGGCATCTGCTGGTTGTCGCGGCCGTCGAGGAACTCGGCGAAGGTCGGGTACGCGTTGATCTCGGCCTCGATGCCCAGAGTGTTGCGGATGCCGTTGTTCACGGCGTCAACCCACACCTGGTGATCGGAGTCGGTGTTCGTGGAGATAGTGAACGTGCGGTCACCCCACGGCTCGATCTCCTCGGCCTGTGCCCAGAGGTCCTGTGCAAGCTCGGGGTCGTATTCGAGGATCTCGTTGCCCGGGACGGAGTCGGTCCAACCGTCGATGACGGGTGAGGAGAAGTCCTTGGCCGGGGTGCGGGTGCCATTGAAGATCGTCTCGGTGATCTGGTCGCGGTCGATCGCGTGCGAGATCGCCTGACGGCGCAGGAGGCCTGCCTCGCCCGACCACTCTTCGAGGTACTCGGGCACGGTGATGACCTGGATGACCGCTGCCGGCTGGTTCACGGAACGCTCGCCGAGCTCGTCCTCGAACGTGGCGATCGCCGAGTTCGGAACGCCTTCGAAGACGTCAAGGTTGCCTGCCAGCAGATCGGCGTAGGCGGAGTCTTCCTCCTGGTAGTGGATGATCGCCACGCCACCGTTCTGAACGGTACGCCCACCGATGTAGGACGGGTTGGGGACGAGGTCGATGCGGACGTTGTGCTGCCACGCGCCCTCGCTTGCGAACATGTATGGTCCGTTGCCGATCGGGTTCTCGCCGAACGCCTCGGGGTCATCGAACGCGGCCTGGGGCAGCGGCGAGTACGCCGTGTATCCGAGGCGGAGCGGGAAGTCGGCCGCAGGCTCGTTGAGCGCGATGGTGAAGGTCAGATCGTCAACCACCGCGAGGCCCGTGAGCTCTGCATCCTCGTCGTACGAGAAGCCCTGGATGTCCTCGAAGAAGTAGCTGTTGTTCTGAGCGTTGCTCAGCAGCGCGGAGTAGTTCCACGCGTCAACGAAGCTGTTGGCGGTGACGGGAGAGCCGTCCGAGAACGTCCAGCCATCCTGCAACGTGACGGTGTAGTTCTGGCTGTCCTCGGTTTCGATGGATTCGGCGACCTCGTTGTGGATGCCACCCTCGGCGTCGTAGTACACGAGGCCCGCGAAGAGCTGCGTGATGACGAGACCGCCACCCACCTCGTTCGTGTCCGCCGGGAAGAGCGGGTTCTGGGGCTCCGTGCTGTTGAAGCTGACGATTCCTGAACTGGCAGCGGGGGCGCCCTCGGTGGCCTCGCCCGTGGCGCCGGCAGTCGGTGAGGTCTCTTCCTCGCCGCCATTGCCGCCACATGCCACGATTCCGAGGGAGAGCGCCAAGATGCCTGCAACTGCTGCAGTGCGCCTTAGTTTCACATTTCCTCCTAGTTGACTGGGGCGGGGCCAAGGCCTCTGATCGGGTTCTTGGGTGTCCCGTCCCGCGTTGGCAGTCTATATACGAGTATCGAATGTGGGTTCGCTGGGCGAACACCCGTTACCGAACTGAGACGGCCAAGACAAGGAGCGGAGCGCCCGTGCCGCACGCTACCGAGACAAATGCCCTCTGATCAGGTCCGACCAGCGGCCCAGCCGATTGCGGATCGTGATGGTGCTGGGCGCCTTGCCGGGCTGCGTCTCCGCCCAGGCCCTGAATTGGGGCATCGAAGGGAGTGGATCGAGGCCGACGTCGTCGAAGAAACGGGTGACCCAGTCCCGGAGTTCGCCATCGGACCAGGATTGGGAGTAGCTGCGCCTGGGCGCGGCACCCGCGACGACTCCGGCGGCCTCACACGCCGCACTCCACGAACCGAATCGGACCACGAGGTTGTACGCGCTGGGGGCCTCGAAACCCTCGTTCGCGCGCGCGTAGGCGGTCATGGAGACGGTGGCGGCGCCGTCGGGGCCTGCGGCGCGGCGGAGGGCTCGGAAGCAGTCGTCGTCGGAGAAGACGATGGCGTGCTCGGCGCGGAGGGAGTGGCGGGCGGCGTCGGGGCCGAGGATCTCGATGACCTGCTCCATGTTGAGGGAGGCACGCTTGGCGATCTCGGAGACGGTGGCGTCCGGGTGGGTGCGGGCGTAGTCGCGGACCTTGGCAGCGCGCTTTCCCGCAGCGCGGCGGCGCTGATTCGCCTTCCGTGCCGCAGTCACCTCCTCGCCGGCCATGTAGGGGGCGGCGAGTTGGCGCACGCGCTCCGCGGAGATTCCGTGATCGCGGGCGACGATGGCGTACGACTCCCCGTCGATGACGCGGCCGATGATCACGCCGTTCCTTCCCGGGACGACGGCGAAGGTCCGGGCGCCGGTCTGGACGAGGTGCTCGTTCTCGGCGAGGAGGGCGCTCGCGGCGGCGGTTGCTGCGGCGAGGCCGGGGGTTGTCTCGGCGAGGCCTGGGGTTGCTCCGGCGAGGCCTGGGGTTGCTCCGGCGAGGCCTGGGTAGGTGAGGGTGACGACGTCGTCGGGGTAGGTGAGGGTGACGACGTCGTCGGAGCGGGTGGCGGAGATGGACATGATGGACTCGCTGCTCGGGGGCGGTGTGAGTTGCCACGGTACAGGTGAGACGCAAGTCGCACGCCCAGGACTTGGGGAGCGCTGCCCCCAACGTAGTACCATTGCGGTTGTCTGCTTTCCGGTTCGTGAGCCGCCGTGCCGGATTGGAGAGCAGCAAAGCGCAAGTGGCGGAATTGGCAGACGCGCACGGTTCAGGTCCGTGTGCCCTAGCGGGCATGGGGGTTCAAGTCCCCCCTCGCGCACGCGAATGAAATGGCCCCTGACCTGGGATTTAGTTCTCCGGGTTGGGGGTCATTCGCGTCGGAAGTGCTAGAAAAAGTGCTAAGCCTTGCCGAGGTGGGCGGCGAAGCGGGTCACGGCCGACCGCTGCATGGTCGGGGTGACGTGGGAGTAGATGTTCATCGTCGTCGTGATCGTTGAGTGGCCCAACCGCTCCTGGACGACCTTGGGGTGCTCGCCGAGTTCGAGCAGCAGTGTTGCGTGGGTGTGACGCAGCCCTTTGATCGTGACCCGGTGCAGGCTGTCGAACTTTGCGGTCGCCCATTTGAGGCGGCGATCCCAGCGGCTCGTCATTGCGTCGGGTGAGCGGAGCTTGCCGTCGTCGTCGCCGAAGACGTAGGCGTCGGCCTTGGCGAGCGTGAACGAGAGTTCCGCGCGGGCGACCTTATAGGACGCGAGCACTTTCAGGGTGTCCTCGTCCACGTCGATCACGCGCGCGTGGCCGGTCTTCGGGGGCTTGGTCTTCGTCCAGTCGTCGGTATCGACCGCGCGGCGGATGCTGACCCGCATTGCCTTGGTGTTGAGGTCGCTCCACTTCAAGGCGAGGGCTTCGCTTCGGCGCATGCCCGTGTAGGCGATGAGTCGCCACATGGGGAACAGCTCGTCTTTCAGCTCGTCCTCGTTCCAGGTGAGGAACAGGGCGAGCTGTTCGCTCGTCCAGGTGACGATCTCGGGCTTCTGCGCCCGCACCTCGCTCGTCGTCGGGGCCTTGACGGTACGCTTCTTCTTCGCCGGGTTCACGGTCAGGTGCCCGTCGTCTATCGCGGCGTCGAGGATCGCTCCGAGCACGACATGCACCTTGTGAACCGAGTTCGCAGAGAGGGGTTTGCCCTTGCCGTAGGTATCTTTACGGCCGGACTTCTCCAAGTCGCGGTAGTGGCGGGCGATCCTGGTGGCGGTGAGTTTGTCGAGCCGGATCGTGCCGAGCTGGGGCTTGATGTGGTTGCGGATGATCTTCTTGTATCCCTTGATCGTGGATGCCGCGAGCTTCAAGCCCGCCGCCCACTCATCCGCGTACGCGCCAATGGTGGGCACCTTGTTTCCGAACTTCTCGTTCTGCTTGCGCTGCTTCAATGCCTCCTGCAAGGCATCATTGGCTTCGTCGGTGCTCGTGAACCCGGAGCGGGTGAGGCGGCGCATCCCCATCTCGGGGTACTCGGGGTCTTTCAGGACGTAGATTTGGAACCGCCACCGCTTTCCCTTGTCGGTGTCGTAGCCCTGGATCGAGCCGGGCTGCCGTGAGCGCGAGCGACGCTGCTGCTTCTCACCCCCGCCGCGCTGCTGGTCGGGCTGCTGCTTTGCGGTCATGACCGTGTGCTCCTTGCTGTCGTCGTGCCGGGCTGGTGAGTCTGGGCGTAGTTGTCGATGTAGTCGGCGGCGTTGAACACGCGCCCCTCGGGGTCGAGTTGCACGCCGCGTTCGCGGATCACGCGCGCGCGTGCCCGCGCCGTCTCCAAGCGCTCTTGATAGGCGGCGATGGTCTTGGGATGCGCCTGCGTCTTCTCGGGATCATCCTGGCTCGGGGCGGTCATGCCCGCGAGCGTCGTTTCGAGGTAGTGGATGCGGTCGGTGCAGATCACCCATTCCTGCTGCCAGTAGTTGAACAGCCCATCATCGGTGAGCACGAGTTCCCCGCGCATCCATCGGTCGATCTCTTCCGGCTCGTACCCCTCCGGCACGCCCGTGAGGGTCGTCTGCTCGTCCGGCGGAGTCAAGAGCGCGGCCGGGGTGGTGCGCAGGAGGTAGGCGATGACGGTGAGGTCGTCCACGTCCACGCGACGATCCCCGGCTTCGAGTTTGCTGATCCCCGACGGGGAGAGCTTCCGCCCGATGGCGGCGATTCCGTCGGAGAGGGTGCGCAAGTCCATGCCGATCGCCTGCCGGGCAGTGCGGATGTTGTTCGCGACGTGCGTGTTCGTGATTCCTGCGGGATTGCCCCGCACCCGTTCTTTTTCCATGCAAGAAATCTACAACGCGGTGCTTGACAGCGCAAGCCCCGTCGTTCTATCTTGGTATGCACCCCTCGCGCGCGTAACTGGAACGGATGGTGTGATGATGCGGCGGAGCACGCTCGATATCGAAGACCTGCGCAGGCGGCGCAGCCTGGTCATCACCCGGAAAGAGGCCGCCGAAGCGCTCGGGGTCGATCCCCGCACGATCACGACGAGCATCAACGAGGGCACGATCCCGCATGTGAAGCTCGGGCGGCGCATCGTGATCCCGCGTGAGAAGTTCCTCGCACTCTTCGCCGACACCGCGCCCGAACACGACGGGTCGTAGGTGGCGCGCTGCGGCGGTGCCGATTCGGCACCCCCGCGCCGAGTTCCCGGAGGAATGTCGGCGGTACGACGTAGACTGAACCCGTAAGGCCGACCACAAGGAGGCACCCCACATGGCTACCAAGACTCGCGTACCCGAGGCGCACGTTCAGCGCGTCCTCGCGGAAGTGCAGGCCGGGCAGCAGACCGCGGGTGCGGAAATGTCGCCCGAGGGCCTGGAACTGCTGGCGCGGCAAGTGCGGGGCGAGGTCACCGCGGACGATGCCGTGGCCGAGGTGATCGCACGGGCCGAGGCTCGTTTCGCTCCTGCGCGGTAGCTCGCGCTCATGCCGGATCACTACACCTATCCTGGCTCTGATGTTCTGGTCAACAAGCTCGGCATCACGGACTACGAGCACTGGAAGTTCGTGGAAACCGAGGTCATCGGCCAGCGCATGGGTGAGCTCCGCGAACACCCGATCCTCGGTCGTTACGACCTCGCCCACCTGCTGGCGATCCATCGGCACCTGACCGGTGACCTGTACGACTGGGCGGGCGAAGTCAGAGACACCGACACGCACCCCGGCGGCACCGGCATCATCCACTGCCGACCGCAGTTCATCGTCAGCGAGGCCGAGCGTGTCTTTGGACAGCTCACCGCCCGCGACTACTTGCGTGGGCTGGATGCGGACGCGTTCTCCGATGGGCTGGCCTGGGTGTGGGGCGAGACGACCTCGATCCACGCGACCCGCGACGTGAACACGCGCAGTCAGCACATCTTCTTCAACCAGCTCGCCCGCGATGCGGGATGGGTCATCGACTGGTCGCAGATTCCCGGCGACGTGTTCGCCCACGCCCGTACCCTCGCCATCGTCAAAGACTCCTCGGGCCTGGACGCGCTGATCCGCCCGAACCTCGTCACCGTCGAGGACGCCGCACAGCAAGACCGCCTGATGGGGCTATTGGACGGGCATGCTCGGGGCTTCACGACGCGCCAGGTCACCCGTGATCCTGCCGTGCTCGACCGGGAGCTGGACGCGGCTCGCGAACGTCGCCGTGCTCTGCCTCCGCTGGATGCGTTCGGATACGAAGCCCCGCCCGGCGGCGACCGTGGCGGCCCAAGCCTCGGACGGTAGCCGAGGCAAGGGCGCGACGCGCCCGCGGTAGCCCCCACCCGTGCCGTGTCACAGACCGCGTGCCGGGCCGTCATGCCGGGGCGTGCTCCGGTGCTGCTCCTCATAGTCGTGCGACATGGCCCGCTCTCGCTCGGCACGCTGAGCTTCCCGCACGGCCTGCGCTGCGCGGGTCTGCTCGATCCTCTCTGCGGCCTCGGCAGGGGTGAGCGCGCGAAGCAGGGCGGCTTCCTCCCGCGCCTGCTTCGCAGTCTTCGCTGCTCGCGCGGCTTGTTGCGCGGGGTTGGTGGTGAGGTGCGCCTGCTGATTGCGGATCACCCGCTCCGAGCCGAACACTCGCGCGAACGCGACGAGTCGTTCGGTCTGTGCTCGCTCTGGCCGCTTCAGCAGCGCGTCGCGTGCCGCCCGGTGCTCCTGCTCGGCGTCGAGCACGCGCGGGTCGCCGTCGATCCGGGGGCGGGTGACTCGCTCCACCCACGCATCCGCGCGTTCGTTCCACCTCGGCGGCTCACCCCACTCGCTCGTCACCTGCTGGCGTGCCTCGGCCGTTCGCGCTTGGGCGTTCTCGTGCTCGTCGCGGGCGCGGCACTTCCCGAACCACGACGACGTCCGCACCTGCTCGCTGGCTTCCTGTGCAGCGGCTCCGGCCTGCTCCCACTCGGTGAGTGCCCCTCGCGCCGCGGAGTCGACCGGCGCGGCGACCTCGACACGCACTTGCTCAGCATGCTGCCGTGCGGTCTGCTCGTCCGCTCGCGCCCTCTCCCGTACCTCGGCCTCACGGTCACTGAGGTCGGCAAGAGCGGCGCTGACCTGTTGCCAGCGTGCCGCCTGCGCTTCAGCCGTTGCCGCACGCTTGTCGAGCGCCGCTATCTCGTCGTTCACGAACCGCACGGGGCCCTGCTCGACCAACCCTGCGACTTCCTCGACGGCGCGGCGGGTGGCGTCGGCAAGTCCGCGGTCGGCACGGTCGCGCTCCATCGCCTCGATGAACTGCCTCCTAGCGTCGGCCTGGTTCCCGGCGACGACATGCAGCACGTTCGACTCTCGCCCGCGGGTCATGCCGACGTACACGCCCGCGGCGCTGGTCGCGTCGGTGAGGATCGTGTGCGATCCCGGCACGGTCGCGCCCTGCACCCCGTAGGCGGTCGCCGCATACGACAGGTGCGCGTGCTCGGCCACATAGTCGGCGGGGAGCCTGACGGTGCGCTGCCGCTTCCGCCCGCTCCCGGCCTCGCGCACGGAGAGCGCGCCGTCGTCCTCGACGTGCTGCACGACCCATTGCTGCCGGTTCGCCACGCCCACATCGGTGTTGTTCTTCCGCGTCTGAATCACATCCCCGGCCCCGATGGGCAGGCCGTCGCTGCCGTACACGGTCGTCGTGTTGTCGACGACACCGTGGGAGACTCGTTCCTCGCGGATGCGGGCGTTGACGATGCGGGCCTCATCGTTCGTGCTGACAGTGACGGCCTCGCTGTCCTGCCGCTGCTGGGCGATGTGCTCGCGCGTCTCGTCACCGCTGTCGTGCAGGCGGATGAGCCCGAGGCCCGTGAGCTGGTCGAACACTTCGCCGGGGTTTCTGCCGTCGCGCATCCGTAGCGTGACTTCGGCGTAGGCGGGGTCGGTGAAGCGGTGCACCTCGGCCATGTCGAACGTGCGGCCCTGAATGTGTGCTGCCATGTCGAGCACCCCGCCGCGACCGACGGCGGCGAGCTGCGCGCGATCCCCGACCAGCGCGACCGTCGCGCCCGCTTCATCGCAGACGGTCAGGAGGGCGATTGCGGTGTCCTGGTCGAGCATCCCGGCCTCGTCTACTATCACCCGCTCACCCCGCACGAGCCGCGCATCCTCGGTCGGGCCGCGGTAGGTGCGGCCGGTCTCGGGATCTGTGTCGCCGGTTGCGAGGCGCGCCCATACGCCGTCACTGTTCCAGCGCCAGCCGTGCGCGTGCACGAGCGTCGCAACACTGCTCGCGGGCACGCCGAGTTCCTGCTGCGCGACCTGCGCGGCGCGCAACGTCGGCGCAACCACCCGTGCGGCGTGTCCGTGTTGCGCTGCGACCTCGATAGCGACACCGAGCATCGTGGTCTTGCCCGCACCCGCGGCACCCTCCACGACCACGAGCGGATCGCGCGATGCGACCGCGGCGGCGGCGCGCTCCTGCCCGGCATCCAGGCCCCGCGCCTGCGCTGCGCCCTGCACGTCGGGGTGCTTCGGCTCCCGCTTCGGCACTCGTGCGGTCAGGAGGTCGCGCAGTTCCGTCTCGGCCTGCACCACGCGCAGGCTCGTGAGGTGCGCCACATGCTCCGGGGCCGGTGCGCCGGACGGGAGGATCGAGAAGCAATCCTCCATCGCCAACGCCGTAGTGATGCGCACGAACTCGCGCACCTCGACCGGTGCCGCTTGCACGCCGTACTCGGTCATAATCCGGGTCGCGTGCTCCTGCACCGTGTGCCGCGTCCACGCCGACCCGCCTGCGGCGCACCGATCCAGTGCCCGGTTCGCCACGGTCTGCACGGAGAGGTCGTCCAGCGACGCCGGCGCACGGCGCACGGGCCGGCGCAACGTGGCGGGGTCGTAGCCGGCCTCTCGCAACTCCGTGATCCACGCCTGTTCCTCTTGCAGGGTGGTGGGCTTCTTCGCGGGCCGCTCATGCGCCCACGCTTTCGCCGCGAGCCGCGCGGAGACGACCGGCCCCATCGCCTCGCCTGGATGCGTCGTCTCCCACTCGGCCTCGAAGCGTTCCAGGTGCTTGCGCACTTGCTCGCCGCGCTTGCTCATCACGCCGTTGAACCGCTCGAGCTCGACAACCTCACCCGACACCGGATCAAGAGTCAGACCGTGCCGATCCAGCACCTCCGCAAGCTCCGGGTGCGCGGCGATCACGGCGGTGCCGAGCGCGCGGATCGCGCCCTGCTGCCGGAACAACGCCGCCGTGTCCAACGCCCGCCACTTCTCAGCCGCCCACACGCGCGTGCCGATCTGAAAGTGGATATGCCGGTGCGGATCACCCGCCCGGCTCGTGCGGTGCGACACCGCCACCGTCTGCAACTGCTGGACGGGCACGACCTCCTGCTTGCCGCGCGGCCCGACACGGGTCACGGAGTGCAGGGCGAGCCACGCCTGAATCTCTGCCACCGCGTCCTGCTGCGCCGCATCGAGCGCTTCGGAGACCTCCGGGTGGAGCGCTGCGGCAATCGAGAGCGACTTCGGGGCATTCACCACCATCTCTGCGAACCGCGGCGACCCCTGTTTCCCAACACCCGGGAGACGGGGCGTGCCCATCGACTCGCCCGTGACCGGGTTCACCCAATCCACCCACGCCGCATACGCCTCCGGGTCGAGCCCGAGCCTGGCGGTCACGTTCCCGGCACTATCGAGCGCAGTGAACGCAGCCACAGACGCATCTGAGCCGAGGTAATAGTCATCGGCGCGGGAGCGGTCGGCCTCGACGTAACGGCGCGCGTCGGCTCCGGTTCCCCGGAACAGGATCACGCCGCCGTGCATGAGGATCACCACCAGATGTTTCTACTACAGAAACTTACGTATCTACCACGGTAGCATACGTTCATTCGGAAGAGAAGGGTGGGAAGGCGGAGTGAAGCGGTGCAGAGTCGCGAGGGTCGGGGGCGGACGGTTGGGGCTATGCGTTGATGGGTGAGGGTGCGCAGCAGGATTGAGCAGGCAGTAGTTCGATCTGGGTTGGTTGTGACGGTGCGCAGCAGGAGGCAACCTGGTCGGCGTCTTCGGCCTTCCCGTGTTCGAGGCCGGTCGTGAGTCCTCGCGTGGGCGCTTCGCATGAGCCGCCGTCGGTGGAGCAGACGCCCGTCTCGGGGAGCGAGAGTTCAACGCGAGCAGCGGCTTCATGATCCCCAGCGATCGCAGCAATCACGGAGCGCACCTGCTCGTAGCCGGTCGCGAGTAGGAATGTCGGCGCGCGCCCGTAGCTCTTCATGCCGACGATCGTAAAGTCGCGTTCCGGGTGCGCGAGCACAGCGGCTCCGTGTGGGGGAACCGTGCCGCAGGAATGAGAGTTCGGGTCGATGAGCGGGCCAAGCTTCACTGGAGCCTCGGTGATGGGGTCAAGGTCAAGACGCATCTCGCGCAGCATGTCGAGGTCGGGGCGGAACCCGGTTGCCGCAGCGATCGTATCGACCACCACGCTCTGCGTGCTGCCTGCATCGACGCGCACCTGTTCGCGCTCGGGCGTGAGGCGAGTGATGGTGAAGTCTTTGAGGAACGTGACTTGCCCGCTATCGACGGCCGCCTTGAGGCGAGTGCCGAGGAGCCCACGGGCGGGCAGTTCGTCCGCGCTACCGCCACCGAAGAGCCGCCTGGCTGAGCGACCCCGGATACCCCAGATGATCTGCGTGCCTGGTTCTGTTTCCGCGAGCGTCACCAAGGCGAGCAGCGTATTCGCGGCTGAGTGCCCCATGCCGACCACGAGCGTGGTCTTGCCCGCGAAGCGGTGGCGATCACTGCCGAGCACATCGGGTAGACCGCCGACGAGGTGCTGAGCGCAGTCATGTTCTCCGATTGCGGGAAGTCCGTTCGCGCCGAGTGGGTTCGGTGTCGTCCAGGTGCCGGATGCGTCGATCACTGCCACAGCGGGAACGTCCTCGATCTCGCTGGTGGTCTCGACGCGGACGAGGAGGGGGTGGCGGGTGCGCCCGAGGGTCTGCATCTTGTCGATGCCTTGCCGAGTCACCGCGATCACGCGCGCGCCCGTGCGGATGTGCGGGGCGAGTTCCGGCGTGTCCGCGAGGGGCTGCACATACTGGGCGACGAGTTCACCGCCGGTCGGGTTCGTATCCGGCGTTGGCGCTGTCCATCCGTGACGTTCGAGCAGCCGCTTCGAGGCGGTGTCGATGTTGTACTCCCACGGCGAGAACAAGCCGACATGCGCCCACTCGCGAATCGACGCGCCGACCTGAGCGCCGCGTTCGAGCACTAGCGGCGTCAATCCGCGCTCGACCAGGTGCGCGGCGGCAGCCAAACCGACCGGGCCTGCGCCGATCACGATAACGGGGAGCTGAGCGGTTTCGGACATGACGGGTTTCCTCCTCGTGTGCCCGGCTCGACTTGGTGAACGTTCGATGAAATCAGCCGGGGCACGATGTCTTGCACTTGCAAGCCTGCCGACTGTATCGAATAATGTCAATATAGACAGTGGTCGAATCAAGAAGTCGGTCGGGTCAGACGAACAGGAGTCGTGAGCAATGGCTGAACAGCACGCCGAACTGGTGATCGTGGGTTCCGGGCCGACCGGGTACACGGCGGCGATCTATGCCGCGCGTGCGGGCCTCGCGCCCGTGGTTCTTGCTGGGTCGGTGACGGCGGGCGGCTCCCTGATGACCACCACCGAGGTCGAGAACTTCCCAGGCTTCACCGACGGTGTCCAGGGGCCTGAGCTGATGGAGGCGATGCGCGGGCAGGCCGAGCGCTTCGGCGCGCAGATTGTCTACGACGATGCGACCGCGCTCGACCTTGTCGGGGATGTGAAGACGATCACCACGGGCGGCGGCGACGTGTACCGGGCTCGCGCGGTGATCCTCGCGATGGGTTCGGCGTATCGCAAGCTCGGACTGCCCGAGGAAGAGCGACTGTCCGGGCACGGGGTGTCCTGGTGCGCCACCTGCGACGGGTTCTTCTTCCGTGAGCATCACATCGCTGTGATCGGCGGAGGTGACTCCGCGATGGAAGAGGCCCTGTTCTTGACGCGGTTCGCGTCGAAGGTGACGATCGTGCACCGCCGTGACGAGTTCCGCGCCTCTCGCATCATGACCGAGCGTGCGCTCGCTGATCCGAAGATCGAGGTCGCCTGGAACTCGGAAGTCGCAGGCATCATCGGCGACGAACAAGTATCCGGGCTGCGGTTGCGCGACAGCATCACCGGGGTCGAGCGTGTGCTCGATGTGACCGGAGTGTTCGTCGCGATCGGGCACGATCCCCGCTCGGAACTCGTGGCCGGGCAGGTCGACACCGACGCGGACGGGTATGTGCTCGTGGAGCATCCCTCGACGCGCACCAATCTGCCCGGTGTCTTCGCGGCGGGCGATCTTGTTGACCACACCTACCGGCAGGCGATCACCGCCGCCGGTACGGGCTGCGCTGCCGCGCAAGACGCCCAGCATTTCCTTTCCCACACTCTTCCCGCCGCCGAGCGGGATGCGCTCTTGGAGGTTTCCGCATGACCATCACTGCCGTCACCGACGCCACGTTCCAGGCCGAAGTCGAAGCTGCAGACCTTCCCGTGGTGGTCGACATTTGGGCGACTTGGTGCGGACCGTGCAAGGCGATTGCGCCGATCCTTGACCAGCTCGCGGACGAGTATGCGGGCCGCGTGAAGTTCGTGAAGATCGACGCCGACCAGAACCCCGAAGCCGTCACCGCCGCAGGGGTCACCTCGATCCCGACCCTCGGCTTCTACCAGGACGGCACCCGACAGGACGTGCTGATCGGCGCGCACCCCAAACCCGTAATCGCCGCGAAGATCGACGGCCTGCTCGCTCACTAGCGGAAACGAGGACATGATGACCATGACTGAATGCCTCCCAACGGCCACGCGCGCCATTGGCGCCGAGGCTGCCGCGACGGTGGCGACCACGCTCAAAGCAATCTCCGACCCGCTGCGCCTGCGCATGCTGTCCGCCATCGCCTCCGACCCCCGTGGTGAAATCTGCGTGTGCGATCTGGCCGAACTTGCCGAGGTTTCACAACCCACGGTGTCGCATCATCTTCGCGTGATGAAAGACACCGGGCTGCTGACCTCCCAGCGTCGCGGAACCTGGGTCTACTACCGGGTTGCGGCGACACGGCAGGTGGCGGTTACTGCGTTGCTCGAAGCGTTCGCCCCGGCAGCGGTGATCGCGACCCCCACCGATGGTGAGGAACGCGCCGAAGCGCTTGCCGCACTCGATTCGCGGGTTGAGCACCTGGCTCAAGAGCTGGCCGATGAGATGCACGATATGAACCGTGAACTCGTTCTCGCGATCGTCCGCGAGTCATACGCGGGGCTGGTGCGCACGGCGAAGCTGACGCAACACATGATCCCGTTGACGGAGCGATTCGCGCGTCAACGTCTCGCCGACCTCACCCGTGATCGTGGGAGCGGTGCACCGCAGATTCTGTTCGTGTGCGTCGCGAACGCTGGCCGTTCGCAGCTCGCGGCGGCCTTGGTGAATCAGCTCTCGGACGGGAAGGTCGTTGCCCGATCCGCCGGGTCGACTCCCGCAGCGGACATGCACCCGCACGTTCGGTCGCTGCTGGTCGAAATCGAAGGCGAAGAAGATGCGGCCGCTGCTTTCCCGAAGCCGCTCACCGATGACGCCGTGCGTGCGGCTGATGTCGTGGTCACTATGGGCTGCGGCGATGTGTGCCCGATCATCCCGGGCGTGCAGTACGAAGACTGGGCTGTCGGCGATCCGGCACTCGCGTCGGAAGAAGGCGTCGCTGCGATCCGAGACGACATCGAAGCGCGAGTCAAGAACCTTCTCGCCACCATCGCCACCCGCTGAGAGAAAGCAACTAGGACACCATGAACACCACCAAGCCGAGCGTTTTATTCGTCTGCGTGCACAACGCGGGCCGTTCGCAGATGGCCGCCGGTTATCTCCGGCAGCTCGCGGGCGACCGCATCGAGGTGCGCTCCGCAGGCTCGATCCCTGCCGAGCAGATCAACCCTGTCGCGGTCGAAGCCATGCGCGAAGCAGGCATCGACATCACTGCCGAGAGGCCCAAAGTCCTCACCACCGAGGCCGTGCAGGACTCTGACGTCGTCATCACGATGGGCTGCGGTGATGCCTGCCCGTTCTTCCCGGGCAAGCGCTACGAGGACTGGAAACTCGATGACCCCGCAGGCCAGGGTATCGACGCGGTGCGACCGATCCGTGACGAGATTAAGGAGCGAATCGAGGCCTTGATCGCCACACTCGGCATCGAACCGAAAGCGAGCGCGGCCGAAGAACTCCCGTTGGTCTTGTTCGTGTGCAAGAAGAACGGTGGAAAGTCGCAGATCGCCGCCGCGCTCATGCGCCAGCAGGCTGGCGATGCAGTGCGTGTCCTGTCGGCAGGTACCGCGCCCGGAGACGCGCTGAACGCGCTGTCGAAGGCCGTCGTGGAGGAAGTCGGGGCGAGGATGGATGGCGAATACACCAAGCCGATTGACCCCGCGATCCTGCACAGTGTCGATCGAGTGATCGTGCTCGGCGACGAAGCCAAGGTCGAACCCGTGCCGGACATGCGCGGAACGATCGAGACCTGGCCGATCGATGAACCGTCGCTCCGGGGCATCGAAGGCGAAGAGCGAATGCGCCTGGTTCGTGACGACATCTCGGAACGAGTTCGTCGCCTCGCCGATGAGCTGACCCAGCGGATCGCCCGTTGACCGACCACAGACCTCCGAGCGAAGGAGTAGCGCTCGGCGATGAGCCGACGCAGGCTGCGACGGAGCCTCCGTTGTGGCGTCGGGCGATTGGGGAAGCACTCGGCACGGGCCTGCTCGTTGCGATCGTGGTCGGTTCCGGTATCGCTGCACAGCAGCTCTCTCCGAACGACACGGGGCTGATGCTCCTGGAGAACTCGTTGGCGACGACGCTTGGTCTTGCCGTGCTGATCGCGATGTTCCAGAAGGTCTCCGGGGCGCATTTCAACCCGATCGTGACGCTGGCCGACCGCGTACTCGGAACCCGCAGGTCGGTCGGTGAAATCATCATCTATGTTGCCGCGCAAGTAGTCGGCGGGATCGGTGGTGCGGTACTCGCGAACGCGATGTTCGCCACGTCCACGAGCATTTCCAGCACCGATCGTGCGACGGCAGGGCATCTGCTCGCAGAAGTCGTTGCGACAGCGGGCCTGGTGCTGGTGATCTTTGCCCTCGTGCGAGGGGGTCGTGCGGAGGCGGTGGCCCCGGCGGTAGGTGCCTACATCGGGGCAGCGTACTGGTTCACGTCCTCGACCTCGTTCGCGAACCCAGCGGTAACGATAGGGCGCATCTTCACCGACACCTTCGCAGGGATCGCCCCGACATCCGTCCTGCCCTTCCTCGGGGCGCAGGTCGTCGGGGCAGCGATCGGTGTTGCGGTGGTCATGCTGGTGTTCCCGGTACGCAAAGGTTGAACCACTCCCGAGATGCGTTCTGAAGGACTGGCGTGCACTGCTAAAAGTGCTAACGAAAGCGCTAAGCAACCTGTAGCTCTGCGTATCGTGGTGGAGTTATCCACAGGTCACATGCCGTAGGTCGTTGATTTTATGCGGCAGAACGCGCTCCGTGGTTTCGCGAGGTTTGGGGGTCGAGGTCAGTTCAAGTCCCCCCTCGCGCACGAAACGGCGGGCTCCCCGGGGGAGCCCGCTTTGTGTTTCTTGCAGGCTCGGGTGGCCTTGAACCGAGGTTTAGCGGCGCGGTGGCGCCGCCACGGATTGTGCGAAAACGCGGTGCGTTTTCTTGCCAACAAACCGTGCTCCTCGCGCACAAAACTGAGGGCTCCCGGATGGGAGCCGGCTTTTCGGGCTTAGTATCCGGCGCAGAGCTGCCGGGACTGTGCGAGTGAGCACGCGGGTCCGACTGAGCCGCGCCCAAGGTAAAGCCAGACGGCGGCGTTGCCGAGCGAGTCAAGCACGCCCAAGCGGATCGCGGCAACGTCGTAGCGACCCTCTGTGATGGCCGCCCAATCCCCCGGTTCGGCGTTGCCACTCTGCGGGTCGTTTTGCGCGTTGATGGTGAGGGCGACCACTCCGTCAAGAAAGAGGCCCTCGTAGACACCGCCCACCAGCTCGACAATCGGTTTGACGGTCGTGATGATGACGTCCGAGGGCAACTCAGCGAGATCTCCGAGTGTGCCGAGCACCACATTTCCGACGAGCCCACCGAGCACTGGGCTCAGCACCCCAAGTGCGCCGCTGACGAGGGTATCGACGAGCTCGCCGAGCACGCCGCCGAGAAGTGCGGACGTGTCGATCGTTACGCTGCCACTCGTGTTCGCGAGAAGCTCGGTGAGACTTCCCTGCACCTGAATGAGCAGGTCACCGGCCGCGGTCCAGCCGCTTGGGCACACCCCCAAGACTGGGAGGGTATTGCAACGCTCGACTGGGATGCGGATCTCGGCTGAGACCGCAGCGTTATCGAGAGCGGTCTCGAGCGCTGTGTTGACGTCTTGAACAATGTCGCCAAGTAGCGCGCCCAGGCGAGTGGTGAGCGCGGTCAGCACACACTCATCGGTGAGTGGCTCGGTATTCGGAGCGAGTTCGTTGAGACCTTGGGAGTAGGGGTCACCTGTGCAGGCTGCCCCTGGCGGGCCGTCAGGATCATACGCCGCACCCAGCAGCGCCACAGTGTCGATGTGCACGAGGCCTTCAGAAAGGGTCACGCTTACGGCACCCTCATCGTCGGCAATCGGCTGATCAATGAGCGCGCGGACCGGGTCAAGATCAAGGTTGATGTTGACGATCGATGCAGTGGCCTCATCACCGATCAGTTTGATCGGTAGCAACAGACTCGTGACGGTGCCCACGACGCCGACGAGGAGGTCGAGCACCGTACTCAGCACTCCATTGAGCGCGTTCTCATCACCAATGAGCGAGTCAGTTGTGGTCTCAAGTGTGCCGACCGTCGAACTCATCGTTGTGCCGAGTGCGCCGACAGTTGGCGACGTGAGGTCAAGGTCGAGGTGCGATGTCAGATAGTCACGACTCACGGAATCGTCACTGCCCCAAATGTCGCGGCAGCCGTCGAGCCAGGCGCGACCGGCAACTGCGCCGATGGTGAGCTCGAGATCAGTGACGTTCTGAATCAGGCTCCCAAGGCCGATGCCGGGCGAGTTTAGCAGCTCAGAAAGCTTCACGGTCGCCAGGTCAGGCACGTCGCCCTCAAATTGTTCAAGCGAGATGCCGCCGTCATTGCTCACCGTGCCTGCTGCGCCAATCGCGACGCCCGCGTTGGTGGCGCGCGCGTATTGATTCACGACGCCTGTTTCGGTGTCGAGCGGTAGCTCAAGCACTCCGGTGAGACCAACTTCAATGAGCTGTAGTGCCTCGACGTCGAGCGGGTTCGCGTAGGCGTCATTGCCTAGATCTTGCGCGGTGATCGGGTCTCGAGTAGAGGTCGTGCCGTCGTTCGTGGCGACCACCCCGCGTGCCTCAGCGATGGTGTCGAGGTCGAGCGTGAGGAGTGATCCGCTCAGCACACGGCCTTCGCCGCGCGTCGCAAAATGGCCGTCGGGTGTGAGACAGCTGGAGGTGCTGGCGTTGGCCGCGATCCACTCTGAATCGGTCCAGGTGGCGTCAGTTACCACGCTGCCTTGCGCACCGAGTGCGAGAGTGAGCGCGGCTGCAACCAGAACGTACACGCTACCAATTCGGGGTCGAATCGTGCGCTGTGATGCTGTCTTGCGGGTCCGGCTCACGAGTGCCTCCGGGCCGAACGAATCAGTGCAACCCCGATAACTACCCCGAACAGGCCGACACCGAGCAATCCGAGGATATAAAGATCGGCTCCGGTCACGACGAGTGTGGGTGGTGGCATGGTAGACGGGTCTGAATCGCCACTCGCGTGCAGCCCAACCCCGACTTGCATCGAGGTGCCCGCCATTGCCTGCAAATCGGCGGTTTCAGGCACACTCAGCGTCACCAGCAGGTAGCGCGGGGCACCCGCGTGAAGCCGCGCAAGGGCATAAAGGTCACCCCGTTCAGGCTGGGCGACCGCTGATAGGGGAGTCTGCTCTACGACGGTGCTGGCATCGCTTTCGCAGATGAAGTCTCCGGGGGTGGTGCCGGGGCCGTGCGATGAGAACGGGTCTGTGCACGCGGTTACGGCAACTTGCAACTCGCCGGCTTGCACAAGCGCGCCTTCCGATCGAAGCTCAAGGTCCAGGGAACTCGTCTGCGCGTCAGAAAGTGAGGCGCTCATGAGCCAGTGCACAGTGTCACCTGGCGTCAGATCTTGCCAATTGGGAGCAACTGGATCAGCGTGAAGTGCAAGATATCCAGGCAGGCCCGTTTCAGAAACCTCGTGTAAGAGTGCCGAGGCGCGGTTCACACCGAGCGCAGCGCTCGCGATGAGTGCGAGCACTGAGGCCGTGAGCACAGCTGTTCCGACACCCCCGATGGGGCGCCTGCGGGGTCGTAGCAGCTGGGACACGATCATGGTGCGTACTCGCTGGGGGAGGGCTGAGCTGTGGTGGGTGAGCATGTGGATTGTTCGGGGCGGACAGAGGCTTTGGGCCAAAACGCCCATGTCACGAGGGCTGCAACCAGCAGGGTCATTGATCCCAGCCCGAGTGGGGACTGCAGAAGCATCAACACGTTCCCGGCGCCCGGCAAGACGATCACCACACGATGAGCATCCGTGATTGCATACGGGAGCTGGTCAGGGTAATCGTTGTCATCACCCTGCATGTTGATCTCGCGCGCTTGAGGACTGCTGAGATCAGGCGCGCCTGAGCCGGGTGCTGCGGCCCTGATGTCTGCGGTGTTGTCAGGGCGATCCACTACCTCATTGATGGCAATTATGCGGTGAGTGACCGGCATCTCTTCTCCAACACGTTGCACGGTGATGACGTCGCCGACCTTGAGTTCGGACGCCTTCACTGGCACCGTGATCGCGAGGCTTCCCTGCGGCATTGTGGGTGCCATTGAACCGGTGCGGAAGGTGATGAGCGTGGACCCGGTGAGTGCAGAGAGCACGAACCAGAGCGCCAGCGTGGCCGCAACGACGACAAGCAACGTCGTGGCGACCACGCCGAAGAGCTTTGCAATCACGAACCTTCACCCCCGGGTGCTGGCGCTTGAGTTGCGCCTGAGGCTAGTTCGATTCGGCCTTGAACTCCCACGCCGGTGCGATCGTGCGGCCTTGCAAATCATCGATGCTGTCTGCCGTGAGGCCGGCCTTGAGCGTGGACGGGAAGTGCAGTTCGAAGCAGTAGTGTTGCGTCGACCCACCGTCAGCGAGGAGGGTCTGCGTCGCTGTCGCCACAGTGTCGAGCGTGGTGATGCCGGCGATAGCCGGGCCCCAGTTGCTGATGTTCGCGGCGTCACACGTGTGTGTCGGGCTCACTGTCGGGTCGGTGACGCTCTCTGTGTAAACCGAGACCTCGATCGACTTCCACAGGTCACCATCAGGGTCGGACACAGCTTGATCGTATGCGGGTGTGATCGAGGCAGTGACCGCCTGCTGCAGGGTGACTGTCGCCGCTGCCGAGTCTGCATCTGTTCGCAACGCGACGGGCGCGTATATTGTGTCACCGGGGGACAGGGAGATGGCACTTGCGGTGAACGTCAGCCCACCACCAGGGTTTGTCTCACGGTTTGCCCAGTTCGCGGTGTCGTCGTCAAAGACTGAAGTGGTGTTCTGCAACACCTCGAAGCTATCGGTGCCAACGCCAGGGGTGTTGCCTGCCCCGCCCCACACCCACTCTGAGTCGTTCCAGCTGGCGAGCGTGTAGGTTGCGCCAACGCCGATGACGAGTGCACCGGCTGCTATTGCGGCGATCTTACGGGTCTTCTGTGACGAGCGTACATTTTCAGCCATTGTGAGCCTTTCCTAAGCCTTCATTAGATTCGGAAGAGGAGTGAGTTCGGTGGCGACCGCCCCAAACGTGCTTGTCGCGAAGGCGAGATGTGAGAATCTCATGCCCGCGCAACAGCACTCCCCCAAGCGCTACCTCTTCATCATGAGCATACTGATGGTCCCAGGGCTCCGCAAGAAGATCGGCCATGCAGATTCAAGAAGAACCGGTCTGTGGTCAGAGCAACTTTCGAAGCGTGTTGATATTGCGATTCGTCGATGACCGTCTCGAGCGTGTTGTGCGGTACGGGCACGATCCGCTTGGTTGCACAGGCAGAGTAGCGCGCGATCCCGCAAGCGAGGCTGGTTAGCGGATCGGCGCTTTCCCGTAGCGCGCGAAGAGAAGCAGTACGAGCGCGCCGCCCGAGAGGATGCCATCTGCGATGCCCGCGGGAAGTGTCCCGCGTCAAGTAGTTGGCAGGATTTCTTCTCTTTCGAAGGTGGGGATGGTGGGGTCGGCCAGGCCGAGGTGGACCTCCAGGGGCCGGTTCCAGGCGATCGCCTCGTGCGGGCGGACAGTGTTGTATTCGATCCGGTAGTCCTCGGCCCGCTCGGCGAGGGTGAGCGCGTCCGGGATGTCGTCGAGGAACAGCCGCTCGTACTTCAGCGTCCCGAAGCCACGTTCGCGTGACCCGTTCTGCCCCGGGCTCTTCACCCGGGTGCGGACGTGGCGCAGTTCGGGGTGGCGCATGATGAACAACTCGAAGTTCAGCGACCGGAACGGGCCACCGTTATCGGTGACGATCGTCACCACCGGCAACAGCTCCCCAGTCTCCATGTCGACAGGGCAGGTGTCGACCAGCGGGTGCCCGAACATGGCCTCGTAGTCGGCGAGGGCGAGCTCGATCGCGGCGATCGCGTCGTGCTGGTTCGCTGTCGGTGACGTGTGAAAGGGGTGCTCGTACTTGGACAGCCAGTCGCGGCATCCCGCGAGCCGCCAGATGCCGCCCTGGGTGGTCTCGAACTCGGTGAAATCCAGCTGCCATACCTGGTTCGGGCTCGTCGGGTTCCGCGCGAACGCGGCCTTACGGTCCTTGGCGAGCTCGCGGCGTTGCTTCTGATACTCCGACGGCAGGATCAGCCCGTCGTCACGCATCAGCCGCAGCACCGTCGACTGCGACACCCGGTGCCCGTCATGACGGGTCATCGCCCAGATCTTCCTGTGCCCCCACGCGGGTTTGGCCAGCGCATGGGTGGGTCACCAGCTCGCGGGCCGCCTCACGCGCCGGCTGCGGCCAGGGGCCCTTCGACAGCTGCGCTGTTCGCGCTTTGGCCTGCCAGCGAAGATAGGACCGTTCGGGCACGCCGATCAGCTCCACGAACCTCGAGGTCGGCATGCCCGCATCGACACGGATCACCTCGAGGTCCTCGAAGGGCCCAAGCGGCCCTCGGCGCTCTTCTTCCAGACGCGGATCTCGACGGCGGCCTCACCGAGCGCCTGGGTCAGCTCGGCGACCTCGTCTTCGAGCTGCTGCTCACGGGTCGAGGGCTTGGACTTGCCGGCTTCGATACCGGCCTTGCCGCCCTCAAGAAACTGGCGCTTCCAGTTCCCGATCGCCTGCTCGGAGACCTTCTCCCGGCGGGCGGCCTCGGCGATCGTGATCTCGCCCTGCAACACGCTCAACACGATGCGCAGCTTCTTCTCCAGCGGGATGACCGGTGGACGACTCATGTTCAGACCTTTCAATCAGGGGCGCTGCTTCCGCAACTAACTACCCCTGCCACATAGTCTGACGCGCGACATGGCCCCTCAACCAGCTCACCGACGTCGCCGAGACGGGCAGGCGGCTGGGCCTGGCCACGCACCTCGACGGGGCGCGTCTGTGGCACGCGACCGCGGCCACCGGGATCTCGGAGGCCGACTACGCGGCCCCGTTCGACACCGTGAGCGTCTGCTTCTCCAAGGCCCTCGGCGCACCGATCGGCTCCTGCCTCGCCGGACCGAAGGACCTCATGGACCGTGCCCGCCGCTTCAAGCAGGGCTTCGGAGGCGGCTTCCGCCAGGCTGGGATCATCGCCGCCGGAGCCCTGTATGCGCTGCACCACCACCGGGAACTCCTGCCGCGCACCCACGAACTCGCACAACGCTTCGCTACTGGCCTCGCAGGCATCGACGGAGTCGTGATCGACCCGGCCACCGCGCAGACCAACATCGTCCGGTACCGGCTCGACGGGGCGTCTGCTGCGACCTTTGTCGATGTCCTGCATGAGCGAGGGCTGTGGATATTGCCCACCGGGGCCGACAGCGTCCGCGCAGTGTTCTACCTCGACATCACCGAGCAGGACGTCGACCAGGCGCTTAGCATCATCCGCGACGTGATGACCACCATCGACCGCACGGGCGCAGCCGCTCCCGTCACCGGATACTGAGGAGACCCATCATCAGAACCGTCATCGAGGTCCCTGTCCTCACCGACGCCTTCAAGAAGCTCGGCGTGCCGCTGACCCTGGTCAACACCGCCGGACCCACCGTCTACGTCTCCGGGCTCCCGCCCTACGACCCCGAGACCGGCGAGCTCGTCCAGGGCGACATCGCCGCGCAGACCGAGACCTGCATGCGCGCCCTCACCGTCTGCCTCGCCGCAGCCGCCGCAACCCTCGACGACGTGGTGAACGTCCGGATCTACGCCGCGAACTCCGGCCACTACGGCACGATCAACGAGGTCTACGCGCGCTTCTTCCCCGACACCGCGCCGACAAGGGTATTCGTCCCGGTCGCCTCCTGGTCCGGCCCCTTCGACATCGAGATCGACGCCGTCGCCTACCGGACCCAGGCCTGAACGAAGCAGTGAGGCCACTTCCGGCTAAGCCCATTGCGAGAGCTGCTGAGTGAACAACGACGGCTTCCACAGCCACAAAAAGTGCTAACGAAAGTGCTAAGCAACCTGTAGGTCGGCGTATCGCGGTGGAGTTATCCACAGGTCACATGCCGTAGATCGTTGATTTTATGCGGCAGAACGCTCCGTCGAGATTCGCGGCGCGAGGGGGTCGAGGTCAGTTCAAGTCCCCCCTTGCGCACGCGAATGGAATGGCCCCTGACCTGGGGTTTTATCTCCCGGGTTGGGGGTCATTCGCGTCAAGGCTCGTGCGGACGAGTTCGCTGACGCGGTGCGCTCAGCACGCGAACGGTGGCTCTCCTGGCGCGAGCTCGGCGACGCGATCGGCACCAGTGGTGAAGCCGACCGCCAACGCTATGGCGTCGTCTAACGTATCCGCACATATCCGCCGAGCTCTGAGAGGCTGAGAATGACGTTGCGCGCGCTCACTGAAGCAGATGCGCGCATTCTCAGCGAAGCGACCCTGCTCAACCTGAACTGGAGTGAGCCGCGCTTCTCCGAAGACGACGTACACAGCAATCCGCACTTTCGGCATTACACCGAGTTGGTGCCGGCGCGAGGCGATTTCGGGTATCTCTTGGAGGATGAAACCGGGTGGGTGTCAGTGGTCTGGCTGCTCTTTCTCGATCACCAAGACCCCGGCTACGGGTATGTCGACGACGGCATCCCTGAGTTGAGTATCTGCACTACTCCAATGGGCCGTGGTCAGGGTCATGGCCTGCATATCATGCACCGCGCCATAGAAGAGGCACGCACAAGGAGACTCGGCTCTATCTCGCTGAGCGTGGAAGCCGGCAACCCCGCCCGCAGACTCTACGAACAGCTCGGCTTTCAGCCCGTGCCAGACGCTCTCAACGAGGGAACAATGGTTCTCGTCATCGATTGAGGCCTGGGCCGTCTCGACGTGGTCCACATGAGTGGTCGTGTGCTCAGTACTGCCGCGTAATCGTTCTTGAGTCATGCCGACATTCACGGCAGCACCGCCCATCTGTTCGCTCAAAGCCGTATGCGATGCGGGCACGGTCACGCCCTGTACCCCGAAGGCGGTCGCCGCATGGGTGAGATGCATGGGTGAGATGCGCGTGTTCGCGTGCATAGTCTGCAAGCAAGTGAATCGGGCGTTCCCGCTTCCGGTTGCTGTGTGCGTCTCGCACCCGTAGCGAACCGTCTTGCCGCTTTCGTGGTGTCGCCGGGGAACTTGGCACCTCGTCTGATACCCCGAGGTCCCTTTTTGGGGAACTTCAGACCTCGAGTACGGGGTGTGTTGTTCCCCAGCAGGTCTGATGTTCCCCAGTTTCCGCCGGACGGGGTCTGAGGTTCCCCAGCTCACGTCAGATGGTCCCGGACGGGGTCCAAGTTTCCCCAGTTCCCGCCGGACGGTCCTGAATGGGGTCCAGGCTTCCCCCGGTGGCGGTGTCCGGCCGGGTTCGTGGCGTGGGGGCGCACGTTCGTCACGTGAGGGCGCACGATCGTCACGTTGGCGAAATCGGGGCGCACGTTCGTCACAGGAGGGCGCACGTCCGTCACGATGGCGCAGTGACGTCACTGCGCCATGGTGACGATCGTGCGCCCTCAGCATTCTGCGTGTGACGATCGTGCGCCATGCCGTGACGATCGCACGCCCCGATGTGACGATCGCACGCCCTCAAGAATCCCGTGTGACGATCGTGCGCCATGCCGTGACGAACGCGCGCCATCTTGTGACGTTCGTGCGCCACGGTGGCGTGGGTTTGGGAGGGGTGTGACGTTCGTGCGCCACGGTGGCGTGGGTTTGGGAGGGGTGTGACGTTTGCGCGCCACGGCGGCGCGGGTTCGGGAGGGGTGTGACGTTCGTGCGCCATGGTGTGACGTTCGCGCGCCATGGTGTGACGTTCGTGCGCCGCGGCGGCGCGGGCTCGGGAAGGGCGTGACGTTCGTGCGCCATGAGTCAGGACAGCGAAAGTCCACAGCGGCGTCTCTCGCCGAAGATGGCGGGCTGCGCACAGGGCCACCTGCGCCGGATCGGACTCAGCGGGACCGGTTCTGCCCAGGGCGCCCGGTCCAGGCCAGGTAGGCGCTGCCTCCCGTCAGTGCCGCGCCGCCGGCGGCGACCAGCGGGCCCGCGAAACGACCCAGCCGGTCCTTGTAGGCGACCAGCACGTTGGTGCCGCCGGTGATCATCGCCGCCACAACCATGGCAGCCACGACCCTGTCGCCGGTGCGCTCCAGACGCCCCACCAGCGGCTCCAACTCGCCCGCTCGGATGCTGACCTCCACGCCGCCGCCGTCGAGCCGCTCCATCAGCTTCCGCGCGTAGCCAGGGAGGTCGATGCCAAGTTCGGCGGCGGAGATCGTGGCGCTGCGCACACGCTCGGCCACCTGCCGGGGGCTCAGCTTCTCCTCGATCAGCTTGGCTGCGTATGGATTGAGCGCGGAGGTTATGTCGAAGGTGGGGTGCAGCTTGCGCCCGAGGCCGTCGGCGATGATCAGCATCCGGAGGAGCTGGACGATTTCCGGCGGAAGCGAGAGCCGGTGGCGGCGGACGATCGTGAAGACTTGGTTGCTGATCCGGTCCACGTGGATGTCGGCCAGCGCCCGGCCGTCAAGCAGGTCGGTGATCCGGGCGACATCGCTGCGGAGCCGGCGCCGGTCCAGGGTGCCGCGCGGCGGCGCGATCTCCACGAGGGCGCTTACCATTTGGTCGGCGTCCTGCTGGACGAGCGCCATGATCATCCGGGCGAACTGGCGGCGCATGGTCGGGCCGATCCGTCCGACCGACCCGAAATCGATGAGACCGATCGTGCCGTCGTCCTCGACGAAGAGATTGCCGGCGTGCGGGTCCGCATGGAAGACCCCATCCTCGAACACCATCCGGAGGAGCACCGAGACGGCCCGGTTGGCGAGGTCCGGCCGGTCGATGCTTGCCGCGTCCAGCGCCTGCACGTCGTCGATCCGGATGCCGGACAACTCCTCCATCGTCAGCACCGCGGGAGTGGTGGTGTCCCAGTCGATCCACGGAATGTGGACCCCGGCGGTATCCCGGAAGTTCTCGCCGATCTCCTCGCACGCGCGTGCCTCGGAGAGGTAGTCGAGTTCGGCGCGCAGGGAGTCGGCGAATTCCTCCACCAAGCCGGGGAAGTCCATATCGGAGAGTTCCTGGGAGCTGCGGGCCAGGCGCCCGGCGAGGTTGCGCAGGATCTCCAGATCGCCGTTGACCTCCTCCACCACGCCCGGCTTGCGGATCTTCACGACGACGTCGCGTCCATCGTGCAGCCGTGCGCGGTGGGCCTGACCGATCGAGGCCGTGGCGATCGGGTCACGGTCGAACCAGGCGTAGAGCTCGTCAACCGTGGCCCCGAAGTCTTCGTGCACCACCTTCGCCATCTCCTCGAAGGGCACGGGGATGTTGGAGTCCGTCAGCTTGGCGAAGGCGTTGCAGTAGTTCTCCGGGATGACGTCCGGCCTCGTGGAGAACAGCTGACCCAGCTTCACGAACGTGGTCCCGAGCTCCTCGAAGGTCTTGACCAGCAGTTCGGGCCGGACGTCCTCGTCGCCGTCGCGGTCGATGTCCTCTGGCGCGACCGGCAGCCACCGGCCCAGTCCGGCCTGAATCGCCGTGGCGTAGAGCCCGTTGCGGGTGAGGACGCGTGCGATCTCGCGATAGCGCTGGATGTGGCCGACCATACTTCTCACGCTAACCGCGGCCTCCGCGCTTCGGTCCCGGCACCGGTCGCGTTTTCCCCAAACGCAGCCGCGTTCTTCCCAAGCCCGCGCTCCCGGACTACGGTTCAGGAACGCGGGCAGTTCGCGGGCAGCCCGCGGGCAGTTCGACCGCCGCCCGCACCCGTCGTCGGAACGGGGGAGGACATGGACCGTCCGGGAGTGGTGCCGTGGTCGCGGGTGCTGACCGAAGTCTCGGCCGGGTTTGCCGCGTTCGCGTTCATCGCATTCGGCGAGATCACGCGCCTCCTCGGCCTCGCCCGCCTCCCCGAACCCACCTCAGCGGCAGCGGCAGCGGCAGGCTTCCCGCCGGACGTTCTCGCCCGCCTCCCCGGCGCCACCACTGGGAGCGTGGCCGGCTTCTCACCGGATCCCTTCACCCTTCCGAAGTTCGATCTTCCGCTCGATCTTCTCTGGACCCGGGACGAACTCGCCGCCGCCTTCGCGGTCACCGTCGGCCCCGACGCCGAACTTGTCCAAAGCCTCCTCCTCTGGCACATCCTGATCGACGTCGTCTTTGCTGTCGCCTTGGCCCGCCTGTTGTTCGTATTGTTGGTCCGCCTTGGCCTGCCCTCTCGCCTCGCTCCACCAACGAGTCCCGACGACGACGGCGCCGCCGGCCTCCGCGTCTCGTGGTTGAGCGGGCTTCTGCCGCGGTGGCGCGCCCTTGCATCGCGCCTGTTGCCGAGACCGGACGCCTGGTCGCTGACCATCGTGTACCTTGTGGCGGACCTGACCGAGACGCTCCTCGCGCTGGTGGTCACCCTTGCTCGCGCCTATCGGAACGTGATTCTCCTGAACCTCATCAGCGCGGCGAGTGCGGTCAAGTGGCTGAGTCTCGGGTTGATCGCCGTGGTGGTCCTGCTCCGCCTCTGGGGGATGCTGCGCGCCGCGAACGCCAATGGGCGCTTCCAACCGGAGGAACGGGCGGCCCTCTCGCCGTGGGTCCGGATCGTGCCGATCGTGGTGCTCGTGGTGGCATTCGTGGTCCTGATGGCGCTGCCCGGCGGGAGCGCGCTGACCCAGCTCCCGGACATCCTCCGTGCCGGCGTCGAACGGCTTCACGGCGTCAGCGGTGCGGGCGAACTCGCAGCGGGAATCCTGTTCCTCCTTGCGCCCCTCCTGCTTGCGGGGGCGGCATGGCTCGCCGCGTGGATCGCAACGGCGCAGCCTGCACACCCGCCTCCGCAGTTCGGGCCGCGGATGTCGTGGTGGTGGCCGGTCTTGGCCGGCATCCTTCCGACTGCGGTCATCGCCGTCACCCTGATCGTCCGCGATGACCACAAGGCAGCCGCCTGGGCCTGGGTGGCGGTGCCGCTCGCCGTCGTCGCCTTGGCGGGACTCGCCCGGTGGTCGGCGACTCGATCAGGGAACGCCCCGGTCGGCGCGGCACTCTTCGAGCTCGAGCCCCTGGCCCTCGCACCGGCGTTCAGTGTGCGGCGGAGGGGCGTGGTCGCGGCATCCCTGGCGGCGACGGTGGTGATCGCCGCATCCCTGGGTCTGACCCGCGCGGCGCTGCCTCCCGCGCTGCTGGGGATCGGTTCGTCCGAGACCGCCGATCTCTATCCGGCGCTTCTCGTGGTCAGTCTCTGTGGGGCGGTGCTGACGCCGGTTGCGGTCGAGGCCGGGCGATGGGCTGTGCGCCACGTGGGTTGGGCGATGGCCGCCGTCGCCGCGGTACGCGGGATGACCGACGTCGTCGTGGAATGGACGCGAAGGGGACGGGCCAACGCGGCCCTTGCCGCCGGGGTGGGGATGTTCGCGCTGGCGGCCGTGCCGATCGCGCTCGCGGTCTCTCCGGGACGGGTGGCGCCCGCGCTCTCGACCACGGGGGTGATCGTGGTGGCGTTCGGTTTCGCGGCGCTCTTCTCGGCCGTGCTGACGCAGGCGTCGTTGCGGACGCCGCCGTGGGCGGCGCTGCAGCATCTGCGCGTGCGTAACGGCCAGCTGTCGTGGATCGGTTATCTGGTGGCGGTGTGGCTCGTATCGTCGCTGGTGGGAGGGCCGGCGGGCTACCACGACGCCCGCACCCAGCCGCGCGACGCCGCCGATTCCCCCACCATGGACGCGACGATCACCGCGTGGATCGCCGCGCACACCGGGGACGCGTCGGGTCCCGGAGGCGACTCCTCCCGATGCACCACGCAGATCGACGGGCGCGAGGTCACGCCGCTGATCCTCGTGGCCGGACCGGGCGGCGGCATCCGCGCGGCGTACTGGACTGCCGCCGCGATGGACGCGCTGTTCAGTCCCGCTGCAGGCGTGGTTCCTTCGGCGGCGTGCGCGTCGAACGTGTTCGCCTTTGCGGGGGCGTCCGGGGGTTCGGTGGGCGGTGCGGTGCGGCTCCTCACGGTGCCGGACGATGCGGCGCTGGGTCACGTGCAGGCGATGGCGCAGGACCGGGCGCTCGCCGCCAATATCGCGGCCCTGTTCTTCCGCGACTTCCCGCAGGCGCTGTTCCCCGCGAGCGACCTGTGGCACGACCGCGCCGAGGTCCACGAGCGGGCGTGGATGGAGGATGCGCCGGTGTTCACTGTTGACGGTTCGGGGGATCCGGGGCGGCCGGTGGCCTCGGCTCGGTTGGGGGAAGCTTGGAGCGCCGGCGCGGGCGATGGTGCGGGCGATGGCGGCGGGTGGCCCGGGGTTCTGCTCGGCGCCGCCTCCATCAACGACGGGTGCCGCGCCTTCACCACCACCTGGGCCGGCACCGTGCCGGATGGCAACGGGTGTGCGGCGCGGGACGCGGACCCGTCGTACGTGCTGACCGCGGCCCACGATCTGCGGTTGGGTCTCGTTGATCCTCGAACGGTCGACGACGACGCCGGGCCGGTTCCCGCCGATCTTCCTGCCGTGACGGGGGCGTTGCTCTCGGCGCGGTTCCCCTACGTCTCGCCGTCTGGGGCGGTGCGGCGGGGCCCGGCACCCGAGGTGGTCCCCGAAGTGCTGTACCTGGCGGACGGCGGGTTCTACGACAACACCGCGCTGCTCGGACTGCTCCAGGTGTGGGACGGTATCGAGGCCGAGGTGGCGGCGCACAACGCCGGCGTCGTTGGCGCTCGTGAAGGTGACGGTGATGGTGCTGGTGCTGGTGCTGGTGCTGGTGCCGACGAGGGTGGCGGCGGGGGCGGGGTGCTGATCGAGCCGTGGCTGGTGTATTTGCCGAACGGGTTCGAGAAGGGTGATGACGTTCCCAACACGAACCGGCCGCGGGAGTTGGCGGCACCTATCTCGAGCGTCGTGCAGCGTGCCGGGCAGGTGGCAGTGGGGGAGACGGCATTGCTGCAGGCCGCTGACATACGGTTCTCTGGGGCGCTGCCCGGAATGACGGAGTGGTTGGAACCGCGGCTCGCTGGGCCGGAGGCAGCGGAGGCGGATCTGGCTGTGCCGGGGGAGGCGCTGGGCGGCAGCAGGGTCGTGGTGATTCGGCCTCGGGCCAACGACCCCGGACTGACTGCGCCGCTCGGCTGGGTGCTTGCGCCGTCGTCGCAGGCGGCGCTCGACCGCGCGCTGGAAGCCGAACTCGGGGAGCCGGAGGTGGGCCATTTGCTCGCACGACTCGGGGTTTCCCGATGACGAGGAACTACGCCTCGCCGGGCTCGCCTGGACGCACGGGGTTGTTGTCAGTGCTCTGACCTATTGTTTGGAGCGTGACCAACCGACGCCATTCGCTTCCCGAGATGGAGACCTGGGCGGAGCTGCCCGGAGATGAGCTCATCAAGAGAGCCGTCGGCGAGTCAGCGTTCATGCGGGGTACGGCATACGCGCGAGCGGGGCGTGTCGCCCTCCAGACGTCGGTCCCGTCCGCGCGCGCCCTCCTCGCGAGTGTTCAGGGCAGCGAATCCGCGCCGTACCAGACATTCGTGCGGGTTGGTGACGCGGCCGGCCGGTCTCTCAGTTCCGGGCGGTGCACGTGTCCGGTGGCCATCGACTGCAAACATGTGGCCGCCGTGCTCGTGGCTGCGCGGTGGCAATTCGCTGAGCCGCCCGCCTCGTCGGCGCCGTCGTGGGAGAGTCTGCTGACGCCCCTCATCGAGAAGGAGCCGGATTACGACGGCGTTCCGATCGGGCTCCAGTTCGAGCCGGTGATGGTACGGGCGTATTACGGCCGGTCGGAGTCGCTGCGAGTGAGCCTGCAGCCGGTGATCCCCGGGAAGCGCGCGGCCTGGATCCGCGGCGGTATGACCTGGCAGGACCTCGGCTACCAGCGTCTCGAGTGTTCGGAGGCGCACCGTGAGGCGCTGCGGAACCTGTACGCGGCGCATCCGCCGAACCGTCAGACCTACCGGGATGCCCCTGTGTATCTCGATGAGTTCGGCCCCAGCGTGTGGCCCCTGCTGCGCTCTGCGGTCGATGCCGGAGTGGCGCTCGTCGATGCCAGGAAGGGGACCGGTCGGGTGCGGCTGTCCGAGGCGCCGGCCAGTGTCTCGCTCGATCTGGTGGCCCATGCCGAGGGAGGGGTCAGGGGTACGACCCGCTTGGAGGCGTCCGGCGTCCCCACCGAGAGGGTGGAGTCAGTGGCGCTGCTGGGTAAGCCGTTGCATGGGGCGGTTCTCTTCCTCGGCGGCAACGGCGATGGTGGCAACGGGAACGGCAGTTCTCCCGACGGCGCCGCCCTCGTGCTCGCTCCTCTCGACCGGCCGCTGCCCCGGCAGGGCGCCGATCTGCTCTCCGCCGGAGAGTTCGAGATCCCGGCCCCTGATCTGGGGCGGTTCCTCGCCGAGTACTATCCGATGATCTCCCGGACCATCACCGTGCGATCCTCGGACGGAACGGTCGAGCTGCCGGAGATCAAACCGCCGCAGCTCGCCGTGATGCTGACCTACGGAGATGCCCACGAACTCGATCTCGAGTGGGCGTTCCACTATGAGGTGGGAGGTGCGGTCAGGCGCGTGCCGCTTGACTCGCGGGCCCGGGCGGAATCAGAACGGGACCGCCGCGCCGAGGGCGAGCTGCTGCGCCTGATCCGGCTCCCGCAATCACTTCAGGCCGATAACGGCCGAACGGGCCCGGCTCCGACCACGAAGCTGCGCGGCACCGCCACCGCCGTGTTCACCGAGGACATCCTTCCCGGGCTGCGGGAGCAGGGCGTCGTCGTCGAGGTGAACGGGACGCCCGCGGAGTATCGCCGCTCGGATGCGGCCCCGGTGGTCCGCCTGACGGCCTCGGACTCGGACAGTTCGGACTGGTTCGACCTTGGCGTGACCGTGGACCTCGACGGCGAGGAGGTCCCCTTCGAGCGCCTGTTCGTCGCGCTCTCGCGCGGGGAGCCGGATCTCGTGCTCGACTCCGGCACCTACTTCCCCCTCGATCGTCCCGAGCTGGAGCAGCTGCGCCGGCTCATCGAGGAGGCGCGCCAGCTGCAGGACCGCGCCTCTCCCGGTGGGCTCCGGCTGAGTTGGTACCAGGCGGGCCTGTGGGAGGAATTGGCGGCGCTGGGCGTGGTCGAGTCGCAGAGCGAGCGGTGGCGCGAGGCGGTGGGTGGGCTGCTCGCGGGGCAGGGCGCGGAACCGCCCGCCGTGCCGAGCGGCGTGCGTGCCGAGCTCCGCGGTTACCAGGTGGAAGGGTTCCGGTGGCTCAGCCTCCTGTGGGACAACGGGCTCGGCGGGGTGCTTGCCGATGACATGGGCCTCGGCAAGACCCTGCAGGTATTGGCAACCATCCTCCGCGCCAAGGAGCGCGGCACGCTCACGGCGCCGGTCCTCGTGGTCGCGCCGACGTCGGTGGTTGGCAACTGGGCGGCGGAGGCAGAGAAGTTTGCGCCAGGACTCCGGGTCGCGACCGTGATGCAGACCGAGAAGAAGTCGGGGAGGCCGTTGGCCGGGGACGCCCGCGGCGCGGACGTCGTCGTGACGTCGTACGCGCTGTTCCGCATCGATGAGCAGGCGTACCGCGGGCTCGAATGGAGCGGCCTCGTCCTTGACGAGGCACAGTTCGTGAAGAACCACCGGACCAAGGCCTACCAGTGCGCGCGGCGGCTCGCCGCGCCGTTCAAGGTCGCCATCACCGGCACTCCGCTGGAGAACAGCCTCATGGACCTGTGGTCGATGCTGTCGATCGTGGCGCCCGGAATGTTCCCCGATCCGAAGAAGTTCGCCGAGGACTACCAGAAGCCGATCGAGGGCGGCCACGCCCCGGAGAGGCTCGCGCAGTTGCGGCGCCGCATCCGGCCGTTCATCCGCCGCCGCACCAAGGAACAGGTGGCCACGGATCTCCCGCCCAAGCAGGAGCAGGTGCTCCACGTCCAGCTCAACCCGCGGCATCGGAGGGTGTATGACACGCACCTCCAGCGGGAGCGGCACAAAGTGCTCAGCCTCCTCGACGACGTGGACAAGAACCGGTTCACGATCCTGCGATCGCTCACTTTGCTGCGGCAGCTCAGCCTCGACGCCGGCCTGGTGGACGAGAGCTACGCGCAGATCAGCTCTTCCAAGGCGGACGTGTTCATCGAACACCTTGAGGAGGTCATTGGCGGTGGGCACCGGGCGCTGGTGTTCAGCCAGTTCACCGGGTTCCTCGCCACGGTGCGCCGCCGCCTCGAGGCGGCGGGGATCGAGTACGCGTATCTCGACGGCCGGACGCGCAACCGGACCGCGCGGGTGAACGAGTTCAAAACCGGAACCGCTCCGGTGTTCCTGATCAGCCTCAAGGCGGGCGGATTCGGGCTCAACCTCACCGAGGCCGACTACTGCTTCGTGCTGGACCCGTGGTGGAACCCCGCCGCCGAGGCGCAGGCGGTGGACCGGACGCACCGGATCGGCCAGCTCAAGAACGTGATGGTCTACCGACTCGTCGCGGAGGGCACGATCGAGGAGAAGGTGCTGGCCCTCCAGGAACGCAAACGGGACCTGTTCGACAAGGTCATCGACGAGGGCGGCGAACTCTCGGCGCCGCTGAGTGCCGGGGATATCCGCGAGTTGCTGGCCGGCTAGGCCCAATGCCGTCAACTTGGGGTTTTGCTTGAGGGTTCAGGGGTTGTTGTCGGCGTGTCTGGGGTGGGGGCAACGGAGCTTCCGGTGATGCAACGGCCAAGATGCTTCTGCTTTCCCGGGAGCTCCGTTTTCTGCTTGTTGTCCATTGAGCGTGTTGTCTGTGAGATCCGTGTCGTCCAGGGTTCTGGTATCGGGTGGCTGGGGAACTCCGGACTTCGTCTTGTCGCTTGCGCGGTGTCGCTGGGGAACTTGGCATCTCGTCTGCTACCCCGAGGCTGCTTCTTGGGGAACTTCAGACCTCGACTACGGGGTGCGTTGTTCCCCAGCTCCCGCCAAATCGTCCTGAATGGGGTCTGAAGTTCCCCAGTTTCCGCCGGACCGGGTCTGAAGTTCCCCAGCGCGTCGCCCAGACGGAGTCTGAAGTTCCCCAGCTCGCGTCAGACGGTCCTGAATGGGGTTCGAGTTTCCCCTGGCGGCGGTGTCCGGCCGGGTTCGCGGCGTGGGGGCGCACGATCGTCACATCGGCGAAACCGGGGCGCACGTTCGTCGCAGGAGGGCGCACGTCCGTCACGATGGCGCAGTGACGTCACTGCGCCATGGTGACGATCGTGCGCCCTCAGCATTCTGCGTGTGACGTTCGCACGCCCCGATGTGACGATCGCACGCCCCGATGTGACGATCGCACGCCCCGATGTGACGATCGCACGCCCCGATGTGACGATCGCACGCCCTCAAGAATCCCGTGTGACGATCGTGCGCCCCGGCGGTGCGGGTTTGGGAGGGGTGTGACGATCGTGCGCCCTGGTGTGACGATCGTGCGCCCTGCGGAGGCGGTCTGGGCTCTCGGGCCGGACTCTGGAGGCGGGGCGTTGATGTCAGTGGTCCCAGGTACTCTCGACGCCATGTCCACGGTGACCGTCGCGCTCGCTACGCAGCGCGCGCTCGCAGAGAGCGCGGCGCTACGCCTGCTGCGTGCGCAGAACGCGCCGGCCATCGCCGCGCTCCTGCACGCGCACCTCGGCGGCGCGGAGAAGCGCGTGGCTGCTCCTGTGCTGTTCGAGGGCATGGACGCCGATCTTGAAGATCTCCGCGATCGCGGCTTCGAACTCCCCCTCACCGCCCGCGGCTACTGCGCCGAGTGGGTGCGCGCCGGCTTCCTCGTCCGCCGGGCTGCGGAGGAGGCACGCGAGGAGACTTACGAACTCTCGGACGGCGCCCTCACCGCGATCAGGTTCCTCGAGCAGGTGACGGCGCCGCGCGCCGTCGTGACCGAGTCGAGGCTCGCAACGATCCTGCGCCAACTGCATGAACTCGCGGTCGAGACGGATTCGGACGTGGCGTCGCGGCTCGCGGCGCTTTCGGAGCAGCGTGCACGCCTGGAAGAGATCGAGCGGGTCGAGGCGGGAGATGTGGAGGTGCTGTCCACGCAGCGCGCGGCGGAACGCGCGGATGACATCCTCGGAATCGCGGCCGAACTCCCTGCGGACTTCGCGCGGGTCCGCGCCGAACTTGAGGAACTCAACCGCTCGCTCCGCGAACGGCTCATCCACGAACCCGAGGCCCGCGGCACCGTGCTGGAAGAGGTGTTCCGTGGCATGGACCACATCGCCGATTCCGAGGCGGGCCGTAGTTTCAACGGCTTCTACTCCCTCATTCTCGATTCGGAGCAGGCGAGCCAGGTGGACGGGGACGTCGCGGCGCTCTTGCAGCGCGATTTCACCGCGAGTCTCTCGCGCGCGCAGCTGCGCCAGCTCCGCCGCCTCATCCCCGGCATGCAGGACCAGAGCACCGAAATCCATGACGTCATGACCTCTTTCACGAGGAGTCTGCGCCGCTTCGTGCAGAGCCACGAGTTCCAAGAGGATCGCCAGCTCAACGCCACCGTGCGCGAGGTCATGGCCACGATGCTCACGCTCGCGGAGCGGCTCAGCCCCACTACCCGCCTCGAGCACACCCTCGATCTCACCTCCGTCCAGCTGACCTCCATCTCCGCGCTCCGCCTCCACAACCCCGCCGATAACGAGACGCAGGCGGACGTCACGACCGCGGTGCCGGACGCCGTCGATATAGCTGACATCCGCGCGCTCGCTCGCGAGTCGGACATCGACATGACTGAGCTGCGGCGCAACGTCTCCGAGGTGGTGACGGAGATCGGGGCCGCCACCATCGGGGACATCCTCGATCGGAGGCCGGCAACTCAGGGGCTGGCGAGCGTGGTCGGGCTGCTGATCCTGGCGGAGGAGTACGCCAGCGAGCTGGCCTCCGCCGAGACGGTCCAGTGGGTTTCCCGCGGCGGGATCGCGCAGGTGGGGACCGTGCCGCACTACCTCTTCAAGGTGCCGATCGGATGAGATGGCGAAGGAGCGGAGGTGCCGATCGGATGAGATGGCGAAGGAGTGGAGGTGCCAGATCGAATGAACGCGAATGGGAGGCCCCCGTGAGCGGGAACGGGAGGGGTGAGCCGCATGTCTGAGCTGCCGCTGTGGACCGGGGACGCCGGGACGCTGCTCGAGCCGTCGCGGCGCGCGCTCGTTCAGCTGATTCGCGGGCCTCACCTGAGCGCCCAGCGGCACGGCCGGCTGTGGGCGGCCCTCCTCAACGACGAGGCCGGGATCCGCTCGCGCCTCGCCGATATGTTCCTCGATCTCGTGGTGGACAGGGAGGCCGAGATCGCCTTCGTCCGCAATGTCACGACGGCGGAACTCGAAACCCCACAGGTGGTGCGGACCGTGCCGCTCACCTTCCTCGACACCGCCGCCCTCCTTCATCTCCGCCAATTGCTGCTGCGGGTGGCACCGGGAGAGCGCGTGATCGTGGGCTCGGACGAACTCGGTGACCAGCTCGCCGTCTATCACGGCAAGGATCGCGGCGATCCTGCACTGTTCGGCAAGCGCGTGAGTGCCACAATCACGAAGCTCGAGAGATACGGCATACTGGCCCGCACCTCAACCGAGGGGCGATTCGAGATCTCGCCGATCCTCCGCCTCGTGCTCGGGGCGCAGGAGGTCGCCTCGATTCATGAGGAGTTCCGCCGGATCGCCGAGGGCGACGGCGCCTCCCGGGCGGGTGCGGCAGCGGCGTCGTCGTCGGGGAACGACGGCGGCGACCGGGACGACGGGGACAACCGGGACGACGGGAACGACGGCGGCGACCGGGACGACGGGGACAACCGGGACGACCGGGACGACGGCGGCGATGGGGAGGACGAATGAGCGCGAGGACTTCGACGGCGGCGATGACCGCGGCGATGGGGACAACGGCGATCCAGCCCGGGCAGTGGCGGCTCGAGCGCATCGAACTGGTCAACTGGGGCACGTTCAGCGACCACCACGTGATCGACGTCGCGCGCAAGGGATACCTGCTGACGGGGCACTCGGGTTCGGGGAAGTCGTCGGTGGTGGATGCGATCTCCGCCGTCCTCACGCCGCGCGGCAAGCTCCGTTTCAACGCGGCCGCGGGGGACGGCACGAGCGGGCGGGATCGATCCCACGTCACATACATCCGCGGCGCGTGGCGGCGGCACCCGGACGAGGAGACCGGCGAGGTGACCAGCGACTTCCTCCGCACCGGCGCCACGTGGAGCGGCATCCAGCTCAGCTACGGGGACGGCTCCGGGGATCCGCCGATCAGTCTCGTGAAGCTGTTCCATTTGCGCCGCGGCGCGTCGCTTCCGGCCGAGGTCTCCGAGGTCAGCGCGATCTTCCGAGAGCCGGTCGGCCTGCTGGACCTGGAGGACTACGCGCGCAACGGGCTCGAGGTGCGCCGGCTGAAGAAGGAGTGGCCGAACGCGCAGGTGTTCCCGAAGCACTCGGGGTTCGCCACGCGGTTCTGCCGGCTGCTCGGGATCGCGGGGCAGAATGCGCTGCTGCTCCTGCACCGGACGCAGTCGGCGAAGAACCTCGGCAGTCTGGACGAGCTGTTCCGCACGTACATGCTCGATGAGCCCAAGACGTCGCGGCTGGTGGAGGCGGCCGTGGAGCAGTTCGGCGATCTCTCGGAGGCGCACCGGCAGGTGGTTGAGGCCCGGGAGCAGATCGCCCACCTCGCACAGTTGGTGCCGCTCGCCGGTGCCCGCGCGCAGCACGCGCAGGCTGCTGATTTGGCTGCGGAGTTGCAGGACGCACTTGGACCGTTCACCACGGACTGGAAGCGCAGTCTCGCCCGCCAGGCCCACGACCAGGCCGAGGTAGCCCTGCGGGACGCCGAGCAGCGGCGGGCCGCTGCGGAGGAGCAGGTTCGCGGCGCCGGCGCCGCGCTCGACCAGGCCCGGATCTCCGTGATGGAGAAGGGCGGAAGCGCCATGCAGCTTCAGGAGGCCGCGGTCTCGGCGCAAATGGACCGGGTGGCGGCGCGCAAGGGGACGCGGGCACGGGTCGCGCTGGACTTGGACGAGGTCGCGATTGAGATGCCGCGCTCTGCGGCCGAGTTGGCGGAGCTCCTTGCGACGGGCCGCCGGGAGGCCGAGGCGCGCGAGCGTGCGCTGGCCGTTGAGCGTGACTCCCTGGACGCGCTGCGAGGCGAATTGCACGAGGCGAAACGCCGGAAGGACCACGTGCGGGAGCAGGCGGAGGCACTTCGCGGCAACCGTTCCAACATGGATCGCCGTCTACTGCTGGCGCGCCAGGCGGTGAGCGAACGCAGCGGCGTACCGGTTTCCGCGCTGCCGTTTGCCGGGGAACTCCTGCAGGTCCGCAGCGAGTACGCGGAGTGGAGCGGCGCTATCGAGCGGGTGCTTCGGCCGCTGTCCCGGGTGCTGCTGGTGTCTGACTCGCATCGCGAGGCGGTGGTGCGGGCGGTGGACTCGCTCCACCTGGGCACGCGGCTCGTCATGGAGATCGTGCCGCGGCAGGTCTCGAGCCCGCGGCGGCCGGGGAGTGCCGCCTCCGTGGTGAACCGCGTGGATGTTGCCGCCGGGCCCATGGCGGAGTGGCTGCACTGGAAACTGGCCGAATCCTACGACTACGCATGTGTGAACAATCCGGACGCCCTGCGCGATCTGGAACGCGGCGTGACCCTCGCCGGCCAGGTCAAACGCGGCCGTCGGCGCTACGAGAAGGACGACCGCTGGGCGGTCGATGACAGAGAGCACTGGGTCCTCGGCTTCGACAACACCGCCAAGATGGAACTCCTTCTCGGCGAGATCCGGGCCGTGCGGGATCGCGAGGAGACGCTGCAGAAGCAGATTCGCACGATCGAGGACCGCCGCGGTCACGCAGAGCGGCGGCTCGGTGCCCTTGCCAGGCTCGCTGAGTACGAATGGGGCGATATCGACGTCGCGGCGGCCGAGAAGGCGCTCGCCCAGGCGCGCGCCCGCCTCGATGAGCTTCTCGCCGCCGACGGCGGCCTACGGGCGGCGCAGCACGCCGTCGAGAAAGCGGGCGAGGAACTGGTCCGCGCCCAGGGCCGCGTGCGCGATACCGACAACGATTGCGCCGCGGCGAACGCCGCTGTGGAACGGTACGCGGCCGTGCTCGCGGACCTCGGTGAGGCACGCGAGGCGGTCAGCGAGGCCCATCGGAAAGCGCTGGAGGAACGGTTTGCCCGCTCGCGCCGGTACCGGGTGGTGACGGTGGAGTCGATCGGGGATGCCGCGGTCGAGGTGGCGCGCGGGCTGGCGCACGAACTGCAGCGCGCCCAGTCCGATCTCGCGAAGGCGGAGCACCAGATCGGTGAGATCGCGCGGGAGTTCCAGTCGCGCTGGCCCGCCGTCGCGGCGGACCTGACGCCCGCGGGGGACGATGTCGAAGGTTTCCTCGAGGTGCACGCGCGGCTCGTGGCGGACCGGCTGCCCGAGTTCGAGGGCCGCTTCTTCGATCTGCTCGAGAGCCAGTCGCGGCGGAACGTGGGTCAGCTCGCGAACGAGATCCGCCGCGCGCCGAACGAGATTCGCGAACGGATCGGCCCCGTGAATGACTCGCTGCTCCGTTCCGTCTTCGACGAGGGCCGCCACCTGCGCATCAAGCCGGTGGACTGCAGGCCCGCCGTCGCCAAGCAGTTCCTCGCGGACCTCAACACCATCGCCTCCGACACGTATTCGGGCCTGGATCACGCGACGGCGGAGTCGCGGTTCCAGCTCATGCGAGAGCTGATGGCGCGGCTGACCTCCTCTGAGACCGCGGACCGCGCCTGGCAACGGCTGTGCCTCGACACGCGCCTGCACATGAGTTTCATTGCCGAGGAGATCGACGGCGCAGGCGCCGTGGCGAACGTGCACGACTCCGGCTCCGGACTCTCCGGCGGCCAGAAGCAGAAACTCGTGATCTTCTGCCTCGCTGCCGCGTTGCGCTACCAACTCACCGACGACGGCGACGACGTGCCGACCTTCGGGTCCATCGTGCTCGACGAGGCTTTCGACAAGGCGGACGCCACCTTCACCCGGATGGCGATGGACATCTTCCGCGAGTTCGGATTCCACATGATCCTGGCTACGCCGCTCAAGCTCCTCCAAGTGCTGGAGGAGTACGTGGGCGGAGTCGGCCTCGCGCGGTGCCGCGACCTGCAGGTTTCGACGGTGGCGGCGGTCTCGATCGAGGAGCTGGCGGCGAGTGCCGAGCCCGAAGTTGGTGCTCCGAGACCCGATGAGTCCGCTGAGCGCGCGCAGTTCGAAGAACAGCTGGAGGGAGTGCTGTTCCCGTGAGCCGAGCGCGGATGGTGAACCGCGCCGCTGCTGTGGCGGAGGCCCGGAAAGCGTTCGAGCGCAGGTACCGCGAGTGGGCGGTGGCCGAAGCGGGCGCCTCGGGCGAAGTGGGCGCGTCGGGCGAAATGGGCGCGTCGGGCGAACCTGCGGTCGGGGCGGACGGTGGCGGGGATCCGGCGGCCGGGGACCCGGCGGCGTCGTCGTTCGAACTGACGCTTCGCCCGCCCACGGAGGCGGACGCGCTCGCGGACCCGGACGGCGTCGCGGCGTGGGTGCGCGAGTGGCGCACGCACGGCGCGGGCGTGCAGTGGGAGCGGCGGCGGTGGGCGAGTGCCGGCACGCAGGACCTGCCGGCGCGGCTCCGTCTCGGCGACCCGATCGCGGTTGCACGCTTCACGGGGCAGGTCCCGCGATGGCGGACCGCGGTGGATCGTGCGGCGGCACTCCTGGCGCTCGCCGGCGGCGGGAGCGCGAGGGCAGTCCCTGGCCCGGCACGCGATGCGGTGCGGCGGGCGCTGGGGAGCGTCGTCGGTTTGGAGGAGGGGGATTTCGGGCGGCTGCTCGGTGTGCTGGCGTTTCTCGGGGAGAACCCGGATTCGGGCCTGTATGTGCGGCAGTTGCCGATTCGCGGCGTCGACACGAAGTGGATCGGTAGCCACCGCGGCCTCGTGACTGCGCTGCACAAGGCGTTCAGCGGGCGGGCGGACCTGGGGCTCGCCGCCGTGCCCGCCGTGATCCGGATGCGGTTCCTCGATTCGGCGCTCGCACCCGGCGGGATCTCGGACGTGACCGCGCCGATCGCGGACTGGAAGCGCGTGCGTGTGCGGCCCGCCGTGGTCCTCGTTGTGGAGAACCTCGAAACGGTGGTGGCGCTGCCGCCGATCGACGGCGTGGTGGTCGTGCACGGGAGCGGATACGGCGCGGGCGCGCGGCTGAAGCAGATCGAATGGCTCGCTGCTGCCCCGCGCCTGCTCTACTGGGGGGACATCGATTCTCACGGATTCGCGATTCTCAACGAGATCCGGACGCACCTGGCGCCGGCGGAGTCAGTGCTGATGGACCGGGCGACGCTGCTCGCACACCGCGACCTGTGGGTGCCGGAGCCCAAGCCGTTCCGCGGCGAGTTGCCGCTGCTGACGGGGGAGGAGTCGGCGGCGCTGGAGACGGCCCGGGCCGAAGGAGACGTGCGCCTGGAGCAGGAGCGGCTCGAGTGGGCGGCGGCGGTTGCGGTGGTTCGGGAGGCGTGCAGTTCGTTTTGCGCGAAAAGGTCGCACTTATCAATCCCAGAATCTGGTTATCAATGAGCTGTTGCGGGATTCGAACACTGCCAATAACTTGAATCGACGGTGCCAGTCCGGCACAAACAGGAAATGAATTGCCGGTCCAATAAATCACAGGGTCGTGTATCTCGGGAGGCTTGCGGCATTACGGCGCCCACCCGACTCCCGCGCTCCGGTGCGAACCCCAGGAGAACCATGCCGAACGTCGTCAAGCCCACGATCGTCGAAGCGATTCTCGGAGCAGTCCTGATCACGGTGCTGCTGCTGCCTTTCCAGATGCTGTTCCCCCAGTACGCTCCGTACACGCCGTTCTTGATCGTCCCCGCGATCATGTTCTTCGCGATGCGCCTGCCCCTCGGTGGCCTCATCCCGCTGACCCTCAGCTTCCTCGCGGGTGTGGTGTGGGGATTCCTGTTCACGCTGATTGCGGGCCCGATTCTCGCCTCGAACCCCGCCCTCACGCCGATCGTGCTCGCGGTGGGAATCACCGCGGTCGTCTTCCTCATCTTGGCGGTGCACCCACTCCTTCTGGGCAAGACGCCATTCGCCATGGTTCCCGCCGTGCTGCTCGGTTTCGTCGAGGCGCTCATGGTCATGATGTTCCTCGGCCAGATCGGTGACGGTCCCGGCGCTCCCGCGCCCATTGGCCCACTCGGCGGATTCGTCGCGATCGCTGCGTTCTTCGTGTACGGCGCTGTCATGACGGCCATCATGGTCACATTGTCCGGGAAGGCGGCCGACGCCGTCGCCGGCGGACCGCAGTGGCGGGCAGCACGCGGCGGTGGCGCACCGAAGTCAGCGCCCGCCGAGCTGCAGCGCCAGGCCTGACGGAACGGCGACACGCCGCGCCCGAATCCACCCCTCAGCGCTTCGCCCGCCACGCTCCTCCGTGGCGGGCGAAGCGCACTGCGCGTCCGCCGCCGGAGTGCAAAGCTGCAGGTATGGACCTGCGGAGGCTCAAGTACTTCGTCACCGTTGCCGAGGAACGGCACTTCGGACGCGCGGCCGAGCGTCTGTATGTGGCGCAGCCGGGACTGTCCCAGCAGATCCGGGTTCTCGAGAAGGACCTCGGCGTCCAGCTCTTCGTCCGCTCCACGCGGCGCGTGGACCTGACGCCGGCCGGCGCGCGATTCTACGAGCGCATCACCGAGGTGCTGCGGGCGGTGGACGCCGCCGTCGACGAAGCCCGGCGCATCCACGCCGGCGAGGAGGGCCGCGTCCGACTCGGCTTCATCGGATCCGCCACCTACGAACTCATGCCGAGCCTCGCGCGCACTCTCCAGGCGGACCTGCCGAAACTCACGATTGAGCTGAAGGGCGAGATGCTCTCGCCCGAGATTTGGGACTCCCTGCACGACGGCCGCCTCGATATCGGCCTCGCCCGGGTTCATCCGGAACTGCCCGGAGTCAGCTCGCGCGTGTTGCGGTCGGAGCCGTTCGTGCTCGCAGTCGGCGTGGATCACCGGCTCGCGGGAGCCGAAAGCGCACGGCTGGAGGACGTCTCCGAGGAATCGTTCGTCAGCTATCCGCGCGGCACCTCAGCCACCGCCGGAGTGGGACGGAATGCGTTCATTGTCGCGGGCTTCACGCCGCGGGTCCGCGCCGAAGTCGCTGAGACCTCGACCCTCATCTCTTTCGTTGCGGCTGGCCTCGGCGTGGCTTTGGTGCCGGACAGTGTTGCGCACGTGCAGATCCCCGGCGTCGCGTATGTGCCCCTGGACGCCTCGCCCACGATGGACCTCGTCGTTGCGTGGCGCAACGCCGCCCCGAGCGGAATCATCGAGCAAATCCTGGCACGGCTGGATGCCCTCGTCAGCGACAGTTGAATCGAGGGACCTCACTCTTCGGAGAGGCAGAAAACCATTCTGACGCGCCGCTGAGTGGCCCCGCCGCCTCCGCCGCCCCCGCTGTGC
>DASRMP010000062.1:0-8419 GCA_035647855.1 Actinomycetaceae bacterium | reverse complement strand
GAGTGGGCGCGGGTGGCGCGGGGGTCGTGGTGGGCGCGGCCGTGGGCGGCGGCGTGCTCGACGGCGGGGCATGCGTCGTCGGCGCCTCCGTCGTGGGTGAGGCCGTTGTGGGTGCGGGCCGGGTGGGCCGCGACGGCGACGACGTCTCGCTCGCCGTGGCCGCAGCAGTGGGGCCTTCTGTCCCATCGATGGGGGCGCTTCGCCCGCACGCGGTGAGCGCCACCAGCACGGCTGCGGTGACGGCAATCGCCTGGGCACGTCGTTGTGCGCGCATGAGTCAATTCTCTCGCGTCATCGCGAAGAAGGGTACCCCCGGAGCCGCTCGATCTCGCGGCGTTCTTTCTTGGTGGGACGGCCGGCGCCGCGCTCGCGCCGCGGCACAAGCAGAATGTCGCGCGGAAGTGGCGGCGGGCTGTGGTCCTGGTAGGCGGCCTGGGCGATCGGCGCGCCCACGCGGCGCGTCAGGATCCGCTCGACAATAACAATCCGCGGCCGATCACCGCCCCGGACCTCGATGCCGTCGCCCGGCTTGACGGACTGCGCGGGCTTCGCACGCTCGCCGTTGACTCGCACGTGGCCGGCCTTGCAGGCGCCGGTCGCAAGTGATCGCGACTTGAAGAGGCGCACGGACCACAGCCAGAGATCGACGCGTGTGCTCGGCGGGTCGCCCGGCTGCTGCCCGCGCGGTGGCCCGGGTGGTGGTGTGGACGGGGCGGGGGCTGCGCCGTCGGGACTGCTCATCGAACCCAGGGTACGACGACGGCGCCCGGCCTCCCCACAGGGGATTGATCGGGCGCCGTCACGGGAGGACTACTTGCGGTACTCGAGATGGCGCTCGACGATCGCCGCGCGGGCGCTGACGGACTCGGGCGAGAAGTCGCCGTCCTTGGCTGCTGTGAATCCGATGATGAAGGCGGTGATGGCGGTTTCGTCGCTGACGGGGCTGTCCTCTAGTTTGCTGACGATCTCTGATATGGCGGGCTTGACGGCTTCGAGTTTCCGGCGGGTCAGACCCAGGGCGTCGCAGACTTCTTCGAGCCAGTCCTGCGGCGCCGGAAACTCTTCGGTTTCGAGCCTGCTATCAGTCATGATGTCCTCCGATTCTGTCCTCATCGGCGAGGAGGTTGGCTTTTCGGATGCCATCAACCTTATGCCGTGGCGTCAGCGGTGGGTAGGCCTTTGGGCGGAGCTGTGGACGCGCCCGCCGGCGGGGATTGGGGCCTCGATCGTCTCTCGGTCCCTGAGCTGGGTGTATGGGTCGTGGGGCGGGAGCAGGCGCACGCCCAGCCACGCGGCGAAGTCGCTGCGCGTGGAGGGGCCGTAGCAGCGCAGGTAGCGGTGTACCAACTCGGCGCGCGCCGCCTCGGCCAGTTACTGGCATTTACTCTGATAGACGAAGTCAATACACGTCCCAGAAACAGGCTGGATATGCTGTCGCGCACGGTATTCGCCTGTCCGTCGGCAACGTCGGGGTGTGTTGGGATAATGCTGTGGCTGAGTCGCTTTTCTCGACGCTGAGTTGCACTTGCCTTACGACCCGAAACAGTTTACTGGCGCTCACCAACGGCATGGAGATCAGCGAAGACGAAGATCAGCGAAGACGAAAGGGCGCCGATCAAGCTCGCTGAGCCGTTCGCCGCCCTCGCACCAACGCCGGCTTCCACCGATGTCAGGTGTTCTAATACGTCTGAAACTGTGGAGCGTAGGGGACTCGAACCCCTAACCCCCTGCTTGCAAAGCAGGTGCGCTACCAATTGCGCCAACGCCCCAGTGATCGGCACCGTGTTCCGGACCGATCGGAGCAATGTCCACCTTGTGGGCAGGAATCACCGCTCCATCCGAAAACCGGTGTGGTCAACCTGACTTCGGAGTGTATGGGAGCTCGGAACCCGGAGTTTCCCCGAAGCTGTCGGTGACTTCGGCCCAGATCTCGCGCTCTTCGCGTTCCTGCTGCACCTTCGTCCACACGACCCATCCCGCGACCCCGGCGATCACTCCCGCCAAGATCCGCTGCACGGTCTTCATGGGGATACCCTTCCTTCTGCTCCGGTGGGCCTACCGCGACTTGAACGCGGGACCTCTTCCTTATCAGGGAAGCGCTCTAACCGACTGAGCTATAGGCCCGGGCTGCATCCCGAGGGCGCCAGTCGAGAATATCCCACCTGCTTACCTCATCCCAAACCGTTGCCCGCGATGTTGATCACGTGTACCAGCTTCACCACCGATTCTGCGCGTCCTCCGCGATGGCGAGAGGCTTCTCGATTCGGATCGATCCCGCAGCGTGACCGGCCGCCTCACTCAGCGTTTCCGAGGCTTGAGCCGCACGTTCGGGAGCGCCGGCGCCGGCAGGGGTGGCCCGTCGTAACCAGTCACGCGGCCGAAGCGTTCCACGCCGTCCGGATCGCCGTCGATTGCCGCCTGCCACTGCCGCCGTGCCTCCACCACCTCGTCATGGGTGCGGCCGACGAAATTCCACCACATCAGGATCTGTTCCTCGAACGGAACACCACCGATGAGCACCGCACGAACATCCTGCGCGCCGGCCTCCAGGACGAGCTCCTTGTTCCCGGGCGCGAGGTACGCGAGCCACGCCCTCTCCAATTCCAGGCCCGCGACGGTGAGCTCTCCCGAGTCCAGCAACACGCCGTGTTCGAAAGCCGTGTCAACTGGGAGGCTGACCGTAACGCCTGCGGGGATATCGATCTGGGCCGCGACCAGCGGCGTGTCCGCCCTTGCCGGCGACGTCACTCCGCCAAGAGTGCCCAAGAACACGACTACGCGCGCGCCGTCGACGACGAAGCCCGGCACGTCCTTGACGTGCTCGAATGCCCTATCACCGTGGCGGGTGGACTCGGGAAGCGCCGTCCAGAGCTGGACGCCGTGCAGTCTCCGCTGCTCCGGGAATCTGTTGAGCGTGCCCTCCTCCGAATGACAGATCCCGCGCCCGGCCGTCATCAGATTGAGCTGTCCAGGCTTGATCGCCTGCTCGGAGCCAAGTGCATCCAGGTGCAGAACCTCGCCCTCGAACAGCCACGTGACCGTCTGGAGTCCGGTGTGGGGATGGGGCGCAACGTCCATGCCGCCGGTCTCGGAGATGTCGTCCGGTCCGTAGTGGTCCGCGAAACAGAACGCTCCGATCAGCGACCGCTCCCGGGACGGGAGTGTGCGCCGCACGGTCATCGCGCGAACTCCGCCGAGCGGGACGTCGCGCGGGGGGATCAACTCCACGGGCACCTCAGGACCCGCCTCACAAATCTGTTCCTGCGGCCGCGTCTCCAGATTTGTCATGTCGCACAGCCTAGGCGGGCTGCCGCGGACCCGCCTGTTTCCATGCCCGAGGGGCTCCTTGCTTCCATGCCCGGAGGGCGCCTCGTCTCCATGCCCGGAGGGCGCCTCGTGGACGAATCTGCCGCTACGGCCCGAGAACGCCGGCACCTACGTCAATAGGTCCGCGCCCCCGCATTCGATCACGCCAGCGAACGCGCCCATCACGCCCTCTCCCGGACCCAAATCAGCCAAGAAGGCGCCGAGACGCACCCCGGGACCCGGCACACTCGTGCTCGCGCGCCGGGACGAACCTCAATCTGCACCCACCCTGTCAAAGACACCGATGCACACAATTCACAACACGGTCTCGGCAGGGTCTGTAAGGATCCGAGCAGAAGGTTAGGGCCCAGACGCTAACTTTCGGCCCGCAACCTAACCTTCAGCTTTCATCACGCACGGTCTGTAAGGATCCGAGCTGAAGGTTAGCCCTCGAGCGCCTGGTGCGCTTTCTGGGGGCCACAACCGCCGGGGTTACGCCCACAACCGCCGGGGTTACGCCCACAACCGCCGGCGTGACGCACGTGCGGAGGAGCACGCCCCAATCAACCGGCACGCCCCAATCAACCAGCGGGCACCGATTGCAGCAGGTGGAGCCCGAGTTCCCGAGCCAGGAAAGTCGCCACGGCCTGGCCGCGGACGCTGTTTCCCACTCCATCAATCGCCGGCGAGTACACGGCAAGCCCGGCCTTTCCGGGCGCCGCCGTCACAATGGCGCCGGAGATACCGCTCTTTCCCGGATGCCCGACGTGGTAAAGCCAGTCCCCGGATGCCTCGTACATTCCGGCCGTGATCATGGCAGCAAGCGTGTGCATGCAGGCGTCCGCGCTCACCACCTGCTCCTTGGTGATGGGGTTGACGCCGCCGTCGCCGAGGGTGGCGCCCATGACGGCGAGGTCGTGGGCGGTAACCTGCACGCTGGACTGCCGCGAGTACAGCTCCAGGGCAAAATCCGGTTCGCAGCCGAGGAGCCGCCGTTCGTGCAAAAGGAATGCGAGCGCCCGGTTGGTGTGGTTGGTGGCCCGGACCGACTCGAGCATCTTCTCGTCGACGGCGAGTTGCCGCCCCGCGAACGCCGAGAGCGACGCCAGGATCCGTTCCCACTTCTCTTCGCCGACGCCGGGGACGAGGCTGGCCGTGACAATGGCGCCGGCGTTGACCATCGGGTTGGTGCGGCCGTCCGGGGACCTCTCGATCGCCTGCGCCGAGTTGAAGGGCAGTCCGGTCGCGTTCATCCCGATCCGCTTGCGTGCCGCCGCTGCCCCGAGTTCGCCGCACACGACTGCGAACGTGAACGGCTTCGCAACGCTCATCAACGTGAAAGGCACATCGACCTCGCCGGCCTCGTAGATCCGCCCACGCGCGGAAACCACCGCGACCCCGAACAGTTCCGGCGCAACCTGGGCCAGCGCGGGATACACCTGCGAGACCGTACCCGAATCCATGCGCTTGAATCGCGAGTGTGCCTCCGCAACCAGCGCCCTTACGACGTCGGGCGGCGGCAGTGCCCCCGTCGAGACGAACGGCTCGCCATCGCGTGGTTGGGCCATGATGCTCCGCCTATCAGTAGGTCCGTGTGCCCCTAGGTCCGTGTGCCCCTCGGTTAGTGTGCGCTCAGTCAATCAGGGTGCGGCACCGGCGTGCGGCACCGGCGTGCGACTCAGTCGTCCGTCAGTGTCAGGTGCAGTCCGCCCACGAGCGCCGCCACGATGTTGTACAGGAACGCACCCAGCGTGGCCAGTGCGGTCAGCAGCACCACATCGACGATCGCAATGATCGTCGTCATCGACATCACACGGTCGAACTTCACGAACTCCATCAGACCGAGCAGTTGCTCGTTCCCGATGTCCAGGAGCAGCGTGTTCATGCCATCGAACACGGCCATGGAATCGAGCACGAGCCAGATTATCGCCGCCGCAACAACCAGCATGAGTCCGACCGCCACCGAAAGCAGGAATCCGAGCTTCATCACGGACCACGGGTCCACCCGCGCCACCGCCAGCCGCACACGCCTCGGCCCGCTCGCCACCGCGCTGGGCGCTCGCACCTCAGGTTCCGCCGTGCGGTACGACGGCGCAGACTCCCCCGCCGTCGTCGGCGAGACCTGCGTGGGGGCCGAATCGGGGGCCGACTCGGGCCCAGACCCGGGCCCCGACTCCGGCGGCGCCCCGGGATCCGACCCGCCGGACGGAGCGAACCCGCCATCCGCGGCAGGTGCACCATCCGCGGCAGGTGCACCCTCGATCGTCGCGGTCTCTCCGGCGTCCGGTGGCGGTGGGGGCGTCGCCGGAGAACGCTGCTGATCCGTCGTGCTCATCGGGTGCCTCCATTGTCATCAGTCGCGCCGGCGACCAGTCCGTCCAAGTTCTCACCGGCAGCCTCCACATCATCCTCAGGCCCGCCGGTCTCCCCCACGGTACCGCCGCCCGCAGGCTCGTCGTCACCCTCCGGCTGTGTATCATCCGCCACGTCGCCGTTCTCGGAATTGCGCGCGATGGCGATGATGCGATCGTCGTCGTCTGCCTTGGCGAATGTCACGCCCTGGGTGTTGCGCCCGGTCCGGTTCACCTCGGACACGGCCGAACGGACGATCCGGCCCTTCTCCATGATGACCAGGACCTCGGTGTTCTCGTCAACCACGAGGGCCCCGACCAGGTCCCCACGTGCCTTCACGAGGTTCGCCACCTTGACGCCGAGGCCGCCACGGTTCTGCACGCGGTACTCATCGAGCGAGGTCCGCTTCGCGAACCCGCCCTCGGTCACCACGAACAGGTCGCCGTCCGCCACCACCTTCTCCATCGTGAGCAGCGAATCGCCCTCGCGGAACTTCATTCCGGTGACGCCGCTGGTCGCACGGCCCATGGGCCGCAGCTGCTCGTCGTCGGCGTGGAACCGGAGCGACATCCCGAGCCGAGAGACCAGGATCAGATCGTCGTCGGGGTTGACGAGCGTCGCTGCCACGAGTTCGTCGATCCCGTAGCGCTCCCACTCACGCAGGTTGATCGCGATGATGCCGCCGGTCCGGTTGGAGTCGAACTCGCTGAGGCGCGTCTTCTTCACGAGCCCGCCACGGGTGGCGAGCACGAGGTACTCCGCCTCCTCGAAGTCCGCGATATTGAGAATCCCGGCGATCGACTCCTCCGGCTGGAACGCGAGCAGGTTCGCAACATGCTGCCCCTTCGAGTCGCGGCCGCCCTCGGGAAGTTGGTAAGCCTTCGCGCGGTACACACGCCCCATGTTCGTGAAGAACAGCAACCAGTCGTGGGTCGAGGTCGTGAAGAAGTGATCGACGACGTCGTCCTCCCGCAGGCTCGCTCCACGCACGCCCTTCCCGCCACGGTGCTGCGCGCGGTAGGAATCGGAGCGGGTCCGCTTCGCGTAGCCGCCGCGCGTGATCGTCACGACGACGTCCTCCCGCGGAATCAGGTCCTCATCGCTCATATCGCCGTCGAAGGGGGCAATGATCGTGCGGCGGTCGTCGCCGAACTTGTCAACGATCCCGCCGAGCTCCGTGGAGACGATCGACCGCTGCCGACTGGGCGTCGCGATGATCTCGCGGTAATCGAGGATCTTTGCCGCGAGATCGTTGTACTCGTCAATCAGCTTCTGGCGTTCGAGTGCGGCCAGGCGGCGCAGTTGCAGCGAGAGGATTGCCTCGGCCTGCTCCTGGTCCACGTCCAGCAGTGCCATCAGCCCGGTCCGCGCCTCGTCCGGGGTCCGGGAGGCCCGGATGAGGGCGATGACCTCGTCCAGCATGTCAAGGGCCTTGAGGTAGCCCTCGAGGATGTGCATGCGTTCCTCGGCCCTGCGCAGCAGGAAGCGGGTGCGCCGCACGATGACCTCGAGCTGGTGGTCCACCCAGTGGCGCACGAAGCCGTCGAGCGAGAGGGTGCGCGGCACGCCGTCGACGAGCGCGAGCATGTTCGCGGGGAAGTTGTCCTGCAGTTGGGTGTGCTTGTACAGGTTGTTGAGAACGACCTTCGGGATGGCGTCTCGTTTGAGCACGACGACGAGGCGCAGCCCGGACCGGCCTGAGGTCTCGTCGCGGAGATCGGCGATGCCGGTGAGACGGCCGTCCTTGACGAGCGAGGCGATCTTCTCGACCAGGTTGTCCGGGTTGACCTGGTAGGGCAGCTCCGTGACCACGAGGCACTGGCGGCCGTGGATCTCCTCCACCGAGACCGTGGCGCGCTGCGTGATCGAACCGCGGCCCGTCCGGTACATGTCCTCGATGCCGCGCCGCCCGAGGATCGTGGCTCCCGTGGGGAAGTCCGGTCCCTTGACGCGTGCGATCAGCGCCTCGAGCAGCTCCTCGCGGCTCGCCTCCGGGTTCTCGAGGAACCACTGCACTCCTGCGTTGACCTCGCGCAGGTTGTGCGGCGGGATGCGCGTGGCCATGCCGACCGCGATGCCTTCCGAACCGTTGACCAGCAGGTTCGGGAACCTGGCCGGCATGACGGTGGGTTCGAGGTTCCGGCCGTCGTAGTTGGGCTGGAAGTCGACCGTGTCGAGTTCGATGTCCCGGACCATCTCGAGTGCGAGCTGCGCCATCCGGGCCTCGGTGTAGCGGGCGGCCGCGGCCCCGAGGTTGCCGGGGGTTCCGAAGTTGCCCTGCCCCTGGACGAGCGGATAGCGCATCGACCAGCCCTGGGCGAGGCGGACCATGGCGTCGTAGATCGCTGCATCGCCGTGCGGGTGATAGTGACCCATGACCTCGCCGACCACGCGTGCCGACTTGGAGAACGCCGAGTTCGGGCGGAACCCGCCGTCGTACATCGCATAGATGACGCGGCGGTGCACGGGCTTGAGCCCATCGCGGACGTCGGGCAGCGCGCGCCCCACGATCACACTCATCGCGTAGTCGAGGTAGGAGCGCTGCATCTCGTTCTGCAGGTCCACCTGCTCGATCCGGTCCCGGCCACCCGCTGATACCTGGATCGCGCCGCCTTCGTACTCGGTGCCGGCCTCGTCGTCGCCCTCGGGCGTGACGTCCCCGGGCGTCGCAGGCGTCACGTCCTGGTCCTCCGGGCCGTCGGGCGGGAAGTTGTCGTTGCTGCTCATGGAGTCCTATTCGCTTCTGGCGGTGTGAGGTTCG
>DASRMP010000061.1:0-2223 GCA_035647855.1 Actinomycetaceae bacterium | reverse complement strand
GCGTTCCTGCAGGGCGGCGCGCACGTCCTTCCTCAGGACCTTTCCCATCTCGTTGCGCGGCAGCTCAGGCAGGAGGTACACACGCCGCGGCACCTTGTAGGCGGCGAGCCGTTCCTTCGCGCGCTCGCGGAACTCCTCCAGATCGGGCAGCAGTCCCTCGCCGGTGACGACGGCCGCCACCACCTCCTCCATGCCGAGTTCGTTCACGAGCCCCACGACGGCGATGTCATTGATGCCATCCTCGCCGCGAAGCGCCTCCTCGACCTCGGACGGATAGACGTTGAAGCCGCCCGTGATCACGACTTCCTTGATGCGGTCCACGATGTACAGGAAACCGCGCTCGTCGGCCACGGCTATGTCCCCGGTCCGGAACCAGCCATCATCGAAAGCGGCCTCCGTCTCCTCCGGGTTGTTCCGGTAGCCGTGGAACACCTGCGGGCCGCGCGCGACGATCTCGCCCTTCTCACCCATCTCGACGTCGCGCGATGGATCCTCCGGATCCACGAGACGGACCTCCGTGTCCGGGAACGGCACGCCGATCGACTTCGCGGTCCGCGTGGCGTTCACCGGGTTCCCGGCGATGATCGGGGAGGTCTCGGACAGGCCGTAGCCCTCGATGAGGAGGCCACCCGTCGCGGCCTCCCACTTCTCGATGAGGTGCGGCTGGAGCGGCATGGCGCCGCAGATGCCGGTGCGCAGCCCGCGCAGCGAGACGCCCTGCGCGTTGGCGGCGTCGACCACGCGGTCGAACAGCGGCGGCACCGCTGTCATGAGGGTGGGCATGCGCCGTTTGGCGGCGTCGAGGATGAGTCCGGTCTCCGGCTTCGGGATCAGGTGCACCATCGCGCCGGCAGTGAGCCCGGCGTTCATGGAGAGCGAGAGCCCGAAGATGTGGAACAGCGGCAGGCACGCCATGAAGACTTCCTCGCCGGGCACCATCATGTGCACCCACTCGATTGCCTGCGCAGTGTTGGCGACGAGGTTCGTGTGGGTGAGGGGCACGCCCTTCGGGACGCCGGTCGTGCCGGAGGTGTAGAGCAGCAGCGCGATGTCCTCGGCGCCGGGCCGCATGGACAGCGGCGGCGCGTGGTGCGGGTTCAGCAACTCGGAGAACGGAATGGTCCCCGGGGCGGGCTTTGATAGTTGCGCCCGGCTCGCCCTCGCCTTCTCGATCGGGAGCCGCAGCAACAGCCGCTTCGAGAGTGGCATCTCCTCGATGAGATTGATCGAGATGATCGTGGAGGGCCGGATCTCGTCCGGCAGCGCTTGCAGGTTCGGCGCCGCCGCGTCCCAGATGATCGCGATATCCGCGCCGTGGTCCTCGAACAGCGGCGTCAGCTCGCGCACCGTGTAGAGCGGGTTGTGCTCGACGACGGTCGCCCCGCACGCCATCACGGCGTAGATCGCGACGACGTGCTGGGGACAGGTCGGCATCAGCAGCGCCACGTGGTCCCCGGGCCGCACGCCGCGCTCATAGAGGTTGCCCGCCACGTATCCCACGTTCCGCCGCAATTCGGCGAACGTGGTCCGGGCGCCGAAGAAGTCGAGTGCCGGTTTCTCCGAGAACTCTTGGGTGAAACGGTCGAAACCGTCCACGAGGGAGCCGCCCGGATACTCGATGTGCCGGCGGGTGTTCGGGTCGTATGCTTCAACCCAAAGTTCTTCGAGAGTGGTCATTGGAAGCGCCCTTGCAAGATCGGGAGACAGGGGACGCCTAAACGTTACGGCACCGTAAGTTACGGTGTGACGTGATCGCCGCCCCTTCGCGCCTCATCCTCAAGTGCGTCGCCGCTGACGGGCTCGGACGACTCCTCGCCGTCGTCGTCGCCGGACAGGGTCGCACGCACCAACTCGATGCGGCGCTCCAATTCGAGCGCCTCGACCTGCTCGCGGAGGTACGCGGAGAGTCCGCCGATCCACTCACGGAAGTCGGCGTCGAGCTTCTCGAGCGACTCCTGGAGCTCTGACCCCTCGTAATGCTCGGCGACGTCCGCACGAGTGGTCTCGAGCCACTCCCTCACCTCAGGTCCGAGCGTCGCGAACCAAGCGCGCAGCTCCGGGCCGAGCGCGGTGACGCGCTCTTTCAGGTCGCGTTCCTGCAGGGCGGCGCGCACGTCCTTCCTCAGGACCTTTCCCATCTCGTTGCGCGGCAGCTCAGGCAGGAGGTACACACGCCGCGGCACCTTGTAGGCGGCGAGCCGTTCCTTCGCGCGCTCGCGGAAC
>DASRMP010000060.1:0-33450 GCA_035647855.1 Actinomycetaceae bacterium | reverse complement strand
AGTGTGCCGGGTCCGGGGTGCGTCTCGCCGCTTTCTTGGCGCTTTCTTGGCCGATTTGGGTCGAGGGGAGTCGGTTCTTCGGGTGTTCCGGCGCGGATGAATCGACGTGGGTGTCGGCTGTGCGGGTTCGGGCGAGTTGAGGTGTTTCAGCTCGAATGTCGCATTCGGTGGGTTTGATTACCCAGCAGTGGGTGGTTCTGGTTGGTGGTCGTGGTTCTGATTGTTCCGTTGGTTGCGGTGGTAGGCAAGACGGGCCTGGTGGGCCTTTTCTAGTCCTCGGATGCGGGCGGCCCGGATCGCGGGTCCGCGTCCCTCGTGTTCATCGTTCGGGGTGACGTACCCGATCCCGGAGTGCAACCGGATGGTGTTGTCGACGCCGCCTGCGGGTCTCTTCGGGCGGTTCGACGCCGCCTGCGGGCGTCGTCGGCCGAGGTTTTCAGCCACCAGTCCGGTGAATGTGGCATTCTCGGCCCGGAATGGGCCTTCCGGCAGGGGAGTACGGGGACTACTGTCGGAGTTTCGGCCCTGTGGGCTGGCGCCTGCGCCGTCGAGGGGTGGATTTGGCCCTTTCTTGGCCTGTTCGCGGCCCTCCGGACCGGCGGATTCGTCTACCGTAGGCGGTTAGCTTCTTGTGTAGGTGTTAAACACGTGTAAAACGCCTACGGAAGAGGTCAAACGCCTACGGTTGTCGCTCTGCTGCCGGTTCAAGAGGGTCTGCTACCGGTTGAACAGGCCGAAAAGCACCCCCGGACCGCATGAACGAGCGCGTGCCGCCGAAACTCCTACAGGAGTAGCAAAACGCCGGCGGAAGCGGCTCCCCACCAAAGCGCAACACGCTCACGAACCGTCTTGGAGCCCGCGAAGAGGGTCGATGCGGGATCTTGGACCGCGTCTGCTGCCCCGGGGTGTTCCCGTGCGGAACTTCAGACCTCAACGATGCTGTCCAAAGTTCCACAGCGGGTCCGAAGTTCCCCAGCGGCCCGGTTCCGGGCCCCGAAGGAAGTGTCAAGGAGACCGGGAGCCACGGCCGAGTTCAAGCTCCCGGACCTCCGGCCGAGTTCAAGCTCCCGACCTCCGGCCGAGTTCAAGCTCCCCGACCTCCGGCCGACAGTCAGCGCTTGCCGAAGCCCATCCCCGGGTTGGGGTTGCGCGCGCCCGAGCCGCGGAGTCCCTGGCCGGGACGTTCGGTGGGAGTCGCCGCAGAGACGCCCGCGGCCGAGACGATCTCCTCCTGCGACGCCGCCACATCCACCGTCCTTCGCTCAGCGCAGCCCTGCTCACCAGCAGCAACGCCGGCAGCCGGCACGCCGCCGACCTGCTCACCAGCAGCAACGCCGGCAGTCGGCACGCCGCCGCCCTGCCCGACCACCACCGGCACCCGGACCACCAGGTCAGCCGCCGGGTCAACGGAACGCCGGACCACCGCCAAAGCGATGGGCCCCAACTCGTGGTGCCGCGCCGCACTCGTGACGTGACCGGCCTGGCGACCGCCCGCGAACACGGGATCCCCGGTCGAAGGAAGTTCCTCCGCCGAGCCATCGAGATGCAGGAACACGAGACGTCTCGGAGGCTTGCCGAGGTTCACAACCCGGGCGATGGTTTCCTGGCCGCGATAGCAGCCCTTCTCCAGATGGACGGCCGTCCGGAGCCAGTCAAGTTCATGGGGAATCGTCCGCTCATCGACCTCACGGCCGAATCGCGGCCGCCACGCCGCGATGCGCGCCGCCTCCGCGGCCCACATCCCCGCGAGCGCGCCGCCGATCCCCGTCCAGCGCTCCGCAATCTCCGCGAGGCCCTCCCGCGGCACGACCGAAAGCGCAAGATCCCATTCGGCGGCGGGGTGCTCGTCGTCGGGTGGGCCGTAGGAGGTTCCCGTGGTCTCGGGCCAGGGATCGTGCCAGGTCACGACGACGGCGTCGTCGTCGAGCAACCGGGCCAGTGCATCCGGAGTGGAGACCGAGTTGAGGACGCCGAGAACGGCGAGATCCTCATGGACCGCTGTCTCAACCCGCGCGGCGAACTTCATCGATTCGAGGAATGCGCGGAGCGGCTCACCGCGTCCCGCTTCGGTGATCATCCAGGTGGTGGCTCCGTCGTCGATGAGCGCGGCAGCGTGCTCCACGTGCCCCGACGGGTCGAGGATGAGCGATTCGGTCGAGCGACCGGGCGGCAGCGTCGCAACGTGCTGCGAGAGGAACAGGTGGAGCCAGGTGAGCCGTTCCGGACCTGTCACGGCGACGACGTCGAGTTGGCTCAGATCTATGAGTGCAGTCCCGCGTTCGAGAGCGCGTGCCTCGAGGATCGGGTCTCCGTAATGGAGGGCGACTCCGGCGTCCGGTCCGGCGCCCTCGAGCATCCCGCCGTGAAGCATCAGGTTTCCAATCGTGAGAGTCGTGCGGAGGCGTAGGAGGTGAGTTCGTGGCCGAACGCTGCGAGGTCCCACGCCCACAGCAGGTCGGACTGGACGAGGCCGAACATGCGCGCCGATGCGCTCACCTGCGCGGCAGAAGGAGCCGAGATGACGGCGTCGGTCGCGATGTCGATGCGGGGGCCCTGCGCGGCACCGAGCCAGAGCGACAGGTGGCCTGCGGGGTCTGCAGTGACCACCTCGAGGTCGACCTTGGCTGCGGGCCCGTCCTGGACGGAGGCCACCGGACGGAAGTAGGACGTCTCCGTGGACCACTGCGTGTCCTTCACCAGGAACGCGTAGCCCTCGGAGCCGGTCATCTCGTGGTGGACCGGACCGGAGAGTTGCCCGTCCGTGGTCCAGATGGTGGAGGTGGCGCGGAGGTACGGGCCGCCGTCGTGGGAGACCGTCATCTCGTTCACTATGGCGCGTTCCGGGATGCCCTCGTATCCGAGCATCCCGAATCCCTGCCAGCGGCCGAGCAGCCATGCGAGGGGGTAGAGCTCGGGTGCGAGGTCGTCGGGAATGGAGAACGTCATACGCTCGAGGCTACCCCGACGGCGTGGGCCCCCACTATCCCCGGCCCCGACTAGCGGCGCCGCCATCCGGTGAACGCCGCTATCCGGTGAACGCCGCCACCTGCATGACCGGCAGACCCATCGAGAGCGCCGAAATCGTGGCAGCCGAGAACGCCACCCAGGGGCGGGAGATGGCCCGATACCGGATGAAGAGGATGTGGACGGCCGCGACCATGGAGCCGGCCGCGAAGCTCAGCACGGATGCCGCCACGGGGTGGACTCCCGGCACGATCCCACTCAGGATCGCGCCGAGCGCGGTCGCACCAACCACGGCGATCAGCGTAACGAAGTGCCCACGGACCGGAAGGAAGGTCACGCCCGCCGCGAACGCGAGGGCCGCGGCGGTCACAAGCGCCAGCGCGACGCCGCCGGTGTAGACGAGGGCATCGATCCAGCCGATCGCTGATACGGCGATGATCAGGCCGGAGACAGTCACGCTAACCGACTCCACCATCCGAGGCCGGCCGTCACGCCGCAACATCTGATGAAGGAAGGCCGCCACAACGCCGAACGCGATCGTGAGCGTCAGAACGTTTTCGTCGTCGGGGAAGGCGAAGGAGAGGCCTACTCCCGTCAGGAGCGTCAGGGCGATCACCGCCGTCGAACCACGCGGCGAAGCGTTGCGGAGCATCCCGGGGAACCCCCACGCGAAGATCAGCGCACTCACGACGACGACCACCGCCATCACGGTTTCCCCGAAGTACGCACCGAGAGCGAGGGCTGCGGCCACCGCCGCCGTGATGGCGCCGCGCGTGGGCGCCGACATCGATTCGGAGGCGGTCAGCACCGCTCCATTGTTCCAGACCGGCACGGCGTACCGGCCACGCGCCGCCGGGGAGGGCACCGTTCGCAACGCGACCGACCCCACATCAACCCTCAGGTGGACGGTAGGTTACACTCGTGCAGGCGCCGGATCGTTGAAAGCCCCGGGCTCCAAACTCAGCCGCTACGAGCGGCCTTCGCGCCGTCAGGCGCTTTGCGATCCGGCGTCGAACAACTTCTGTGGGAGGGGTCTGTGTCGATCCGCGAAGGCAGCGGCCAGGTGCGCTCCCTCACCCGCCTCGCGGCCAGCGTCAGAGAAGCGTGCGCCACGCTCGCCGCCTTCGTGGCTGCTCGCCGCAGCGAGCGGAAGGCGCTCGCCGCCGAACTCCGGCGAATCCTCGGCGAGGCCGACTCGGAATCGCGCCTTCTGCTCTCGGCGGTAGGGCGCAGTTTCGTCACCCCTATAGACCGGGTCGTGCTCGCGGATCTCGCGACCAAACTGCCGGACATCGTGGAGCGACTCTCGGGAGTCGCCGATCTCGCCCACGGGCACCGTCTCGGCGATCTCCCGCCCGATGTCATCGGCTCGGTGGCATTTCTCGAGCGCGGCGCCGAGCTGATCGATCACGGCGTGCACCAATTCGGACGGCCCGACCGGCTTCTGGAAACGCAGCACGAGTTGCGCCGGCTCATGCGCGAAGTGAGGCGCAACCTCCGGCACGGCATCACGGAGTCCACCGCCTCGACGCCCGACTCCCGGTCCGCCATGCGCGATCGCGATGTGCTCATCCAGTTGGTTCGCGCGGTCGAAGCTTTCGACGCCGTGACGGATCTCCTGCGCACTGTCGCGATCCAGGAGTCGTAGTGACTGACCCTGCGCTCGTCGCGGTGGTCATCGCAGCGACGCTAGGTTTCGCTTTCACGAACGGTTTTCACGATGCCTCCAACTCCGTCGCGACCGCGGTCACGACCCGCGCACTGACGCCCGCGGCCGCCATCGCTCTGGCGGCGACCATGAACGCCGTCGGGGCGCTGCTGTCCACGCGACTCGCGTTGCTCGTCGGCTTCGGTCTCGTGGATCCGCCGACCGGCAGGAGCGGTCTCCTCCTCGTCCTTGCCGGCGTGCTCGGAGCGACGCTGTGGAACCTGCTCACCTGGTGGCACGGAATGCCGTCGTCGTCGTCGCAGGCACTGATCGCCGGCCTTGCCGGTGCGACCCTGCTGGCTCCCGGAATGCTCGACGGCGCCGCAATCGCCCTGCAGGTCGCCGTTCCCATGCTGCTCTCGCCGGTGCTCGGGTTTCTGCTCGCGTGGCTGGGCATGGCCGCCGTCACGCGGCTGAGGGCGGAGCGCGACTACAGTGCCACGGTCCGTGGTTTTCGCTACGCGCAGACCCTCTCGGGTGCGGCCCTCGCGCTCGGCCACGGACTCCAGGACGCCCAGAAGTCCATGGGCGTGATCCTGCTCGCGCTCTCACTCGCAGGCGGTGATCACGACGCGGCGCTGCCGTGGGCCGTTGTGAGCTGCGCCGGCGCCCTTGCCGCAGGGACCGCGGCGGGCGGATGGCGTGTGACGCGCACGCTCTCGCGGCGCATCACTGCGATCGATCCTCCGCGGGGCTTCGTCGCTGAGGCAGTGTCCGCGCTCCTCCTCGCCGTGAGTGCGCTCGCGTTCCGCGTCCCGGCGTCGACGACGCATACCGTCACCAGCTCGATCGTCGCCACCGGGGTGCACCGGGGTGTTCGTTCGGTTCGGTGGCGCACAGTGGGACGAATCGCGCTCACGTGGCTGATCACACCGTTCGCCGCAGCCGTGTTCGCGGCGATTCTGCGCGTACTGCTGTTGCCTTTCGGCTGAGATCGTGGCCGTGCAGCGAGCCTGAATCAGCACCCGGCCGTGTGATTCCATAGGATGGCCGGGATGAGGAATTTCATGGCTGATGCGCGTCTGCTTCGGGTCGCCGGAGTCGGCGGCGCGATCGCAGTTGCCGCTGCCCTGACGGGGTGCTCGAATCAGAGCCAACTGTTCGATCTGGAAGTCGGGGACTGCCTGAATTCCACGGATATCGTCTCTGAGCAGGTCCTCGACGTCACGATCCTCAATTGCGACACCGAGCATGATCTCGAGGTCTACGCGAAGTTCCTGATGGAGGACTCCGAGCACCCCGGTCGCGATGCCACCGCCGCTTGGGCCCAGTCCTGGTGCCACGAACAGTTCGAGCCGTTCGTCGGCGTTCCGTACGAGAATTCTGCGCTCACGATCAGCTGGCTCTACCCCTCTGCAGATACGTGGAAGGACCACGACGACCGCGAGATCCTCTGCCTCCTCGGATCGAATGAGCCCGCTACCGGCTCGCTGAAGGGCACCGGAGCGGACGGCTGACAAGGGCGACTGCGGGCGGTTCAGCCGAAGCGGCCCGAGATGTAGTTCTCCGTCTGCTCGTTCGCCGGGTGGGAGAACATCTTCTCGGTCTGGTCGTATTCGATGAGCTTGCCCGGCTTGCGCGCGCCCGCGATGTTGAAGAAGCCCGTCATGTCAGAGACACGGGCCGCCTGCTGCATGTTGTGAGTGACGATGACGATCGTGTAGTCGCTCTTGAGTTCGGCCATCAGGTCCTCGATCGCAAGAGTGGAGATCGGGTCCAATGCCGAGCACGGCTCGTCCATGAGCACCACCTCCGGCTTCACCGCGATGGCTCGAGCGATGCACAGGCGCTGCTGCTGTCCGCCCGAAAGGGAGGAGCCGGGAACGTTGAGGCGGTCCTTGACCTCCTCCCAGAGGTTCGCGCCGCGCAGCGACGTCTCGACGATCTCCTCCGCCGCGGATCTGGAAATGCGCCGGTTGTTCAACCGGATACCGGCGAGGACGTTTTCAGAAATCGACATGGTCGGGAAGGGGTTCGGGCGCTGGAACACCATGCCCACCTGGCGGCGCACGACCACCGGATCGACCCCCGGGGCGTACAGGTTCTTGCCGTTCATGATGACCTCGCCCTCGGCGTGAGCGCCGGGAATGACCTCGTGCATGCGGTTCAGGCAACGCAGGAAGGTGGTCTTGCCGCAGCCGGACGGGCCGATGAGCGCGGTGATACTGCGGGGCTGGATGACCATGTTGACGTCCTGCACGGCGAGGAAGTCGCCGTAGTAGACGTTCAGGTTGTTGACATCGATCTGGTTAGACACTTGTCACGGGTCCTTCCGGGTCCTAAGAGATGCCCTTGGGTGAGAAGTAGCGGGATACGAGACGTGCGAGCAGGTTCAGCAGCATGACGATGATGATCAGCGCCAGCGCGGCTGCCCAGGCACGCTCGGTGTTGGCCGTGCCGCCCTGGGCGTACTGACGAAAGACGAACACGGGCAGGGTGGTCATCCGGCCCTCGAACGGGTTCGTGTTCACGTTGGCGACAATGCCGATCGTGATCAGCAGCGGCGCCGTCTCGCCGGCCACGCGAGCGATGGCGATCATCACCGATGTCGTGATTCCGGCAATCGCGGTGCGCAGGACCACTTTGGTGATGGTCAGCCACTTCGGGACGCCGAGGGCGTACGACGCCTCGCGCAACTCGTTCGGCACGAGTTTCAGCATCTCCTCGGATCCCCGGACGACGACCGGGGTCATGAGTACCGCGAGCGCGACCGCTCCGATGATTCCCGCCTTGTATCCGGGCGAGACGAGGATGAAGAACAACGAGAATGCGAACAGTCCGGCGACGATCGAGGGGATTCCGGTCATCACGTCCACGAGGAATGTCACCGCGCGCCCGATCCTCCCGCCGCGGTACTCCACCAAGTAGATGGCCGTGAAGACGCCGAGCGGTATCGCGATCAGCGCTGCGATGCCAGTGACGAGCAGCGTCCCGATGATGGCGTGGAGGGCGCCGCCTCCGTCCTTCTCGCCGTATATGCCGACCATGTCCGTCGAGAGGAACTGCCAGTCGAAGCGGGCGATGCCACCGACGAGAACCTTGTACAGCAACGAAACCAGCGGGAGCATCACGAGAAGGAACGCGAGGTACACGAGCGAGGTCGCCATCCGGTCCGCCGCCCAGCGGCGTCCCTCATAGGCGTAGGAGACTCCGTAGAGCACCACGAGGAATGCGAGGACGCCGACGACGCTCGCGCCCAGCACGTCGAACCCGCCGAACACCTGGGTGATCAACGCTCCCAGCGCGAATGCCCCCACGAAGGCTGCCGGAGTGACCCACGAGGGCAGCCGGTGCGCCTGCAGGTCGGTCGTCTTGCGATCGTCGTTCCTGGTGATGGTGCTCATCAGTTGGCTCCTGAGAACTCGGCGCGGCGGGCGATGATCGCTCGGGCGATCGAGTTCACCACGAACGTCGTGATGAACAGCACCAGTCCACTCGCGATGAGGATTTCGACTCCGAGGCCCGAGGCCTCGGGGAACTGGTTCGCGATGTTCGCCGCGATCGTCTGATGCTGGCCCGGGCGCAGTAGGAACACGTTGATCAGGAATCCGGGCGAGAGGATCATGAGGACTGCCATGGTCTCACCCAGCGCCCGGCCGAGGCCGAGCATCGATGCGGAGATGATGCCCGAGCGGGCGAAGGGGAAGACCGCCTGGCGGATCATCTCCCACCGGGTCGCGCCGAGCGCGAGCGACGCCTCTTCGTGGAGCCGTGGAGTCTGGAGGAAGACCTCACGGATCGTCGCGGTGATGATGGGCAGGATCATGACCGCAAGCACGATCGACGCGGTCATGAGGTTACGGGCGGGAGGAATGAATCCCGCGAAGAAGGGCAGCCAGCCGAAGTAGTCGGTGAGCCACTGGAAGACCGGATTGAGGACGCTCGTCAGCACCGAGGCGCCCCAGAGGCCGTAGATGACGGACGGGATCGCGGCGAGCAGGTCAACGAGGTACCCGAGTCCCTGCGCGAGTCTGCGAGGGGCATAGTGGGAGATGAAGAGCGCGATCCCCATGGACAGGGGGACGGCCAGCAGCAGCGCGATGATGGAGGAGATCAGCGTGCCGAACAGCAGCGCGCCGATGTATCCCCAGAGGGACTTGCCGCGCAGAATGCTGATGCCCGCCAGTTCGTCCGGGCTCGCGGTGAACGCCGGCAGCGCCCGCGCGACGAGGAACACCGCGACAGCCGCGAGAATGACGAGGATCGACCATCCCGCGCCGCTGGAAAGGGCGGAGAACACCTTGTTTCCGACGTTGCTCGGCGGCTTCTCCTTCTGGAGGACATCGTCGAGAACTGCTTCGGACGTTGCCGTCACCACGCGCGCTCCTGGTTGATTTCGAAAACGTCAGTTATCAGTGTTCGGCCGAACGACCGCAGCCATGGCGGCCAAATGGGGAGAGGGCGGGTCAGCCGGGTCGACCGGCCGACCCGCCCTCACTCTAATGCCGAACGACTTGTCAGCTTCTCAGCCGGCAACCGAGATCTGGTCGACGGCATTCATGACGAGTTCGCGGATCGTGTCCGACAGCGGAGCGATACCCGCGACATCCGGGTCCGCGGCAACCTGCTGGCCCTCGTCCGAGGTGACGTACGTCAGGAACGCCCGGACGTTCTGGGCGTCCTGCTCGCTCTCGTAGAGCTCGCACGCCATGGTGTACGCCACGAGCACGATCGGGTAGGTGCCCGATTCGGTGGTGTCGCGCGCGAGGTCGTAGGTCAGACGGAAGTCGTTGGCGTCATCGGTGAGCTGGGAGACCTCGAGCACGCGGGCAGCGGCCTCGGGCGAGTACGAGACGAACTCGTCGCCGACGCGCACGGCGACAGTGCCCAGGTCACCCGAGCGGGACGCGTCGGCGTAGCCGATGGTGCCCTGAGTGCTGGAGACGACGTCGATCATGCCGGAGGTCTGTGCACCCGACTGGGTACCCTCGATCGGCCACACGCCGTCGGCCTCGAAGGTCCACGCCTCGGGTGCGGCCTTGGAGAGGTAGTCGGTGAAGTTCTCGGTGGTGCCGGAGTCGTCCGAGCGGTTCACCGGAATGATGTTGAGGTCGGGGAGTTCCACGCCCTCGTTGTCCGCGGCGATCGCCGGGTCATTCCACGTGGTGATCTGGCCGGAGAACACGCCCGCGAGCGTCGCAGGAGACATGTTGATCGAGTCAGTGCCCTCGATGTTGAAGATGACGGCGATCGGGGAGAGGTACAGCGGGAGCTCGAGGACCTCGCCGGCGGAGCAGCGCTCCTGCGCGGCTGCGACTTCTTCCTCGTCCAGCGTCGCGTCCGAGCCGCCGTACAGCGTGGTTCCGGAGATGAACTGCTCGCGGCCACCGCCGGACCCGACAGGGTCGTACGACGCGACGACGCCGGGGTTCTGGGCGGTGAACTCGGCGATCCAGGCGTTCTGTGCGTTCTCCATCGAGGAGGCACCGGCGCCGGCGACCTGGCCGGAGAGCCCCGTGCCTTCTCCCGCCGCGCCGTGAGTCTCTTCGGCGCTGCCGCCGTTACCGCAGGCGGCAAGCGAAATTGCGAGCGCGGAAACCGCGGCGACACCCGCGATCCGGCGGTCCACAGCAAGCTTCACAGTCGTTCCATCCTTCATTCGTGATGGGGCAGTCTCCTGCCCATGACGATTCGAACCTACGGAACGCCCGTGACGTCCGGGGATGTGTTCGGTTAACGCGAGGTGAACGAGCGACATAGCTTTGATCACACTAATCAGATCTGCGGCGGTGCCATGATCCGCACGGTCGTCAAAGGGAGTACGGCCGGTGCCGCTCGATATCGACCACGGTGACACCGCGCCGATTGTGGCGCGTCAGGTGCGCGACCAGAAACTCCCCAGTCATCAGCCAGGGGTCCTTGGAGGGCACCTTCTGCTCAAGGCGCGCCGGCGCGAACGCCCGCATGAGCGACATGACCGTGGGCAGCACCGGTCGGTGCGTGCAGATGACGACGCCCTCCCCCGGCATCCGCAACTCCCGGTCGATGATCGCCCGCGCGGCCTTGGGACGCTCCTCGTGGGCGGCCTCGGTCAGTTCGGGCCGTACCTCGACCTCGACACGTGCCGCTGTCGCATAGGGCAGAACCGTGTCATAGCAGCGCTTCCACGGGCTCGAGACCACGCGGTCCACGCCGAACGCCGAGAGGAACGGAACGAGGAGCGCAGCCTGCCGCTCCCCCACAGCGGTGAGCGGGCGGGTCTCCTCATCGCCCTTCTTCCACGCGGACCGTTTCCGCGCGCGGCCGTGCCTCGCCACGACGACGGTCCACGAGTCGAGCCGATCATCGTCCCACTTGTCCATGAGCACGCGGAGAGGCACCCGGTCGCGGTCGTACGTGAGCATCCGTAATGCCTGGTGCGCATCGACCCACCGGACCTCGTCCACTTCGCGCATCGGCGCGCGCCGGACGGGAGCGCGCGTGTGTTCCCAGGGTCCCTGGTAGTCACCGCGAGCGGCCCAGTAGGTGGATTCCTTCGACTTCCCGCCCGGCAGCCGGTATCGGACAGTCCCGAGCGGCTGGCCGAGGATCACGCGGATCCCCGTCTCCTCCTCGACCTCGCGGACGGCGGTGACGGGAAGCGGCTCGTCGTCGTCGGGCTTTCCCTTCGGCCACGACCAGTCGTTGTAACTGGGCCGATGGACCACGGCCACCTGCAGCCGACGCCCGCGCTCACGCCAGAGCAGCGCTCCCGCGGCTCTGACATCTCCGCTCACCTTGCTGCCACCCGCTTCCTGGCGCGTGCCATGAGGATGTCCTGGATGTGGACCAGTTTCCGTCCGTTCTCATCCTCGTGGACGCGCGTCCAAGTTCCGTCGGGCAGCAGGTGCCAGGACTGGGTCGTTTCGGCTGCCGAGGTCTCGAGCAGCCAGAGCAGGTATGCGACCTGCCGTTCGTCGACGATGTTGATCAGCGCCTCGATGCGGCGGTCGAGGTTGCGGTGCATCAGGTCGGCGGAGCCGATCAGGACATCGGGGTCGCCGTCGTTGGCGAACGCGTAGATCCGCGAGTGCTCCAGGTACCGGCCAAGGATCGACCGCACGCGGATGTTCTCGCTCATCCCGTCGATCCCGGCGCGGAGCCCGCAGATGCCGCGCACCACCACGTCCACCGGCACTCCGGCCTGCGAGGCCCGGTAGAGAGCGTCGATCACCCGCTCGTCGACGATCGAGTTCACCTTGATCCTGATCCAGGCATCCTTGCCGGCGAGCTTGTTGTCGATCTCGCGCTGAATGCGCGTCAGCAGGCCGGCGCGGATTCCGCGCGGGGCCACGAGCAGACGGTGGAAACGAGTACGGGGTGCGAAGCCCGAGAGCTGGTTGAAGAGCCGGGTGAGGTCCTGGCCCACGCTGGGATCGGAGGTCAGGAGGCCGAGGTCCTCGTACCCGCGAGCCGTCTTCGGGTTGTAGTTCCCCGTTCCCACATGGCAGTAACGGACCAGTCCGTCCGCCTCCTGGCGCACCACGAGCACGAGCTTGCAGTGCGTCTTCAGTCCCACGAGACCGTATATGACGTGGACGCCGTACTCCTCCAGCTTGCGCGCCCAGGAGATGTTGTTCTCCTCGTCGAACCGTGCCTTGATCTCGACGATCGCGAGCACCTGCTTGCCGGCGTCCGCCGCCTCGATCAGGGAGTCGATGATCGGCGAGTCTCCCGAGGTCCGGTACAGCGTCTGCTTGATCGCGAGCACCTTCGGGTCCTCGGCGGCCTGCCTGATGAACTCCTGGACCGAGGTCGAGAAGGAGTCGTACGGGTGGTGGACGAGGATGTCCTCGCGGCTGATGGCCTCGAAGAAGTCGGTCGGGTTCGCGGACTCGACCTGGGCCAGTTGCTGGGCGGTGACGGCCACGAACTTCGGGTACTTGAGGTCCGGCCGGTCGATGTCGTGAATATCGTTCAGGCCGGTGAGATCGAGCGGCGCGGGCAGCCGGTAGACGTCGGAAGCAGCGACTCCAAGCTCGCGCTTGAGCAGGTCCAGGATGCGATCCGAGATGCCCTCGTCCACCTCGAGCCGCACAGCGTTGCCGAAGCGACGGCGGGTCAGCTCCTGCTCGAGCGCCTTGAGCAGGTTCTCCGCGTCGTCCTCCTCGACCTCGAGGTCCTCGTTGCGGGTCACGCGAAACGTGTGGTGCTCCACGATCTCCATGCCGGGAAACAGCTCATCAAGATGCGCCGCGACGATCTCCTCGAGCGGCACGAACGTCGCACCCGGCATCTCGTCGAAGGCGATCTCCTCGGGCCGGCGCGCCGCGCCCGACGCATCGACCGCGATGAACCTCGTGAACAGGGGAGGGATCTTGACGCGGGCGAAGAGTTCCTTGCCCGAGGACGGGTTCCGCACCACAACCGCGAGGTTGAGCGAAAGCCCCGAGATGTACGGGAACGGGTGCGCCGGGTCAACCGCGAGCGGCGTCAGCACCGGGAAGATCTGGCCGCTGTAGAACTCAGCGAGCCGCTGCTGCTGCGCTTCGGACAACTCGTCGTGATGACGGATGTTGACGTCCGCGTCCGCGAGGCGGGGCAGCACGTCCTCCTGGAACGCTTTCGCGTGGCGCTCGGTGAGTTCGTGCGCCTTCAGCGAGATGCCCTCCATGACCTGCCGCGGCGTGAGTCCGGACGCCGCCGTCTTGGCAATCCCGGTCGCGATACGGCGCTTGAGACCGGCTACGCGCACCATGAAGAACTCGTCCAGGTTCGAGGCGAAGATCGCGAGGAACCACGCGCGTTCGAGGATCGGCAGATCCTTGTCCTCCGCCTGCTCGAGCACGCGCTGGTTGAAGGCCAACCAGGAGAGCTCGCGGTCCGCGAACCTCCCTACGGGCAGCGGCGCAAGTTCAGGGGTGTCCTCGTCCAGTTGCTGCTCGACCTCCTCATGATCCAGCAGGTGGCCCTTGACGAGGTCGTCGGTTTCGGGCTGCTCGAGGAACGGTGGCCCGATCACGTCGTAGTCATCTTCCTCGAAGTCGTCGTCGAGGTCCCACGAAGTGAGGTTGTCCCGCAACGTCACAGGAGTTTCGTCGTCCTCGTCGTCGTCGTCGACCTCGGCCGACTCTCCATCGAGCGGCTCCGGCGCGCTCGCGGGGCCCTGCAAATCGTTGGTGTGCACCTCCGCGGCGGGGGTCGCCTCAGGTTCGTCGTCGACGGCGACGACGGCGGTCAACTCCGCACCATCGCCTGAATCAGGCTCGTGATGTTCGTCCAGGTGGTCCGGCCGGTGAGTCGTCTGCTCGTCCATTTTTCCGTCCATGATCGTGAATGGGCCCCTCTGCCCCCATGTGTGGCTGCGCTCCTCCTCCCGGAGAAGGGAGTACTGAACATCGCGGGAGTGCTGCCGAAATCCAGCCCTCTCGTACGAGCCTATAGCGGCGAGGTTATCGCCTTCGACATACAGAATCATCGACGTCGTCCCTCGGGAAAAGGATCGCTTCTGCGCGTCCCTCACAAGCCAGCCCGAAAGTCCCAGGCGCCGATGTGCCTCGGCCACGCCGACGACGTAGATCTCGTCCTCGGCGCCGCCAGGCTTCACCCAGCAGTATGCCGCGAGTGCGCCGTCGCCGTCGTTCCCGCCGCTCCCGCCGTCGAAGTGGATGAGGCGGAGCAGCTCAGGTGCGAACCAGGGCTCTGCCATCCGCCGCCGCAGGTCCTCGACCGAGAGCCTGCCCTGCTCGGGGTGATCCGCGAAGACGGCCGCGTTGACGGCCACAAGGGCGTGCCCGTCCCGGCCGTCCGCGGCCCCCACGAATCCGCGTGCGCTGTATCCGGCGGGCAGATCACCGGGCTCTGCCGGCGCGCCATCGGCTGCGTCCCATCGCATTTTCCACAGGTCACGCGTGACGGCCATACCCGCCGACGCCGCGAGCGCGCACGCCGCCGGCAGGACGCCGTGCGCCCAGATCGCGGTCCGGGGCGCGGCGCCAAGAATGGCGTTCAAGAGCTCACGCCCGTGCCCGCGGCGGCGGTGCCTCGGATCGATGGCTAGCTCCCCGGACTCGCCGTCGGTCCACGCGTAGCCGATGAGATCGGCGCCGGCGCGCGCGATGACGTGCATGATGTGCCGATGCGGTTCGCGGAGCTCGAGGATCGCCTCCTCTCCCATGGGGGCGACGCCGTCGGCGGCCTCGGCCCTCGCGAGCATCACGAGGATGCGTTCGCGAAGCGCGGGCTCGAGTTGTTTTGTTATCTCGGTGGCGGCGTCGCCGTTCGCGCTCCGGGAGTTCACTCGAGCGCGCCTTCGCGCGCGAGGCGGGCGGCTCCCTCGAGATCGTTCGCCGTCCGCATGAGGGAGGAGGCACGCCGGACCTGCCCGTGGGCCCGACGGGGATCGTCGATTCCGTCGGAGTTGATCGCGATTCCCGTGGCAGTCACCTTCAGGAAGGCGGAGGCGCGGTCGAGGGCGACGTCGAGGTCGCCGTCGAAGACGCCGGCGAGAATTCGGTCGGTCACGGCCATCACGTCCTCGGGCAGAGGCGGCTCGACGACGCCGGCGATCGCGCCCGACACCTCGGCGGCGCCGAGCCCGGCACGGTAGGCGCGAACGACTTGATGGGGATTGCGGCGGGCCCATTCGCGTGTGACATACAGGCGCCAGAGCGCGCCGGGAAGCGACTGCGCGGCGGCGAGTGACCAGAGATCCGCGATCACTTCGATGCCTTCGTCTTCCATGAGGTGGACCAGCCGGTGGAGGAGTTCGGGGTCTCCCGAACGATCGCGCCCCCTCTCGACGAGCGCCCGCGCCGTGACGTGCGCGAGCTCGGTTCTCTCCGCGGGGTCCGGAGCACCGACGATGGACTCGGCGAGTGCCTCGTCGAGTCTGGCGGGTCTGCGGGGTCGGGGGACGGGTTGCGGCATGAGTCCCTTCTCTGGCACCTGCTGAACGTCTCGGGCATGTGGCGGTTCCATTGTGCGGTGTTGGCGGGAGGCATTGCCAGCCCCCACCGGATCGTCCGGGGGCCCTGCGGATCGCCCGAGGGTCCTGCGGATCGCCCGGGGCCCTGCGGATCGCCCGAGGGTCCTGCGGATCGCCCGAGGTGGTTTTCCGGCTCCGGCCGTATAGCTACAATGGCTGACCGGGCCTATAGCTCAGTTGGCAGAGCAACGGACTTTTAATCCGTGGGTCGTGGGTTCGATCCCCACTGGGCCCACCAGACCCCACTGGGCCCACCAGAAGATCGTTGTTCGAACCGCCGACATTCTCGGTTTGAGGTCAAGAGCCGCAATGCCGTCAATTTACGGTTTTGCTTGAGGGTTCAAGGGTCGTCGTCGGCGTGCCGTGGGGTGGGGGGCGCACGATCGTCACCGCAGCGTGCACATCCATCACACCGGCTCTCCAGCTCTGCACCCAGGGCGCACGATCGTCACCGCAGGGCGCGCGATCGTCACACCCCTCCCAAGCCCGCGCCGCCAGGGCGCACGAACGTCACACCATGGCGCACGATCGTCACGCCCCTCCCTAACCCGTGCCGCCTGGGCGCACGATCGTCACACCATGGCGCGTGTTCGTCACGGCATGGCGCACGATCGTCACACGCAGAATGCTGAGGGCGCACGATAGTCACCATGGCGCAGTGACGTCACTGCGCCATCGTGACGAACGCCAGCCATCGTGTGACGAACGTACGCCCCGGTTTCGCCGATGTGACGTTCGTGCGCCCCAATGTGACGAACGTGCGCCCCCACGCCGCGAACCGGTCCCTGGTCGATGAACTCAGACGCACAGGGCGGCCGGGCATCGCCGCCGGGGGAACTTGGAGCCCGTTCAGGTCCGTCTGGCGGGAACTGGGGAACTTCAGACCCCGTCTGGGCGACGCGCTGGGGAACTTCAGACCTGCTGGGGAACATCGCACCCCGTAGTCGAGGTCTGAAGTTCCCCAAGAAGCGACCTCGAGGCAGCAGACGAGGTGCCAAGTTCCCCAGCGACGCCGGGTAAGCGGCAAGACGAAGTGCCAAGTTCCCCAGCCACCCGGTACCGGACCCCGAAGGCAGTCCCAAGTTCCCCAGCGACGCCGGGTAAGCGTCAAGACGAGGTGCCAAGTTCCCCAGCGACGCCGGGTAAGCGGCAAGACGAGGTGCCAAGTTCCCCAGCGACACCGCGCAGGCGGCAGGACGAGGTGCCAAGTTCCCCAGCCACCCGATACCAGACCCCTGGGCGACACGGATCTCACAGACAACACGCTCAACGGCACAACAAGCAGACAACTAAGCTCCCGAGGAAGCAGAAGCATCTTGGCCGTTGCATCTCCTGCCGGAAGCTCCGTCGCCCCACCCCACCACACGCCGACAACAACCCCTGAACCCGAAAGCAAAACCCCAAGTTGACGGCATTGGGATTAGCGCCCACCCGGTGCTGTGAATGCAGGGCCGGCAACGACCATGGTCGGGCCCACGCGACGTCCCGCCCGCTCGGGCTCGATTTCGAAGGCCGAGCACGAGACGTGGTGGTTCGCACATCGTACGGATGTTGGTGATTCCGAATCGAAGAAGTTCGTGGCTTGGCTCACTGAGACCGAAGCGTGCTTGCATACGCGCTGCGAACCGGTTTTGCGCATTGAGGAAGTCGAGGTGACAGTGCGCGTCGATCAGACCGGGCAGAACGGTCTTACCGTGTGTCTCAATCACTCGGACGCCAGGAACGCTGATGCGTGTTGATTCGACTCGACTGATTGCTCCATCCTCGATGAGGATGTCGACGTTGTCGAAAACACCGCCATCGCCGACGATGACATGCGAAAACGCAACCCCATGTTGATCAGCACTGGTTTCGCCCAGCTCATTCGGAGGCTTCATCTGGTCGATGGTCGACGCCAAGCACCTTGTTCATCACGTCCGCATACGCAGCAGGATCTACGAGTGCAATGCCACGTTCCCGGTCTGCCATGAGAAGCAGCGTGTCGCCGGGGCCGAGACCGCACATCTCTCGGACCTCTTTGGGGATCACGATCTGCGACTTCGGGCCGGGCTGCCGCTCGAAGCGGGGCCGCCGCTCGCAGCGTCAGGGCGCACGATCGTCACGATGGCGCAGTGACGTCACTGCGCCATCGTGACGAACGCCAGCCATCTTGTGACGAACGTGCGCCACGGTTCCGCCGATATGACGAACGTGCGCCCCGATGTGACGAACGCCAGCCATCATGTGACGAACGTGCGCCACGGTTCCGCCGATATGACGAACGTGCGCCCCGGCGTGACGATCATGCGCCCCCAAGGCAGGGCGAGGAAGTCGATGTGACGGATCGGCGCCATCGGTCAAGACGGCGCAGGCGTCGTCGTCGAGAAACGCCGATACGAACCGGCCGCTGCCGATGGACCCGGACCGTGGACGGCAGCAGAAAATCGAGGCGGGTTTCATCGTTTCCGTATAGTCAACCCGACCTGCCTGCGGGCCAGCCGATGAGTGCGCGGGTTCGCGTCGTATCGTTACCGCATGGGCCCACCGGAGCGGATTCGCAAGTCCCTGCCGAAGCGATTGCTGAGCAAGATCCTCGGGTTGTTCGCCGCGCCCCGGATCAACATGAAGGAAGACTACGAGAAGATCCGCCTCGCGCAACGAGTGCTGACGTGGATGCCCGAGGATCCTGAGCACATCATCGACCAGATCGTTCTCGCCGACGACGGGTACGAGATTCCCGTCCGTCTGTTCCTGCCGAAGTCCGACGAGGTGAAGCCAGGAGTGCTGCTGTTCTTCCACGGCGGCGGCTGGGTGATCGGGGACATCGACACCTACGGACCCACCTGCCGCACGATGGCGGACGTGACAGGGCGTCTGGTCTGTTCCGTCGGTTACAGGCTCGCTCCGGAGAACCCGTACCCGATCGGGCTGAACGACTGCCTCCGCGTGACGGAAACGCTGCTCGAGACGCCGTCGCTCGCTGATGTGTACGGCCCGGAGGATGTCACACTGATCGGCGATTCGGCCGGCGGGAACCTTGTGGCGGCGGTAACGCTCGCGCTACGTGAGCGGGGACGGACGCTTCCCGGCGCCCAGATCCTGCTGTACCCGCTCGTGCAGTGGGATCACGATCCGGAGACGTCGCCGTTCCCGTCGGTGGCTGAGTACGGGACCGGCCTGCGGCTGACCTCTGAGGAGGTCAACGCCTTCCGGGACATGTATCAGCCGGACCCTTCGACGCACACCTCGCCGTACATCGCGCCGCTGGCTGCGGATGACCTTTCCGGTCTGCCGCGCACGCTCGTCATAACCGCCGAGATGGACCTGCTGCGCGATGAAGGGGAAGCGTTCGGTCTGGCGTTACGCGCGGCCGGGACCCCTGCGCGGGTCGAGCGGATCGACGACACGATCCACGGATTCATCACGCTCCCCCGGATCGTCAGGCCGGTCACCGAGGCATACGAGGCGATCACATCCTTCCTGGACGGAGACATGGAGGACAGCCGCGTGCTCGAGGCGCCGCCGGTTGTCGTTCCCGAGCCGGATTCGGGCGCGGAGGGCGCGGACACGTGACCGAGCGTGCGGAGCGGCCCGAGCGTGCGGAGCGGCCCACCGACCGGTCCTGGGTCCGGCTCGACAACGCCGCGAACATCTTCCTCGCGGCGCGCAACGAGATCGATCCCAAGGTGTTCCGGCTGAGCGCCGAGATGGACGAACCCATCGACCCGGCGGCCCTGCAGAGTGCGCTCGATCGCGTCTACGCGCAGTACCCGCTCTTCCGCGCGGTGCTGCGCCACGGGATCTTCTGGTACTACCTGCAGCACTCGAACCTTCACCCCACCGTCCAGGCCGACGTCGGTCCCTCCGTCCAGCACATCTACCGCCAGGACAACCGTGAGCTTCTCTTCCGCGTTCTCTATCGGGGGCACCGCATCTCGGTCGAGGTCTTCCACGCCCTCACGGACGGCGGGGGTGCGCTCTGGTTCTTCCAGGACCTGCTCACGGAGTACGTGGCGCTGAGGAAGCCCGAGGAGTTCGAGTCGGCGCTGACGGGTCCGACCGGTGTCAAGCAGGAGTTTGCGGTAGATGCGTTCACGCACTGGTTCCGGAAGGGCACCGGTTCCGTTCCGTTCGCCGACGACGCCGCCTCCGCGCTTGAAGCGCCATCCACTCGGCTGCCAGAGGGTGCGGTTGCCGACGGCGAACCTCGCACCAGAGAGGAGCGACGACGGCGTCGCCCGCACAGGGAAGTGGTGCGGGTGGGCGGAACGTACACACCTGACTACCGCACACGTGTGGTCGAGATGGCGATGCCGGTCCGGGAGGTGCTGAATCTTGCCCGCGCCGAGGGTGTCTCGCTGACGATCTATCTGCTTGCGGTGTTCTTCGACTCCCTCCACATGACCCGGCCGCCGTCAGGCAGGGCCCGGACGATCACGTGCTCGGTGCCGGTGAATCTCCGCCAGTTCTTCCCCACCGATTCGGGGCGGAACTTCTTCGCGACGACGATGCTGGCTCACACCTACAGTGACGATCCCGAGGCCGACACCGTGGGAGCCGTCTGCCGCGATCTGAACGAGCAGTTCCAGAGGGAACTCACGCGAGAGGGGCTCGAACGGAAGGTTCGCCGGCTCGTTGCGTTCGAACGGCACCCGGTTGGACGAGTCGTCCCCCGTCCGATCAAGGACCTGATACTCCGCGCGATCAACTCGTCGGCCAACCGCGGCATCACCGTGGCGATCTCGAATCTTGGCCGCTTCCAGCTGCCGGACCCTGCTGCCGCCTCCGTTGGCCGGATCTATCTGCACGTCTCCGCCGTGCGACCGCAGTTCTGCATGGTGAGCCACGGCAGCGAATTGACGGTCTCTTTCACGAGCCCGTTCATCGAGACCGACTATCACGCCGCATTCGTGCGCCACTTCACGGGCCTCGGTGTGCCGGTGGATGTGAACGCCAGCCGTGTCACGGCGGAGGAGATCGATGCCGTCTCCGCTGTGGACGCGCAGCCATGACGAGCCATTGCCGATCCTGCGGCGGGGACGTGGTGGGTCTGTGGCGGGAGTGTCCGCTCTGCCGTCTCCCGCTCGAACGGGATGCGGGCGAACGGGATGCGGGCGAACGGGATGCCGGCGAACGGGGTGCCGGCGAACGGGATACCGCGGAACCGCTTCCGGCGGCACCGCTACGCTTCATCCGCACTCAGTTGCGCACCGTGCTGCTGGTCAGCTCGATCCTGTTCGTCCTCGCCTCGTTCGGGGCGCAGGCGCTGATCCCGGATCTCATGGCCCCGCTCCGCACGGTCTGGCTGTCCGTTGCGGTTCTCTGGCTCGTGGTGATGGCAGCTGTGCAACGTCGGCGCAACATGGGCAGTCTGGTCGGCTGGCTGGTGGTGCTGCTCTCGCTCTCCGCTGCCGCTTGGAGTTGGCTCGCCGGACCGGAACTCTGGGCCACCACCTGGGCCATTCCGGCAATCTGCACCGCCGCAAACCTGGCGCTCGGGATCGTCATGTGGATCATGCGCCTGAACCCTGAGGAGTACATCTCCAAGGCAGTTCTGGTAGCGGCGTTCGGTATGGTGCCCGGGCTGTTCGTGCTGTTCGGCTGGGTGACGACGCCGGTGCCGTCGCTGGCATGCGTCGGCCTTAGCGTGGTCCTGCTCATCCTCATGGTGGTCTTCCGGCCCGCCCAATTGGGCGACGCGCTTCACCGGCGGCTGCAGATCTAGACGGGCGGGGAACCGGAGACGTCAGTAGGTCGTGATGCCGTGCTCGCGGAACTGGTTCCGCACCCGATCCACGAGCTCCTTCGAGGGAGGCTGAGTGTCCTCGAGCTCGTAGTCGATCCCGAGCGCCGCCCACTTGTCGCGGCCCATCTGGTGGAACGGCAGCACCTCGACGCGGCTGACATTGCTCAGCGTCGCGACGTGCCGGGCAACGGCCTCGACATTCTCGACGCCGTCCGTCAGTCCTGGGACGAGCACGAACCGGACCCAGGTCTCGATGCCACGGTCGGCGAGGCGCCGCGAGAACTCGAGCGTCGGCTCCAATTCGCGGCCCGTGACTCTGCGGTAGACGTCCGGGATCCCGGACTTGATGTCGAGGAGGACGAGGTCGATGTCCTGGAGCATCTCGTCGCTGACGTTCGCACCGAGGAACCCGGAGGTGTCGATCGCGGTGTGGACGCCCATCTCCTTGGCGGCGCGCAGCAGGTTCGCCGTGAAATTCAACTGGAAGAGCGGCTCGCCGCCGCTGATGGTCAGCCCGCCGCCCGTCGATCTGAAGATCTTCCGGTAGCGCTTGACCCGCTTCACAAGGTGCTTGAGCAGCACGGGCTCGCCCTTGTTCGCGAACATCGTGTCAGGGTTGTGGCAGTACAGGCAGCGCAGCGGGCAGCCGGCCAAGAACACGGTCAGTCGTGTCCCCGGCCCGTCGACGGCGGTCACGAGCTCCCACGAGTGCACGGAGCCGAGTTGACCGGCGCGCACGGCTTCGAGGTGCTCGGTGCGGGTCATCTCACCCGCGGACGCGATGCCCGATGTGCCGCCGCCTCCGGGCCGGAGAGGCGGCACATCGAACTCGACGGGCTGTGGCCTGTACTCACCGGTCACTCCATCGAGTGCGTGAGTGTCAGGCGTCACGGCGTCAAGCGTCAAGAGGAGGTGTGGAAGGTCCGCGAGAGGACGTCGCGCTGCTGTTCCTCCGTGAGCTTCACGAAGTTCACGGCGTAGCCCGAGACGCGGACGGTGAGGTTCGGGTATTTCTCGGGGTTCGCCATCGCGTCCTCGAGGGTCTCGCGGTTCAGCACGTTGATGTTCGCGTGGAACAGTCCGGGGCTGTGGCCCCGATCCTCACGGGATGCCTTCATCGCGGTGAGGCGCTCGTCGAATGTTTTGGTTGCCATTCCTTCTTCTCCGATTCTGGGCCTCGTGAGCCCGATCAGTGGGTGTGGTCCTTCAGTCCTCTGGCACGAAGCCGGCGTCCAGGATGCCGACCAGGTTATCGACCTGCTCGTCCTTGGTGCGGCCCAGGCCGGAAGGGGTGATCGTGTTGGTCAGCGAGATGCCATCGAGGGCGTCGTAGTAGTCCAGTTTGCCCACCGAAAGCATCGACGCGAGCATGCCGTGAGTATCCGCGGCGTTCTCGGGGTTCGCACCCGGCGCGAACGGGGTGCCCGCGCGGTGCCCGGACGGGAACGAGCCGGTCGCCTTGCCGTACACCACGTTGGAGGTAATCGTCAGCACCGACTGGGTCGGGATCGCGTCCCGGTACATCGGCTGCGCGCGGATCTTCTCCATCACGGTGTAGACCACGGTCGCGGCGATCTCGTCGGCAAGGTCGTCATCGTTTCCGTAACGGGGGAACTCGCCCTCGGTGATGTAGTCGACGACGAGGCCGGTCTCGTCACGCACGGGAGTGACGGTGGCGTACCTGATGGCTGACAGCGAGTCGGCCACGATGGAGAGACCGGCGATGCCGCAACCCATGGTGCGGACGATCTCGGAATCGTGCAGAGCCATCTCGATGGACTCGTACGCGTATTTGTCGTGGCTGTAGTGGATGATGTTCAGCGCCTCGACGTAGGTGGCCACCACCCAGTCCAGCATTGACTCGAAGCGCTGCCAGACGTCGTCGAAGTCGAGCGGACCGTCACCCGGGACCGGCTCGAAGCCCGTCATGATCTGCTTCCCGGAAACCTCATCGCGGCCGCCATTGATGGCGTACAGCAGGGCCTTGCCGGCGTTTACGCGTGCGCCGAAGAACTGCATCTGCTTGCCCACCCGCATCGGGGAGACGCAGCACGCGATGGCGGCATCGTCGCCCCAGTGCCGACGGATCTCCTCGTCCGCCTCGTACTGGAGGGATGACGTCTCGATCGAGATCGCGGAACAGAAGTCCTTGTAGCCCTGCGGAAGCGCCGGGTCCCAGAAGATCGTGATGTTGGGCTCCGGGGCGGGGCCGAGGTTGCGCAGCGTCTGCAGCAGCCGGAACGAGGTCTTCGTGACGAGCGTGCGGCCGTCCTCGCCCTGGCCGGCGTCCGACCACGTGGCCCAGTACGGGTCACCGGAGAAGATCTGATCGTAGCCCTTGGTGCGGAGGAAACGCACGATGCGCAGCTTGATGACGAGCGAGTCGATGATCTCCTGCGCGCCCTCCTCCGTCAGCGTGCCGGCTTCCAGGTCACGCTGGAAGTACACGTCGAAGAAGCCGGAGAGCCGGCCGATCGACATGGCGGCGCCGTCCTGCGACTTGATCGATCCGAGGTAGCCGAAGTAGGTCCACTGCACGGCTTCCTGGGCCGTGCCGGCGGGGGCGGAGATATCGAACCCGTAGCCCGCGGCCATGTTCTTGAGCTTCTGGAGCGCCTTGATCTGCTCGGCGTGCTCCTCGCGGTAGCGCGCCCAGTGCTCGGAAAAGCCCTCATCCGCGAACGCGTCCTTGGCCTGCTTCTTCTCGGCGATGAGTGCGTCGACGCCGTAGAGCGCCACGCGGCGATAGTCGCCGATGATGCGGCCGCGGCCGTAGGAGTCCGGCAGACCGGTGATGACGTGGGACGAACGCGCCGCACGGATACGCGGGGTGTAGATGTCGAAGACTGCATCGTTGTGCGTCTTGCGGTACTTGGTGAAGGTGTCCTTCACGTGCTGGTCCGGCGCGGCGCCGGCTTCCTCCAGTGCGGTCTCGACGATGCGCCAGCCGCCGAAGGGCATCATCGCGCGCTTCAGCGGGACGTCGGTCTGAAGGCCGACAATGACGTCGTCGTCATCGCTGATGTAGCCGGGAGGGAACGCATCGACGTCCGCAGGCGTCGACGTATCGACGGCGTAGACGCGCTTCTGCCGTTCGACCGACAGGTAGTCCCGCTCCAGTGTCTCCCATGTGCGGCGAGTCTTCGCCGTGGGGCCCGCGAGGAAGCTCGCGTCACCCTCGTACGGCGTGTAGTTGCGCTGGACGAAGTCGCGGACGTTGATGGCATGCTGCCACGGGCCTTCGGCAAAGCCGTCCCACGCTGTGCCAGGCGTGGCGATCAGGGTCTGGGTGGCGGTGTCGGTAGCCGTCATATACCTCTCCTCGGGGTCGCCTCAGATGGGTCTGGGAGGCGTCATTGGGGCCCTGGTGGGGCCAAGTCCGATCAGTAATTCTGGGACGTTTCAATCGTAGGCTCGTAATTGGCGCCTTCGTCGGGACGTAGGTCGACTTGCCGGGTGGATTCACTCACAGCGTGATCGGGAATAGCAAATGATCCCCGACCCCGTGGGGCGCTACCCTCGGGGGCGAGACCCACGTGTACCGGGAGGACCCATGATCGCCAGCGCTGCAGCAGTCGTCAAGATGCGGTCCAGCGCCGATCGGCGCCACGCCCATGGCGTCGCGGCCGCCGTCGCCGTCGAGAACCGGCCTGCGGCCGCCGTCGCCGTCGAGAACCGGTCCCGATCCGCGGCCACCCTCGCGATGCTCGGCGCGGTCGTCGCGGCGCTGTTCGTGGCTCTCTCGGTCGTGGTCGCACCGCCCGCCCGCGCCGACGGCGATCCCGCAGGTGACGTCATCCGCGGCCTGGACGTGGTGTACGAACTCGACGCTGCGGGAACCCTCCACGTGACCGAAACGTTCCAGTGGGACTTCGGCAGCCGCAACGGGCTCGGCTTCTACCGCACGCTGCTGCAACGGATGGGCTACCAACCGGACGACACGAAGGTTCGCATCCTGGAGTACTCGAACTTCCAGGTCTCCTCCCCCTCCGATGCGCCTGCGGACGTGTGGGTCGAGGACGCCTACGGCAACGAGATCAGGCTCGCCATCGGCGCCCCGGACGGCTCGAGCGACACCCGGACAGGCGTGCAGACGTATGTGCTGAGCTACGACGTCGAGGGCACGATCAATGCCATCCGGGGCCAGGAGGGCGTGAACGATCAGGACGAGCTCTTCCTGAATGTCTTCGCCGACTCCCCCAACCGGGTCGATTCGGTGACGGTGACGGTCCGGGGCCCCGCCGACGTCGTCGATGTGGCGTGTTATCAGGGCGGCTTCGGCGACTCGACGCCGTGCGACAGCTACGGCTCCGAAGGCCCGACGGCGAGTTTCGGGGCCGACGGCGTCCCGAGCGGCGAAGGGCTCACGATCATGGCCGCTTTCCCGTCCGGGACCTTCGCCAACCCCGGCCCTATCCTCGTTGACCGGCCCTCGGGTTCGCCCTCGACCGGGTTCCCCGGCGATCCTGCCTACGCGCCGACGGCGGCCGACCGCGCCGGTGCCTGGCTGAAAGACTACTGGCCCGCGGCCGCCGGGGTGTGGGCGGCGTTGCTCGCAGGGATCGCAGCGTTGCGCGTGCGGGGAGGCAGGGACCGCACGTACGTGGGGCTGCCGCCCGGCCTCATGCCCGTGGACGGGGAGCCTGCGGAGGAAGTCCGCATGACGAGTGAGCCCCCGGTCGCGGTGCGCTTCCACCCGCCCGATGATCTGCGACCTGCCGAGGCGGAAGTGATCGAGGAGGAGCACGTCACGAGCGAGGCATTCACTGCCACCATGATCGACCTCGCAGTTCGCGGATACCTCACGGTCGCGCCCGCCGCAACCACCAAGCGAGGCAAGGTCAAGGACTGGAAATTGGCTCTCACCCGGTCCGGGCCACCACCCGGCGAACTGCTGCCGTTCGAGGATCAGCTCATGCGATCCTTGTTCGGAACCCGCACGTCCGTGCGCATTTCCAAGCTCAAGGGCGAGTTCGCTTCGGAACTCGGCAAGTTCAACAAGAAGCTCACGGCGCACTCGGATGCGGAGGGCTGGTTCGTCCGCCGCGGGCTCCGTTCACGGGGCGGCAAGATCTCGGGATCCGTGGGAATCTTCGTGGCTGCCGCCCTGCTGTTCCGATCCGACGGATTCTCGTCCATCACCATGGGAGGGGGCCTGCTTCTGCCGCTCATCGTCGCTGGGATTGTTGCTCTCGTCACGCTGTTGATCGTCTGGGCCGCCACAGCCAGAGCCGCCCGCGCACGCACGGCCAAGGGCCGCGCCCACTACGAGCAGATCCGTGGGTTCCGCGAATACCTCTCGACGGCGGAGGCAGACCAGTTGCGCTGGGAAGTCGGCGAGGACATCTTCTCGAAGTACCTGCCGTGGGCGATCGTCTTCGGCGTGGCTGATCGCTGGACCTCGCTCTTCGAGCAACTCGCCGCCGAGGGCGTCTACACCACCGTGCCCATCTGGTACGTGGGCTACGGTCATCCCGGAGCTTTCAGTCACCACATCCGCTCGATCGGCAACTCCGTACATGGCCTCGAGACCGCCGGGATGTCAGCGCTCACCTACACGCCGGGCTCGTCTGGCGGTTCGGGCTCGTTCGGTGGTGGCGGCGGATTCAGCGGCGGCGGAACGGGCGGTGGCAGTTTCGGCGGGCGGTAGGGGTTGCGGGCATTCGGTGGGTTCAGCCGGCGGGGCTTCAGCCAGCAGGGCTTCAGACGGCAGGGCTTCAGACGGCAGGGCTTCAGCTCGTCCGTCAGCACCATCCTCTCCGTCCGGGCGGATCTCCAGCCGGCAGGGCTTCAGCTTCTCGTCCGTCAGCACCATCGTCGCCGTCCGGGCGGATCTCCAACCGGCGGATCCCCGGCCGGAGGATTTTCGGCCGCGGGAAACCCCTCTCCAGACACCGGATCTTTTCCACGTGCACTTCCGGAGACGCTACGTGCATGCTCCCTCTCTCTCCGGGGGCGCTAAATGCATGTCTCGACGGCCAATTCCCGCTCCAAACGCACATCCAGCGTCCCCGGAGTACCTCAGCAAGGTCGCTGGGGAACTCCGCACCTCCTTCGGGGCCCGGAACCGGGTCGCTGGGGAACTTCGCACCTCGTCTTGCCACTCACCCGGCGTCGCTGGGGAACTTCGCACCTCGTCTGCTACCCCGAGGCCGCTCAGTGGGGAACTTCTCACCTCGACTACGGGGTGCGAAGTTCCCCACAAGGTCTGAAGCTCCCCAGCGCACCGCCCAGACGAGGTCTGAAGTTCCCCAGCGACCGACCTTCGGTGTCCACGGCCGCGAGGGCGCACGTTCGTCACATTGGCGGTTTGTGATGCCACTGGTCGCAGGACGCGGAATGGTCGCGGGAACCGCGGCGGTCCGCGACCAACCACGGGCACACGCTCGACTCCCCGCCCCGCAGCGGACTCCAACCCCGGATTCACTGCCCAACTTCAAGTGACTACGGAACCCCACCCACCTTCACAGCCCTCCACCGCACTCCGGAGACGCTAAATGCATGCTTGAGCGGCCAAATCCTGCCGCAAACCGACATTTTGCGTCCCCGGAGCGGGCTGCGGAACTTCGGACCTCGTCTGCTGTGCCGGGATCGCTCGCTGCGGAACCTCGGGCTCCGGGCATGGGGCGTAAGGTTCCGCAGCGTGCCGGACAGACAGTGAGTGAGGTTCCGCAGCCAACTGCCGACCCTCCGGAAGGGGGTCCGAGTTTCCGCAGCGGCGGGTCTTGGCGCCGCTGCAACGCGAGGGCGCACGATCGTCACGATGGCGCAGTGACGTCACTGCGCCATCGTGACGAACGCCAGCCCTCTCGTGACGATCGTGCGCCATGGTTCCGCCGATGTGACGAACGTGCGCCCCGATGTGACGAACGCCAGCCCTCTCGTGACGATCGTGCGCCGTCGCTCCGCCGGTGTGACGCTCGTGCGCCCTGATGTGACGATCGTGCGCCCTCATGTGACGAACGTGCGCCACAGCGTTGGGAGATGGGAAGAGGTGTGACGATCGTGCGCCCCGATGTGACGAACGTGCGCCACGGCGTTGGGAGATGGGAAGAGGTGTGACGAACGTGCGCCCCGATGTGACGAACGCGCGCCCTCAAAATCCCGAGGGAGGATTCGCGCGGACGCCGCAGCGCGCTGCTCCGGTCAGCCGCCGAGTTGCGACGGCGGTGCCGCCTCGTCCGGTAACACCCGGCCGGGCCTGCGTGGCGACGACGGCCCGCCCGCCCTCCGCTCCGGCAGGTTCGCGAGCAGAACCGCGACCGAGACGAGACCCAGCCCGAGAAGCTCGAACACGTTCGGCACCTGCGCGAGAGCGAACGCCCCAACAGCGAGCGAGGTCGCCGGCAAGAGCGCCATCAGGATCGCGAATGTCGCGGCGGGGAGAATGCCGAAGTTGAGCTGGTCCACCACGTAGGGCACAACAGATGAGAGCAGTGCGATCAGCACGAGTGAACCCATGAGCCTCGGGTCGCCGAACGTGGCGACGGGTGTCAGGAAGGCAAGCGGGAGGAACGCGATCGCGCCGGCCGTCATCCCCACAGAGAGAGCATCCACACCGTTCGTGCGGTGGGCGAGCCGGGCGCCGAGCAGGATGTATCCGCCCCAGGCTGCCCCGGCCAGCAGCGCGAAGGCGAGACCGGCCGGAGTTCCAGGACGCGACCAGTCGACGCCGAGGCCGCCAATGACCACGACCCCGAGCGCCGCCGTGACGATCGCAACCCGCTGATTCCACTGCCGGCCGGTCAGCGCAGCCACAGCAACGGGTCCCAGGAACTCGATCGCGACCGCTGTCCCCAGCGGAATCCGGGCAATGGCGAGGTAGAACAGCGCATTCATGGTCGCGAGCACGATGCCGAACACCGCCGCCTGGCCCCACCAGGATCGATCGAGGCGCCACGGCCGGCGCCACAACAGCAGGACCACTGCGGCGATCCCGATACGCCACCATGAGACGGCCAAAGCGGGGACGTGTTCGAAGGCGCCGACGGCGATCGCCGCGCCGATGTACTGCGTGATGCCGGCCGCAATGAACAACCCGATGGCACCGGCATATCGGGAGTTCGGCACCCGACCCGCGCGCGTGGGGGAATATGGATCACCCACTGCTCACCCCCGAGTCGTCCCGGACCCGACCCGCGCGCGTGCGGGAAGATGCCGCCGCGGGCGAAGATGCCGCCGCGGGCGAAGACTCCCCCGCGGGCGAAGACGCCACAGTGGGCGAGGATGCCGCCGCGGGCGAAAATGCCAAGACTCCCCCGCAGAATCGCTCAAATGTCCGCCCACAGCAGGCGGTGGTCGGAAACCTGCAGGGAGGAGTCTCCCGAATCCCGCGCGGTCACGCCGGTTCCGAGGATGTGATCTGGCTGTTGCCTGGGTTTCTGCGACGGATAGGTCTGCCCGGAAGCGAGCGCGTTCATCCGGGTCTCGAGAGCGACTTCCTCGGAGTCGAGCGAGAGATCGCCAAGAAGGAGACGCGGCTCCGGGAGCGCGTTCACGGACCGCATGACGTCCCCGAGTTGCTTGCGCGCAATGCGCCGCTCGGGCGTGAGGTGCGTGTTCGCCACCGAGATTGCTCCGTCCGGGGACTCGACCACGGCTCCCAGGAGGACTCGCGTCGTATCGACGAAACGCACGAAACTGCTCGGCCGCCGGATCGTCCCCTGCTGGAAACGTACCGCCGGAATCGTGCGTGGCATCGGGTGAATGTGCCAGGACGAGACGGGAAAACGGGAAAGGGTGGCGATTCCGAACGCCATGCGACCGCCGGCGTCGGAACGCATCGGCTGACGCCGCAGACCCCCGACCCACCCCTGGAAGAACGCGGCAAACCGGTAATGGTCCATCCCCAGTTCGCGGGCCAGGATCTCAGTCTGGTTCAGTCCCGAGGAACGGCCCTGCCCCTGGTCCGCCTCCTGAAGGCACAGGACGTCGATCTCGAGCGGACGCAACTCGTCCGCCAGCCCGATGAGGGAGCTCGCGTCCGGGACGCGACCCCAGCCCTCGGTGCCACGCGCAGCCGTCCCGTGCTGCAGGTTGAAAGTGGCGACCCGCATCAGTCTTCCTCGAACGTCAGGCTGATCGAGTTCATGCAGTAGCGGTTACCGGTTGGCGTCTGCGGAGCGTCCGGAAACACGTGCCCCAGGTGTGAGTCGCAGGTCGCGCACCGCACCTCGACCCGCCGCATCCCGAGCGAGTTGTCCTCCAACAACGTGACGGCGTCCGAGTCCTCCGGGTCATAGAAGCTCGGCCAGCCGCAGTGCGCGTCGAACTTGGTGGTGGAGCGGAAGAGTTCGGCACCGCAGGCTCGGCAGCGGTAGATGCCCTCACGGTTTTCGTCGAGCAGTTCTCCGGACCACGGGCGCTCGGTGCCGGCCTGCCGCAGAACTCTGTACTCCTCCGGCGAGAGCAGCTTGCGCCACTCCGCGTCCGTTCGGGTGATCTTCTCGGTCATTTGGTCTTCTCCTCGCCGTCGGCCGACTCGTCCCCGGACGGATCCGCGAGTGGCTGCGAACCCCGCAACCTACGAATCGTGGTCGCCTCGCGCTGCGCCATCTCCTCGGCGCCGGGGCCTTTCAGCAGTCTTGCCCTTTCCTCCGCCGCAGGAGAGCCTGAGAACAGCCGCGACTCTGCTGTGAGCTGGCGCTCCGCTCCAGGTTTGATTACCGGTGGGGTGGGGATGATCGAGGTGCGGTGAGGCCCATGTTCGTCGCGTTTCCCTCCCCGCTCGTCGCGTTCATCCCCATCCTCCCCATCCTCACGGCGCCTGAACTCCTCAGGGTCGATGAGTTCGGTCCCCTCGGATGACGGCCGCGGCAGGACGCGATCCTGCGCACCGAGTCTGGCGGGGTCCTCACGCGCCGCACGCTTGTCGGCCCTCTCCGCGTCCTTGCGGACCCGGCGCGCGTCGTCACGCCCCATCAGCCAGCCGAGGACAGGGTCATCCGTCGTCGCGTCGACGACGACGTCGTCGACGAACTCCTCGTCCTCCTCCTCAACCGGACGGGTCTCCGCCCACTCTCTCTCGACGTCTCCGATGAATTCCTCGCGTTCCTCCGGCGACGGCGCAGCCGCGGACTCGGGCTCGATACGCAAACGCGGCACCGAGTAGCGCGCGTTCCGCTGCGTCCATTCGACGAGTCCCTCACGCACCAGGCAGCGCAGATCCCAGAGTTCACCCGGTGAGTCGGCGGAGACGACGGCGCGGGTCCGGACCTTGCCATCGACGGCGTCAAAGACCTGCAGGGTGCAGGTATTGCCGTTCCAGAGATCCGTGGACTCGACGAGCCGCTGCAATTCCACCCGTAGCGCCGGCACGGGCGTGAGCCAGTCGAGGTCCATGAAGACGGTGCCGAGCAGTTCCGGATCGCGCCGGGTCCAGTTCTCGAACGGTTTGGTGGAGAAGTCCACCGAGGGCACGATGATGCGGCGGTTGTCCCAGAGGCGCACCACCACGTAGGTGAGCGTGAGTTCCTCGATACTGCCGTACTCGCCCTGCACGATCACGGCGTCGCCCACCCTGATCGAGTCGGAGAACGCGATCTGGATTCCGGCGAAGACGTTGCCCAGGACTCCCTGGAGGGCGAGACCAGCGATCAACGAGGCCACGCCCGCGGAGGCGAAGAAGGTGGTGCCGACGCCACGGAACGAGGGGAAGGTCATGAGACCGCCGACGACGGCCGAAGTCCAGATGATCGCTATCACGATGCGGCGGATCATCTGCATCTGGGTCGTGACGCGACGGGCGTAGCCAGTCTCCTCGCTGCCCTCGAACTTGGCGAGAACCGCGTCCTCGATCGCGAACATCAGGGAGGTGAGCAGGTACGCCAACGCCAGCAGAAGGACAATCCAGAACGCCTGGACGAAGACCGGGCGCCAGGGAACCTCCTCGCCGACCACACTTTCCTGCGTGGCGAACAGGACGCCGAACCCGGCTCCGAGAATGAGGAGCAGCACTCTTTGCGGCATGCGCAGACGGCGAGAGAAGGGCGCGAATCCCGGATGGCGACGGCGCAGAGCGACGCCCATCACCGACAGCACGATCGAGACGATCGCACCGATAACGAGTCCGATGAGGCCGGCCGCAATCACCGCCAGGAAGTCGACCGCCGCTTCGGCGGCCACCCCCACTCCGTCCTGCAGCGGAAGATCATCTTGGAGCTGGAGCACGAGCATTGCACCAGCCTAGTGCGCTCCGGGCGCCCTGAGTCCCAGCGCCTCAGTCCCATCCCAGCTCGTGGAGCCGCTCGTCGTCGATACCGAAGTGGTGCGCGATCTCGTGGACCACCGTGACGCGGACCTCGTCGATGACTTCCTCGGCCGATTCGCACAAGCGCAGCGTTGGGCCCCGGTAGATGTAAATCCTGTCCGGCAGCGCCCCGGTCGCCCACCACGCGTCCCTCTCGGTGAGAGGCGTGCCCTCGTAGAGCCCGAGAGTCTCCGGTTCGATGCCGCCGGGAGGCTCCTCCTCGATCAGGAAGACGACATTGTCCACCTGAGCCATGAGTTCCTCGGGAATGAGGTCCAGGGCATCGCCGACAGCGTTCTCGAAGTCCTTCTCGGACATCTCGACCATCAGTGGAACTCCGGTAGGCTTGGCGGTACGCATTCGAGGATGTGACTGAGGCAATACCCCACGGTTTTGCAACTGTGCCCCTCGTTCTCGTATGCTATCCGAGGTTCGACGGCGCGAAGGCGTCGGAGGCCCTAGGGCCCCCATCGTCTAGAGGCCTAGGACGCCGCCCTTTCACGGCGGTAGCACGGGTTCGAATCCCGTTGGGGGTACGAGCACACAGGTGCCTCAATACGAGGCCCCGTAGCGCAGTTGGTTAGCGCGCCGCCCTGTCACGGCGGAGGTCGCGGGTTCGAGTCCCGTCGGGGTCGCCAGGTTAGCCGCCCGGTCTGGAAAGGCCGGGCGTGCGAGTCTGATGGCTCTGTAGCTCAGTTGGTAGAGCGTCCGACTGAAAATCGGAAGGTCACCGGATCGACCCCGGTCGGAGCCACAGTGAACGCCCCGCCCCGCGGGGCGTTCGTTGTTCCGGGGGAGGATTCCCAGCCGACTGCCGATCGGGTTAGTCTCGGACGTATGGCGCTCTTCCTCGTCGATCCCTCCACCGGGGACACGACTCCCGCCGACCCCGCCGCCCC
>DASRMP010000059.1:0-4037 GCA_035647855.1 Actinomycetaceae bacterium | reverse complement strand
GTGCGGCGCCCACGGGTGCGGCGCCCCGGAGGCCGGCCGGTGCAGCGTCCTTGCCGGCCCGGAGTTCTCGGCGATCGGCGCCGGTGTCCCCGGGCTCGCCTCCGGCAGGCTCATCCGGCGGCTTCCGCCGCCCGCGGTGGTGTTCGTGGACGGTCACATCACCGGCGACGGCCGGTCCGGGCTCGCCGCCTACATCTGACCGGACCTCTGACCGAACTTGGTGGGAAAGCCACTTCCGTCGTGTTCTGCAACTTCTGTAGACGTTTCGGAAGCGTGTGCTGGTTTCGTGCGGTCCGAGGGTGCTTTTCAGCCCGTTCAACCGGCAGCGGAGCCTCCGGAACCGTCAGCGAAGCGACAACTGTAGGTGTCTTGTTTCTTCTGTAGGCGTTCAACACGTGCCTAACGCCTACATGAGAATCGAAACGCCAACAGTAGAGGAATCCGCCGGTCCGGAGGGCCGCGAACAGGCGAAAAAAGGGGCCAAATCGACCCCTCGACGGCGGACGCGCCGGCCCACAGGGCTGAAACCCCGACAGTAGTCCCACAATCACCCAATGCAATTGGATCACCAAGGACAATCAGTTTTCGGTCCACGGGAATGCAATTTTCGGTCCACGGGAATGGCGCGGGGACTGCGGCGGCAGAATGCGGCCAACCGCGGGCCCAAGGTCGACTCCGCTCCACCGCGGACGACTCAACTCCAACGCACTCGCCGCCCGAACCTCAGGCTGCGCGAGCTCCAATACCGTCGACTTAAGGTTCTGTTTGAGGGTTCAAGGGTTGTTGTCGGCGTGCCGTGGGGTGGGGGCGCGCGATCGTCACCTCGGGGCGCGCATCCGTCACACCCCTCCCAAACCCGCGCCGCCGTGGCGCACGAACGTCACGGCATGGCGCGCGTTCGTCACACGGGGTTCTTGAGGGCGCACGAACGTCACATCGGGGCGTGCGATCGTCACCTCATGGCGCGCGATCGTCACACGCAGAATGCTGAGGGCGCACGATCGTCACCATGGCGCAGTGACGTCACTGCGCCATCGTGACGAACGCCAGCCATCTTGTGACGAACGTACGCCCCGATTTCGCCAGCGTGACGATCGTGCGCCCCCGTGTGACGAACGTGCGCCCCCACGCTACGAACCCGGCCGGACACCGCTACTGGGGAAACTCGGACCCCATCCGGGACCGTCTGGCGGGAACTGGGGAAACTTGGACCCCGTCCGAGACGATCTGACGGGAGCTGGGGAACTTTGGGCCTCGTCTGGGCGGCGCGCTGGGGAACTTCAGACCTGCTGGGGAACATCGCACCCCGTAGTCGAGGTGCGGAGTTCCCCAAGAAGCAGCCTCGGGGTAGCAGACGAGGTGCCAAGTTCCCCAGCCACCCGGTACCAGACCCCGAAGGCAGTCCCAAGTTCTCCAGCCGCCCGGTTCCAGACCTCTGGGCGACACGGATCTCACGGAAAACACGTTCAATGGCACAACGATCAGACAACGGAGCTCCCGGGAAAGCAGAAGCATCTTGGTCGTTGCATCTCCCACCGGAAGCTCCGTTGCCCCCACCCCACAACACGCCGGCAACAACGCCGGCAACAAACCTTGAACCCTCAAGCAAAACCCCAAGACAACGGCATTGGCGCCAGCTTCCTCGGGCTGTGCGAGCTCAGGGGCGCGGCACCTCCGCGGCGGGTGCCGCTTGTGCCGCCTGTGCCGCCTGGCTTGCCTGAGTCATCCGCTGTTCGAGCCACTCATCGAGGAACGACTGCTCGCCCGGACGCTGCGCAGACGGCGCAGGCGGCGGCACGGGCCGCTCCCCAGGCCGCTCCCCAGGCCGCTCCCCGGGCCGCTCCCCGGGCCGCTTCCCGGTTCCGGCGCGGCGGGCATCGGTGCGCCGCGCGGTGATGAGCTCACGGAGCACGGCCGGGGTGAGACGCTCGATCGCGCGATAGGGCTCGACATACTCCTCCACGCTGACCCACTGCCGCAGCTGTGCGAGCTCTTCGTCACGCACGGCCAGATCGTTGTGATCGACCCTAAGCGTGAATGGCGCGGTCTGGGCCCGACCGGTCGCGAGCGTGACAGCGGCCTCGAGGTTCGGTATCCGGGTGAGGCGCCCGCCGGCCCATTCGCCGAGTCGCGCGTGCACGGCCGGCACCTCGCTCGGGCCTGTCCTGAAGGCTACAAGAGTCGACGTGTTGCCCTGCGCCGCCTCCCGGAGGGTGCCGGACAGTTGCCCGACGTGCTGGTGCGCGATCACCACGCCAAGACCGAACTTCCGGCCCTCGGCGAGGAGCCGGGGCAGCATGCCCGAGGTGAAGAGATGGCACTCGTCGACGACGAGCAGGTGCGGCGTCGCCGGATCCCTGCGGCGGGCGAGGGCGTCGAAGTGCTTGAGGAGCCAGAACTCACCCAGCAGCTGGGCGCTCTCAACTCCGATCAAGGTGGAGTCGAGGTCGACGAGGAGCATCCGGCGGCAGTCGATGACGTCCGTGACATCCACCGCGTCGGCGCCACTGCCGAGGATCCCGCGGATCGCCGCCGATCCTGCGATCGCCTCCAACCGCGAATTGAGCCACGCCGCCACCTCGCCGAACTCGTGCGAGGAGAGCTTGACGATCTCGGAACGGAGTTGCGCCGCCAACTCCGGCTCGGAAGCAGCGATGGCGTCAGCCACCGCGCCGACGGTGGGCTGGTCGCGCATGATCATCTCCACCATGGTGAGGTTTGCGCGCTCCCCCACCAGCGCCACCGACGCGCGGTAGCACTGGCCGATGATCCGGCGGGCCCGCATCCCGAACATGCCCTCCTGGCGAGGATCGATCAGCTCCTGCATGATGCGCATGAGGTGCTCGAAGCCGGTGGACACGGATTCCGCCACCGGGTTGACCGGGACGGGGTGGTCCGCGTCTCCGGAATGGACGGAGACGACGTCGGAGCCGTCGGGGATCTCCCGCAGGAGCCGGTCCACCAGATCGGGGTGCGGCGAGATCACGGAGCACCCGATACCGGCCTTCGCCGCGCCCACGACCAGCGACGCGAGCAGCGTGGTCTTCCCCGTGCCGGAGGACCCCACCACCTGCATGTGTTGCAGCAGGTCCTCCGCGCGCAGGGCCACCTCGAGAGTGGTCCCGGCGGAATCCTCCGCGGTTCCGAGGCGGAGCACGCCACCCGACGGCAGCTCGTCCGTGAGCGGCACCGCAGGCGCGATGGGGGAGACGGCCGGCAGGCCGATCCGCTCCGGAGTCTCCCCCGCCGCAGGCAGGCGGACGAGCGTCTCCACGGCCATCCGCGGCTGCGCGGCGCCCACGAGCAGGCCGGGGTCCGCAGTGAGGAGCTGCGCCGGGTCGGTGGCGGAGGCGTTGACCTCGATGCCGTCGCCGAACGCTCGCACGGCGGCGAACACGCGGGCACCGGGCCGGGCACGGCCCGCGAGCACGAACGCGCGCACCCGCAGGGGCGCCCCCAGGTAGCGCCGCAGCGCCAGATCAGGAAGCACGCCCTTGAGCTGCCACACCTCGTCCGTGACCATCCGAACCTCGAGCTCGGAAGCAGGGGCAAGATGCGCGACGTACCCCACCGGGGCGGTCTCCGCCGCGAGCGCGCGCAACAGGTCGCGGAGCGAGCTCATCAGGCCCGCCTGGGGGAACTGGAGTTCGTCCCCTCCCATGTCCCAGCCCCGCTCAATGGCATTCTCGGGAGAGGCCGTGAGCGTGGCGCGCAGGTTGGGCGCGGCCACGGCCCACGCCGAGGCGAACCGTGTCGCGTCCACGGGCGCCGCGCTCCTGCCGATTTCGCCCACCGGCTCGAATGCCCAGGCGACGTCGTCGTCGGAGAGGAACGACCCCTGCGACGAGGCGAGGGTGAGGGAGACGGCACCGGTGCCGTCGGCGAGGCAGCGCAAGGCGAGCGACGCAGTCGGGGGCAGTTCGCGCGCGAGGGCGATGATGCGGCGGGAGGCGGCGAGCGCGCGTTCCGGGGCGTTGGGAGCGCACCAGAGACGCTGCAGGGCCCAGGCCTGTGAGGCGGACGTGGAGGGGCGGGAG
>DASRMP010000058.1:0-5893 GCA_035647855.1 Actinomycetaceae bacterium | reverse complement strand
GGCGGCGAGCGTGGCGGCGAGCGTGGCGGGGCGGCGAGCGCCCTTGGGCGCGCCCGGCTACGGTGGGGTGATGAGCACTTCGACCATTACGGCGTGCCCGTCCTGCGGGACCAAGAATCGCGTCCCCGCAGCCGCAGTGGGCACTCCACGATGCGCCAAGTGCAAGAACTCGCTGCCGTGGGTAGTTCACGCCTGCGGCACCATCTTCGACTCCGTGGTGGACACCCGCGTCCCGGTCATTGTCGACCTGTGGGCGCCCTGGTGCGCGCCGTGCCGGACGATCTCCCCGATACTGGAGAAGGTGGCGCTCGAACGCGCCGGCGCCATCAAGCTGGTGAAGGTCAATGTGGACGACTGTCCCGAAACGGCCGCGAAGTACGAAGCCCGCAGCATCCCGACACTCCTCATCCTGCGCGACGGCAATGAAGTATCGCGCCAGGTGGGCGCCGTGCCGAAGTCCCAACTCGACGCCTGGCTGACCCGCAACCTCGGCTGACCCGCAACCTCGGCTGACCCGCACGCTCGGCTGACCCGCAACCTCGGCTGACTTGCAACCTCGGCTGACCCGCACGCTCGGCTGACCCGCACGCTCGGCTGACCCGCGCCCTGGGTTGGCGTGCTGTTGAGGTTTCGGACGGTTCGAGAGCGTGTTGCGCTTTCGTGGGAGGCCGCTTCCGCCGGCGTTTTGTCACTTCCGTAGGAATTTCGGCAACGCGTGCTGGTTTCGCGCGGTCCAGGGGCGCTTTTCAGCCTGTTCAACCGGTAGCAGAGCCTCTTGACCGACAGTTGAGCGACAACCGTAGGCGTTTGGCTTCTTCTGTAGGCGTTTTACACGTGTTTAACACCTACAGAAGAAGCGAAACGCCTACAGTAGACGAATCCTCCGGCCCGGAAGGCCACGAACAGGCCAAAAAAGGGCCAAATCGACCCCTCGACGGCGCAGGCGCCGGCCAACGGGGCCGAAACTCCTGCAGTAGTCTCTGTTCTCCCTGTCGGGGAGGCCCATTCGGGGTGAGAACGCCACGTTCATGGGACTGGTGACAGAAAGCCGCGGCCGAAGGGGCCCGCGGGCGGCGTCGAACCGCCCGAACCCGCGCAATCGGGCACCTGCATCGATCGGCACCTGCATCGATCGGCACCTGCGTCGATTCGTCCACCTCGGCGCACGCCCATCATTCTCGCGTACGACCGGAATGCCCGCAGCACTCCACCTAATCGTGGATCCGGCGCGGTGGTTGCTGGTGAATACTTCAGCCATGACGAAGCGTCCGTATGTGGTCCTGGCGGTGGTTGCGGCTCTGGTGGTGATCCTCGCGGTCGTGGCCGCGATCATCTCGTCGTCGCGGAACGAGGAGGCATCTGACCTGTCGACGCCGTCGGGGGTGGTCCACGCCTACATTCGCGCTCTCCACGAAGGCGACTACGTGGGCGCCGCCGCCCTGTTCGAGCCCGATTCGAGATGCGACGCCACAGAACTCTCGATGTACACGCTCGCGGAGTCGTTGCATATTCGCGTCGTTGAGGAGACCATTCACGGGGAGAGAGCCACCGTGAGGATGGAGATCGAGGAGAGCTACGGGGGGCTCTTCGACGGGGCATGGACCCACACCGAGATATTCTTCCTCGGGGCAGAAGGCGATTCGTGGGTCCTTACCGGTGCCCCGTGGCCCGCCCACTACTGTGACGTGGAGGATTGAGCATGAGCGCGGTTCCTGGCCTGATCGGCCTTCTGGTTTCCATCGGCCTGGTTGTTCTCATCGTGGTCCTGATCGGCTCCCGCGCGCAAAGCCACAGCCCGGCGACCGGTGCAGCAACCGGCGCGCAGCAAGTGCGGCAATTCTTCCAGCACCTGGTTCTCTACGGACTCGTGCTGGTCGCGGCCCTCGGCCTGGACGGGCTGTTCGTCGAGTTGCTCGGGCCCTCGGGCGAGCAACTCGGGCCCGGGACGCATCTCGCGCGGTCGCTCGCGTTCACGATCGTCGGACTCCCGTTGGCCGCTGCACTCGGAATGCTCACCCGGCGGCGGCACCGCACGGACCCATTCGAACGGCAATCGGTGATGTGGGCGCTGCACGTCACGGCCGGCGCGATCACGGGCCTGATCGGAACCATGGTGGCGCTCCACAACCTGTTCACGATGGTCCTCGGCGTCGGGGAGTTCGACGCCGCCTCTCTCACCTCTCTCCTGGTATGGGGCGGTTTGTGGGGGCTGTACTGGGTTCTCTCCAAGCGCGCCCTGAGCCCCGGACAATCACAGCCGCACGTGCTCCTCGGTTCGCTGATCGGGCTGTTGACCGCAGTGAGCGGTTTCGTGTCACTGCTCTCGCTCTCGATCGATACCGTTCTGCTGCCCAGTATCGCTCTCGCGGGCGCCGACGACTTCATCCGAGCCGGAGCCGTCTTCGTCACGGGCTCACTCACTTGGATCTGGTACTGGGGCCTGAACGGACTCGGCTCGAAGCGCGGGATCCTGTGGCACGTCCTCGTACTGCCGATCGGGGTGGGCGGCGGCCTGATGATGGCGGTGATCAGTGCGAGCATCGCTGTCTGGCGGGTGGCAACGTGGCTGGTGGGCGACCGCCTCGGCGAGACTCCGGCCGACCATTTCAGTGGGATCGGCAGCACGATAGCGGTGGGCGTTGCCGGGCTCCTGGTGTGGCTGTATCACCGGAGCGTCCTCGCGGGAGCGGAGAAGGAACGGACGGAGGTTCACCGCGTCCACGAGTACCTCGTCTCGGCGATCGGGCTCGCTGCGGCGGCATACGGCGTCGGGACGCTGATCGTTGCGCTGATCGAAACCGTGACACCAGGCGTGGACCTGGGCATCTCGGACCTCAACACCTTGCTCGGCGCGATCACGTTGCTTGCCGTGGGCGCCCCGCTGTGGGTGTACCACTGGGACCGCTGCCAGAAGGCGGCCGCAGCGGACCCCGTTGCCGAACTCAATTCGCCCACGCGCCGGATTTATCTGATGGCATCGTTCGGGCTTGCGGGGGTCGCGGCGGTGATCGCGCTCCTGGTGGTGGTCTACGTGCTCTTCGTCGACGTCGTCGATGGCTCCGTCTCCGCCGGAACCGTCCGCTCGATGCGGTACGGGCTCGGCGTCCTCGCGGCGACGGCGGCCGTCTCCGCCTACCACGGCGTCGTTCAGCGTGCGGACCGCGCGACTGGAGTGATCGCTGCGCGCCGCGCGCAACGCCGCCGCACCGTGGTCCTCATCGGTGCCGCCGACGACGAACTCGCCAAGCTCATCACCGACGAGAAGACGACTGCCCTCGAGGCGTGGCAGTCCACAACCGAGGCCGCTCCCTGGGACCACGAGGCTGTCTTGGAAGTCCTGCACACCCACCCGGAGCAGAACCTCGTGGTGCTCGGCGCGCCCGACGGCGGCTTCTACGTGATCCCGGTGACGCGCGGCTCGGTAATGAAGAACTAGCGACGGCGCCGGCGTTCGAGCGTGCAGGTGTGCACCGCAAGTGCTCGCATGCCGAAAGCCGGCCGTTCACCTGACGATCTCATACAGCTTCTGCAGCGTGCGGCCGGCGTCACCCTCCGGTTCGGAGGCAAAGCTGCCGTCGGGCTCCATGTGCCAGTTGCTGTGGCCCTCTCCATCATGGTTCACGATGACATCCGTATAGAACCGTGCGCTTTGCATTTCCGAAAACGCGTCTGCCGCTCTGTTTCTGATATCCCCTATCTCCGCCGCCGCCAAGGACGTCCTGCCCATAAATCGAGCACGCAGGAGCTGCTTTTCGATCATGACGTCACGAACATAGTCCGTTGCGGCGACGCCGGCCATGGATAGCCAGGTGATTTCTTCCTCAGAAAATGGTGTGACAAAAACCGTTCTGAACGGAAGGCTCGGCAGGTTCGCAACCGCCCATTCCCGAAAATCTGCGCCGAAGGCATGATATACCTCCAGCAACACGACATCTTCCTTGGTATCTGCCATTTTTCTCGTATCGATCGCCTGAGGCAGGCCGCGGCAGTCGCCGACAAAGTAATCCTTGCGGCTCAGTTTCAATATTTCAGCGGCAGGCATGAAATAGTGCGGGTTGTCCCAGATGCGCACTTCGTTTGCGCGGGGCTTTCCATTCCTGCTCTCGTGGCTGCGTATGACTGGGATTTCCCTGCTCTGGATGTCCGGGCAAAACTGTTTCAGCGCTTTGAGCAGCGGCCCCTTGCCCACGCAGGACGGACCGGATAGCAACATTAGTTTTCTCATCGGCATATCACCTCATCTTCGCGCTACGCGAGACCTTTCCGATAGAACCATTCGGTCATGCGGGTTTCCCGGCACACCACAGCCGGCAGCACAACGAGTCGCTCAGTTCAAAGCAGCACCTTCAAGACTATCGGGTCGTATCCACGCCTTCATGCAGCTACTGCGGACGTTGCCGCGATCAGTCATGGGGGTGGTGTGATGTTGACCGAGGCGATCCGTGCGACAGGCCTGGACCGAGCTCTGTCGGGCGCGCTCGCGCCGTGGCGTGGGCGACATCCGCCGAATCCAACGGAATCTTGATGAACATCTCCGGCTCGTCCTCCGGGAACAGTGCCGTATTGCCCCAGACCCAGTCGGTGAAGGCCCAGTCGTGGGGGTCGATCGAGCCGAACACCGCGTTGCGCTGCAAGCGCTCCTGGCCCCGCAGGTGCCAGAGCTCGCCCCACCCGCGGCCCGTCGAGAGGATCCGACGGCAGTGCTCCGGCCGCACCGCGTTGTACGCGGCCAGCACGGCATCCCAGTCCACCGAGCCCTCCGCAGAACGGTTCAAGTCAGCGTGCTCAGCCATGACCCAGCCGTCCTCGATCGCCATGATCGCGCCCTGCGCCATGTACTGCAGCGGCGGGTGCGCGGCGTCGCCGAGTAGCGCGATCCGGCCGTCGAGCCAATTCATGATCGGATCGCGGTCGTACATCCTCCACCAGCGATCGCGCCACATCAACGGCAGCCCCTTGGCCACCGGCTCGCAGCACCCGTCGAAGGCGGCATCCATCTCGTCCGGCGTACCCCAGTCGTCCTGGCCGGCGAGCGCCTTCGGCGACTCGAACACCGCCACCTGGTTGAACATGTCTCCGGCGCGCAACGCGTACTGCACGAAGTGGCATCCCGGCCCGATGTACACCTGCACGGCCTCCGGGTCGATGCCGTTCTCCGCAGCCACCTCGATCGGAACGGCGCCCCGGTAGGCCACATATGCCGAGCTCACCGGCTTGTCGATCACGATGTTCCTGCGTGCCACCGAGTGGATGCCGTCGGCGCCGATCACCATGTCGGCCTCATCGGTGGACCCATTCTCGAACGTGACCCGCGCTCCGCCGTCGACGTTCTCGTACCTCACGCACGTCATCCCACCATGCAGCTCCACGCCGAGGCGCTGGCACGCGCGGAGGAAGATGCCGTGGAGGTCGCTGCGGTGGATCACCATGTACGGATGCCCGTACCGCTCCTCGGCACGGCGGAGGTCCATCTCAAGGAGTGGCCGCGCGTCGAGCGCGTCCCGCATGACCATGCGCTCGGGCACCACGCCGAGGCGCTTCGCCTCCTCGAGCAGGCCGTATTGGTCGAGGATGCGCGTGCAGTTCGAGGCAATCTGCATCCCCGCGCCCACCTCCCCGAACTCGGACGCCCGCTCGTACAGTTTGACGGTGAGGCCCTTCAGCGTGAGGGCGGTGGCGGCCGCCATGCCGCCAATACCGCCGCCGATGATGATGACGTCCGCCCGTTCGCCGGACGTGTGTTCCTGGACCTCGGTCGTATCGCGGCGCGCGTTCGGGTCCATCGTCTCGTTGGATGGTTGAGCGTCGTTGCTCATGGTTGCTCTCTTTCTGGCGAGGTTACCGGGCGTGCAGCCGGGGGGACGGTGAGGTGGATGGCCGCTACAGCCAGGGG
>DASRMP010000057.1:0-11387 GCA_035647855.1 Actinomycetaceae bacterium | reverse complement strand
CCCCAGGAAAGATGCGATTCGCAGCATCGCCACGATTTGGTTGTAGGAGCCAAATCCCGGCGAGACGAGTTCGCCGATGACGATCAGCACCACCACGAGGACCGCCGCGATGAGGAGGGGGGACTTCAGCCAGGGCGGCAGGCTGACGGGGCGCACCGGGCGATTCTGCAGCTCGGAGGTGGGAGGTTGCGCGGGCTGCAGGCCCTGCGGTGGTTGCGGGCCCCGGGACCGTGGTTGCGGGCCCTGCGGTGGTTGCGGGCCCCGGGGCGGTGACTGCGCGCTCATGTCTTCCTCCGGTCGCTCAGCGCCGAGAGCGCGAGGGCGGCGATGACCACAAGTCCCTGTGCAAGTGGCCGGAACGTGGACGGCACCCCCGCGAAGAACAGGATCGACGTGACCAGCGAGAGCACCATCGCGCCCACGATCGCGCCCACCGGCGTGCCGATCCCGCCGCGCAGCGCGATGCCCCCGATCACCACGCCGGCCACCGAGTCCAACGCCATCGTGCCGCCGATGAACGGATCGCCGGAGCCCGAGTTGGCGAGGATGCCGAGACCGGCGAGACCGGCGGAGGCGCCCGCCACGATGTAGGAGCCGGCCTGCGTGGCGCGTACGGGTACCAGCGAGGCGTACGCAGCAGCGGGGTCGCCGCCCATGGCGTAGAGGTTGCGGATGAACCGGGTGCGGCGGAACAGCAGCCAGGTCAGCGCCACCAGCACCACGATGAGCACCGTGACCGGAATCCCGGCCGCGGTGAGTCGGAACGTGCTGGTGATCCCGCTCGGCACGCGCCCGCCGGGCCGGGGCAGGACCCACAGCGTGATACCAGAGAACACCGAGGCGGTGGCGAACGTGGTGATGATGGGCTGGAGCCGGAGTCCCGCCACGATGAGGCCGTTGAGCGCGCCGCAGGCGATGCCGGTCCCGAGCGCCACCAGGACCCCGAGGAAGATGCGGCTGTCCTCGCCCTGCATCACGGTGATCGTGGTGACCGAGGCGAGCGCCGCGATCGCGCCGATTGAGAGGTCCAGCCCGCCGCCGATGATGACGATCGCCTGGCCGGCCGCCACGAGTACAAGCGGGACGAACGTGGCGAAGGTCGAGGAGATCGAGTACTGGGTGAAGAAGTTGCCGCGAAGATACGCGGAGGCGGCGAGCGCGACGAGCAGCAGGAGCCAGGGAGTGATGGTCGGCAGGTGCGTGGACCACATGTGCTGCAGTAAGGAGCGCCCGGACGCGCTGCCGGTCGCGGTCTCGGTGGCCGGGGCGCTCATTCGGGCACCTCCTGATCGGCCTGCGCCGAGAGCAGCAGCGCCGAGGCAACCAGGTTCTCCTCCGTGATCTCCGCACCGGCGAGCTCCGCGACCACGCGTCCCTCGTACATCACCAAGACCCGGTCGCTCAACTGTGCCAGCTCCCGGTCCTCCGACGAATTGAACAGAATCGTCCGCCCCGATGCGGCCAGGTCGCGAATGATCTGGTAGCTCTCCGCTTTGGATCCGACGTCGACGCCCTTCGTCGGATCATCGAGCAGCACCACGTCAGGCGCGTTCAGCAGCCACTTCGCGATGATCACCTTCTGCGCATTCCCGCCCGAGAGCGAGGAAATCGGATCCATCAGCGAACCGATCTGAATCGCCAACTGGTCCACCGCCTTCTGCCCGGCCGCCTTCTCCCGCCGCATGGACAGCACGAAGCCCGCGATCACCCGCCGCCACAGCGAAACGATCGACAAGTTCTCCTGAATCGGCCGCAGCGCGAACAGCCCTTGCGTCTCGCGATTGCCGGGCACGAGCGCCAGCCCGCGCCGCGCCGCCCGCGCCGCCGTGTATGCGCCGAGCTCCCGGCCCTTGATCGAGACGGTTCCACCCGTACGCGCCAGCGCCCCGAACAGCGTCATCAGCAATTCCGACTGCCCCTGCCCCTGCAGTCCGCCGAGCCCGATGATCTCGCCCGCGCGCGCAGTCAGGTCCACCCCGCGCAGCCGGTGCCCGGTCAACCCCTTCACGTTCACGACGACGTCGTCGGTGGCCACCGACGACGGGCGGACCTCCGACGCGATCGCCTCCCCGACCATCAGCCCGACCAACTCGTCCGGGCTCGTCGCGGCCATCGTCACGGTGCCCACGGCGCGCCCGGCGCGCAGGACGGTCGCGCGGTCGCAGATCTGGAAGACCTCGTCGAGGCGGTGGGAGACGAACAGGATGCAGACGCCGGCCTCGCGCTGCTCCCGCACGAGTTCGAACAGCAACTCGACCTGGGTGCGGTGCAGGGAGGAGGTGGCCTCGTCGAGGATGAGGATGCGCGGCCGGCGGAGCAGCACCTTCCCGACCTCAATCAGTTGCTGCTGCCCGGAGGAGAGCTCGCTCAGCGGCGTCCGCAGCTCAACGGCAGGCCCGAGTGCCGGGCGCAGCCGTTCCAGCATTTCGCCCGCGAGGCGCCGGCCCTCTTTCATGTGGAGGACGCCGAGCCGTCCGGGCTCGTGGCCGAGCAGCAGGTTCTGTTCCACGTTCAGAGTGGGGATTACGGTGAGTTGCTGATAGACGGCACCGATCTCGAGCCGCGCGGAGTCCTTCGGTGAGCTGATCGTCACCTGGCGGCCGTCGATCCGGAGGGTGCCGAAGTCCGGGCGGACCGAGCCGGCAAGGATCTTGTTCAGCGTGGACTTCCCGGACCCATTCGGGCCCAGCAGTCCGTGCACCTCACCCGCCTCGGCCTCCAGATGGGCACCACTCAGCGCCGTGACGCCGCCATAGGTCTTGACGGCGTCGCGGACCTCGATCAGGGGCACGCGGCGTCCTCCGTGTTTCGTGTCTCGTGTTTCGGACGTGTTAAGACGTTTCTCGGGCGGCCTTCCACGCCGCCCGAGAGAACGGGGTTGTGTGTTGCTGCGGGCGGCGCCCCCGCCGACCGCGAACACTGAGAAGTGATACGGGGAATGTTGCGGGTCGTGGGGTAGCGGGCCACGCGCCCCGCAGGAGTCCCACGTGCCCCGCAGGAATCACGGCATCGTCACCATCTGCGCGACTTCTTCGCGCGTCAGGACCGCGTCGAGCACGTAACCGTCGCCCTTGTCCGAGTGCTCCGCCCAGATCTCCTCGAAGTTCTCGTTCGTGATCGGGGGCTCGAGTTCGAGCACGACGTTGTGGCCATCCACCAGCACGTCTTCGTTGATCGTTGCGCCCTGGAGCATGTACATCGCGAAGTGGAGAGCGGTCGCGCCGGTGCCCGGAGGGTTCACCACTGCGATCGTCTGGAAGTCTTCGCCCTGCTCGCTCCAGAGCCGCATGAAGCCGCCGCGCGCCTCGCCCGACATCACGATCTCGTCCTGCCTCTCGGCCGCGATGAGTGCCTGGAGGATGCCCTGGGCCATGCCGTCCTGGGTCCACACGCCGTCGATCTCGGGGTACGTGGACAGCAGCGTGGTCATCTGCTGCTGGCCGGTGGTCTGGTCCCACCCGCCGTCGACGGTCGTGAGCACGTTCACGCCCGACTCCTCGAAGGCCGCCTCGGCCGCGCCCCACCGCGCCTCGTTGGCGGGGTGTCCCGAGATCCCGTTGACGACGACGACGTTGCCGCCCTCGCCCACCTGCTCCGCAACCCACTCGGCTGACGTCGCGGCCCAGAGTCCCTGATCGATACCGACGTTGAAGACCGACTCCGTCTCGACCGCCTGGTCAATGGCGAACACGAGGATGCCCTGGTCGGCCGCCTCTGCGAAGACTGCATCGAGCGCGGTGCCGGAGTTGGGGTTGATGATGATCGCGTCGACGCCGGCATTGATCAGGTTGCGTACCTGCTGGATCTGGCCGTTGACGTCCGTGTCGGCATTTTCGAGGACCAGGGGCTCGAGCACGCCGTCCTCCTGGTAGGGCGTTGCGGCCGCCTCGATGTCGGTGATCATTTGGGTGCGGTACTCCGAGCCGACGAATCCGTTGCTCACGCCGATCGTGAACGGGCCTTCCGTCGGCTCGGCGGCGTCCGTGGTCTCTGTGCCCGCATCGGGCGCGGCGGTGTCATCGGCGCCGTTGTCGTCGGCGGTGCCACACGCGGTAAGTACGAGAGCTGCGATTGCGAGAACGCCCATCGCAGCGCCGCGCTTTCTCCTCATGCCATTTCCTCCTTGAAACGATTACGTCAGACCTTTTGTGCAGTCTGCGACGAAGGTGTGCCGCATATGTTATCTGCGTCACAGGTCGCGCGATAGATCAGGCGATGAAGCGTTATCGCCCGGTGACCTGAGGCGTGGGTGGTCTGGTCCCGGGTGCGGCGCATCTCTCTTCGGCACGGTGCGGCCGAGATTCAGCGGGAGGGCGCACGATCGTCACCATGGCGCAGTGACGTCACTCCGCCATGGTGACTCTTGTGCGCCCTCTTGTGACGATCGTGCGCCCTCGGGCGCCGGGGCGGACACGCCGCGGTCCGTGACTCAGGAACTCGAGAACGAGTAGTGGCCGCCGATGCGCAGGGCGCGCGAGTCCGGGGAGTGGCCGAAGAGGCTTGTTTGGGCGATTGGGATCTGTGGGGGGACGACGTCAGCGAGGATCTGCTCGATCGCCTCATCGCCGCTGAATCGGGCGAGGCGGGTGTGCTGGCCGATCAGAAGGCCGGCGCACCGCTCGAACGCGCCGATGTGCCCGAGTTGAGTGAGATAGGTGGTGACGTGGGGGGAGGTTGAGCCGAGCGATTCGATGGCGAGGATGGTGCCGTCGAGGTCGGGGAACCAGCGCGTGCCGGCGAGCTTCAGGAACGCCCGCAGATTCCCGCCGACCAGCTTGCCCTCCATCCCGTCTCCCTGAAGAAAGGAGAGGTCCTCGAGTTCGAAAAGATCGCCGGGGGCAGCGGGACCGGCGGGACCGGCGGGACCGGCCACGATGCTGCGTTCGAAGCGCTCGCGGGCGTCGCCGTACTCGTTCGTGCCCAGATGGAGGAGTTGCCAGAGGTAGGTGGTCTCACCGGTCTCGACGTGGAGCGCGTTGACCACGGTCGAGAGGTCGGAGTACCCGAAGAACGGCTTCGGGTTGGCGCGGATGACGTCGAAGTCGAGGTGGGCGAGGACGCCGTTGGCGATGTCGCCGCCGGAGATGTCGAATATGGCGTCGATTTCCGGATCGGCGAAGTAGTGCTGGAGGATCCTGGCACGGACGTCATCGGCGGCGGGGTGGGCGTAGTCGTAGGGATGGATTTGATCGTCGTAGGGGTTGATTTCGTCGTCGTCGGTGAGACCCGGGTCGAGGTAGCGGACGAAGATGCGCGGCGAGAGCTTCGCGGTGATGCCGAGACCCTCCAGATACTCGACGAGGCGATCCACCCGGGGCCGCGCTCGCTCCCAGCGGGCGTCGGAGCAGTTGACGATTGCGATCTTCGAGCCGGGGCAGAGCATCCTTCCACGGTACTCGGCGGCGCGAAAGTGGACGTGCGTTACCTCTCGGCATTCCGAGGGCGCCGAGGTGAGCCGTCCCGGAACGTGACGGCTCAAGGTCCCGCGCGGGCCGTCAGAGTTGGGGCAGCACCCGGTCCTCGGGGCCCGGGGCCACCGTGGCGTCCGGCTCCTTGACCGCCGCCGCGCGCACGATCGCCGCGTACAGCTCGGGACCGGCCTGCGCCGCCGCCTGCGGGAACAGGGACGTCTCGGTCATTCCGGGGGCGACGTTGATGTCGATCACCCAGGCAGTGCCGTCCGAGTCCACGATGAAATCGATGCGGGAGAGCTCGCCGAGCACGAACAACTCGTGGATCTTGGCGGCCGTCTTCTTGACGGCGGCGGAGACGTCGTCGGAGAGACGCGCCGGCACGAAGAACTCGGCACGGCCGGCGTTGTAGCGGGCGTCGAAGTCGTAGCCGCCGTCGGCGGTCACTTCCACGAGCGGCAGCGTCCGGGCGGAGCCGGGCCCGTCCAAGGCGACGACGGAAGCCGAAACCTCCGTGCCCTCCACCACGTGTTCGACCAGCGCCTGATCCGAGTAGGCGAAGCAGCTGACCATCGCGGACGGGAGTTCGCGCGCGTCCCGCACGATGGTGACGCCGAGGGCGGAGCCGCCGGCGGCGGGTTTCACGACGGCGGGCAGACCGATTCCCTCGATCACTGCGTCAAGAACGTTCTGCGCGCCCACCTGGCGGAAGAGCGCTTGGGAGAGCGTGATCCACGGCGGGGTCGGAATGGCCTGGGAGGCGAGGAGCGCCTTCGCCGTCGGCTTGTGCGATGCGAGCCGGGCGCCGTGGCCGTCGGCACCGACGTGCGGGAACCCGAGAAGCGAGATGAGCTGCTGCAGGGAGCCGTCCTCGCCGTGAGGTCCGTGGACGAGGGGCCAGACGACGTCGGGATCGAACTCGGCGAGTCGCTGCGTGAGACGCGGGTCCAGGTCCCACACCACCACCTCGAAGCCCTGATCACGCAGGACTTCTGCGGCGCGGCGACCGGTGCGGATCGAGATGTCGCGCTCGTGACCGAGGCCTCCGGCGATGATCGCGACGCGGAAGGCCGGCTCCTCCGGCTCCTCCGGCGCGGCGGTGGGCGCAACGGTGGGCGCAACGGTGGGCGCGGCGGCAGATGCAGATGCAAATGCAGATGCGTTCTCGTTCATGTCTCTCCTCAGACCTGGTCGGGAGCGGGCGCTTGGACTGTGGTGATCGGGTGCTCGACTCGGTCTGCGCCGAGGAGCTCCACGAGTTCCATCTCGGACTGAATGGTCCGGGCGAGCCTTCGCACCCCTTCCCGGATGCGGTCGGGTGGCGGGTAGCAGAAGGAGAGCCGGATGTGGTCGCCGCCGCGGCCGTCGTAGTAGAACGCGGTGCCGGAAACGTAGGCAACGAGGTTGGTCACCGCGCGCGGCAGCATCGCCTTGGCGTCGAGGCCATCGGGCAGAGTGACCCAGGTGTAGAAGCCGCCGGTCGGAGTGGTCCACGTGCATTCGGGCAGGTACTCGTCGAGGGCGTCGAGCATGGCCTGGCCGCGCGCGCGGTATTCGCCGCGGAACTCCTTGACCTGTTGGTACCAGTCGAACTCGGTGAGGTACGTGGTCATGATCATCTGGCCCCACATGCTGGGGCACAGGACCGCGGCCTCCTGCGCGAGGACCAGCTTCTCGCGCACCGCGTGAGGCGCAGCCGCCCATCCGATGCGATAGCCGGGACCGAACATCTTGGAGAACGAGCCGAGGTAGATGGTCTGGTCCGGGTCGTAGCTCTTGAGCGCGGGCAGGGGATCCGAGTCGAAGCCGAGCAGTCCGTACGGGTTGTCCTCGAGGATCAGAACGTGGTGCCGCCGGCAAATCTCCACGATCTGGGGGCGGCGCTCCTCGCTGAGCGTCACACCGGCGGGGTTGTGGTAGTTCGGCACGGTGTAGAGGAACTTGACGGGCCGGCCTGCCGCCCGCAATTCGGTCAGCGTCCGGTCGAGTGCCTCCGGGATGAGGCCGTCGTCGTCGAGGGGGACGTGGACGACGTCGGCCTCGTACGCACGGAACACCCCGAGCGCGCCGACGTAGCTGGGGGCCTCGGCCACGATGACGTCGCCGGGGTTGATGAAGATCTCGGTGACCAGGTCGAGGGCCTGCTGCGAGCCGGTGGTGATGACGACGTCATCCGGGTGCGCACGCACGTGGTCATACCTCATGACCTCGACTATCTGCTCCCGCATGAAGATCTCGCCCTGGCCCGAGCCGTACTGCAGGGCCTTGGGCCCGGTCTCGCGCATGATGCGTGCGGAGACGTCTGCGAGGTAGTCAAGCGGCAGGGAGTCGATGTTCGGCATTCCGCCGGCGAGGCTCACCACCTCCGGCCGCGACGCCACCGCGAAGAGGCTGCGGACCTCGGAGGCTCGCATCCCGTTGGCGCGATCGGCGTAGAGGTCGAGCCAGGGGTCGAGCCGGGTGCCGCGCTGCTTCGGGGTAGTGCTCACGAGTGATCTCCTAGGGACTGCCGACCACGCCGGATGCGTGGCCCAGGCCCCAGTCTGCCACCGTCTGCGGCATGCCCCGAACTCGTGTTTCTCCGCGGGCGTGGCGGGTTCCGCTGCGGGCGTGGCGGTTTTCGCTGCGGTCCGCGGCGCGCCGCGGGGCTCAGCCGAGCGCGCGCTCGATCTCCTTCTTGAACTTTTTCTTGGGCCGCCCGCCGATGATCGAAGCGATCAGCTCGCCGTCCCGGTAGACGTTGAAGGTCGGGATGGAGACGATGCCGTACCGCATCGCGGTCTGCGGATTGTTGTCCGTGTCCAGCTTCACGACCTTCAGCCGGTCGCCCAACTCCTCACCGATCTCGTCCACGATCGGCGACATCATCCGGCACGGCGGGCACCACTCCGCCCAGAAGTCCACGAGCACGGGCTGCTCGGATTTGAGGACCTCGTCCTCGAAAGTGGCGTCAGTGACAGTCTTTGCCATTGCTTCTCGCTTTCTCTCAGACGTCTACCACGACGGCGCCGGCCACCATCTGCACGGGAGCTGTCTCTGCCTCGCCAGTCGCTGCGGCCTCGCGCTGTCCGGTCTCGCGCTGTCCGGTCTCGCGCGGCTCTGCTTCATCAGCCGCGCCAAGAGGCTGCGCCGCGACGTCTCCCAGGGCGGCGAGGTATCGCTCCGCATCCAGGGCCGCCGCGGACCCCGTGCCCGCCGCAGTGATCGCCTGCCGGTACGTGTGGTCGACGACGTCGCCGCACGCGAACACTCCCGGCACGTTCGTGCGGGTGCTCGGATGGCCGACGACGACGTAGCCGTCCGCGTCCAGGCCGACCTGCCCGTCCAGCATGCCGGTACGTGGCAGATGACCGATCGCGACGAACAGGCCCGTGGCGTCGAGCTCACGGGTCTCACCGGTGACCGTGTCACGCAGGATGAGCCCGGTCATCTTGCCGCCGGGCTCGCCGAGCACTTCGGCAACCTCGGAGTTCCAGGCAAACTCGATCTTGGGGTCGTCCATCGCACGCTGCGCCATGATCTTGGAGGCGCGGACCTCGTCGCGGCGGTGGATGATCGTCACCTTCGAGCCGAAGCGGGAGAGGAAGGTGGCCTCCTCCATCGCCGAGTCGCCGCCGCCCACGACAGCGATGTGCTGGTCACGGAAGAAGAACCCGTCGCAGGTCGCGCAGTAGGAGACGCCGCGCCCGGAGTACTGCTCCTCGGAGGAAAGACCAAGCTTGCGGTACTCGGACCCGAGGGCAAGGATCACGGACTTGGCGGTGAAGGTCTCCTCGTCGTCGGTGGTGACGGTCTTCACCGGCCCGGTGAGGTCGACGTTTACGACGTCGTCATACCGGACGTCCGCGCCGAACCTCTCCGCCTGCTCCTGCATCTTGGTCATGAGCTCGGGGCCGAGGATGCCCTCCGGGAAGCCGGGGAAGTTCTCGACGTCGGTGGTGTTCATTAGCGCGCCACCTGCGGTGACGGAGCCGGCGAACACGATGGGCCTCAAACCGGCGCGGGCCGTGTAGATTGCGGCGGTGTAACCGGCGGGTCCCGATCCGATGATGATCACGTCGTGGTCGGCCATGAGGTCCTTTCTGAAGGCTTCGTGTGTTTCAACGCCTATACCCCCGGAGGTATTCCGTCCCGGAAGTGCGCGGGCCGTGGTGCGTGCTGCGTGCTTGTTTGTGCGGTGCTCGCTGTGTTCGGTGCGGTGCTGCGGTGCTGCGGTGCTCGGTGCGCTCCTCCCGATCGATGTTAGCGCCGGAGCGTGCTGCCGGGAGCTTCGCGACCAGCGGAAGACGGCGCTATGCGCGCGGCCGTGCCTGTGGTGCCCGGCGCGATGCCGCAGTGGCGGAGCCGGGCGGAAGCCGCAAGATGAGGGCGCACGATCGTCACACCATGGCGCGCAACCGTCACGATGGCGCAGTGACGTCACTGCGCCATCGTGACGATCGTGCGCCCTGAAGGAGTTGCGTGTGACGATCGTGCGCCCTGAAGGAGTTGCGTGTGACGATCGTGCGCCCCGATGTGACGGACGCGCGCCCTCATGTGACGATCGTGCGCCCTCAGAATCTCCCAGTGACGGACGCACGCCTCGGTCAGCGGACCACGACCTCGTTGAGTTCGACGCGGTTCTTGCCGTCCGAGTCGGCGACCGGCAGCGACGTGAACCAGAGCACCACGTTGGTCATCTCCACGGGCTCGGACAGCGTGATCACGGTGTCGCGAGCCATGCCCGTCTCGGCGAGGATGAGCCGGTCCTCCGAGAGCACCGATCCGGGGTCCCCGAGGATCTGAACGTGGCCGCCCTCACCGTTCACGTGGAGCTCGATTTCCGAGACGATCGCCGGTTCGGCGAGCACGATATCCAGGCCCACGCCGGACTTCATACCGTAATCCGGGTTCACGTACGAGCGCGAACGCCAGAATGTGCCGGGATCGCCGTCCCACGCGCGCGGCGTGAGTTCGGGATTCTCCTGGCCGTCGCCGTTCGGCGGTGGATCGAGCACGCTGATCGACGCAATCTGCGGCGGCAGCATCTCCACCGACGCCGGGGCTTCCGCGGCAGCCTCTCCCTCGACCGGCACCGGCTCGGGACGCACCTCGCCCGTCACAACGCTCCCGCCCGCAAGGCGGGTGACCGGCAACTGCACGGTTGCAAGGGTTCTGAAGGAGAAGATCAGCGCGATCGCGACGAGCACGGCGATGAACACGAGCACAAACGGCCCCGGATCGATTCGGCGCTCGGAGAGCGGGAGCGTGTAGTTGTCCGCGCTCTCCACCTCGCCGGGCACGTGGATGTCGTGGTCGGCGGCAAAGGTGTCGAGGCGTTCGGTGACCCGCTGCCCGAGCCGGGCCGTGGCGCTTGACTGCTGTGCCGTGGAAGACGCCGTGGGTGGTGCTGTCCCGCCGGTCTCGACTGCCTCTGTCGGGGCCGAGTCCTGCCCGAGCGACTCCGGTGGTGGCGGGACGATTCCGGCGCCGGCTGCGGGGCGCGTGGCCTGAGTCTCGGGCACGGGCGGGGCGTCGTCTTGCGCCACCGGTTCGTCGGCGGATTCTTCGGTGAGTTCAGGCTCTTCGGTGAGTTCGGGCTCTTCGGTGAGTTCGGGCTCTTCGGGAAGTTCAGGCTCTTCGGTGAGTTCGGGCTCTTCGGGAAGCTCAGGCGCGGCGACGGGCGCGGGTTCCTCACCCAACTCAGGCTCTGCGGCCGCTTCGGATTCGGGGGCCGGCCCATCTTGGTCGGGCTCGGAGCGCGGGGCGACATCCTCCGAACCCGGCAGGATCACCTTCCAGGCAGGGAGGACCGAGGCCGCATGCGCGGCGCCGACCCGGTGTGCTTCATCTTGTTCCCCGGCATCTTGTCCCCCGGCCATCACCTCGTCGAACGAGGCGGTTGCGGTGGCGGTCATTTCTTCGGCCGGGTGAAGCCTCCACGACGACGGGTCCAGCTCCCGCTCGGCCGGCGAAGGCGGCGGAGGAGGTGGGGGA
>DASRMP010000056.1:0-10017 GCA_035647855.1 Actinomycetaceae bacterium | reverse complement strand
CCCATCACCACCACCTCAACAGTCGCCAGCCGCAAGAACAGCCCCGGTCGTTCGCCCAGCTGAGGGATCGTCCTGTTCCGGTGCAGCCACCCGGCCCACCCGAGCGCCGAGAAGAGCACGATCTTCACCAGCAGCAATCTGCCGTACGGGTGCAGCACGAGGTCCGCGGGGCTCTGCAGCCGAATCACCGATGCGAACACGCCCGAGAGCCCCACCAGCGCGAAAGTCCACACCGCCAGCCCCGAGTAGCGCGTCGCAGCGCGCGTCAGTTCACCGCCCAGGAGCCGGTACACCGCGACCAGGACCGCCAGCCCACCCGCCCACATCGCGAGCGGCACCAGGTGCAGCCACTGCGAAGAGACCGCCAGATTGTGCGCCTCGGCTCCCGCCGCGTGCCCGGTCAGCGCGACCGGCACCAGCGCGATCGCCCCCAGGATCGCCGTCCACAACGCCATCACCATCCCCGACGTCGCGACCGCGCACAACGAAACGACGACGGCGAAGACCATCTCCCAGCCCAGCGTCAACCCGAGCTCGGTGCGGGTCAGGAAGAACCACAGCTCGTCGCCGAATGTGGCCTCCGCGGGGGAGCGCCCCCACACCGACGCGTAAGTGAACACCACGAACGTCACCTGCACGATCACCCAGACCAGCGCCGCCACCGTTCCGATCCGCACCGTGGCTCGCCACGCGGGCGACGGCGCCGCCGCCGTTCCGGTCCGCACCCGCGCACCCTTCGCCGTCCCTTCATCCGGCGACGGCGCCGCCACCGTTCCAATCCGCACCCGCGCACCCTTCGCCGTCCCGGGCACCGGTCCCGCAAGCACAAGGGCGGCGACCGCGAACGCCCCGATGGTCACCGTTGCGGCGGCGCGCACCAAGACCGTCGCGACGGGCAGGCCCCACCGCACCAGAGCGCCCGGATCGACCAGCATGCCCGCACGGGCGGCTCCCGTTGAGAGAAGTCCGAGAACCAGCGCCAAGAGAGCCACGGGCACGGCCGCGATCATCCAGCGGTGGCCCCTGCGCGTCACCTGTGGAATTCTTGCGGCCTCAGTCCACACACGAAGTAGCCTAGACCGCGCAAGGATTCCGGACCGCCGGGGCCTGCCTCCACGGCGAACCCACGCGTCCGGCGAACCCACGCGTCCGGCGGACGCCGCTTCCAAGGATGGGCACCTGCATGACCGAAAAGGCAACACTCTCCCCGGCCCTCTCCCAAGAGGAGATGGATCAGGCACACGAGTTGCTCGAACGAGTTCAGGACATCTACTCGCAACGTGTCGTGGGCCAGATGCGCCTGCAGACGGCGCTGATCACCTGCCTGCTCTCCGGCGGGCATGTCCTCCTCGAGTCGGTCCCGGGACTCGCGAAGACGACGGCGGCGCAGACGCTCGCCTCGGCCGTCAGCGGCACTTTCCACCGCATCCAGTGCACTCCGGACCTGATGCCGAACGACATCATCGGGACCCAGATCTTCAACTACACCACGGGGGAGCTCACCACCCAGCTTGGCCCCGTGCACGCCAACATGGTCCTGCTGGACGAGATAAACCGGTCCTCGGCCAAGACCCAGTCGGCGATGCTCGAGGCGATGCAGGAGCGGCAGACCTCGATCGGCGGCGAGGTGCACAAGCTGCCGGAACCGTTCATGGTGCTCGCCACCCAGAACCCCATCGAGGAGGAGGGCACCTACGTCCTCCCCGAGGCGCAGATGGACCGCTTCCTGGTCAAGGAGGTCATCACCTACCCCAGCCCGAGCGAGGAGACCGAGGTCCTCGAGCGTCTCGCCTCGGGTTCACTCACGGCGCCGCTGACTGTCGAGCCGATCTCGCTCGAGGACGTACGCTTCCTGCAGCAGTCCGCCTCGCGGATCTACGTCCACCGGACGATCAAGGAGTACATCGTCGCGCTCGTCAACACCACCCGTGGCGGCGGCCCCCGCCCGCTCGAGCGTCTCTCGGACCACGTTCGCGTCGGGGCCTCCCCGCGCGGCGGCATCGCCCTGATGAAGCTGGGGCAGGCGCTCGCCCTCATGAGCGGCCGCACCTATGTCGTCCCCGACGACGTCAAGCAGATGCGCCATGCCGCCCTCCGGCACCGGCTCGTCCGCACGTACGATGCGCTGGCCAACGAAGTCACTCCCGAGTCCCTGATCGATGCGGTGTTCGCCGCCGTGCCGGTGCCCTGACGCCATGGTCTCGATGTCTCGGCTCGTCCACCTGCGGGCCCGCCTGGAGCTCCCGGTCCTCAAGAAGGCCACGGGCCTCCTCGATGGCCGCCACCGCTCGATCTACACCGGGCACGGCCAGGACTTCGACGACATGATTGAATACCGCCCCGGCGATGACATCAGCGACATCGACTGGAAGGCGTCCGCACGCGCCGGGCATCCGATCATCAAACGCTTCCAGCGCGAGACCAACCTCTCGCTGATTCTCGCCGTCGATACCGGACACTCGATGGCGACCCTCGCCCCGTCGGGTGAGACCAAGGCGGAGGTGGCGATCTTCGCCGCCGAGGTCATCGCCTTCCTGGCGCGCCACCGCGGCGATCTGGTGGGCCTCGTGAGCGGCGATTCGGAGCGCATTCGCCAGGTCCCCGCACGTCAGGGCACCGAGCACCTCGAGACACTGCTGCGCCGCCTCGCAATGGACATGAGCCGGGAGGGGCCGCCGTCGGCGCTGACACGGGTGCTCCAGCGGGTCTTCGCGGGGGTCGCGAGGCGTTCGCTCGTCGTCGTAATCACGGATGAGGCGCGCCCCGAACTCGGCGCCGAACCGGATCTGCGCCGGCTCCGCACGCGTCACGAGGTCATGGTCATCGCGATCGCGGATCTGCGGCCCACCGAGATGACTGGTCGCGGTGGCGTGATCGTGGATGTCGACGGCGGCGAGCTGCCCGATTTCGTGCGCCGCGACCCGCAGATCCGAAGCGAGGCGGGGATGGCCGTCGAGCGGCGGAAGGCCGAGGTCAGGGCGATGCTGCAACGCCGCGGCATCACGTCCGTGGTGGTGCGCGGGACGGAGGACGCAGTGGACGCCCTCGTCGATCTTCTGGGAAGGCAGCGCCGTGTCCGGCATTGACCCCGCCTCGCCCGCGGCCTACTCGTGGTGGGTACCCGCCCTCGGCGCGGTGCTGGTGCTTCTCGTCATTGCGTGGCTCGTCTTCGTTCTGCGCCGGCCCCGCGCCGTGCCCGAGGGCAAGAAGAGAGACCGCGAGGCGGGCGAACTCCGTGCCGAGTACGGTCGGCGCCTTGAGGACTACTACGTGCAGTACACAGCCGGAACGCTGACGCTCCGGGACTTCCATCTGGAGGTGGCCGGGCTCGTGCGCGGGTTCGGGACGGAACGCATGGGCCGTGACCTGGCGTGGATGTCGCGGGGCGAGGTCGTGGAGTACTTCCCGGGCAGCGACCTCGGCGAGCTCCTCGCCCGCTGCGAACAGCCGTCTTTCTCCCATGACCCGGACGCGGAGGCCGCGCAGACCTTCGGGATGGCGCAGGGGGTGATCACGGAGTGGTGACTCCCTGGGCGCCGTGGGCCGTGATCGCGATCGTTCTGGCCGCGTCGCTGGCCGGCTGGGCGCTGCTCGAGCGCCGTCGTCGTCGGTCTCGTCGCGAGACCTACGTGGCCAACACCGGGTACCTGACCCGGCTCCCGAGTTACCGTCGCCGGCTGTCGCTGCAACGGCTCGCCGCACTCGGCATGGTCTCCCTCCTCGGGATCGCCACGCTCTTCGCGGCGCTGCTCGCGGGGCGCCCGATCGATACGCATCTCACCAACGAGCGCCTCGCCACGCGGGACATCGTGCTGTGCCTCGACGTCTCCGGCTCGATGATGCCGTTCGACTCCCAGGTGCTGCGCGTGTACTCGAACATGGTCGACTCGTTCGACGGCGAACGCATCTCCCTCAACATCTGGAACTACACCACCCGTGTGGTCTTCCCCCTCACTGACGACTACGCCATGGTCAAGGAAGAATTGGCGCGCGGCGCGCAGATCATGGGGATCAATCCGCTCTCCATGGTGCTCACTCCCGGGGCGACCGAGGCGTTCAACGAGTGGATGACGGGCACGTACCCCACGTTCGCCACCGGCGCCTCGCTCATTGGTGACGGTCTCGCGAGCTGCGTGCTCTCGTTCGATCTCGCCGACGAGACGCGCAGCCGCACGATCATCCTCGCCACCGACAACGAGCCGAACGGCCGCCAGTTGCTCACGCTCGCCGAGGCCGCGGATCTCGCCGCGGAGCGTGGCGCGCGCATCCACGCCATATATGCCTCCGAATGGCCGGTCGACCAGCTCCGCAACGAGTACGAGGAGGTAGTGACCTCGCGCGGCGGCCTCTTCTACGAACTCGACGACCCCGGGCTCGCACCAACGATCGTCGCCGAGATCACTGCGGAAGACGCCGCCGAACTCAACGCGTCCCCCAGAGTCATCGAGACCGACCGCCCCGACCGCTACTATCCCTGGCTCGTGCTCTTCGTGGGGCTCCTCGTGATCGTCGCATGGAGGGCACGGGCATGATTCTGCGCTTCCTCTGGCCTCCCTGGCTGCTGATTCTCCTTCTCGTCCTGCTCGGCGGAATCTGCGTGCTCGCCCTCCACCGCGCACGTCGCGACGGCGACGGCACCGAGGTCGCATGGTGGCGCCGGCTCGGCCTGGTGGTCGCGGTCCTCGCGATCGGCGCGACGCCCGCCGTCCAGGCGGAGGGGGTGGAGGTGACCTCGAACGTCGACGTGTACATCGCGGTCGACCGCACCGGTTCGATGGCCGCCGAGGACTACGGCCAGGGTGTGCCGCGCCTTGAGGGGGTACGCCATGACGTCGTGGCGATCACCGGGGCCTTCCCGGGTTCGCGCTACTCGCTCATCGCCTTCGACTCGATGGCCGCCCGCCAACTGCCGCTGACCACGGACGCGCGCGCCGTCGAGTCGTGGGCGGAAACACTCCAGCAGGAGGCGACCCTCTACTCCGCCGGCTCCGCGATCGACCGTCCACTGGAGGCGCTGGAACGCGCCCTCGTCACCGGCGAGGAACAGAACCCCCAGAACGTGCGGCTCGTGTTCTTCCTCAGTGACGGCGAGAATACCGACGGCGACGACTCCTCCGTGGACGCCTCCCCGGACGGCTACCGGGACCTCGCGCGGTACGTCGACGGCGGAGCCGTCCTCGGCTACGGCACGGCGGAGGGTGGCAGGATGCGGTTCTACGGCCGCCTCGGCGCCGCCGACGAATACATTCAGGACAACCGGACAGGCACGGACGCCATCTCGCGCATCGATGAGGACAACCTCCGTGCCGTGGCGGTGAGCCTCGGAATCGACTACGAGCACCGCTCCGAACCGGGTTCGCTCGACGGCGTTGCGGCCGGAATCGACATCGAGATGCTGAAGGAAGACGGCCGCGCCACCGCCCTCTTCTACCGCGACCTCTACTGGCCGCTCGTGTGGATCGTGGTCGGTCTGCTGGCGTGGGAGGCCTACGAACAGCTGCGGCAGCTCCGCCTGATGGGAGGGCTCCATGCGCACGCGCGGCACACATAGGCGACGGCTCTTCTGGTGGACCCTCCCGGTGGTCGTGGTCCTCGCGCTGGCGGGGGTCTTCTTGCTGGCGCTCTGGGCCTGGAACCTGTGGGCGTCGAGTGTGTTCGCGTCGGGCGACTATGGCGAGGCGGAGGTCGCCTACCGGCGGCAGGCCGCCGTCAGCGAACTGTTCCCCGAGCCGTGGAAGGGCGTCTACAACGAGGGCACCGCGCAACTCGGGGACCTACGCTTCGCCGAGGCGGCGGGCACGCTCGAGCGTGCGCTCGCGGGCATCGAACTGACACCTGTCACGCCCGGCTCCGGGCTCGATCAGGGAAGTCCGGAGTGCCTCATCCGCACGAATCTCTCGCTCTCGTACGAAGGACTCGGCGATGAGGCCCGGGACTCCGGTGACTCTGCCGGCGCGATCGGCCGTTACAGAGACGCGCTGGACATGATCGGTCCTTGCACATCGGATGGCCGGTCCGCGGCTGACCAGACCGAGCGGCCGCTTCCGGTGGAGGGCGTGCGCCCGGACGTCGACGAGCAGCGCCAGTGGGACAAACTGAACGAGGCCCGGCAGCGTCAGGAAGAGGAGGAGCAGCAAAGCATCGAGGAGGGACAGGAGCGCGAGGGTGAGGGCGACGACGACGTCGACGACTCGGAGGGAGGCGAGGGGCAGCAGCCCCGGCCCGAGGAACTCGACCCCCGGCTCCAGGAACTCATCGAGCGCAACAACGAAGCCGGCGCGGAAATGGGCCCCTCGGGCGGCGGCTTCGGCGGAGGCCAGAACTGGTGAGCGTCGGGAAGCCGCACCAGGGCGGCACCGCCCAATGGCGATGCCGCCGATGACGGTGGCGCCCGATGATTGTGGCGCCCGACAGGGGACGCTGCCCGATGACGATGCCGTCCGATGACGGTGACGCCCGATGACGGTGGCGCCCGACAGGGGACGCCGCCCAATAGGGGAAGCACCGGTCGGCACGGCCTCCCACATCGCTACTACTCCGAGAATGGGTGTTTTCAGCCTAGAACGGGCCTCCCGACAGCGAGAGCGGAGACTTCCGTACAGGTTTCGGCCCCGTCCCGCCTATTTGTTGCCGGTTGCGGCCCCGCCGCGTGGCGCGGGTGCGTGGCGCGGGGCCAGTCTTCCGAGAGTTGCGGCTGGACGGGCCTCCCCAACTGGGGAGAGAGCAGAGACTTCCGTAGGAGTTCCGGTAGCGCGTGCTGGTTTCGTGCGGTCCAGGGGCAATGCCGTCAACTCAGGGTTTTGCTTGAGGGTTCAGGGGTTGTTGTCGTGGTGTGGGGGCAACGGAGCTTCCGGTAGGAGATGCAACGACCAAGATGCTTCCACTTTGCCGGGGCCTCCGTTGTCTGCTTGTTGTGCCATTGAGCGTGTTGTCCGTGAGATCCGTGTCGCCCAGGGGTCTGGTGCCGGGTGGCTGGGGAACTTGGCACCTCGTCTTGCCGCTTGCGTGGTGTCGCTGGGGAACTTGGAACTTCCTTCGGGGTCTGGTACCGGGGGGCTGGGGAACTTCGCACCTCGTCCTGCCGCTTGCGTGGTGTCGCTGGGGAACTTGGGACTTCGTCTGCTACCTCGAGATCGTTTCTTGGGGAACTTCAGACCTCGACTACGGGGTGCGATGTTCCCCAGCAGGTCTCAGGTTCCCCAGCGCGCCGCCCAGACGAGGCCCAGAGTTCCCCAGCGCGTCGCGAGACGGGGTCTGAAGTTCCCCAGTTCCTGCCGGACGGTCCTGAATGGGGTTCGAGTTTCCCCGGCGGCGGTGTCTGGCCGGGTTCGCGGCGTGGGGGCGCACGTTCGTAACGTGAGGGCGCACGAACGTCACATCGGCGAAACCGGGGCGCACGTTCGTCACAAGATGGCTGGCGTTCGTCACGATGGCGCAGTGACGTCACTGCGCCATGGTGACGATCGTGCGCCCTCAGCATTCTGCGTGTGACGTTCGTGCGCCATGCCGTGACGATCGCACGCCCCGGCGTGACGTTCGTGCGCCCTCAAGAATCCCGTGTGACGATCGTGCGCCACGGGTGCAGAGCTGGAGAGTCGGTGTGACGAACGCGCGCCCCGATGTGACGATCGTGCGCCCCCACCCCACGGACACGCCGACAACAACCCTTGAAACCTCAAGCAAAACCTTAAGTTGACGGCATTGGGCCTAGTGACGCTCTTCAGCCTGTTCAACCGGTAGCAGAGCCTCTTGAACCGGCAGCGGAGCGACAACCGTAGGCGGTTGGCTTCTTCCGTAGGCGTTTGACACGTGTTTAACACCTACAGAAGAAGCTAAACGCCTACAGTAGACGAATCCTCCGGTCCGGAAGGCCGCGAACAGGCCAAAAATGAGCCAAATCGACCCCTCGACGGCGCACGCGCCGGCCCGCAGGGCCGAAACTCCGACACTAGTCCCCGTCCTCCCCTGTCGGGGAGGCCTATTCCCGGCCGAGAATGACACATCTACTGGGCTCGCGGCCGAAAGCCGCGGCCGAAGAGGCCCGCTCGAAGAGGCCCGCACGAAGACGCCCGCAGGCGGCGTCGAACCACGCAAACCCGCACAAGCGGCACCTACGCCGACTCGTCCGCGCCGGAACGCCCGAACAACCGACTCCCCAGGACCCAAATCGGCCAAGAAACCGAGAAAGCGCCGAGACGCACCCCGGACCCGGCGCACTCGTACTGGCGGCGATCGGCGGCGCAGCAACGGTATGGCGTAACTTGGTTGGCGAGACGTCTAGCAGAAGGGCAGCCATGTCCGAGCCCAACCGCCCCGGCGACCGCGGTCGCGGTCGCGGAGAATCCGAGGCGCCGAGGAGGGAACCCGAGCCCACGCAGAGCAGCGAACTTGAGCTGACACAGGCGAACGAACCGATCCCGACGCAAGCCACCGACGCCGGCGCAACCGACGCCGACGCAACCGACGCCGACCACACCGAAGCCATCCAAGCGCACGGGGAGACTTGGGTGTTCGGGCAACGGGGCAGCAGCGGCACTCCGGTGCCGGAGGCTGGTGCGGCACAGCATTACAGCTCGTGGGGCGGGCAGCCGTTCGCGGGCGGTCAGCCGGGTCAGCCCGGTCAGCCCGGTCAGCCCGGTCAGCAGGCGAACTCGTGGGCTCAGCCGGGAGGCCATCCGCAATCTGGTCTGCACCAGCCAAACTACGCAACCAGCCAACCACAGACCGGTCAGAACCAGCCGGCCCACGGCGGTGCCACGCAGTTCCACGGCGGTGCCCCGCAGTTCCACGGCGGTGCCACGCAGTTCCACGGCGGCGCACCGTCCCAGCCCTACGGCGCGTCCTCCGGGCCGCCGCACGGCCAGGAACCGAGATTCAACCTGAACACGATCTGGTGGATTCTCGGTGGGGTGGTCGCCCTCGCTGCAATCTATTTCCTGGTCGCATTCCTGACCAAGTTGCCACCCTTTGCCCTGAGCGTGCAGGCCCTGGTTGACGATTGCCGGGGTGGCTCGGCGTCAGCCTGCAACAAACTGTTCCAGCGCGCAGAACCCGGCTCGGACGCCGAATGGGTGGGCATGACATGCGGTGGCCGCACTGGAGGCAACATCGACTGCGACGACGCGGACATGAGCCTGCCCGTGAACTCGTGGACGGGCGGTGAGCCCGCCACCGATCCGAATGGACCGGCCTCGCCGGATTGGGCCGCGGCGAACCACACCCGCGGCGACAACGATCTCCTCGACGGCTACTGGGACGCCTGTGCCGCGGGCGATATGGTCGCCTGCGACAGGCTCTTCTGGAACTCGCCGTTGGACTCCGAGTACGAGGAGTTCGCGACGACGTGCGGCGGCACCGCCACTGACAGTGCGGGTGTCTGTGACCCGGAAGGCGCCGCACCCATGGGCAACTTGGAATATGGCGACGATCCCGTCCTCGACAGTCTCCAGGACGCATGCCTGGGCGGAGACATGGAGGCCTGCGACGATCTCTTCGACTTCGCCATCCGAGGCGGGAGCTACACCGATATCGCGGCGTCGTGCGGCGGCACCCAGCCGATCGAGCACGGGTACTACTGCAGCCCGAACCACGAGAGGGACTACAGGCTGGACTGACGCCCGGCGCTCTCCCGGACTCCGATCTCCTCCACGATGGGCAGGTCGGGGCCGAGCCAACTCACCGACTCCGGCCGGTCCAGCGGAACCCAGGACAGCCGGCTGTGGTCCTGGAGTGGCTCGGGCTGACCGACCGCGAGTTCACACCGCCACACGCGCATGAGATGTCCGCCGAGGACCGGCCAGTCGCCGCCGTCCGGCGCCGGAACCCGTCCCCCGATCACGAGTTCCACGCCGAGTTCCTCGCGGATCTCCCGGCGGAGTGCTGCCACCGGTTCCTCACCATTCTCGACCTTGCCACCAGGCAGTTCCCATTGCCCCGCGAGCGCCGGCGGCGAGGAACGCTCCGCAGCGAGCAGGCGTCCATCAGCGATGATGGCCGCAGCGACAACAAGCGCCGGTG
>DASRMP010000055.1:0-171983 GCA_035647855.1 Actinomycetaceae bacterium | reverse complement strand
TCGCCCGCGAGAGGTGCCCGTGCCGCGGCACCCGTCGAGGGTAAGGGCGCGAGCTGAAGGTTAGCGTCTGGGCCCTTACCTTCAGTCCCGAACCTCGCCTGCAAGAGTGCCCGCGCCGCGGCACCTGCCGAGGGTGAGGGCGCGTGCCGCGGCACCTGCCGAAGGTGAGGGCGCGAGCCGGAGGTTGGCGTCTGGGCCCTTACCTTCAGTCCCGAACCTCGCCCGCGAGAGGTGCCCGTGCCGCGGCACCCGTCGAGGGTAAGGGCGCGAGCTGAAGGTTAGCGTCTGGGCCCTTACCTTCAGTCCCGAACCTCGCCTGCAAGAGGTGCCCGTGCCTCAGCACCCGTCGAGGGTAAGGGCGCGTGCCGCGGCACCTGCCGGGGGTGAGGGCGCGTGCCGCGGCACCTGCCGGGGGTGAGGGTGCGAGCCGAGGGTTGGCGTTTGGGCCCTTACCTTCACTCCCGAACCTCGCCCGCAAGAGGTGCCCGTGCCGCGGCACCCGTTGAGGGTGAGGGTGCGAGCCGAAGGTTAGCGTCTGGGCCCTTACCTTCAGTCCCGAACCTCGCCTGCAAGAGTGCCCGCGCCTCAGCACCCGTTGAGGGCAAGGGCGCGAGCCGAAGGTTAGCGTCTGGGCGGCCGTGGCAGGTGCGAGCGGTAGCGGCGGCGACGAACCGGCGGAGCGGTGGCGCAACGGTGAACGCGGAAGCGGTGGCGGACGTGGCCCGGTTGCGCGGCCTCAGTGGTTGGCGGCCCCACCTGCCGCTTAGCATTGACCCATGAGCGAACCCACGCAGGAGAGCCGCGGCCGATCCGTCTTGACCGTCATCATTATGATCATCCTCGGGCTGTTCGCGCTTGGCATCGCGTGGCGTGTTCTTCGCGGACTGTTGTGGCTGCTTGCCATCGGGCTGCTTTTTCTGCTCCTCTGGGTGGCCTGGCGCGAGTACCAGCACTCGCGCTCGTGGTCTGAGGCGTTCTCGGCGTCGCTGCGGGTGCTCGGAAACTTGGGCCGGGGTGCCGGTCGCATGTTCCGTGGCGAAGACCGCGACCAGGACGAGTAGGCAAACTGGCCGGCACCGGCGCGAAGCCCCGGCGGCGCAGACCGGTCGGCCGGATGTTCCGCGGCGAAGACCGCGACCAGGATGGGTAGGAAGACCGGCCGGCTCCAGGCCCAGATTCTTCGCCCAGGTGGCGGTGTCCGGGATATGTGACGGCGGTGTCCGTAACAGCGGGTGGCGGTGTCCGGGATATGTGACGGCGGTGTCCGTAACAGCGGGCGGCGGTGTCCGGGATATGTGACGGCGGTGTCCGTAACAGCGGGCGGCGGTGTCCGGAATTGTGACGGCGGTCTCCGGAATAGCGGCGGCGGTCTCCGGAATAGCGGCGGCGGTGTCTGGGATATGTGACGGCAGAAGAAGAACCGGCCGCAGGATTGAGATGGTCCCAACCCCACGGCCGGTGGGCTGACGCGCCTCAGGCCGGCGCGCCTCAGGCTGGCGCGCCTCAGGCTGACGGGCTTCAGCCAAGCCTCCGCCGTCGTCAGGAGCCCGAGACCGAAGTCTCCTCGCTGCGGTGATTGCCCTCGAGCTCGGTGCCTCCAGGCACGGACGCGGGGGAAGCCGGCTCCATCGCGGTGCCGCGCCAGCGGGAGATGCTCCGCATCACGTGGTAGACGATCAGTGCCGCGGTGGTGCCGAGAGCGATGCCCTCGAAAGCGACGTCGCCCACGACCCAGGTGTAGTTCGCGATGCCGATCACGAGCGCGATCGCGGCGGTGTTGAGGTTGACAGGATCGGAGAAGTCGACCTTGTTCTGGACCCAGATGCGCGCGCCGAGGACGCCGATCATTCCGTAGAGCACGGTGGCGGCGCCGCCGAGGACCCCGACGGGGATCGTGGCGATGAGTTCGCCGAACTTCGGCATCAACGAGAGCCCGAGCCCCACGATGCCGGCCACGAGGTACGCCGCCGTCGAGTAGACGCGGGTGGCGGCCATGACGCCGATGTTCTCGGCATAGGTGGTGGTGCCGGAACCGCCACCGGCGCCGGCCAGCATGGTGGCGACGCCGTCGGCGAAGAGGGCGCGGCCGGTGACGCCGTCGAGGTTGCGCTCGGTCATCGCGGCGACCGACTTCACGTGGCCGATGTTCTCCGCCACGAGTACGAGGACCACGGGGAGGAAGAGGCCCAGGACGCTCGCGTCGAACTGGGGGGAGGCGAACTGCGGCAGACCGAACCATGGGGCGGCAGCGACGGCGTCGAAGTTGACCTCGCCCCGGAGGATTGCGACGGCGTAGCCCACCAGCACACCCAGCAGGATCGAGAGTCGTCCGAAGATGCCGCGGAAGAGCACCGTGATCAGAACGATCGCCGCCAGGGTGGTCAGCGCCGTGACCGGAGCGACCTGGAAGTTGTTCCAGGCGGCGGGCGCGAGGTTGAAACCGATGAGGGCGACGATCGTGCCGGTCACCACCGGAGGCATGACGATGTCGATCCACTTGGTTCCCGAGAAATGAACGATCAGGCCGACAATCGCGAGGAGTGCTCCGGCTGCGAAGACGCCGCCGAGGGCGACGGCCATCTCGTCGGGAGTGGGGTCGCCGGGCGTGAGCTGTACGGCGGTGATCGGCGCGATGAACGCGAATGACGATCCGAGGTAGGAGGGCAGCCGCCCGCCGGTGATTAGCAGGAACAGCAGGGTGCCGACGGCGGAGAAGAACAGCGTGGTCGCCGGCGGGAAGCCCGTGATGAGCGGCACGAGGAAGGTCGCGCCGAACATGGCGACAATGTGCTGCGCGCCGATCCCGATGGTGCGGCCCCAGGTGAGGCGCTCGTCGGGTGCGACGACCTCGCCGGGTCTGAGGTTCTTCCCATCCCCGTGCAGGGTCCAGGTGAACGGATTTCTTGACATGAGGGGCCTTCCTACGTGGGCCGCCCGAGGGGTTGGGCGGTGCGGCGGATGGCAGGGGACCTACCGGCGTCAGGCTACCGCTCCGGTGTGGAGTGGCCTTTCCGACGACGGCGTTTGACCCGGGTGATCTTGCCAACGTTCGGGCCGGCGCTTCGCGGAAGATGTGGTGCCCTGTGGTGCCCTGTGGTGCCCCGACTCGGACTTGAACCGAGGACCGACGGATTATGAGTCCGCTGCTCTAACCTTCTGAGCTATCGGGGCGCGGGCGACGAGTGGTCGCCTGCTCAAGAATACGGTTTCCGCTGGGTCGCGGGCGAATTGCGGGTTACCGTGGAATGCATGTTCAGGAGGTCGACGACGGATCGTGGTGCTGTGCGGCAGCTGAAACTCGCGGGCGCGGCACTCTCGGCTGCTCTGACGGGCGAGCGGTGGCTGGGAGTCGCGGTGGACAGGATCGTCGTCGTGAATGCGGAGGACATCGAACTGGAGCGGCCGTGGACTGATACCGAGTCTGCGACGTGGAACGGGAAGGAGCGCCGGCTGACGGTCCGGTGGGTCGACGGCTCGTCGCCTCTCGTGCTCGACATGGCAGAGACCTCCGGTTTCGACGCCGTGACTGCGGTCCGGGAACGGATTACGGCGTCACAGGTGCACGTCGAGATCCTGAAGACCGCCGCCGGCGACGTGCGCGCGTTCGTCCGACGGCACCCGAGTGGGGAACTGTTCTCGCAGCTCGTGGCCCGGGGTCCGCTGACCGATGAGGAGCAGGCACAGGCCGACCAGCTCGAGATGCGCGCCCGCGCCGCTGTGGGCATGCCGGAGTGACCGCAGTCCCGCGGGTGGGACTGGCGGATGTGGCGGAAGTGACAGCACCGGGTTTCATCTGTGGGGCGGACGGCTGGTAAGGTCGTCGAGGCGATCCCGCGTAGCTCAATTGGCAGAGCAGCCGGCTGTTAACCGGCAGGTTACTGGTTCGAGTCCAGTCGCGGGAGCTTCTCCTCCCCGGCGTCCACGGGCGTGACGGATCTGCCGCGAGATGGTGCCGCATGCGCCCAACGCGGTGCCCGATTGACCGGGGGGCGCCCCCGCCCGGGCCCTAGAGTCTCAACATGCGGGGATCACGCAGTGCGGCGTGCCTCTTCGTTCTCGGGATTCTGCCATTCGGCTCCATCCCGTCCGAGACCGCCCAACCGGTCCGCCAGCGGTGGCAGCTGTCGGTGGCTCCCGCACGCCCCGATGGCGCCCTTTCCGTGACCGAGGTCCTTTCCGACGGCGACGGCGTGATCGCCATTCGTTCCGGACTGCGCCCAGCGAACGACGCCGCCGCCGTGACCTGGGACCTCCCAATCGGCGACGCAGCCGCCTTCGATGGCTCGTGGTGGAGCCTCGCCCGGCCGGTCGCATCCGGCGAAGCACCAAGGCCCGCCTCCGAGCATCTCGACGGCCTCGCCGTCGACGTCGTCGACGCCGCCATCGGCGATCCGGACGGCGACGGAGCGGACGAGATCGTCGTGGTGTTCCACCGGCCCTTCCGCGAGACCCTGGTGAGCAGGCACCTGCCAGAAGCCGTCGGACTTGATGCAGCGGGCCGCTCCCTCCACCTCGGCGTCTACGGCACCGACCTCACCCAGGAATGGGTGGCCGGTACGGTGTTCCGGCCCGTGTCCGCCGTCGCGGCGTGCGACGGCGCCGTCTCACTCGCCTTCGCCTCGGACGTGAACGCGAACGATCAAGTGGCCACGGGCGCGAGCTTCTGGGGCGGCTTCGGTTTCACAAGCCTGCCCTCCGTGCCCGACCTCCCCGGCGCGGGGGATCCCACCTGCGCAGACGTCAACGGAGATGGGCGTACCGAACCCGTCATCACCAACCGAAACCCAGAGATGAGGACAACCCAATGAAGCGGACTGTGGCTTTCGTGATTGCGGCGGCGATCCTGTTCGCCGCCGGTTGCGGACCGGGCGAGCCGGAGCCGACCGCCTCGCCGGGCGTCAGCCCCGCCGAGACCCCGTCGGCGTCCGCGACCGCACCCGCGACCGCACCCGCGACCGTGCCGGTCTCCTTCCAAGGATTACCGACGACGGCGCAGGTCGCCTTCGCCGATTTCGCCGGCGTGCCCCTGCTCGATTCGGACGAACCGGCGTACGGCGGGGAGGCGACGCCGTCGTCACTCGACGACGTCGAGGTCGCGCCGGATCTCTCGGATGTGATCGCGGAGCCAGGGGTCTCGGACGCGTTGGCGGAGCAGGGCTTCGTCGTCGTGCCCTGGGACTACAACCAGTTGCACTTCGCCTACGACGACAACCTCTATTCGGAGATCCCCTCCTACGTCACCACGGACGCCGCATACCACGTCTGGCACCTCGTGTTCGACAAGCTGCTGCGGGAGATTGAGCTCGAAGTGCTGCTCCCCGCGACCGAGGAACTCGTGGGCGGGCTGCTCAGCAGCGCAGAGGCACAGGCGGAGGAACTCGCCGGCACCGAGCTGGCGGACGCCGCCGACCGCGCCGTCCAGCTGTACCAGGTTGCCGCTGCGGCCCTCGGGCAGGATGTGGACCTGGGGCCGCTCGCGGCACAAGAGATGGAACTCATCTTGGCGCGCGGCGCCACGCTCGAGATCTCGCCGATCACGGGATGCCAGGTGGCGTACTCGATGTTCACGCCGCGCGGCCACTACACCCGCTCCGAGGACCTCACCCGGTACTTCCTCGGCACGTCCGTCCTCGGCCAGCTGGGCTTCTGCCTGCCCGGAACCCTTGGCGCGCCGGGGGGTGACGCCGCCCACGACCCGATGCGTCTCGCAGTGCTCGCCACCCGTCCGCTGGTTGCAGACGCGGAACTGCTCGCGCTTTGGGAGACCATCGCCGAGCCCACGGCGTTCCTCGTCGGTGTGGCCGATGACTACCGGCCGCACGAGTTCGCCGACGCCGCCGCTGCGGTGGACTCAGCCTGGCTCGACGACCCGACGGCGCTCGCCAGTGACGAAGCGCTCGCCGGCGTCGTCGACGAACTCGCTGCGACGCGGGAGGTGCTGATCAATCCCGACCGCGCCGCGGTCCTTCTGATGGGAACCCGGTTCGTGCTCGACGCGTGGATGATGGACCGGCTGCTGCCGCCGAACGTCGGCGCGAAATCGGATGGGGAACTGCGGACGCTGCCGTCCGCTTTGGACGTGGCAGCGGCGCTCGGATCAGAGCTGGCGTTCGAGATTCAGGACGAAGCGGGCGCGAGCGACTTCGCCGGCTACGAGGAGGAACTCAGCGCCTTGCGCGATGCCGTTGAGGAACGGCCGGTGGAGGAGTGGGGCAACACGGTCTACGACGCGTGGCTCTACTCCATCGCCGCGAGCTTCGCTGAGCGCGGCGAGGCTTTCCCGGACTACCAGCGCAGCGAGGCATGGGCGGCAAAAGGACTGCAGTCGGGGCTCGGTTCCTACGCCGAACTGAAGCACGACACGATCCTCTACGCGAAGCAGGCCTTCGCGGAGATGGGCGGAGATTTCGATCTGGCGGAGCCACGAAACTGGGTGGAGCCGGATCCTGTGGTCTTCGAGCGGTTGTCGGCCATGACGGAGCTGATGCGCACCGGGCTCGTGGAGCGCGAACTGATCGCGGAAGGAGGCGAGCTCGTGCTCCTCGACGACATGCTGGGGCTGTTCGATTTCCTCGCGGGCGTGGCGCGCGCCGAGCTCGCGGGGGATGAGGTGTCCCGGGCCGATCAGGAACGGCTCCGCTTCATGGGCGAGGAACTCGAGGGCTTCGCGATGCGCACGAGCGACCAGGACGAGTACGGGATACCGGAGCGTGACCAGGACGCTGCGATCGTCGCGGACATCGCCACGGGGGTGTCGGAGGACGGGAGCACCGCGGTCCTGGAGGTGGCGACGGGCAGGTTCGACCGGCTCCTCGTCATCGTGCCGGCGGATGGCGGCGGATTCCAGGTGGCCTCCGGAGCGGTCTACTCGTTCTACGAGTTCACCAGCGAGACCGGCGAGCGGCTGACCGACGAGGCATGGCGGGCCATCCTCGACACGGGGACGCCGCCCGCCCGTCCGATGTGGCAGGAGGTGTTCCTGGTGCCCGCCTCGGCCTCTGCTACCGGATAGCGCGGCACTCCATGTAGAAGCGCTTGTCCTCGGCATGCCCGATGGAGAACGTCTTGCGGGGCACTGCGCCGTCGACGGCGATCGAGCGGAAGAACGCGTCCTTGCCGATGCCGGGGAGGAGGAAACCGGCGTTGCCGTCGCGGCGCGAGAGTTCGCCGGTGACGTCCTCGCCGTGGACGTAGTCGATCTCGGCGTCCGGATTCTCGGCGAGCCAGCGGTCCAGGAACTCCTGCAGTGTGGCGACCGGCAGCTCGTGTTCCGGGCTCGGAATCTCCACCACCAGGTCTTCGCGGGCGGTGACGACGCCGATACGCTGCGCGTCACCCTCGCTGATGGCCGCCATGATCTCTGGGATGCCGGCGACCGGCGCCGTCGAGGCCCCGAACTCGTCCACGAAGTCACGGACGAGGTCATCCGAGCCGAACACCACCCGGTGGATGGGCTCGAAGTTCATGGACTCGTCGTGAAGGTTGACCAGCTCAACCAGCGCCCAACGGGCCGGGTCATCGGCCGGCGCCCCCGCCGCCTTCAGCTCCTCCCAGATTCTCTTGGCGGCGGCGAGGGAGTGGTTGCCGTCGCCCATGGCGAAGAGAATCGGGTGCTCGGCGGGGAGCCCGTATCGCTCCGTGTAGGCGGTGGGTTCGATGAGCGCGGCGATGGCCGAGAACACCGACTGCTGAAGTGCGGCATCAGCGATGAAACGGCCCGTCAGGTGCCCGGAGCCTTCCATCAGTTCGAGGTCGTACGCGATCGGCAGCTCATCGCGGCGGGCGAGGGTCTCGGTGAGTACGGTCCCGGCGGGATCGTCATACAGAACGAGGATGTGGGGCAGTTCGAGCAGCGCGCCACGGCGGACGTCCATGCGCGGGGGCAGGCGGTCGAGCGCGGTTCCCTCGGTCGAGCGCACGAGGGCGTCGCTGGGGCTGGAGTAGTCGTAGGCCTCGAGGTCCAGCTCGACGACCAGCCCGCGCCTGGTCCCGTGCCCGAGTTCCCGCTCGACGTACACGATCGCCTCGTGAGTTTCCAGCAGGTTCTGGTCGGTGTAGTCGCGCATCGTCTGCTGGATCGCGGCGATGCGGGCCTCGACGTCAGGGGCGTTGAGCTGTGCCTCCGGCATCACCATGCGAAGCGTCGACGGCGAGTCCCCGACCGTGGCCTCCACCGATTCCCAGTACTCCGGCTGCGAGGTGAACTGGTCGCACGCGATGACCGACCATTTGTGGAGATCCACGGCGGGCGCGGGCAGGAGGATCTGCGGCACTCGGACGATGTCGAGCTCTGGCATGTGGACCCCTTCGTCTATCTGGCGGATCGTCTATCTGGTGGATCGGCACGGCGCAATCCTAGGCTAGGTCCTCTGGAGTCCCTTGCGAAGCGAAGCCGTCCTCACCGTTCTTGGCGACTCCGAGGGCACCACTCGATCTGCGGGACCTCTCCACGGAGGCGATACGGGACGTGGTCGTCGGCATCCTTGAAGCGTGTGCGCGGTTCGAGCAAGCGCTCGAGATGTATGAGGAATGAGCGGCATCACGAGAGAGTGTCGCCACTGGGGCGTAGGCGCACGATTCGCATTGCCCGTCTTCCGATCAGCCGCTGATGGTGGACACCGGGATCGCGGGGCGGCGTCCATCTGGGACTGAAGTCCTGGTGTGACGTGGGCCACAACTGTAGAATTGGCTGCCACTGCGGGGAGACGGACACCAGGTAGCGCGCCGGCACCGTTCGACGACTCAGGACGCTGCCGAGACCGCACCAGTGGAGACTGGGGGGTGCGCTTCATGGGCGCGAGAACCTTGATACCGGCGCTGCGTGAAAGGCATCGCGGCAGTTGCTACTCATACGACTTCGAACGTGTCCCCTCCACCGCGCGAGTGTGGGCCGAGATCGGGAGTATCGGCCGGCCGAACGTCTTCCAGACGAGGGCCTGGGTCGAACACGTCGCACGGGAACATGCCGCGGAGCCCTTCCTGCTACGCGTAATGACGGACGGGCAGATAGTGGGCCATTTCATCGGGCTTACCATCAGGAGGTTCGGGCAGGAGATCGTGGGCAGCCCATTCCGCGGATGGGGTGCCTACTTCATGGGCTTCAGTCTTGCGGAAGGACAGGTGCGGGCGGACCTGGTGCCGGCATTCTTGGACTGGGTGTGGCGGGAGACCCGTTCCGTGTTCGTTGAGATTGTGGACACCGGCATCACCGCGGCGGACGTTGAGGGCTGCCGGCACACGCGGGTCGAGGCACTTCAGTGGTACGCGATTGACCTGGCTCGAACCGAAGACGAGTTGTTCGCGGCGATGAAGAGTCAGTGCCGCAACTCGATCAGGAAGTCGGTGAAGGTGGGCGTCGTCGTCGAGGAGGAAACGGACCCGGTGGGTTTTGCCGACGAGTATTACGGCCAGCACCTTGAGGTGATGGAGCGACTCCAGCTCAAACCCTTCTACAGCGTTGACAGTCTGCGGCGAATGTTCGAGGCGCTCGTTGTCACCGGCAACATCCTGCTGCTCCGCTCCCGAGAGCCCGGCGGTGAGTCCATCGCGACCGGCATCTTCCTCTTCGGGGGCGATTCCGCAGTGTTCTGGGGCGCAGCCAGCCGGCGCGAGTTCCAATCCCTGCGTCCCAACGAGCCCCTTGCGTGGCATGGCATCAAGGCGATGAAGGAACGCGAAGTGCGGACCTTCCACTTCGGCGGTGAGTGCGATCAGTACAAGGAGAAGTTCGGCACCGTGGACGCAGGCCTCGTTCGGATCACGAGCGCGCGGAACGCGGCACTGGCGAGAGCCTTCGACCTCGCAACCTCCAGACAGGATGCCGCCTACCGCAACTGGATCCTGCGGCACATTTAGGAGCCGGAACATGGAAGTTGGAGACTCTGCGACCGCGAGCGCAGCCGCTCACTCCGGGTGGCAGGACTCCCTGCGGACATACGCCGAGTTCCTCAGACGGCTCGGCCACAGCGTGGTGAACACCGAATCTGGTTACTGGTACAACGCCCAGACGGGGTTCTACTTCCGCTTCCCGTACCACAGGGTTGCCGAGCCGTCCCCGGAGGAACTGCGGGCTGTCAGGCGGCGGGGTCGCTACATCGGTCTGCGGTACTTCACGCCCATGACCAGCCTGGGCAAGAGCAGCTACCTGATGGTGTGCTCGGACAAGGATTACGGCTTCGCCTCGTTGGATCGCCACTCAGCGCGCCGGGAGACTCGCCGTGCCGTGGAGAACCTGGAGATTCGGGAGATTCCACTGGACGAGCTCGGGCGTTCGGGCTATGCCCTGTATTGCGACACCCTCGCGCGCCAAGGCCGTGATCCGTGCACTTGGACTCCGGACAGTTGGCGCAGATACTGCGAGGCAACTCAGGGGCTGGACGGATTCGCTGCCTGGGGTGCATTCGCCGAGCGCCAATTGGCCGCCTTCCTCTTCACATTCCTGATGGAGGACCACCTCACTTTCATCCACCAATGCTCGGACACCAGACTCTTGAAATCGCACGCCAACGGCGCACTGATCTACACGGTGACGCGGGAGGCGCTCAGCCGCCGTGAGGTGGACACGGTTCAATATGGCCCTCAGTCGCTGGATGCCCCGGCCTCGCTCGATGAATTCAAACGACGCATGGGCTTCGTCCCTCGGCCGATGAAACAGCGAATCGTTCTCAACCCTGTACTGCGCCCGCTCGTGGGCGATCCCCTCCACGATGCGGTGCAGCGGATCTCGGTCCGCCGTCCTGAAAGCGACCGGTTGAGAAAACTCAATGGGATCATCCGCTTCTACCGTGAAACCGAATAGACCGCACAACTCACAAGAGAGGAATGCCGCGATGAGAATCCTCAAGGACGACCCGGATTGCCAGGTGGCCGGGATCGCCGGCACGGCTGTGGGTCCCCAGGAGAAGTTCCGCCGGAGTCCGAAGCTCGCCGTACGCCGGCGTTTGGGCCCTGCCCGCGCACGGAAGGTCGAGGCTCGACTCAACAGTCTGAAGAACAAACAGGCCCGCCTTATGCGCAGACAAGAGAAGCCCGCAGTCGTTCCACCTCGGCCCGCGGAGGCGCTCGTAGCGGGCGACTGGGTCCGCGTCCGCTCGCTGGAGGAGATCGAAGCAACGCTTGATCACTCCCGCAAGCTCAAGGGGTGCAGTTTCGCGGCAGACATGGTGCAGTACTGCGGCACACGGCAGCAGGTGCTGAAACCGGTGCGGCGTTTCGTGGACGAGCGTGACCTGGCGATCATCAACACGCGCGGCCTCGTGCTGCTCGACGGCGCGATGTGCACCGGCACGCCGGCATACGGCCCATGCGATCGCTCCTGCTTCTTCTTCTGGCGCGAGGAGTGGCTGGAGAAGCTGGACGTGGAGTGACCGTGGCCAACCCGAGATTCTCCGCGCGCATTGCCGCTCTGACCTCCGCTCTGGTCTCCGGCGCCGTCGCACTCGCGTCGTGCACGCCGTCGATCCCGACCACGCCAGAACCCTGGTCGCCCAGTGTTCCGACGACGTCGGCGGACCCGGTTCCGGAAACCGTGCCGGCGGACCTCGGTGCGGCGGACGTCACTCCGGACCTCCTCGGCCGCACCAGCTTCGTGGCCTATGAAACCAGAATGGCCGAGCTCTCCGGTGAACTGCCGGTGACTATCGGCGGCGAATCCACGCGAATTCGCACGCGTTCCACGGAGGCCATGTTTTCCGACGACCCGGAGGCCATCGAATACCTCTTGGAGACAGTATCCGAGTGGGTTCCCGAGGAGCAGGTGACGCGACATGAGTACCTGTACTCGTTCGAGGGCGTCGAGATCACGGCCGAGAACATCATCGTGTCCCTTCCGGGGGTCAGTCGCCCGGATGAGAAGGTGCTGCTCACGGGGCACGTCGACGCCTGGGAAGGATCGCCGGGCGCCGATGACAACGCCAGCGGTTCTGCCACACTTCTCGAGGCGGTGCGCCTGCTGAGGCTGTACCGGTTCGAGCGGACGATCGAGTTCGTCTGGTTCACTGGGGAGGAACAGGGAATCCAGGGGAGTCTCGCGTATGTTGCGGACCAGCCCCTCGATGAGATCGTCGCAGTCTTGAACCTGGATGTACTCGCCTATGACAGCGATGGCGATAGATGTGCCGACATCAATGTCGGGTCCCTTCCCGAATCCCAGCGGATCGGGAACGCCCTCGTCGCAAGCATCGAGAAATACGACTTGGGGCTGACGTACGACTACGTGGTGGAGGACCCCGCCTTCTCGGACCAGGTCTCCTTCTGGCGAGCAGATGTGGGTGCGGCGCTCCTTCTCCAGAATTGGGAGGACCAAGGCGACCCGGCGGGGTGTGCCGGGAAAGACCGGAACCCTGCCATCCACACTCCGCTCGACTCCATGGCCAACGCTGACGTGGGAATGGCATTCGAGCTCACGCGGCTCGCGCTGGTGACGATCTCCGATCTCGCCGGCCCCGTTGGCCCGGCGCCATGAGGGGCGGAATTGGATGAGGATCGGCATGCTCACCCAGTGGTACGAGCCCGAACCGGGACCGGCGATGACCATCTCCGTGGTGGCACGCGAGCTCGCCGGCCGCGGGCACGACGTCCACGTCCTCACCGGATTCCCGAACTACCCGACCGGGCTTGTGGCAGACGGGTATTGCCAGCGTCCGCTCCTTCGGGAGGATATCGGAGGAGTCGACGTCATCCGGGTACCGCTCATCCCGAGCCACGACCACTCCGCTGTACGCAGGATCGTCAACTATGCCTCCTTCTCTCTCAGCGCTTCCGCCATCGGCGTGCCGAACTTTCCGGCCGTTGACGCGCTCTGGGTCGGGTTTTCGCCCATCACGCTGAGCCTGCCCACATGGTGCCTGCAGCTGGCCCGGGGTACGCCCACGGTCTGCTTCGTGGGCGATCTCTGGCCGGACACCATCGCCGTTTCCGGACTCACGGGTGCCGGCGTCGTACTACGTGTCGGATGGGCGGCCATCGACCGGTGGTGCCGCGCAATGTATGCATCATCTGACGCGGTTGTGTACATCTCTCCCAGCGTCGGAGACGTTCTCGCAGGGCGGGGCGTGCCCCGGTCCAAGCTCCGTTACATTCCCGTCTCCACGGACGAGCGGAGCTTCCACCCCGGAGGCCGATCGATGCGCGCGGACCTCGGGATCGATCCGAACGCGGTGGTCGTGCTCTACGCGGGAACGATGGGGGGCGCGCAGGGCCTGGACGCGCTCATCGACGCCGCCGCCCTCGTCGACGACGAACGGCTTGTGGTCCTGCTCGCCGGTTCCGGGACGCAGGAGGCGGACATCCGGCGGCGGGCCACCGCCCCCGCTGTGCGGTTCATCGGCAGGGTGCCCCAAGAGCGCATGATCGATCTGATGGCCACCTGCGACATATCGTTCGTGAGCCTCGTGGACCACCCGCTCAGCAACGCAACGATGCCCAGCAAGACGCAGTCAGCGCTCGCCGCTGGCCGGCCTGTCCTCGCAGCTTCCGCAGGTGACCTCCACCAGTTGGTGGAGCGCCGCGGGGTGGGGCTCACTGCCCGGCCGGGTGACCCAGAGTCCATTGCGGCCGCCCTTCACTCGGCTCTGGAGTTGGGGCAAGAAGGGCTCGCCCGGCTCGGCGAACGGGCCCGCGAGGTCTACCTCGACGAGTTCTCGGTCACGCACGTGAGCTCCCGGATGGAGGACCTCCTGGGCGCGGTTGCGAGGCGGAGGCGGAAGGGACTGGTTAGGACACGCCCCGCGATGGGCCAGTGATGAGCTCGGATCCGCCCACGTCGAGGGACGCTGACCTCCGACGCGTGCGAGGAACCGGTCTCCGGCGGCTGCGGAGGGTCGGCCTTCGACTGGTGCGGGGACTTGGTGCTGTGGGGCTGGCATCGGGAGTCGTGATGGTGGCCCTCAACGTGTGGCCCGAGCTCCAGATGTGCTCGCCCCTCGCCGCGCTCTATTCGGCTCTCACGCCTTACGCCGTGGGGGCGTGGACGGTCGCACTCATCGCCTGTCTCGTCGCGGGACGTGGCCGGCAGCGGTGGATCGCACTGCTGGCAGCAGGCGGGCTGGGGCTCCAGGCGGCGTGGATGGTGCCGTACTTGCCCGGGCCCGAGCGGCAGGCGGGCGAGATCACGGTCATGACACTGAACCTGCGCTGCGTGACGAACGATCCCATCCAGGTTCTCGATGCGATTGAGGAGACGGCTCCGGATGTCGTGGTGCTGGCGGACATCCCCACGGCCACACTCCGGGGCCTCACCTCGCTCGGGTTTGGGGATCAGTACGAGTACTCGTTCGACCAGCCGACGCGGCGGTCTCGTCCGGGAGCCGTCACGCGGCCGTGCGGTACGCACATTGCGGCACGGGGACCGGTCCGACTGTTGGCGGCCACTTCGTCCGACAACCCGCAGCACACCGTACTGATAGACCTACCGCAGGCCACGCTCCACCTCATCGCGGTGGATGTGGAGAACATTATTCAGGGTCGCGGAATCGGCCCGTGGGCCGAGGACCTTGAGTCCGTCCGGGTTGGTTCCGCGCCACTCGTGGATGGACCTCTCGTGGTACTCGGCGATTTCAACGCGGTCCGCGAGCATCAACCGATGCGCCAACTGCGTGCGCTCGGTCTCGTGGACGCAGCGGAGGCCTCCGGAGCCGGTTGGGTGAGAACCTTCCCGGCAGGCAGACCGCTGTTGGCCATCAACCACGTCATGGTCGGGCGAGCGTTGGAGCCGCGTACGCTGCGCGCGATTGCGGTGGAGGGTGGCGACCACCTCGCACTTGTCGCCACCCTCAGTCTTTCCGAGTGAGTAGCCGCCCTCCCGACTGCCACTCGTCAGAAGGCCGAACCCTTCTCGACCAGCCAACTTCCCATGGCGACGGCGTCGAGACCTGTCGTCGCGAAGCAACGCAGTGCCTGCTCGGGGGACTCGACGATCGGTTCGCCCTGCACGTTGAAGCTCGTGTTGAGCACCACCGGCACCCCGGAGAGCTGACCGAACCGGGAGATCACGTCGTGGTACAGCGGGTTGACGTCCTTCTTCACCGTGTGGAGACGAGCAGTGCCGTCCACGTGGGTGATGGCCGGCAGTCTTTCGCGCATATCGGGCAAGACGTCGCAGACCCGGAGCATGAACGGGCTCTCCGTGGTGATGTCGAAGTATGTTCCGGTCGCCTCTGCGATGACTGATGGTGCGAAGGGCCGGAACGATTCGCGATGCTTGACCTCCGCGTTGATCTTGTCCTTCATGTGGGGGAGGGTCGGGTCCGCCAGAATGCTCCTGTTGCCCAGCGCCCGCGGTCCGATCTCCATCCGGCCCTGGAACCATCCGACGATCTTGCCATCGGCGAGAAGTTGAGCCACCGTACCCGCTATGTCCTCGTGCTTGGAGGCGGTCAGCTTGCTGGTCGTGATGAGCTTCTCGATGTAGTCGTCCGTGTAGGCAGTCCCGAGGTACGGGTCGTCGTGTACGTGTCGACGGGGGTTACCCATCACCGTGGAGTCGACGTATAGCGCTGCTCCGAGGGCGGTCCCGTTGTCGCCTGCGGCCGGCATGACGTATATGTCATCGAATCCGGCCTCTCGTAGGATCCGGCCGTTCATGACGCTGTTCAGTGCAACGCCGCCTGAGATCACCAGGTACCGGCTCCGGGACTGCCGCCGCAGGTGTGCGCACATCTCGAGCGCCCTTTCCTCGAGCGTCTGCTGGAAGGCGGCGGCCACATCCTCGTGGTGCTTCTCGATGGGGGCGTGGAAGCCTGCGCGTGCGGGTCCGAACGTTTCGACGAAGCGGTCGTTGAACCGATCGGGACCCCAGAACTGGTAGTTGAACATCTCGAGATCGATGTGGATCCGGCCTTCTTCGTCGACCGTGACAAGACGATCGACAATGTCCCCGAACCTGTCCGGATCCCCGAAAGAAGCGAGACCCATGGTCTTGCCCTCATCTGTGTTCGGGATGAAGCCGCAGTACTGGGTCGGGACCTCGTAGAACGAGCCGAGCGAGTCCGGGAAGAAGCTCTCGGAGAACATCCGTACCCGGGTGCCGCGTCCCTCGCCCAGGAAGGAGGTCGACCATTCGCCGGCTCCGTCGATCGAGAGGATCGCGGCGTCGTCGAATGGCGAGGCGAGGAAAGACCCTACGGCGTGTGCCATGTGGTGCGGGACGAAATGAACCTTGGGCCCGCCGGATGGCCAGGTCTTTCGATACCAGCGGCGGAAATCCGTCTGCTTCAGCGCCCAGTGTCCGAATTCGAATGTGAAGAAGGAAACCGCATTCGGGGCATTCCGGATTCCGTAGGCGAGCCGCTGCGGCAGGTTCTTGTCCGGCTTGATCGAAACGGCCACCGCATCGACGTCGGCGGGGGTGAGTCCCGCCTCGCTCAGGCAGAGTCTGATCGCACGCTCTGGGAACTCACGTGTGTGTTTGCGGCGATTGAGGCGCTCCTCCTCGATGGCCACCGCGATCTTTCCATCGACCAGCAAGCAGGCCGTGGAGTCGTGGAAATAATGGTTGATACCGAGGATGATCATTTGGGCTCCTGCCACTCGTCGTTGAGTGTTTACGGAGGATTGATCGCCCAGCCGGCCTTCGACGGCTGATCAATCCTCGCTACTCAGAAGGTACTCGGTTGATTTGTGGCGTGAGTGACTCTCGCTGGCGCATCGCTCCAGCACTTGTCGATTCGTCACCCTTCGTTACGTGCTCGGATCGCCTGGCGGGCGGCGGTAACATGGCATCCCATGCGGGGAAGCGGTGAGCAAGGGACGGGTAGGCCCCCGGACTGGCAAGCCCTCGTGCTCGCAGGCATTGCCGCTTGGTCCGTGCTGGCCCCGTACTATCCGCTCCGATACGGCGGTGCAGTCGCACTCCTTCTCGCACTCACCAGGATGCGGTGGTATCGTCCGGGGCTTTCGGACGCTCTCGCCTTCGCCTATTTCACCCTTGCGGCCGCCTCGTACTTCTGGGCGGACTTCCCTGCTGACACATTCGAGGCCATCAAGAACCAACTCGGCGTACTTGGGCTGTTCGTCGGCATCAGGGCTGTGGGCACGGCGAGGATCAACCTACGGGTGATAGGTCTGGGTTATTTGGCCGGTTGCTACTACTCTCTCCTCCTGCTTTGGCAGGTTCGCAGACAGGCAGCGCCGGTTCTGGAACGGGGCATAAACGATTACAGGTACGGCATCGTGGGGGTCAATCAGAACTACACTGCCTACGCCCTTGCAGTGGGCGCTGCCGTTATCTTGCTCCTGTGGTGGAGTTCGGGACTCAGGCTTCGTTCCTTGCTCAACTCGGGAGCCCTGCTTCTGGTGGGAGTCGGTCTGCTCGCGTTCGGTATCAGCCTTACGGGTACACGTGGGGCAATGCTGGCCCTTGTCTTGCTGGTGGTGTGGGGCGTGATCTACCGAATACGACCGGAAACTGCGTTCAATACGCTGGTGATCACAGGGGTGATCACCGTGATTCTTATTTCCTCCGGATTGGTCGACGAACTGATCACGCCCCAGTCGGAAGCAGGCCGTGAGACAGGAGACTTGAACGGCAGACTGACGATCTGGCCTTACGCCCGCCAATCAATCAGCGAGCACCCGCTTCTCGGGATCGGACTCGGGGCATTCTTCAGAATCACGCCGTTCCAGATGGTGGCTCACAATTTGGTCCTCGAAATTGGCGTTGGCGTCGGTCTGATTGGGCTCCTCCTGTTCGGCAGCCTCATGTACTCAGCGGTCATTCGTGACACCAGGATGATCGAGGATGTTCGGGGTCGCGCACTCGCCGTGGGTGCGCTGATCGCGGTCACGCTTCCGATCTACACCTCAGGGCATTGGGAACAATCGGCAGCCGGCTGGGTGGTAATTGCGCTGTTCTCGCGCTCCCCCCTATTAATGGACACCGCTGAGTTCAAGGACGACGAGGTCTGCGTCAGTCCCGACGCCGTCTCTGAGCCGAGTCGCAACCGCAGCGATCGCAGCGGTTGACGGTGGCTCACATATGCGGCGGCCGTCGGCGTACGGAGTCCGCCGCGAGATCGACCAGCAAGCATTTGGCAGAAGCATTGAATTCTCGTCAGAAAGAGGTTGGCTCATGCTGCCGTACGTCTGGACGACATGCATCATTTTCGGATAAAATGAATCTTCCGGAAGGGCATCCAACCATCCGCACGCGGTCACGCCCGACCACCGCTTCCTCATCCATATACGGCGATAGACTACGGAACGTTCAAGGAATGATCGAAAATGGATCACGACATCGACATGTTGTTCCTGGGAGGCTTGTTTCCCAAGAAGTCTGAACCCTGGATTCTTGAAAACACGAAGGGCGTCGCGCAGCATGCAGCGAACGTCTTGCAGTGGAATCTAGTGGACGGGTTTCGAGCGCACCTCGGCAAGAGTGTTCGGGTGTATTCGGCGCTCTTCATAGGCTCGTTCCCCAAGAGGTTTAGGCGGCCGTGGGTGCGGTCACGCAGGTTCGGTCCTGAATTCGGAGACATCTTGGTGGGTTTCCTGAACCTGCCAGTAATCAAGCACGTGTCACAGGCTCGCCGCCTGCGCCGGCCCATAAAACAGTGGGTGGTTGCGCGGGACAATCCGAGCAAGATAGCCGTCGCCTATTCGTTCACATACTCCATGATTGCTTCGCTCAAATTTGTCAAGAAATGCAACGAATCAATCACGACATGCCTCGTGGTGCCTGATCTGCCGGAATATATGAATGTTTCCGGAGCCACCGTTCCTGTTCAACCAACCGTGAAATCGATTGCGGCGGAGAAAATCTATCGGTATCTGAAGCGAAGGTTGTACGCATATCTTCGCTACGTAGACAGTTTTGTACTGTTGACCGAGCAAATGACGGACCACATCGGCTCCTCGAAGCCAATAGTTGTGTGCGAGGGGATCTCGGCACACCATCTGCACACTTCCGGAGATACGGGCGTGGACACGGTTGGAGACCAGCTTCCCTGCACCATCGTGTACGCAGGATCTCTGCACGTTAGCTATGGAGTCATGCGCCTCGTGGAAGCGTTCGGACAACTGCCGGATCCGAGCGCGAGATTGGTGCTGTGTGGAAGCGGCGACGCGGAGCTGCTGATCAGGGACAGTGCCGTTATCGATCCACGCATCGAACTGCGTGGCCAGGTATCTCGAGATGAGGTGCTGGACCTCGAGTCCCTCGCAACCGTGCTTGTCAATCCGCGTACTAACGTGGGCGAGTACACCAAGTACTCCTTTCCTTCAAAACTGATCGAGTATCTCTCATCCGGAACTCCTGTTGTTGCGCACGAACTATCAGGAGTGCCGGCCGAATATTCCCAGTACGTCCATTACGCGGAAGATGAGAGCGTCGAATCTCTTGCGCGCAAGCTTGCGGAAGTGTGTTCGATGACACCGGAAGAACGCCGTAGAGAGGGTGAATCAGCAAGCCGCTGGGTGCACGAGGAGAAGAATCCTTATGCGCAGACCGGCCGGATCCTGCACATGCTGGAATCGGTTTCCAAGGGTCAGAGCGCACATGCCGAACTGCCGCTATGAAGCGCGCCGCTTGGCAGATCCCGCCGCAATTTGCAGGGCGCGAACGAAACGCTCAAGAACCACACTCCGTGACAGGTTGGCGCGCGCGAACGTGCGTCCCCGAGCGGCGATCTCGTTCCGTAGGGTGGCATCGCTGAGCAGTGACGAAACGGCGCCGTCCAACGCCATCCCATTGGACACGACGAGTCCGCCGCCGCTCTCCATGATCAGGTTTGATGAGGCCAATTGTGAAGGCGCGAAGCACAAGACCGGGCGGCCTGCCGCCAGATACTGCGGGATCTTCGTGCTGACCGACAATCGCGTGAATGCGACATCTCCTGGGTCCGAAGACTCCACGTGGAGGAGGATGTCTGCCTCACCGAGTGCGGTTGGAACCTCGCCAAGACTCAAGGTGCCCGCAAGAGTGACATTCGAGCGATTCCGCAAGGTGGACCCGTATCGTCCGACATCCTCGTGCGGACAGTGCACGATGATCTGCGCTGCATTCGCCTTTGTGGCGCATCTGCCGAGGGCATCCGCCACGCCCGCGAGTGCCTCAGCGCGTCCTACGTGCAAGCCGCCCATGTACATTATGACCAGCATTTCGGACGGGTCCTTCCGCGGTATGGCGAAGAATTCCTCCCCCGCAGAATTGGCCACAGAGCTGAACGGTATTCCGAAGAGGCGGGAGTACTCCTCAGCCATCGGACGGCTGATGGACATCCCGATTGGTGCCGCTTGCATCAGACGAAGCAATCGGTGCCTTGTGACCTCCTGAGCGATGCCCCACAGTTCCCCGGAGGTGTACAGAGTGTGCACCCAATCGTCCATGAAATGTGGCACGACTGGGACGCCGAGGTCATTCGCGAGGCTCTGGCTGAGTCCGATCATCCTCAAGGTTCCGAGCAGTGAGTAAACCACGTCGGGAGCGAACTCCCGGGCTTGCCTCCGGACTTCCCGTGGCATGCGGACCGGACTTGCGTCGGCGATGAAACGCATCGCCATGTGAGCGCGTGTTCGTGGGTTGCGGTATCCGCGCACGGGGACACCGGCGTTGACGGGAGCTTTCGAACCCTGCAGGCTGCCTGAGCGATTCACCAAGCGGCGAATATCGAACTCAAACACGGCATTCCGAGGGGAGATGGCGAGGACCTGGCCGTGAGTTCCGTCGGCCTCCGATTGCGTGCCGATGAATACCTGCGCAATTCGGTCACCCGGCCATGCGCTCAGCAGACTGGAGATGGTGACGTCAGTCCCCGTGGATCGGCCTAGCAGCGGGCTGATAGTGACAAGGAGGAGCCTCGGGAAGTCGGTATTTCGGCTCATCGCACTGCCTCTCGCTCAGGAGACGACGGCATACGGTCGGATTGCCGACCGGTAGCCGTACACTGCTGCAGGCACCACGGTCGCAAGAAAGCAACCGGTGGAAATCCAACCGACTGTGGCGACCCCGAACTCGGGTACGAGGAGGACTTTAAGGGGGACGCTCAGCGCCAGATATGCAGGGAATCCCACCAGTTGTGGCGTGACTACCGCCAGTCCGTTCTGCACCATGAAGGTGGGGGAGAGGGCCGCCTGCGTGATCCACCAGGCGCCAAGTCCGGCAACCAAAGGGAGTGACAAGGGCAGTATGCCGCCGAGCCACCAACGGTACAGCGGAGCGGCCGCGAAAAGGAGGATGAGTACGGACAGAATCGACATGCCGAGCCCTAAGCCGGTGAGTGATCGCCGCATCCTCTGGACCCACGTGATGTCGAAACGTGCGAGCGCCTCCGAGCTCGCTGACCAGAACGGCATGTTGATGAGGCCTATGAGTGCACCCACCTGTGCCAGAAGCCGAGCCGGTACGGAGAATTCAGCCACTTCGGACGGTCCTACAAGGTAGCCGATCAGGACATAGTCCGCGCTTGATGCGGCAGTCAGCAGGATCGTAAGCGCCAGGAAGGGGAGTCCGCCGCGCAGGACATCGCGCACCTGTTGGAGATCTGAAGCGTGCAGGGTCGGACGCAGATCTCGCAACGGCCAGCCGAAGAGACCAAACGTGTAGACCAAATTGACGAGCGGAGCGACCATCAGGTTGATCGCCACCACGTGGACGACCCCCATCCTGAGACGGACTGCCAGGATCGTGAAAGCCATCGAGAACAGGGCTGTGAGAGCGGTAACCAGATATGCCTGGCCGGATCGTTGGCGCGCGAATTGCACCCTCACCACCAGGCTGAGGGGGATGTTCACGAGGAAGGAAAGAGCTGTCACCAGGAACACACCGCGCACCACGCCCGGACCGAGGGAGTCTCCGACGCCGAGGAGTTCGTCCAAGGGAGCGAGCCAGGCGAATCCACCGAACAATATCGAGAAGAGAACACAGATGGCCGTGAGGAGCGCGTAGGAACTGGACAACAGGGAACGGGCAGCTGCGATGCGCCCGTCCGCCAGCATAGGCGGCAGACGCGACATGATGGCGTTTCCGAGTCCAAGGTCGGAGAACGCGAGCATCGTCACCACTGCCGTCGTCGCCATCCAGAACCCGTACAGTTCGACACCCAGATACTCCAGCAGCGCCGGGATCACGAGTATCGGAGCGAGCGCCTGGGCTATCCGGGCCGGCAGTGCCGCGCTCATGCCACGACGAAGTCGCCGCCCCCGCTCCGCCGCGGGTTCACGTGTTGCTCCCGGCGACGGAACCGTGGTGGGCTCCGGCGTCGGGAGGACATCAGGTTGCTGTCCCACGGGAGTCACCTTTGTGCTCGGCTCCGCGCAGGCCCGCCCAGAGCACGTTGACCATCGGTCCGGTCATCACGATCGAGCCGGTCTCGAGCTCCAGCGCCTCGAGACGCTTCCGCATGCGCGGATGGGTGGACGCGAGCATGGGGAGATGGCGCTCGTCCACCAGCGCCTCGAGGCGGTCCAGCAGGGCACCCAATCGAACGGGGTCCACGTTCTCCTCCCGGCGTGCGCTCACCGGGAAGTAGCGGCTCGCTTCCAGGCCGAGTTCGGCGAGCACGGGCAGCAACGCTTCGAGCTCGACCTGCTGCGCGTCGCCCACCCGCTCCAGATACGTATCCGGAGACCCGGACGCGTTGGTCCCGACGATTCTCATGCCGTCACCATCCCCAGCCGTCTTACCTCGGGAAGTTTCTCCAGCATGGCGCGTGTCTCTGCAACCCCGAGGCGCACAGTGTTCTCCGAGGTGAATGCGGTGGCAATCCGCGGGCTGCCCTTCTCGAAGTACAGCTCATACTGCAGGGAGCAAGTGTCGAGGGGCACACGGAAGTAGTCGCCCTCGTCTGTGGCACGGACCATTTCCTCCGCGGAGAGGAGAGTCTCGTACATCTTCTCGCCGTGACGGATGCCGATCACCTGGATAGGCGGGTCGTCGACTCCCAGGATCCCCGCGACGGCGAGGGCGAGATCCTCCACCGTTGATGCCGGCGCCTTTCTCACGAACAGATCGCCCTGGCATGCATGCGCAAAGGCATGGTCAACGAGGTCGACTGACTCGGCGAGAGACATGAGGAATCGCGTCATTAGAGGTTCGGTGATGGTGAGGGGCCGGCCGCCACGGAGGTGCTCTATGAACAACGGGATCACCGAACCACGGGACCACATCACGTTCCCATAGCGGGTGAGCGCGATCGTCATGCCGTTCTGCCGGTTCCTGGCGAACGCCTTCGCCGTCTTCTCCATGAGCGCCTTCGTCATGCCCATCGCGTTTACCGGGTAGACGGCCTTGTCGGTGCTCAGGCACACCATCGTGCGCACACCAGCGGCGTCTGCGGCCCGGATGACGTTGGCGCTGCCCGTGACATTGGTGAACACAGACTGCTGGAGGAAAAACTCGCAGGAAGGCACCTGCTTTAGGGCGGCGGCATGGAACACGAAATCCGCGCCGCGCACGGCTGGCACGATGCTGTCGTAATCGCGGACGTCGCCGAGGAAGAAGCACAGGCGCTCTTCGTTCATGCGGCGGCGTATGTCATCCTGTTTCGCTTCGTCACGACTGAAGATGTTGAGCCGTGCGACGTCCCGGACGAGGAGGTGGGCGGCCATGGTCGAGCCGAACGAACCGGTGCCTCCCGTGATCGTCACGACGGTGCCCGGGATGGCGTCGACGTCGGTGTGCGCAGCCATGGTCATTCGCTTCCTCAACCGTTTGGGCTGCTGGCCGGGGTGGCAGCAGCCACTTCATGGGGTCGCTGCACGACCGCGAAAACCGTGGCGGTGAGGATTCGCAGGTCACCGAGGATGGACCTGCATGCGACGTATTCGGCATAACCGCGAGCCTTGGATGACAGGAGTTGCTCGATGTAGGTGCGTTCGGGCTCGTCGCAGTTCGCAAGCATCACGGCCTCGTCGCGCAACGCCACGCTCACCGGGTCTGTGATGCCGGGACGTACCGAGAGAATGCGCGCCCGCTGCTCCTCCGGCCAGAGCGCCACGTACTGCGGCAGTTCGGGCCGTGGACCCACGAGGCTCATATCGCCACGCAGGACGTCCAAGAGTTGCGGTGTCTCATCGAGCTTCGAGGCGCGGAGGAACCGGCCGACACGGGTGACTCGCGTATCACCGAATGCGGCGACGCCGGGGCCTCCGGCGCAATAGCACATGGTGCGAAATTTGTGAATCTGGAAGAGTGTGCCGTTGCGGCCCACACGTTCCTGCAGGAACAGGACCGGCCCGTCCGAATCGGCCACGATCGCTGCCGCGATGGCTGCCCAAACAGGAGCGAGCGCCGCGATCCCCACGCACGCGACAAGGACATCATGCGTTCGGCGGGCGGCCTCAGCGGCTCGCGCGCGTGCACTTGTCGGCCGGGTCAGGATCATGTCGACCGCCGAAGGGAAGTCACGGGTGGGGTAAGCACGCTGTGGATCGTCCGCGCCACTCGATCGACTTGATCCCGGCTCATCGCCGAGAAGATGGGCAGGCTTACCACGGTCGGATACGCGGCGGAAGCGACGGGGAAGTCCTCGGAGCGCAGTTGGTAGGCAGACCGCCAGTAGGGCTGCAGGTGCAGCGGGATGAAGTGCACCGATGTGCTGATTCCGCAGTCCGTCAACTGCTCGATGAACTCGTCCCGGGAGATGTCGGCCAGCTCCGATAGACGGACCACGTAGAGGTGCCACGAGTGGCCGTTGTCCTCGCGGGCTGCCGTGGGGAGGATCAGCGGCAGTCCCGCGAGGAGCTCGGAATACGTGGCCGCGATACGCTCCCGGGCCGCTCGCATCTCAATTGCGCGGGAGAGCTGTACCCGTCCGAGAGCGGCCAGCGGATCTGGCAGGTTGTACTTGTAGCCCGCCGCCTCCACGTTGTAGTGCCATGCGGGTTCATGGGAGACGGCACGCGCGAAGGCGTCGCGATTGATGCCGTGCAGCCGCATCATACGGGCCCGGCGTGCCAACTCCACGTCCGGGGTCACGAGCATCCCGCCCTCCCCGGTGGTCATCGTCTTGGTGGCGTAGAACGAGAAAACGACCGCCTCGGACAGCCCGTCTCCCACGTAGCGGCCCTCGTTCATGACAGGGAAGGCGTGGGCAGCATCTTCCACCACTACAAGCCCGTGGACACACGCGAAATCGGACAATGCCGAGCGTGAGATCGGCATGCCGGCGAAGTGGACTGGGATGATCGCCCGTGTTCGCCGGGTCACGGCACGATTGGCCGCCTCGAGGTCCAGGTTGAGGGTTTCCGGATCGGAGTCCACGAACACGGGCGTGGCACCCACGTATTCGACCACCTCGGCCGTCGCTGTGAAGGTCCAGGTGGGGACGATCACTTCATCACCGGGGCCGATGCCGAGGCCCTCAAGGGCGAGGTGCAGGCCGGCAGTCGCGGAATTCAGCGCGACTGCTTCGAGGTTCGGATTCCCGAGAAACCGCTTGAACTCGTTCTCGAGGGACGCCGCGTTCGGTCCCGTGGTAAGCCAGCCGGACCGGACGGCGTCCGCCATCGCCTGGATCTCGGTCTCCGTGATGTCCGGCCGGGCGAACGGCACGGGACCGTCCAGGCGGGGATGGGCGGTCACCGGCATAATCGATTGGTTTCTGGTCTTCGCAACGTGGTCATCACGTAGGCCGTACCTCATGATGCTCTCTCCCCAACGGGCGAGACAATCCCGCCCTTACCGATCTGCTGTTCGGCGAGCGCTGCCGGCAGTTCATCCTCGATGGCCACTCCGTTGCGCATCACGTCACCTGCACCTGGCAGACAGGTGGCGTCGAGCGTTTGCTCCCGCACCTTCTCCGGGTCGAGAGGCGGCACTTGGACCTTGCTAATGAGCGGGTGCCCGGCGTTGACGCAGCCCTCACAGGCGCTGAAGAGGGACTCATGCAGCTTCTCACCGGGGCGGAGACCGGTGAAAACGATGTCGACATCCTTCCCGGACTTCCAGATTAGGCGTCTCGCGACGTCGAGTATGCGCACGGGCTCACCCATGTCCAGCACGAGGACGTCGCCCGGGTTGCCGAGCTCGCCCGCTTGGACGACCAGCTGACATGCCTCTGGAATGGTCATGAAGTAGCGGGTGACATCGGGGTGCACGATCGTCACCGGGCCTCCCCGGTCGATCTGTCTCACGAACGTGTGGAGAACGGAGCCTCGCGATCCGAGCACGTTGCCGAATCGGACGGATACATAGCTCCCGCCGGACTGCTTGGCGAACCACGAAGTGAGTCGCTCGGCACTCCGCTTCGTCTTGCCGAGGACGCAGACTGCGTCCGCGGCCTTGTCGGTCGAGATGTTCACGAACTCCCGGACGCCGACACGAGCGGCCGCCTCCAGCACGTTCAGAGTCCCGAGAACGTTGGTCTTCCAGCCCTCGTCCGGGTACTGCTCCAGCATCGGGAGGTGCTTGAGGGCCGCGGCATGGTAGACCACGTCGGGGCGATGAGTCTCGAAGGCCTTCACGACTGCTTGATCGTCCCTGATGTCGCACAGCACCATGTCAGGGGTGTCCAGCATGCCGTGGCCGTAGATGTCCAGTTGCACGGAGTGGAGGCCGGACTCATCTCGATCCAGTAGTACGAGTTCCCGTGGGCCGAGCGTATGCACCTGGCGGGCGATTTCGGAACCGATCGAGCCGCCCGCCCCGGTTACCAGCACCACCTTGCCCTGAAGATATTCCGCGATCTCGTCGAGGTTGGTGGTGACCTGACCGCGCCCGAGCAGATCCGCGAGGTTCACCTCGCGCAGCTGATCGAGATGGACCTGACCGCCGATGATCGCGGCCACCGGAGGCAGAACGAGTAGGCGGAGCCCTGCGGCGTCGACCTCGTCGCTCACGCGGCGCAGGAGTCTGGAGGGCGCGCTCGGGATGGCGAACACAACGGTGTGAACGCCTCGTCGGCGTGCCAGAGATACGAGGTCGTCGCCAGATCCGACCACCTGACCGACGCTGAGATGGAGGTTGCGTTTCGCCGGATCGTCGTCCACGAATCCGACGATCTCGAAGGGGGAGTCCTGGTCATAGGCCAGGAGTCCGCCGAGTTGCCGGCCTGCGGTGCCGGCGCCGTAGACGAGGACCGGCTCGCGTTCGGATGAGTGGCACAGGTGGCGGCGGGTGAGGATGAGGCGCGCGGTGATTCGAGCGAACATCATCGCTACGAGAGCCCCGAGTGGCACGGTCGCAGCGAGTGCCGCAGGGAAGCCCGGCACGCTGAGTGCGAACACCAGCCCAAGTACGGATCCCAGGAACAAGACGACGCCGGCCAGCATCGCCAGCTCGGTCGGGCTTCCTACGTTGTATCTGCCTCGATACAACTTGAGTACGAAGCCGAGAATGAGCTGGCACGCAACTGCGATGACGCCATACAACCACGGCGATGGCCACGGCAGTTGTTGGTGATCGACGTACTCGAACAGGGCGCCCAGCACGAGGATCGAACCGAACCAGGAGATCGCGTCAACAGCGGCGAGAGTGACGCGCTTCGAACGGGCGTGCGTCGCATTCGCCGCGACTTTCGAGTTGCGGTGGCTCAGCAAACTGACCGTATGCATGACGTGCCTTCCGGTACCCCCCCGTTGGGGCACCCCTCATTACGTGATCACGGCAACCTCTCCGGTTCTCCCAGTACACGGAGAAATTGTGCACGAATATTCTACCGCAGTTGAGTCCCGGTCTCCAATAGGCCGGACCTGTTGTTATGTCCGGACGATTCTTCGGGTGTCAACCCTCGGCCCCAACTCCCACGCTATACACGCCGTATGCGTCGCCAGTGCGGGGTGCCACACCAGTCAGCACTATGCCGCTGATGTGATTGGCGATGCCTTCCAGCGCCGAAATCGTGCCGAGGAGGCCAGGCTTGCGTCCGCGCCGCACGTTGACCACGATGATCGTTCCCCCGACCATGCCTGACAGCACCGCGGCATCCGTGACAACACCTACGGGTGGCGAATCGATGAGCACCCAGTCGTATCTGGAGGACAGTAAGCGGTGCACCTCCGTCATCTGGCTCGAACTCAGCAGTTCGCTGGGATTGGGCGGAATGCGTCCAGCAGTCAGCACGTCGAGTTTGCTGCCGTTCCAGGTCCGGACGGCGTCCTCGAGTTCCGCGAGGCCTGCGAGGACACTGGAGAGCCCGACGGCTCCGTCGATTCCCATGTACTCGGCGATTTTGGGACGGCGCAGATCGGCGTCGACCAGGGCCACCGACGCACCGGTGTTTGCGAGCGAGACTGCGACATTGCAGCAGATGCTCGACTTCCCTTCTTGGGGCCCAGAACTCGTGATGACGAAGCTGCGGTTCTCACTGACGTTCACGAACTGCAGGTTGGTGCGTAGACTCCGGAACGACTCGGCGCGAAGGCTTTGCGACATGGTATGGACAGCGAGAGGGTGGTCATCATGGCTGGGGTCGGTGGCGATCGCACCCAGTACGGGGATGTCCGTGACTCTCTCGACGTCGGCCGCAGTCCTGAGGCGCGTGTTGGTGGCGAAGCGCAACACGGATACCGCCACACCGAGGATCAGCCCCAGTAGAAGTCCCAGAAGGATGCTCTGTGTCCAGTTGGGACTCACCGGCGTTTCCACCGGCCTCGCCTCCTGGACGGTCGTCACTTTGACGGGGCCGGTCCCACCGCCGTGCGGTGCTTCCAGAACCTCCTCCACGACCTCAGCGAAGTTGACGGCGACAGATCGCGCAATCTCGGTAGCCTCGACATGATCCGGTCGGGTCACCTCGACGTCGATCAGTACGGTGCCCGCTGGGGAATGCGCCGTGATGGATCGCGCGAGTCCGGCTTGGTCCTCGATTCCCAGGTCCTCACTTACCAGGTCAAGAACGATGGAACTGGTGATGACATCGACGTACGAGAGGACTGCCTGCTGCGCGTAACTCCCGCCTAGGGAGAGGTCCGACGTGGTGGGCGCGTCAGTGGTCTGCACGGCGACATAAAGGGTGGTCCGGGCGAGATACTGGGGCGTGGCGAGGAAGCAGTACAGGACTGCCAGCGACGTGGCCAGCAGGACACACAGCAGGACGATTGCCCAGTTTTCACGAAGAACCTTGAGATACTCCCCGAGCGTCAGATTCGCGGCGCTGGACTCCATTTTCGTCCGCCGCTCCACCGCAGCCGCCACGCCGAACACCGTCCTCTGGTCAAGTTCCGTACTCTCGATCACTGTTGCACGTCCAGTGGACCACCGGCATGCGATTTGGAGTACGGCCCTCCAGCTACAGCGCCATCCCGATGTACTTCGTCTCCAGGTACTCCTCGATTCCCTCGTGCGAGCCTTCACGGCCGAGCCCGGACTGCTTCACCCCGCCGAACGGCGCCGCCGGGTTGGAAATCACGCCCGTATTGAGCGCAACCATGCCCGCCTCCAACCGCTCGGCCGTGGTCAGAGCGCTACTGATATCGCGGGTGTAGACGTAGGAGATGAGCCCGAACTCGGTGTCGTTGGCGCCGGCGAGGGCGTCCTCGTCGGAGTCGACTGTCACGATCGGGGCCACCGGCCCGAAGATCTCCTCCTTCAGCAGCCGGGCATCAGATCCGACGTCAGTGAGGACCGTGGGGGAGTAGAAGTGCCCCGGGCCCTCGATACGCCCGCCGCCAGTGAGCGCCCGGGCGCCCTTGGCCACGGCGTCATCGACGAGTTCCGCAACCTTGCCGATCGTCGCCTCGTCGACGAGCGGCCCGAGCGTGGCTCCGTCATCGAGACCATTTCCCACTACCAACTTCTCCACCGCCACCACCAGCTTCTCCGTGAACTCGGCCGCGACGTCCCTGTGGACATAGAAGCGGTTCGCCGCCGTGCAGGCCTCCCCGTTGTTGCGGAACTTGGCGGGCATGGCTCCCTCCACGGCCGCGTCCACGTCCGCGTCCGCGAGCACCAGGAAGGGTGCGTTGCCGCCCAACTCCATGGAGGTGCGAAGGACATTCTCGGCCGCCTGCTCGAGCAGGATCCGGCCGACCGCAGTGGAGCCGGTGAAGGTCAACTTGCGCAGCCGCGGATCGGACAGGATCGGTTCAGAAACAGCGGAGGACTTCGAACTGGTTACACAGTTGACCACGCCAGCCGGCAGTCCGGCGTCTTTCAGTGTCTGCATCAGATAGAGCATCGTCAGCGGCGTCGCGGAGGCGGGCTTTATGACCACGGTGCATCCGGCGGCCAGCGCCGGCCCGATCTTCCGCGTGCCCATCGCGAGCGGGAAGTTCCACGGCGTAATCGCGTACACGGGCCCGACCGGCTGCTTCATCGTGATGAGGCGGTTCCCGCCTGACGGAGCCGTCATCCAGCGTCCGGCGATCCGGGACGCCTCCTCGGAGAACCAGCGGAAGAACTCGGCGCCGTACGCGACCTCGCCGCGGGACTCTGCGAGCGGCTTCCCCATCTCCAGCGTCATGAGGGTGGCGAACACCTCTCCCCGCTCCGTGATGAGCTCGAACGCGCTCCGCAGGATCTCGGCACGCTTCCTCGGGTCGGTTGCCGCCCAGTCATCGGCGGCCTCGCATGCGGCATCGAGCGCGGCCATCGCGTGCTCGGGGCCGGCGTCGCTCACCTCCGCCAGGACCTCCTCCGTGGCCGGGTTGCCGACCTCGAAAGCCGCGTCGGTCACCGTGAATTCCCCGTTGATGAACAGGCCGTGGGGGACCGCTGCGAGTGCCTCGTGGGCTTCCATCCTCATGCCTCCTCGAACATGATCACTTGGCGGATGGCGAGTCCATCCGCGAGGTCGTCCATCGCCTCGTTGATGTCCTCGAGTCTGATCCGCTTGGAGATCAGCCGGTCGGCGGGTAGCGTCCCGTCGCGCCACATCTGCGCGTATTTCGGGATGTCGCGGGCGGGGATCGCGGAGCCGAGGTAGGACCCGATCACCGTCCGGGCCTCGGCGGTCAGGGTCAGGGGCGTGATCTCGCTGACCGCGGTCGGTGCGGGCAGGCCGGTCGTGACCGTCCGCCCGCCCACTGCCGTCGCCTTGAACGCCGTCTCGAACGCCCGCGGGTGCCCCGCACACTCGATGACGTGACTCGCCTTGATCCCCTTGTCCGCCACTTCCTGCGGCGTGTACGCGGCGGTCGCTCCCCACTCGCGCGCGAGGTCGAGTTTCGACTCGAGGGCGTCGACGGCGATCACGTCTCCGACGTCGAGGCTGATCGCGGTCAGGAGTGCCGCCATGCCGACGCCGCCGAGTCCGACAATCATGAGCGAGTCGCCCTGCCGGGGCGCCGCCGCGTTGACAACGGCGCCCCCACCGGTGAGTACTGCACAACCGAGGACGGCCGCGACGTCCGGGGGCACGTCGTTTCCCACCGGCACCGCCGAGGCACGGTTCACGACGACGTGCGTGGCGAAACCCGAGACGCCGAGGTGATGTTTGACCTCCTCGCGCCCGTCCGGATGGTCGCGATGGAGCCGGATGTGATCGCCCATGAGGACGCCCGCATTATTGGCCGCCGAGCCAGGGGTGCAGGGGAGCCGCCCGCCCTCCTGGCAGTTCGCGCACTGCTCGCACCTGGGCAGGAAGCACATCACCACCCGGCCGCCAACCGCCACGTCGTCGACGCCTTCACCCACCTCCTCGACGATGCCCGCCGACTCGTGCCCGAGGAGCATCGGAACGGGGCGGACACGGTTGCCGTCGACCACGCTGAGGTCCGAGTGGCAGATTCCGGCGGCCTCGATCCGCACGAGGAGTTCATCGGGACCGGGCGGGTCGAGGTCGAGTTCCTGCACACGGATCGGTTGGGTCTTCTTGTACGGTCGCTGCCGGCCGATCTCCTCGAGAACGGCGCCCGTGATCTTCATGTCGCGTCCTTCTCCGGCCTCTCTCCTGCCGGCTCGTGCTTCGTTGCTGCCGTCTCCCGCCTCGCCGACGTCGTCGTCTTCTTTGCCCCGAACGTCGCCCGGACGACGTCGCCGACGAGGTCGTCGCCCGCCCGCAGGGGGGCGTTCGCGAATACGCCTTCGTGCGCGAGGACGGGGCGCCGGTCGCCGGCGAGTTCGGGGTGCTTCTCCTCCAGCTCTTCTCGCTTGGACATGGCGCTGTGCCAGTGCCGGACGGTCGCGGCGTCGCCGTCGTCGAGGCCCCGCCAGGTGGTGGGCATGTCCTCCCGGGACGGCCCGACGGCGGCGCGCCCACCGATGTTGAGCCGGCTGATGAGACGCCGAGTGGGTTCGCCGCACTCACAGTCCGGGTTCGGTGCGTCCATCGAGGAGAGTGCCGCCTCGAAGCGGTGCCCGCCGCGGCAGGCAAGGTCATAGAGAATCATGGAACTCTCAGCGGTAGTGATTGTCGGGCGAGAACTTGAGGAGTTTCCGCTGCTCCGGATCGTGGCCGAAGATCATTTCCGCCCCGGTCTGCTCCTGGATCCGGCGCAGCTTGTCAACCGACTCCAGCCACTGCACCGAGTCCCACACGATCGCGGCGCCGATGGCAGGCGGACCCCAGCTCGCGGTGAGATAGACGGCGTCCGAAGTGAAGATCTTCGTGCCCGCCTCTGGCAGGTCCACCCGGAGGCTCATGGTTCCCCACGTGTGCCCGGGCGTGAAGATCGTGGAGACGCCCGGGACGATCTCGTCGTCGCCGTGGATCGCCTGAATCGGCAGCCCCTCGAAGTCGGAGACGATGTGAGCCCCCTTGCTGTAGCCCTCAATGGTTTTCACGCCCTCGATCTCGTCATGGTGAGCGAGGATGCGGGTCTTGCCGTTGTCGAAGTCGCGGGCGTTGGCGGCGTGGTCGAAGTGGAGGTGGGATAGCACGAGGATGTCGATGTCCTCGGTGGTGAGCTCCAGGTCGCCGAGCGCCGTATCGAGGTAGCCGGGCCCTTCCGGATCCTCCTTGACCGGAAAGAAGTCGTGGAATCCCGTGGGCGCCCACCGCGATTCCCAGTCCCGTGGCACGCCGGTGTCCCAGAGGATCCGGGCCTCAGGGGTCTCGACCAGTACCGCGTGGGTCGGGCAGTCCGCCCAGACTGCTGGCTTGTCCTTGTGATAACGATCGGTGATCGTGTTGCCGGCCTGCAGCAACAGCCACGTGTGATCGGTTTCCATGACGCCGGTGGACAGGATGTGGAGTTTCATCGGGTCAGCCATTGACATCTCACGACCTTTCAACAGTGGAAGGATTCGCCAATCTACGCCCGGCTCAGGAGACCTGCCACCGGAGAGCACGAGGCTCCAAGCTGGGCTTTCGCCTTGCTGGGGCCAGAAACGCCACTCGGAACGAGGCAGTGGTCTCGCCGGGGTCTGACAGGAACCACCGAGCAGATACAAGTGACCGGACAGACAGGATCGGGTCCCGGATGGCGGCCCGACGCGTGGGAGAATGCCGGTTATGGCTTGGCGAGAAATCCGTATCGTGGGAGACCCGGTTCTGCGCACTCCGTGTGCACCGATCAATGAGATCGATGATCGTGTGAGGCAGTTGGTGGAGGATCTCCTCGAGACCGTCGACGATGACGGCAGGGCAGGTCTCGCGGCGAACCAGATTGGCGTTTCGCTCCGCGCATTCTCGTGGAACATCGACGGCAAGATCGGTTATGTCCTCAATCCCATACTCGTGGAAACCTCCGAGGACGAGTACCAGGACGGGGAAGAGGGATGTCTGTCGGTCCCGGAACTGTTTTTCCCCACGAGACGAGCCTGGTATGCGCGCGTCGAGGGGACTGACCTCGACGGCAAGCGTGTGGTGGTCGAGGGAGACGGGCTCATGGGCCGCGCGCTCCAGCACGAGATGGACCACCTCGACGGCATGCTGTACCTCGATCGCCTCGACCGATCCACTCGCAAGCAGGCGATGAAGGCGATCCGCGAGAGGATGCAGTAGCTCCCTGGCCGGCGCATTTCCCGGAATTGTGGGCTTTCCATTCCCGCCGCCGCATGATTGAATGACTACAGCCGTGTCATTCGGCCGGACTCGAATTCGAGGGACGTTGGGGAAGACGCCACTCGAAAGGAGCCGGAAGATGAGTGGGAAGTACACCCGCGGCGTTGTTTTTGTGCACTCTGCGCCTCGTGCGCTGTGCCCCCACGTTGAGTGGGCCATCGGCACGGCGCTGAATCAGCGCGTCACGTTTGAGTGGACCAACCAGCCTGCCGTCACGGATATGGTTCGTGCCGAGCTCAGCTGGGTCGGTCCCGTCGGAAGCGGCGCACGCATCGCATCCGCGCTGCGCGGCTGGACGCACCTGCGTTACGAGGTCACCGAGGACGCCTCACCGGGTACCGACGGCGGCCGCTGGTCGCACACCCCGGAACTCGGCATCTTCCACGCGGTGACGGATGTTCACGGAAACGTCGTGGTGCCCGAGAACCGCATCCGCGCCGCCCTCGAGCACGCCGGCGATCTGCCCCGCCTGCGCCGTGAGCTCGATCTCGCGCTCGGCCAGGCCTGGGATGACGAACTCGAACCGTTCCGCTACGCGGGTGCCGGGGCTCCAATTCGCTGGCTCCACCACGTGGGCTGAAATCGGCCATCGAGCGGGGAAGCAGAGGAGCGCCGGCTGCCAATGCAGTCGACGCTCCTCTGTCGGTTCGGCAATGAACCGCGAACCGGTCGGCCATCCTGCCACCCCCTGGCATCAACCGGCTCGCGGCGGTCCTACGCGCTGGTGACCACCAGCGCGACGTTGTGGCCTCCGAAGCCGAACGCATTGTTGATCGCGTACAGATCGGAGGCACCGGAGATCTCACGCGGCGTGTCACGGACGAGATCCACCGGGAGGTTCGGCTCCGGGTTCTCGACGTTGATGGTCGGCGGCACGAGCCGGTTCTGCAGCGCGAGCACCGTCAGGATCGTCTCCAGCGAGCCGGCGCCACCCAGCAGGTGACCGGTCATGGACTTGGTGCCCGTGACAAGTACCTGCTCTCCGGTGACCCGTGCGATCGCCTCGGCCTCGACGATGTCGCCCGCAGGCGTCGAAGTGGCGTGGGCGTTCACGTGCACGACCTGCGGGCCTTCGATACCGGCGTCGGCAATGGCGAGCCGCATGGCACGCTCCTGGCCGACCCCGGTCGGGTCGGGAGGGGCGATGTCATAGGCGTCGGCGGACATGCCGACCCCGGCGACCTCGCCGTGAATCCTCGCCCCTCGGGCGCGCGCGTGAGCCTCGGACTCGAGCACGACGACGCCCGCGCCCTCGCCCATGACGAACCCGTCCCGGTCGACGTCGTAGGGCCGCGATGCGCCCTGCGGGTCGTCGTTCCGAGTCGAGACTGCCTGCATCTTCGCGAAGAACGCGAGGGTCGCGGGGTGGATGCACGCCTCCGTGCCGCCGGCGATCACGACGTCGGCGGCACCGTCCCGGATGAGGCGCGTGGCCCACGCGATCGCCTCCGCGCCGGACGCGCAGGCCGAGACCGGCGCGTGCGCCCCTGCCTTGGCGCCGAATCGCACCGACAGGTTCGCTGCCGGTGCGTTCGGCATCAGCATCGGAACAGTCAACGGCAGCACACGGCGGGCGCCGCGTTCCCGCACGGTGTCCCAACCGCCGAGGAGTGTGGTGACCCCACCGATTCCCGAGGATGCCAGAACGGCAAGCCGCTCGCCGTCGACCTCGGGGGACCCGGCGTCCTCCCAAGCCTCCAGCGCCGCGACCGTCACGAGTTGTGTCGAGCGGTCCATCCGCTTGATCTCGCGGACCGGGATCACCTCGGAGGGATCACCCTGCGCCAAGGCGGCGAAGTTGAGAGGAAGCTCGTAGCGCTCGGCCCAGTCGTTGTCCAGTGTGGCAACGCCGGACCTGCCGGCGAGCGCCGCGTTCCACGTGTCCGCGACGTTGGCGCCGATCGGGTTGATGGTCCCCATTCCGGTGATGACGACTCGGTTGCTCATTGATCTCCTCGAGAGATGGGATTCTTCCGCCGCAGAGGCACGGGGGTTCAGTCGCTTGTTGGCCTCAGGCCTGGGCCTTGGCGATGTACTCGACCGCGTCCTGCACGGTGCTGAGCGTGGTCGCGTCCTCGTCCGGGATCCGAACCTCGAACTTCTCCTCGGCGTACGTGATGATCGTCATCATCGAGAGTGAGTCGATGTCGAGGTCGTCCGCGAAGCTCGCGTCGAGGGTGACGGACTCGGCGGGAACGCCGGTCTCCTCGGTGACGATTTCTGCAAGACCGGCGAGGATCTCATCGTTGGTCAGAGCCATGGTGGTGCCTCCTCAGGCGTTGTTGTGGTGATCAGGAAGTGTCACGACCTGCGCGGCGAACGCCAGACCGGCTCCGAAACCGATCTGCAGGGCGATTTGACCTCCGTGGGCCTGACCCTCGCGGAGCAGGCGCTCCGTGGCCAGGGGAATCGAGGCCGCGGAGGTGTTGCCGGTGTCGGCGATATCGCGTCCGACGATCACATCCTCTCGCAGCGAGAGTGACTTCATGAACTGGTCGATGATCCGCATGTTGGCCTGGTGCGGCACGAACACGTCGATGTCCTCGGGTTTGAGCCCTGCGGCCTCGATCGCCTTGGCGGCCACTTTTGCCATTTCGAAGGACGCCCACTTGAAGACGGCGGGGCCCTCTTGGCGCAGTGTCGGCCAGGAGAGGTTGGTACCGGTCCGGAAGTCGTCGAACGAGTGGGTCTGGCGGATCGCGTCGTCGCGCGAACCGTCTGATCCCCAGACCGTCGGCCCCACACCGGGCGTCTCGGACGGGCCGAGGACTGCCGCGCCGGCGCCGTCGCCCAACAGGAAGGAGATGGAACGGTCGGTGGGGTCGACGATGTCGCTCATCCGCTCCGCGCCGACAACCAGGACGTGGTGCGAAGTCCCCGCCCGGATGAGGGCGTCCGCCTGGCCGATGCCGTAGGGATAGCCGGCGCACGCTGCGGAGATGTCCCAGGCCGCCGCTCCGGAGGTCCCGAGCCTGTCGGCCAGGATCGCCGCCAGTGACGGGGTTAACTGCAGGTGCGTCACCGAGGCGACGATCACGGTGTCGATTGCGGTGGGTCCGAGCCCCGCTTGGGCGAGCGCCTTCTGTGAGGCCTCCAGACACATTGCCAGAAGCGTCTGTTCCTCGGTTGCGCGCCGGCGCGTGACGATGCCTGTGCGCTGACGGATCCACTCGTCGGACGAGTCGATGGGTCCCGCGAGGTCGTCGTTGGTGACCACAAGGTCTCCGCGCACACCCCCGACGCCGAGGATGCGGGAGTACCGGACGGTGTCGGCGATCTTGAGTTCAGTCATGCGGTCTGCTCCATGAGTTCGCGGGCATCGTCGAGATCGGCCGGGGAGGAAATGGCGACTGCGGGGACACCCTTCATCTCGCGTTTCGCGAGTCCGGTGAGGACTCCGCCCGGCGCAAGTTCGATGATGGCCGTCACTCCGAGGTTCGTCATTGTTGCCATGCACAGGTCCCAGCGCACCGGTGAGGTGAGCTGCGTGACAAGGCGTGCGACGGCGTCGGCTCCGTCTGTGACTTCGGATCCGTCCCGGTTGGACAGGAGTGTTACGGATGGGTCGGAAGGGGTGAGACGGGCGACGTCGTCGGCGAATGTGGCCTGCGCAGGCGCCATGTGGACGGTGTGGAACGCGCCCGCGACCTGCAGCGGAATGACGCGCGCGCGAGCGGGCGGGTTGTCCGCGAGGTGGGCGAGTTGCTCGGGAGTGCCTGCAGCGACCACCTGTCCGGCCGAGTTGACGTTGGCGGCGACGCATCCTGCGTCCCCGATGGCGGCGAGCACGTCCTCACGTCTTCCGCCGACGACGGCGCTCATCCCACTCGGGACGGCCGCGGCGGCCTTTGCCATGCCGGCTCCGCGACGGGCGGCAAGCGCGACGGCCTCGGCGCCGCCGAGCACTCCCGCGACGGCGAGAGCGGAGAGTTCTCCGACGGAGTGACCGGCCACCACACGCGGCGGCTTCACCGGGAGCCCGCCGAACAGCGCGGTCGCGGAGACGAGGGCGGCCGTGACGATGAGCGGTTGCGCGTTGGAAGTGTCCGTGATGGTGGCGGCATCGGCGGTGGTGCCGAGTTCGACCAGGTCGAGGCCGGCGGCCTCACCGAAAGACGCGACGAGGTCAGCGAGCGCCGGGTCCTCAAGCCACGTGCGGAGCATTCCAGGGGTCTGTGAGCCCTGTCCGGGCGCAACTATCGCAAACACGCTCATGATCGTCTCAATCTCCCACTTTCGCGATCATGCAGTTGCGGCGACAAGTCGCGCCTCAGTGGTTGTGGACGATCTACAAAACGGGGCTCGGGGTGTGCCCGCGGCCACAGGAAGGGGCGGCGAGGTGTGCGGGTAGGGCGCATGGAGCGGGCCGGTGCGCCGGAAATGGGCGCTGCGATGCCGGGAGCGCTACGGTCAGGAGCCATTGCGGGGCGCCCTGTTCGGCTCGACTGCTTGCGCCAGCCGGCCAACTGCCAGCGCCGTGCGAAGGACATAGCCCTCGCGTGAGTCGGTCGGATCCCACCCGACGAGTTGGGTGATCCGCCGCAACCGATAGCGGACGGTGTTGGGGTGAACGAAGAGATGACGGGCTGCGCCTTCAAGCGAGTGGCCCGCCCCGATGTACTCCTCGAGCGTCTCGACGAGGGTCACGCCGGCTGCCGTGAGCGGAAGGTAGATGGCCTCGATGAGGAGACGGCGCGCGAGCGGGTCGCCGTTGAGCATGCGCTCGGGCAGGAGGTCATCCGCGAGAACGGGATTGGGCGCCTTCGGCCACGCGGGCACCGCGAGGACACCCGCGATCGCGGATCGCACGGAGCGGCCCGACTCTGAGATGTCCCGGACTTCAGGGCCGATGACCACGTGGCCCTCTTCGAAGGAGCTTGCGAGCTTTCGGGCAACGTCAAGCGGGGCGCTCTCGTGTCCGAGGACAACGATCACCTTGTCGCCCTGTAGCCCAATCAGGACATCTGGCGTGAGGGCGCGGGCGTTGGCGCGAAGCTCGACCAGGAATTCGGTGGCGTGGCGTATAGGCGCGTGGCCGACGATACCGAGTACCTGGCCCTTTCCGGTCCAGCCAAGAGTCGAGACACGGGAACGCAGCGTTTCGTCCGGTGCTCCGCGCACGATGGCATCGATTGCGAAGGATTCGAGCCGGGCGTCCCACTGCCCGCGATTCTCGGCGGCGTCCGCGTACACCTCGGCGGCGGTGAACGCCACCTCCCGTGAGTAGACGAGGACCGCGTCGCGCAACTCGGCCACGTGTTCGGCACCGACAAGGCTCGCGGATTCTTCATCCACGACCTCGACGATCAGCCGGATCACCGCGACTGTCTGCTGCAATGTGACGGCGCGGGCAAGTGAGCGCGGTGCTGCGCGGAAGATTTCGGTGGGGGAGGTGGACGCCTCGGCCGGATTCCTGAGCCACTCCGTGAAACGGGCGATCGCTTCCTGGGCCACGACGCCCAGCCACGAACGGTCAGCTGCGTCCAGTCTGCCCACCCAGCGGAGATCCGATTCCATACGGCGTGTTGCTGCGGCAGCGAGCGAGGAAGACTCCTTCGTGAGCCGATCAACCATCTCGGGAGGATAGGGGCTGCGAAGCGCGGCCGGACCACTTGGAGCTGCCATGGACGAAAGCTTAGGACTCTGGCCGGCAATCCTGGGCTCGGCTCTCCGGAAAACGGCGGAACTTGGTGCTCACAGGCCCTGGAGACCAGAGGGCGGCCAACCCACGATGGGTGACCGCCCTCCACGGCAAAGTGACGTGCCGCTACGCGTCGCCGCCCTCCAGGGAACCAGACTGGCCGGCATGGACATCGAAGAGTTGATACTTATCGATGGCCTCGCCCACGTGCTTGTGGTCGTAGCGGCCCTCCTCGGCCAGCGCCTGGAGCGTCTTGGCCGCCAGCGAGTGTGCGTCGATGTGGTAGTGGCGACGCGCAGCAGGGCGTGTGTCAGAGAATCCGAAGCCGTCGGCACCGAGCGTGTGGAAGTTGCCCGGGACCCACTTCCGGATCTGGTCCGGGATCAGGTGGTCGTAGTCCGAGGTGGCGAGGAAGGGCCCCTCGGCGTCCTTCAGCTTGGCCGTGATGTACGGGATCCGCTGCTCCTCGTTCGGATGGAGGAAGTTGTGACGGTCCGCGTCGAGGGCCTCTCGGCGGAGTTCCGCCCACGAGGTCACCGACCAGACTGCCGCGTCCACGTCCCAGTCATTCCTCAGGAGTTCCTTGGCGTGGAGTGCCCACGGCACGCCCACACCGGATGCGAAGAGTTGGACCCTCTCGCCTCCCTGCCCGTCGTGGTCGGCGATCCTGTGGATACCCTTCAGGATTCCTTCGACGTCGACATCCTCCGGCTCCGCAGGCTGCTTCACCGGCTCGTTGTACACCGTAAGGTAGTACAAAACGTTCTGGTCGCGGCCGTCCGAACCCTCGCCGTACATGCGCTCGATGCCGTCCCGCACGATGTGCGAGATCTCGTACGCGTACGCCGGGTCGTAGATCACGAACGCGCGGTTGGTGCTCGCGAGGATCGGCGAGTGGCCGTCCATGTGCTGGGTGCCCTCACCGGTCAGTGTGGTGCGTCCCGCCGTCGCGCCTATCACGAAGCCGCGTGCGAGTTGGTCGCCGGCTGCCCAGAACTGATCGCCCGTGCGCTGGAACCCGAACATCGAGTAGAAGATGTAGACAGGAATCATGGGCTCGCCCTGAGTGGCGTAGCTCGTGCCCACCACCTGCATCGCCGCTGCGGATCCCGCCTCGTTGATGCCGGTGTGCAGGATCTGGCCCTGCTCCGACTCCTTGTAGGAGAGCATCAGATCGTGGTCCACCGCCGTGTAGTTCTGACCGGAGGTGTTGAAGATCTTCGCGGTCGGGAAGATCGAGTCGAGTCCGAAGGTCCGCGCCTCGTCCGGGATGATCGGCACGATACGGCGGCCGATGCCTTTGTCCTTCATCAGCTCCTTGAGGAGCCGCACGAAGGCCATTGTCGAGGCGACTTCCTGCTTCCCTGAGCCGCCCTTCAGGATCTGGTACGGCTTGGGCCCGGGGAGGGTCAGCGTGTTCATCTTCGCGGCCTTGCGCTCCGGCAGGAACCCGCCGAGGGCCTTCCGGCGCTCGATCATGTACTGCAGCGCCTCGTCCTCGGGGTCCGGGCGGTAGTACGGCGGTAGGAACGGATCGTCCTCGAGCTTCTTGTCCGGGATCGGGATGTGGAGGAAGTCACGGAAGATCTTGAGGTCCTTGACCTTCATCGTCTTCATCTGGTGAGTGGCGTTGCGGCCCGCGAAGGACGGTCCGAGACCGTAACCCTTGATGGTGTGCGCGAGGATCGCGGTCGGCTGTCCGGTGTGCTCGCTCGCGGCCTTGTAGGCGGCGTAGATCTTGCGGTAGTCGTGTCCGCCGCGGCGCAGGGCCCAGATCTCATCGTCGGTCATGTTGGCGACGAGTTGCTTGGTGCGCGGGTCGCGTCCGAAGAAGTGCTCACGAACGTAGGCGCCGTCGTTGGCCTTGAACGTCTGGTAGTCACCGTCGAGAGTGTTGTTCATCAGGTTGACGAGGGCACGATCCTTGTCCGCCTCGAGGAGCGGATCCCACTCGCGGCCCCAGATCACCTTGATCACATTCCAGCCGGCGCCGCGGAAGAACGCCTCGAGTTCCTGGATGATCTTGCCGTTGCCACGGACGGGACCGTCGAGGCGCTGCAGGTTGCAGTTCACCACGAACGTCAGGTTGTCCAGGCCCTGCTGTGCGGCGTGTTGCAGCATGCCGCGCGACTCGGGCTCGTCCATCTCGCCGTCGCCGAGGAATGCCCACACGTGCTGTTCGGAGGTGTCCTTGATCCCCCGCGCGTGCAGGTACTTCCCGACCCATGCCTGATAGATCGCCTGTGCGGGCCCGAGCCCCATCGAGACGGTGGGGAACTCCCAGAAGTCCTCCATCTGGCGGGGGTGTGGGTAGGCGGGCAGTCCCCGGCCGCCCTCCGGGTGAGAGTACTCCTGCCGGTACCCGTCGAGGTCCGTCTCGGTGAGGCGGCCCTCGACGAATGCGCGTGCGTAGTTTCCGGGCGCGGCGTGGCCCTGGAAGTAGACCTGGTCGCCGCCACCGGGGTGGTTCTTGCCGCGGAAGAAGTGGTTGAGGCCCACCTCGTAGAGGGTCGACACGGACTGGTAGGTCGAGATGTGGCCGCCGACGGCAACGCCCGGCCTCTGCGCCCGGGTCACCATGATCGCGGCGTTCCACCGGATCCAGCGCCGGAACGCCCGCTCGATGGCCTCATCGCCAGGGAAGTAGGGCTCGTCCTGCACGCCGATGGTGTTCACATACGGCGTGTTGAAACTGGTGGGGATGGCGATCCCCACCTCGCGGGCACGCTTCAGCATCGACAGGAGGATGTAGCGAGCGCGGGGGCCACCCTTCTCCTCGATCAATCCGTCAAGCGACTCGATCCATTCCTCTGTTTCCGCGCGATCGATGTCAGGTACTTGGCTCAGCAGGCCGTTGATGAGTGGACTTGATTGGTCGCGAATGGTCACGCCATACCCTTCTGAGGTTTCGCTCGGCGACGGGTACGCTCGAGCGCCGGAACGGGACGCCTTCCATCGTACGGGGTTCCGCCGTAGCGGTGCCGTTTGAGGGCACTGCCAGATGCTTGGCCCTCCGCGAAATCCTGCGTTGGCGTAAGCATTCGGGTCATGGCACGTTGGTGCGATAGCGTGAGATCGATGCACCGAACCCCCGAAAGGAAACGTACCGTGCCGGGCCTCTCCTCCGAGCCCTCCCATCCGCTCGGATACCGATTCGGAAATGTAGTTCAGGAGTTCTACCACGACGATGACTGCGATGAGGAGCTGCGCGCCAGCCTCGAGCAGCACTTGGGTCAGCCCCTCATGGACGAGGAGTTCGGGGATCTCGCCGACGGCGCCCTGATCTGGTGGCGAGCCGAGGACTCCGCGGAGGAGGATCTCGCAGATCTCCTCGTCGACGCGCTCGCCAACCTCGACAACGGCGGCCTCGTCTGGGTTCTCACGCCGAAGTCGGGCCGGCCGGGCCACGTCCCTCCCGCGGACGTGGAGGCTGCCGCGACGACGGCGGGGCTTCACTCCACCTCGGCGATTTCCGCCGGACCCGACTGGTCGGGAATCCGATTGATCGCGCGTGGCCGGATGACCTGAGTCTCCCGCTAGAATCGGCGCTCGGGGGCCTGTAGCTCAGTTGGTAGAGCACCGCGTTTACACCGCGGGTGTCGTCGGTTCGAGTCCGGCCGGGCCCACCCAAAGTGTCTTACGGGAACACGCGACATCGAAAGATGTTGAGTGTTCCCGTTTGGCTTCCTTGCCTTCGTCGCCGCTGTCGTGTGCTTCGCGGAAGATCGTCGCGAAGGGTTCCGCGAGGCGTGGGCGCAACTGTTCGTCGTCGGTGATGTCGAGCCGTGTGTAGAAGGCTTGGTTCGCGAGCCGCCTATCGGCGTCGCCGGAGTGCGCGTAGGCGTGATGCGCGTTGGTGAGGAGCCGCAGACTATCGTGGAGGAACGCCCTGCCTCCCGTGTGTTTCTCGTCGTGTTTACTGAGGCGCTGCTCGATGTCCGCGAGGCCGGTGCGGATGCGGTCTTGGTGCCGTTTCAGTGTGGGTAGGTCGATGGCGTCAGCGAAGTGCGCGGCGATGAGCTTGTCTGACTCTGCTTCGAGTCTGGCCCTGTTCGCGGTCAGGTCAGCGAGTTCCTGATCCCGGCCTGCACCCCGTTCGTTGAATGCTGAGTCGACTTCTGTAGCGAGGCGTTGGTAGTTGGCTTCGCTGATTGTGATGCTCGCGTAGGACGCCTCGACGATACGCTCCGCAACCTGGACAGGAACAGCGCGGCGGATGCAATCGGTTTTCTTCGCCGCGCGCCCCGAGCAGACGAAGTAGGCGTAGGTCGTGCCTCGCGGGTTGGTGGCGAAGTCGAGCAGCATTCGCGAACCGCAACTCCCGCAGTGCAACAGCCCCTTCAGATGGTGCGCGTGCGTGACGTGGCGGGTCATCTTCGCCTTCCGCGCTTTCAAGAGCGATTGCACCTGATCAAACAATGCGGGGTCGATGAGCGGTTCGTGCGCACCGGGGTGTAGTGCGCCTTTGTAGCGGATCACACCCGCGTAGTACGGGTTCGTCAGCAGCGAGTAGAACGTCGCCTTGCCCAGCGGCTTCGATGGCCGTTTCGGCGACGGCACGGTCAACAGTCCGCGCGCGGTGAGTTCACGTAAGAGCGCTGCAACGGAGGTTTCTCCGGTTGCGTAGCGTTCGAACGCGAACCGGATCAGCGGCGCACGCTCATGATCGACCTCGACTGTGCGCACCTCTCGACCTTGCTCATCTGTCTTACGGACGTTGAGGTAGCCGATGGGTGCACGCATCGGGGTGCCGCCCTGCGCAAGTTTCTGTTGCATTCCCTTGGTGACTTCGGTGGCGAGGTTGCGGCTGTAGAACTCCGCAATCGACGACATGATCCCGTGCACGAGCATCCCTGACGGCGTCTGATCGATGCTCTCGGTCGCCGACACAAGGGTGACACTTGCGGAGAGAAGTGCTTCATGAATCTGCACGTCATCTGCACGGTTACGGGCGAGACGGTCGAGCTTGTGAACGATGCAGAACTGCACCCGCGACGCCCGAATGAACGCCAGCATCTCCTGGAGGCCGTCACGGTCTGCGGAGCGAGCGGATTCACCTGCGTCTACGAACTCGCGCACCACTTTCGCGCCGAGCTCGTCTGCTTTCCGTGCGTTTGCTTCGCGTTGCGCCGGGATCGAGAAACCTTCGTCGGTGCCGCCGCGCTCTGCCTGTTCACGGGTCGAGACCCGCAGGTACGACACCGCGATCAGCAGGGGCGCGTCACGTTGTACGGGCGTGTTTGTGGCATCGGGAGCGGTGGTGCTCATGGGGTGGGCCTCCTTGCCGAGGGTGTTGCTTCTCTTCGATCCTCTCGCGTACCCCTGACAGAACGAGCAGCTCCGACCGGGCGGACTCGTCGGCCGGTCGGAGTTCGGCGGGTAGTGGGAGGCCGTACGGGTCGGGTTCGCCGGCCTGCCGGGCTCGGTGGCGGGTCTCGGCGATGTTCAGCACCCACTCGACCAGCTTCCCCAGATCAGGGGGTTCACGCCGTGCTACTCGCAGCCGCAGATTCCTCGTGTCCGTTCCCATACAGGTAGGTGCACACCCTGTTTCACGGAATCAGAAACACCCCAGAATCCGGCTCTCATGATCTTCACTTTCAGGTTGCCACGCGTCTTGCAAACGTGGAACACTCCCTCTTTCGTCGGGAACGAAATAAACGCAGGCTGAAGCATGGTCGCGAAACACTGGCGCGAGTTCTTCGCGAACTTCGACGCCCGCTACGAACGCTGGATCACCGCGCATGAGACTGGCGACCCAGCCGAGATCAGAGCCGCCGAGAACGCCCTCTCAGGCCTGACCGAGCGTGCACGCTCTGACCTCGCGACCCTCGAACACAAAGAGACTGACCCGCTCCTGCATTCGGTAAGGAGACGCGCGATCGTTCTCGGCTACGAACGAGAAGCGTACGAGCGCAAACGTCGCCGGGAGCAGAAAGCTGCACAGAAGCGACGCGAGGAACGCACCATCCGCCTCAGCCGCACCGTAGAGCTTCCGACCGCATGCGCAAGATGCGGCACCAAGCTCGAGAACCCGAAGACCACAGGCCGACCCCGCGTCTACTGCTCCCCGGCCTGCCGCAAAGCCGCCTACGACGATCGCCGCTCCGGCAACAAGGACGCTGCGAAAGTGCAGGTGGTCGAACGCGTCGTCACCGAAGTCCGGGAACGCCGCGTTGACGTGACTCATCCCCGCAAGACCTGCATTGACGCAGTGTTTGCAGATCAAAAGGCGCTGGTTGATGTGATCTGGACGTTGATCGACCGAGTCAGAGACCCCGAAGACCCCGTATTTACTCCTGGCAACTACCGGTTCTGGGATCTCGCTAACGATGCCGAAGCTCTCCACGAAGCCGTGATTCAACGGGCGCGCGACTGGACACCGCCACCAAACGAGCCAGCGACGAGAGCGGAGCGCAACATGCGACGCTTCACTCGCAAGCCGTCGCTTGGAGACGAGGGTGTGTCGGAGCCTGTCCGATAGCCTTGGATTAGGAGGAGACCCAGTGTGACCTTCTCAAAGACTCAACGAGAGGTCCCGCCAGATGTCCTTCCAGACGCCCCGCAGTATCGAGGAGATGCTCACAGCGATCCACAAGCGCGAGTACCTGATGCCCGCGATCCAGCGCGAGTTCGTGTGGGGTGCCGAGCAGATCATCAAGCTGGTCGACAGCCTCATGCGGGGATACCCGGTCGGCTCGTTCCTGCTCTGGGATGTGAAGCCCGAGACCGCGCAGTCCTACACGTTCTACGAGTTCCTTACCAACTACCACGAGCGCGACAACCCATACGCGGATAAGGCGACAGTCCCGGCGGGCAGCGGCACGACCGCGGTCCTGGACGGGCAGCAGCGCCTCACCTCGCTGAACATCGCCCTGTACGGCAGCTTCGCCGAGAAAAAGAAGTACGCATGGTGGAACAGTGCAGACGCATTCCCGGTGAAGCGGCTGTATCTGAACCTCGTCGACGCTGCCGATGATGAGGAGCTCGGGCTCAAGTACGACTTGCGGTTTCTCACCGACAAGGAAGCCGCAGCCGAGGAGGGCGACGAAGACAAGTGGTTCCGGGTCGGAGCTGTCCTTGGTCTTGCCAACGCTGGGCCAGCGATCATGCAGGAGCTAACACGCCGGAACATCGCCGGATCCGCAGATGCGTTCCAACGGCTGTACGACCTGTACGAGGCGATCCGTGTCCTGAAGCCGATGAACTACTTCCTCGTCACCGACCAAGACGCTGACAAGGTGCTAGAAATCTTCGTGCGCGTCAACAGCGGGGGCACCACGCTCTCGTACTCCGACCTGCTGTTGTCGATGGCCACGAACCAGTGGCGAGACCTCGATGCGCGCGAAGAGGTTCGCTCACTTGTATCCGAGATCAACGGCAACGCGGGCCGCCGGTTCTCGTTCTCCAAAGACGTGGTGCTGAAGACTGCGCTGACAATCGCGGATGTGGACGTGCGGTTCAAAGTCACCAACTTCACCCAGACGAACATGGCGAAGGTCGAGGAAGTCTGGCCACAGATCAAGGGCGCACTCCTGCGTGCCGCGACCCTGCTGCAGCAGTTCGGCTACAACGAACGAAACCTCACTGCCAACAGCGTAATCATCCCTCTCGCGTACTACCTCCATCTGCGAGGCGCGACCGACTCCTACCTCGACTCGACTGCGAACGCGGCCGACCGGCTCGCGCTTCAACGCTGGGTCACCCGATCGCTCATCAAGCGTGGCATCTGGGGTTCAGGTCTCGACACCCTGTTGACCCGCATCCGTGATGTCTTGCGGGAGAATGCAGGCTCGGACTTCCCGGTCGCTGCGGTTGAGGACGCGATGGCGACGGCGGGCAAGAGCCTTGCCTTTGACAACGCCGAGATCGACGAGCTGCTGAACCTCAAGTACGGCGGTCAGCGCACCTTCTCGGTCTTGTCGGTCCTGTATCCGGGGCTCGACCTGAGCAAGAAGTTCCACGAGGACCACATCTTCCCGAAGTCGCGCTTCACGAAGAAGAAGCTCACGGAGGCAGGGATTCCGGCCGAGAGGATCGACGACTACCTGGCTGCGGTGAACCTCCTGCCGAACCTCCAGCTCCTCGCGGGCACAGCGAACATCGAGAAGCAGGACGCGCTCCCTGCCGCCTGGATTGATGCCGCATTCCCGAGCGAGGAGAAGCGGGCGACCTACATCGCGGAGAATGACCTCGACGATCTCCCGCTCGATCTCGCGGAGTTCTCAGTGTTCTTTGAATCCCGTAAGGCTCAGCTCAGAGGTCGACTGATCCGCACACTTGGTGCGGCGCCTTCCGATGAGGCGCAGAGCGAACGTGATTGACGGCATGGAACAATGCGCGAGAAGTGCGCTTGGTGATTCTGGAGAGGCATGGGCACTGACTGCCTCAGATTTGATCTCGGTAGAAAACGGCCACCATTTTCATCGCGGTTGGCACATTGGCTGGGTGTGGAACACTGATGCTGATGACAGACGCTGCTTGGACATTCTGAGCGAGCACCGTATGACCAACATGAGCGCCAGGCGATTCTTCTCAGATGGATCCTCAGAATGTCTCCAGGTTCCATGGGAATTTCGCCGCGTCGGAGATACGCCTGAGGAAGATGAGCGCCTGAAGCGAGAGTATTTCGAACACAATCAGCAGGCATATGCGGCTCTGCGGAAGTCCGGTCTTCTACCGCCTCTCGGCGCGAACCTTGGAAGCCAGGACATCAACGAGTACCTACGTTCTGGCATGGAGTCAGGGGAAGGTTCGTAGAGCTTCTCTATATTCCTGCCGGGACGGCCTGCCGCTGGAGAGCTTCGGAACAGGATGCTACTCTTGATATGACGCCCCGGTGGAGCGCTGGCTCTGGCAACAGAGTTACATCTCGCCGGGGCTTTGACATACCCGCCGCCCATCGAGAGTAGCCGGATGGCCGAACCCGCGCCCGACCGCCAAGCTGAGGCAGCCTGGGTCGAGACGTGGCTCTCAACCCCCAGGTTCGCCCGCTACCTACGGGAAGCAGGCGGCGACCATCAACGCGCACTTGCACTCTATGAATGGAACTTGCAGCTCGGTGCCTCACTTATGCGCGACATCGCGCACGTCGAGGTTGCCGTCCGCAATGCCTACGATTCCGTCATCACTGCGCGGTGGCATGGCGCGCAGCACTGGCTCTTCGACCCCACCTCGCCGGTACTCGCACCGCTCTGGCGCACTCGGCGTGGCCATCGAGCTGACCTGAACGCTCGAAACCGTGCAACTGTCACTGACGCGATTCGACGATGTGGTGGCGCCTCAGCCAAGCCGGGGGAAGTGATCGCCGAACTCTCGTTCGGCTTTTGGCGACACTGCACCGATGCTGCACACGAGAAGACGCTGTGGGTACCCTATCTACACCTCGCCTGGCCCAGAAAGACCAGCCGCGTTGCACTCGAACGCTCGTTGACAACGATCAACAACGCTCGCAACCGTGCATCGCATCACGAGCCGCTGTTCGGCACTCAACCTGGACGCGACCTGGCTGATGCACACCGTGAGGTGTTGCGACTCTCTACTATCTTGATCCCCGAATTGGGCGACTACATCAAAAGCACCACCACTGTGCCCGCGATCCTTGCGAACCGCCCCTGAACGCTACTCGCCTCGGCCTGTTCGCGTCTTCGCCCAGACAGTGCCGCGGTGTACGCCTAACTGCTTCGCCAGCGCGGTAACGCTGATGCCGTTGGTGCGGGCTGTTCGCATAGCGTCCACTTCGCTCTCCGTGAGGCGTGTTCGAGGTCGTCTACTTGGTTCCGCAGACGCACCGATCACAGGGTCGTCGGACCCGCCCTCGGTGTCGGCATCCTCGCGGATGACTTGATTCCATCCGGAAACCAGCCTCTCGACGCGTGGTCGCCTGTTCCCGCAACGCTCCATTGCGTCCACTCGCAAAGGATCCCGCTCGACGAGCGGGATCCTTTCTTGTTCGTAGACGCCAGACCGGGACTTGACACGGAATCTGGCGAATCGGTGCCGATAGCCCGCTTCAGAGCCGGATCCCGTAAGCGGGGCTGGCAGTGGGCGACCCCGCCAGATCACGATGGCCGCGACGAGCGGTGATGCGCATGATCCATGTGTGGAAAGCGGTGTTGTGGTTCCAGTAGCCGCTCATGCACTGGCGTAGCGTTGGCGGGCGGCTTCACCGCTGGTGCCGATCGCCTCGCCCACCTCGCGCCAGGAGAGTCGTTGCTCGCGCGCCGCGCGCACGGCTTCGGCAAGCTCTTTCTCGGCGGTGTCGCGTCGCCAGGCGGCGAGCTTGACCGCCATCGTGGGCGGGAGCGGTGCGTCCTGGTCGCCGGGCTTCGGGTCGTAGTTCTCGAAAGCGTCGGCGAACTCGTCAGCACGGGCCTTGATGTCTTCAATGGAGCGTCGAGTCATGGTGGCTCACCTCAGATACTTGGTTCGGGCCGGGCGTATGGCGTGAGCGATGGCGATGACACCGTGTCACTCGATCACACCGACTTCCACGAGGGTGCCGGTCTCATCGGGGCCGATGAACATCGTCATCGAGTCGTCTTGCACGAAATGGCGGACAGGGAAACGGAGCGCATGGAGCATGGCTTCATCCGTGACGCCGTGCCGGTAGGCACTGCCGAGGATGATCGGCTCCGACTCCATTTCACAAGTTTGCTTGCCACAAGGGAACTTGCCAAGCCGTCCCGTCACCGTGTCTTCGCCCAGACCGTGCCCCGGTGAACCCCGAAGCAACGCGCCAGCGCGGTCACGCTCACGCCCTGACCGCGGGCTGTTCGCATAGCGTCCACTTCGCTGTCTGAGAGTCGCGTTCGAGGTCGCTTCTTTGGTTCCGCCGACGCCCCGATCAGCGGGTCATCAGGCTCGCCAGCAGGCTCGGCCCCGCCGTCGGACCTTTGATTCCACGCGGAAGTCAGCCGCTCGACCCGCTGTCGTCTGTTCCCGTGGTGGTCGATGGGGTCCACCCAATGTTGGAAGCTCAAACTTCCAGCAAGAACAGTCTTAGCGCCCGCTCCCGCCTGTACCAGCTCGTCGTAGGCGAGCGCGTCGGCTTGGAGCGCAAGGTCGAACAGCGCGTCGAACGGTTCGCCGTGCTCGGCCTCCACGATGTCAGTACTGCCAGCGCATCTGATCGAGCACATAGTCCGGGACCAGCGACACCGACGTGACCGTGATGTGTCCCCCGGCTCCGAGCTGCACAGGATGTTCGGAGCCAACAGCGCCACTTCAGCAGAACGCTCTGAGCTGATCTGCCGCATTGCGGTTTCGTGGTTCACTGGCCACCGCTCCGGAACCGTCTCGCCGCCAGGGGAAGGAAGATCGAGGTCAGGAGTAGTGGCCAGACGATCGCCAAGACCAGCGCGTGTTCACCCGCGAAACTCTGTGTCGGCCAGGTTGCCGCACCCAGTAGATCGCGCACAGCGGTCGCGGTTGCAGACACGGGATTGAACTCGGCGATCGTGCCCAGCCAGGCAGGCATCGTGGCGGGGTTGACGAAGACACTGGAGAAGAACGCGATCGGCCACACCAGGATCTGCACGTAGGCGACCGACTCGACGGACTTGGCGCCGTACCCGATGTGGAGCCCGATCCACAGCATTGCGAACCTGAGCAACAGCAGGAGCACGAGTGCGAGGAGCGCATTGCCGGGCGTGGTGTCGGGACGCCAGCCGATCAGGAACGCGAACGCCACCATGAACGTGAGCGTGATGAGGGAACTAATCATGTCGGCAACGCAGCGCCCGAGCACGATGGCGGCGGCGTTGATCGGAAAGGAGCGGAACCGATCATTGACGCCGCGTGCCGCGTCGGCTGCGGCGGTCAGAGTGGTCGCATCCAGCCCGAAGAGCATCGTCACGGCGAGCATCCCAGGGATCAGGAAGTCGGTGTAGCTCACTCCGGCCGGAAGGGCGAGCGCTCCTCCGAACAGCCCGAGGAACAGCAGCGTAATGAAGACCGGGAACAGCCAGGTCGTCGCCATGACGCCGATCTGGGATCGCCATGACCCGACCACGCGGCATGTGATGATCCAGGCCGCGCCGAGAAGGCTGGGTGGCGTGACGGCTGACGCCTGCGTGGGAACGGTCGAAGTCATGGTTAGCGGTTCTCCTTGTTCGTGGCGGGACTCGAGGACTCGGGCGTGTCGCCAGTGAGCGTCAGGAACACCTCGTCCAATGAGGGCTTGCGCAGTGTGACCTCGTTTGGCGAAAACCCCAGCTCGGTGAGAGTGCGGACACTTCGCCCGAGGGCGTCGGAGCCGACCGCGTGGAGGGAAACCTCGATCCCGGCGTCGTTGAGCGCAGCTTCGGGATCAACGGCCGTGAGCCTTGTCAGTGCAGTCCTCGCGTCCGCCTCGCTGTCGAAGCGGATCTGAATCACCGAGGGCCCAACGGCGTCTTTGAGTTCGTCAGGGGTGCCCTGAGCAATGACCACGCCGCGCGACAGCAGCACGATCTGATCGGCGAGCTGGTCGGCTTCCTCCAGGTACTGTGTGGTCAGCAAGACGGTCGTACCCTCGTTGAGAAGCATACTGAGGGCTTGCCACAAGTCTCGACGGGCTGCTGGGTCCAGGCCTGTTGTCGGCTCGTCAACGAACAGAACCTCTGGGCGGACGATCATGCTGGCGGCGACGTCGAGCTTGCGCCGCATCCCACCTGAGAATCCGCCGACCGCTCGATCTTGCGCTTCGGCAAGACCGAACTGCTGAATCAGCTCACCAGATCGCTTCGCCGCGTCCGCCCGACTCAGGCCACGGAGCCGGCCGAACAGCATGAGATTCTGTTTGGCGGCGAGCTGATCGTCCACGGCCGCCGACTGACCAACCAGCGCGATCCGGCTACGCACCTGCGTGGCCTCAGCCCGCACATCGTGGCCCGCGACCCTCGCTCGACCGCGATCGAACCGCAGGAGCGTTGACAGGCCGCGCACGGCGGTGGTCTTGCCGGCACCGTTCGGCCCCAGCAGCGCCAACACCTGCCCCTTCTCCACCTCCAAGCTCAGCTCGCGCAGCCCGACCTCACCCGCTTTCGTCCGGTACGTCTTGCCGACACCCTCGGCCTCGATGACTGCCCTCACTCCGAACCTTCCTAAGTTTACGCCGTATCGTACAGCGTAACGTACTGTAGGGTGCAGTCATTCCCGAGGATTCGAGGGAGGAAACAGGATGGTGGAGCGCACCGGAAGCGGTGACCCGTTGCAGAGCCTTGCGCTGCTGTGGCGCACCAACGTCAAGACGGGACGCTCTGGCCTCACGCTCGATGCGATTATCGACGCTGGGATCGCTGTCGCTGGCGAGTCCGGTGTTGATGGGCTATCTATGCGGAAGATCGCTGAACAGCTCGGTGTCAGCGCGATGTCGCTCTACGCCCATGTCCCCAGCAAGGCTGAGCTGATCGACCTCATGGTCGATCACGCCAACGGCGAGGCATACCCTGACGCGCAGAGTCGTCCTCCACAATCCGGCTGGCGAGCCGGTGTGGAAGCGGTTGCGGAGCGCAATTGGCAACTTCTGTCTGAGCACCGCTGGCTGCTCGATCTTGACACCGCCCGCCCGCCGCTCGGGCCGGGGACTACCGCGAAGTACGACATCGAACTCACTCCACTGGTCGGGATCGGCCTTGACGACATCGAGACGGATCAGGTTCTCACGCTCGTACTGGAACACGTCAAGGCCGCTGCGCGGCTTTCATCTGCTGTCGCGGAAACCAGCCGAACAACCGGCAGTAGTGATCAGGAGTGGTGGAGCGTGGCCGGCCCAGTGCTCACCGCCCTCGTTGATCCCGCTCGGTTCCCCAACGCATCGAGAATCGGATTGGCCGCTGGCCAAGAGTACAACTCAGCCGTTGACCCGAACCGCACCTACGCCTTCGGGCTTCGCATGATCTTGGATGGTGTGGAGAGCCTGATCGCGCGGAAGGGCGAAGCCGTTACGGAGCCTTGACCTCGAGGCGAGGGGTTTCGTCTACCAGCCTGATTCTATGGAGTGATGGTCCTGGAGGAGCAGTAGGCGGAGTGCTGCGGCTGCGTCAACCCTGATACAGGATTCGTGACCCATTGGGGTTCTAATCCCATGAGTCATTCCACATTTGGCGGCGCCGGTCGCCTCTGCAACGGCGAAACCTAACAGCGCCAGGTGTAGGGCACCGTAGGTGGCGCTCACCAGGAGTCCAAGCGAGTCACCGGAAAGCTGTAGCCCGAAGACTGGATAGACCAGGCGTCCGATGGTGAGCAGCACGATGAGCAGCAAGGCGAGCGCGAGAGCGAGCGCGGTCAGCCCGATGACAGTTCTCACGGACCTCCGCGAAACAGGTGCACCGAAGACGCCCCACGCTCCCGCCCCCCAGCCAGCATCAGGCCGCAGAATGCGCGTGGGGCAGGCATGCGGGCAATCGTAGCGAGATCGAGATACCAGCTCGACTTTGCTGTCACCCCGGGGTTGACGAGAAGTTATTGTGTTGCGATAGTGGATGCATGGATCGTAAACCCCGGGGTGACACTTCGGTCGCCAGCGAGACATTCGCTGCTGCGCACGAGTGGCTTGAGGTACTCAAACACCGGTCGTTTGATGACGCCGCGACCGTCAACGAAGTGATCGAACGATTTGAGCGCGCCGGGGTCACGCCGGGTGTTGTCGCGGAGCATCTCGCTGACGGCGGTGACGCTCTCTACACCGCCGCACGCGACGGGGAGGGGTGGACGGATGCCTTTGGCGGCGACCAGGCCGTGGCACTCATCGCAGCCGAAGTAAGTGCCCTCATGTCGCACCTCGTCTCACGAGCGGCCAGCGTCCGGTCTCGCAGTGTTGATGCACTCCTCGACGACTTCAGCGCAGTCACCGTAGCGAGCGCGCTCGGCGTCTCGCGCCAGAAGGTCTATGACATCGCGAAGTCCACTCACGATCGCAAGTACCTCGAAACCACACCATGGAGACAACAATGACCGAACTGCACGAACAAGTCACGCTTCCCGATCCAGCACGAAAGAAGCTCTTGCATCCGACCGATCTGCCCGAGGCGCGTCGCGTGTACCTGCGCGGGTGGTGGTTCGCCCGACTGCGCTCACTCCCGGTCATCGTTGCAATCGGCGCCGTGATCTGGGCCGCAACAGGGAGTCTCTTCGCATCCTTGATCGCACCGATCAGTACATTCCTGATCGCCTTCTTCGCCAGTCGCGAGCTCAAGAAGCGAGCGTGGGACTACGTTCCGCGAAAGCGGCAGAGCCAAAACAAGAATGGCGCGCTCCTTGTCGCCGGGGCAGTGATCGATGCACTCGCCTTGCTCGTCATCGCCGGCTCCGTCATCATCTCACTTGAACGATGGCCACTCCCGGCAGGCGTCGTGTCCTTCGCCATCGGCTCAGCGATCGGCATTGCCGTGCTCCGATTCGGTCAACTGCTCTTGGCCGCAGGTCGGCGGGCTGAGGGAGCGTCGATTGCGGCACACGGCATCCTGCTCACCGCCGTTGTGATCGCCATTGCACTCGTTTCCGCGTACGGCATGCCCGGCGGGTTGGCTGCCGTTTGGCACCCCGTCACCGCCGCGGGCGCGGCAACGATCTTGCTTGCCCAAGCGGTCTGGTGGTTCTTCGAGCGCGGCCGCAAGGGGTGATTCGTCGGCGTCAGCGAGATGCCTGCCCGCTACCGTCCGAGCCCTCCACATCAGAGCGCGAGTCGTGGCGGTAGTTGACCGGAGCCAGGCCAAGCACGTGGCGAAAGTCGCGAGTGAGGTGCGCGTGATCGGCGTAGCCGAGTTCGGCCGCGACCTGGCCTATCGTGAGCGAGCCATCCTCTCGCAGTCGTTCAGCGGCCTCTTGCAGACGGTATCGGCGAATGATCGCTGCAGGCGGCAGGCCGACGTAGCGTTTGGTCAGGCGCTGAACATGTCGAGGCGTGATGTTGAACCGCTGTGCTATTTGGTCGATTCGCACGATCCCTGGGTCTGTGGCGATCAACTCTTCAATCGCGTTCGCGAGCAAGCCTCGTTCCGTCGCCGGTGGCAGTCGAGAGCCGGCCCACGCGACATAGGCGGCAGTAGCGTGGGCGACGGCATCTGTCTCATCACCATCTTCGATCGCAGCGACGACTGCGCGGTGAAGGTCCCTCGCTTCGGTCGGCCAGTTCGGTGGGTGCTGCGACACGCTCGAACGTCGGGAGCCTCGACGGATAGAGGATGCCTCGGCCGTGCGTTGCGTGGGGCATCCGTCCTCCAGACCGGTCGCGAATCTTCAAGACACCACTCCCAGACCGTCGATAGCTTGGGTTTTATGAATGACGACAGCTCGACCGTCGCAGGGATCACCGGTGACCACACGTCATTCACCCGTCAGCGAAGAATGGGCCGACGATGAGCCAGTACATCATCTATTTCAATCAGCAGTGGGTGGGCGATCACAGCGAGGAGTGGTTCGCGCGCCGTGGGCCGCTCGCGAAAGCGGTCGTGGATGAGATGCGGGATGCCGGGGTGTTGATCTTCGCCGCTGGCGTAGACGAGGACCCAGATGCGGCCATCACGGCGGATGGCACAGGCGGCACGTTGGAGTTCCGCACAGGGCTGTATGCCCCATCGGAGCAGTTCATCGGTGGTCTGACGATGATCGATGTGGTAGACGAAGAGGCCGCGCGGATGTGGGGCGGAAGGATTGCGGTGGCCTGCGGCCGGCCGCAGCAGATCCGTCAGGTTCTACGCCTCCGTTCTTGGCGCCCGCATCGTGAGTGTCACGGAGGTTGATGGCGTTGTCATTGACGCGGAGCTCGACTTCGGCAATGGGCGACTCCAGATCGGCGAACCAAACGCCGCATTCGGTGTCGTGCCAGCGCCTCAAGGCGACGGCGATTGCTACTCAGTCGGCCTGTACTGTGCGGACGTCGACGCCGTCGTTCAGCGGGCCGAGAGTGCCGGCGCCATAATCCGTGAGCCCCTCAGCACCTTCGTCTCGGGAGACCGCTACGCCTCAATCCGCGACCCGTTCGGAGTGCGTTGGTCGATCATGACTCGTGTTGAAGACCTCAGCGAGGCGGAGAGCGTCAAACGAGTCGAGCAATGGGCCAAAGAAAAGCAGACCCCACACCAATGACCGACGAGTGGCAACGCCCGTGAATCAATGCGCTCAATCCTTGCTCGCGGCTCCACCGACTGTTGCTGTGCACGCTCTGCGATCCGTTGTCCCGTGGCAATTCTGCCGTGCAACTCCTACCAACTCCACGCGGGCAGCTGGTGGGATGTGCCGAGAACTGGGTTGAGGACGTCGAGCAGTGTCTGCGTGTTCTCTCGCGCCACGGAGTATGCCGCGGCGGCTTCCATAGTGTTGTCGGCGTAGAGCAGGTCCCGGGCAATGGTGTAGCGCTCCTCCAGTGCTGTGACACGGCCGTAGTAGTTGGCTGGATCGGCCACCGGGGGCATGCCCGCGTCCGCGAGGTATCTCATGTCCTGGGCGAGAGACCCCATGGTGGTTGCGCCACCTATCTCGGGACGGTCAAGCATCCGCTCGTCGGCCGTGGCGATGTCGGCGACGATCCAGCCTACGACCGTGGTCGCCCGCTTGACGTCGAAGCTGGCGGCTGGATTGGTGGTGGGGGCCGGTTTCGGCGCCGGAGGCTGGGCCTGCGCTGGTGGTGGCGTCGGCGGCTGACCCGCCCTCAGGTAGGTGCCCGACACCCACTGGTCGCTCCCGAAGCGGTACCAGCTGTTCGCCCTGCCGTTGACCTCAATGGTCGCATTCTTCGCGAGCGAGCCGATCTTGTCGTACGTGGTGTCCGGGCCGGAGCGTACGTTGAGGTTCTCGGTGGCGTAGTACGTTCCCTGCGCCGTGAAGACGGTGTACGCGGGTGCTGTGGTTGCGGGTCTCGGGCTCGTGGGAGCCGGGGTTGGGCGCGCGGTGGGTATGGCGCTGGGGGACGGTGTCGGACTGGGTGGTGGGGTCCTGGTCGACGTGGCGTTCGCCAGGAGTTCCATCGATTCGGCGTGGGCCTCCCATACCTGCTTGAACATCCCCTCGTACTGGGGGCAGAGCAGCGGGGCGGCGGTCAGGTTTGCCCCCACCCGGTAGGAGTCGGCCCCCATGTCACCTGAGTAGATCAGGAGGTCGTTGTAGCCATTCTCGGCCGCTCCGCAGTAGACCATTCCCTGCTCGATGAGGTCGTCCGCGTCGTCGTCGAACCCACTTGCCCGCATGGACTCGACGAACGCCGTCTGTGCCTCGAAGGAGAGCATGGTTTCCGAAGACCCCGGATCCTCGGTCGTTGCGCCTGCCGCGCAGCCACCGAGAACGAGCGTCAGTAGTACCGCGAGGACGAGTCGACCGTTCATTTCTCCCCCAACGTCGAACTCCGCACTCCGGAGTTTCACCGCCGTTCCGAAGTGCCTACCTCATCCAGTACCACACTCGCCTGCTTGATGCGCTCACATTCGACGAGGAATTCGGACCTCCACGAGGAAGACAGCGAGAGCGGGTGACGACGGACCCCAAGGGCGCCCCGGCCTTCGGTCAGCTCTCCGAGATTCCGAACCTCCGGTGGAGGCTCTTCAGCGGCCTCGGCGCCCACCAGTTCCACTTGCCGAGCACCGTCATCGTGGCCGGCACGAGGAGCATGCGGACGATGGTGGCGTCCACGAACACTGTCAGGGCGAGCGCGAAGCCGACCTCCTTGATGACGATGAGGTCACCGAGGATGAGACCCACGAACAGAAGCATCATGATCGCGGCAGCAGAGGTGATGATCCGGCCGGACTTCTGCAGTCCGCGCTCCACAGCGAGATCGTTGTCGCCGTACAGATCCCAGTACTCCTTGACTCGCGAGATGAGGAAGACCTCGTAGTCCATGGCGAGGCCGAAGCCGAACGCGAGCGCGAACACGAGCACGATCACTTCGATTCCACCGGTCGATTGGAAGTTCAGCAGGTTCTCGAAATGGCCCTCCTGGAACACAAGGATCGTCACACCGATCGATGCCGCGAGGGAGAGCACGTTCACCACGAGCGCCTTCAGCGGCACGATCACGGAGCCGGTCAGCAGGAACAACAACATCAGCACGGCCAGGGTCACGAGCAGGGCGAACCATGGGGCACCGTCGATGAGGGCCTGGGTGAAGTCCTTCATCTGAGTGCCGGAGCCGCCCACCCAGTTCTCGAAGCCCGGATCGTGGTCCCGGGTCTCGAGCACGAAGTCGAGGGCCTCGGGCTGTTGGGAGTCCACTTTGAGCATCATCGAGATGACGAATTCGCCGTCGTGGATCGCGGTGACCGGGTTGACGCGGTCCACGAGGTCGTGATTCGCGAGTTGTGCCGCCCACGTTTCGGCCTCCTCCAGGGTGGAGTTCGTGACGATGTAGACATCCGGGATCTGGAGCATCGGGAATTTCTGGTTCACCGTGTCCAGGAATTCGGACTGGTCGGAGGCCTTCGGGATGTAGTCCATCGGGTTGGACCGCAGGTTCGTGTTCATGATCGGCGAGGCCATTGCGATCAGGATCGCGAAGCAGGCGAGCATGACCACCCACGGAAAACGGTGCACCCAGCGCGCGAGCCTTGAGAAGAAGCCCTCTTCCTTGGAGACGTCGCCCACCGCGCGGATGAATCCGCCGAGCAGCGGCATCCTGGTGATGACCGAGGGTCTCGCCATCCTGCGGCCCGCGAGCGAGAGGACAGCGGGCACGAGGGTGATCGCGGAGAACACTGCGAGGACCACCACGGCCGAGCCGGCCACCGCCACGGCGCGGATCAGCGGTGCCTTCATCACGAGCAGGCCGCCCACCGAGATGGCAATGGTGAGCGCCGAGAACAGCACGGTCTTGCCCGCCGTGGCGATCGTCGCCTCCATCGCGTTGACGATGGCGGGATCGTTGCGGCCCCTGCCCCGCCGTGGCCGGTGGAGCCTGACTTCCTTGTGTAGTTCCTCGCGGTAGCGGGAGACCACGAGCAGTCCGTAGTCGATCGAGAGAGCGAGGCCGATAATGGTGAGGACGTTGATGATGTAGGAGTCGATGTCCACGGCCCAGGTGGCGGCCCACACCACGGCCATGGCGGTGGCGATTGCGGCGACGGCGCCGATCACGGGCATGGAGGCGGCGAGGAATCCGCCGAACACCACGATCATCACGATGAACGAGATGGGAACCGTAATGGCCTCACCCTTGAGGAGGTCCTTCTGGACCTGGTCCAGCACGCTGGCGGTGAGCAGTGCCTCGGAAGAGACGACGCCCTCGGCGCCGTCGATCCCGAGGTCCGCGGGGACCTCGCGCAGGCGCTGCTCGACGGCGATCCTCTCGTCCGCCGTGTACTCCTCGGCCATCTCCACGCGCACCACGAACCCGTCCGCGTCCGTGGAGAGGAAGGCCTGCATCGCTGGGTCCATGGGTCCCTGAGGCGAGAGGAACGGATCGAGCACTGCGTCCACTCCGTCAAGGTTCGCTATCTCGTCCCGGATCTCACCGAAGCCCGTCATCAGGCCCATGACCTGGGCCGGATCCTCCAGATCGATGCCGGTGATCACCAGATCGACGGCGTCCGGGGAGTCGTCCGCTTCGTCGAGTCTCTCGAGCGCGAGTTGGCTCTCGGAACCCGGGATGGTGGGCTGCCCGGTGGAGAGACGATCGAACAGTCCCTCACCGAACGCACCGAATGCCGCTGCGAGGGAGATTGCCATCAGAAGAGTCCAGCCGAGGATGACGCGGACTGGCCGAAGGGCGGTATTGCGCCCGAGGCGTTTCATCACACACCAAGTATTGCATTCAGACTTGTACTGAACGTCCGGATGGGCTGTCGTCGTCGAGGCTCTCCCACCTCTGGGCGAGCGCGCGCGGTAGGTTGGAACACGCACCCGAAGGAAGGACCACCAATGGTTCGCGCCAGCTCCGCCGACCAGCGCGCCCTGCTCGATCTCCAGGCCCTCGACACCCGCCTCGCCCAGCTCGCGCACGAGCGCCGCCGGCTCCCGGTTCTCACAACCCTCACGGACCTGGAGGCACACCGCTCGAAACTCGACGCCGAGCGCGTCCAGCTCACCGCGCAACTCGCGGACCAGCGCCGCGAACTCGCTCGCGCGGAGGGGGACGTCGATCAGGTCCGGTCCCGCTCCGAACGGCACCAGGACCGGCTCCAATCGGGCGGCACCTCCGCTCGTGACGCCCAGGCCCTGCAGGCGGAAATCGAGCACCTCGCGGTGCGGGCATCGGTCCTCGAGGACCAGCAGCTCGAGGTCATGGAGCGGGTCGAGACCACCGAGGAGAAGATGGGCCAGGCCAGGACGGCCTTGGAGTCCGTCGGTGAGCGGGTTGCCGCGGCCGAATCAGACCGAGATGCGGAATTCGCCCGCATCGACGCCGATGCCGCCGAGATTCAACAGCAACGGGATTCGATCGCGGAAGCGCTTCCGTCCGATCTCATGGCCCTCTACGAACGCATTCGCGAAGACACTGGCGGACTCGGTGTCATCGGGTTGCGGAACAAACGCAGCGAACCGGTCCACATCGAGTTCTCTCTTACCGAGTTGGCCGATTTCCATGCCGCACCCGAGGACCGGGTGGTCGTCTCCGACGAGCATGGTTTCATCATCGTCCGTCTCAGCTGATGCGGTACATCGTCAATACGGACGGCGGTTCCCGTGGGAATCCGGGGCCCGCTGGTTACGGCTTCGTCGTCGCCGACGACGACGGCCACGTTCTCCTGGAACGCGCCGGATTCCTCGGTAGTGCAACGAACAACGTCGCGGAATACATGGCCGTCGTCGCGGCGCTCGAGGCGATTGCCGAGGAGGATCCCTCGGCGGACGTGATGGTGAGGGCGGACTCGAAACTCGTGGTCGAGCAGCTGAGCGGCAGGTGGAAGATCAAGAATGCCGGCCTGATTCCGCTCGCAGGCAGGGCCCGGAAGGCCCTGCCGGGAGGGACCGTGCGGTACGAGTGGGTCCCACGCGCGAAGAACTCCGCGGCGGATGCCCTCGCCAACCGGGCGATGGACAACAGGAAGGACTTCTCGCGCGGCGAGATTCCCGCAGTCGCAGCGAAGCGGGAGAGCGCGCCACCCTCGAATCCCGCGACGGCGGCGAGTTCGTCGATGCCGGTGCGCTCACCCGTGCGCTCACCGGTGCCGAACGAGCCCGTGACTCTCGTCTTCATGCGGCACGGCGTCACGACGATGACCGAGTCCGGCGAATACTCCGGGGGCTCCGTTCCCGGTCCATCCCTCTCGCCGCTCGGCCTGGAGCAGGCAAAGCGCGCGGCGGAGACGGTGGCGCGCCTGGACGAGATCTGGGAGGACATCCCGCTGCCGAGTGTGTTGTGGGCGTCGCCGATGGTGCGGACCCGGGAGACCGCCGCCGCGATCGCGAGGCACCTCGGCCAGACGGCGGAAGCTGTGCCGGATCTTCGTGAGGGAGATTTCGGCGATTGGGAGGGCCTCACCAGCGCGGAGATCGACTCGCGGTGGCCGGGCATGCGCGAGCGATGGCACCACGATGCGAAGGCAAGGCCACCGGGAGGGGAGTCGTACGAGGACGTCGGAAAACGAATCCGGCGGGTTGTGGACCGGGCGCTTGCGGAACACGCCGGCAAGACCATCGTGTTGGTCTGCCACAACTTGGTTGTCCGCTCGGGGATCGGCTCCATCGCGCGCATCGACCCGAACCACTGGTACGACATACGGGTGCCGCCGGCGTCGATCTCGATAGCGAGGGTGTGGCCCAACGCGCATGAACTCGTCGTCGCCGGCCTACCCGTCGAGGCGAGTGATTCTTCTGACACCCGGGAGACTCTCTTCTGACGCGGTAGAATTGATGGGCGAATGAGTCGGCCGGACGATCGCGTCGGAGAAATCCGCCGAGGAACGTCCGGGCTCCACAGAGCAGGGCGGTGGGCAACACCCACCCGGGGTGACCCGCGAGCAAGTGCAACAGAAAGCAGACCGCCTGGGCTGAAGTCCAGGTAAGGGTGAAACGGTGGTGCAAGAGACCACCAGCGGTTCCGGTGACGGGGCCGGCTGGGCAAACCTCGCCCGGAGCAAGACCGAACAGCGCGCGACCGAGGGTTGCTCGCCCGAGCGCGTGGGTAGGTTGCTGGAGGGCCGCGGCAACGCGTCCCCTAGATGGATGATCGTCGCCCGCGAGAGCGGGGCACAGAACCCGGCGTACAGGCCGGCTCATTCGCTCCCGGACGCCGTGCGAGAATGAAGCCATGACACAGACTCATGGGCGGATTCTCGCTCTCCTCGTCACGGGACTCGCGTTGCTCCTTGGTGGCTGCATGCGCGTTCACTACGACTTCACGCTCAATCCTGACGACACGGTCTCGGGAAGCATGATCATGGCGATCTCCGATGAGACCGCTCAGTCAGTCGGGATGGATCCGCAGGAGGCGTGGGAGGGCATGAAGCCCGAACTTGAGGGCGAGCTGCCGCCGAACGTCCAGAGCTCCCTCTACGTGCAGGACGGTTACACCGGCTCGAGGTACGTCTTCGAGAACCAGCCGTTGGCCGAGTTCGGCACTGACACGTCCGAATTCACGATCACCCGCGAAGGCGACGAGTACGTGGTCTCCGGCGAGATGGACCTGAGGGACGCCGCGGACGACCCGACGGTGACCCCCATGCTGGAGTCGATGGACTTGAGACTGGCGATCACGTTCCCGGGCAAAGTCACGGAGGCAACGGGAGACGTGGCCGGGACCACGGTGACTTGGTCTCCGCAGGCCGGTGAGCTGACTGACATCCAAGCTCGGGGTTCGGCGGTCATCGGAGGCGGAGAGCTCCCCTGGCTTGCCGTGGGAATCGGCGGTCTGGTCATCGTTGCCGTTGTCGTTGCATTCTTCGTGATCCGCTCACGAAGGAGCACGGATCAGCCCGCGCTCGCCTCTGCCGCCCCTGAGTTGCCCACGCAGCAGCAATAGCGGTGGGCGGGCCGGCTTCCGCGCCGCAGTCCTACCCGTGCAGATTCGCGGCGAGCCGCGCCGCTCCCACGATCCCGGCGGCGTTTCGCAGTTCGGCCGGAACCATCGGCGTACGCACCCTGATCAGCGGCAGGAACTCCGCGTGATCCCGCGAGACGCCGCCGCCCACCACGAACAGGTCGGGGGAGAAGAGCATCTCGAGTGTGCGGTAGTAGCGCGTGAGGCGCTTGGCCCACTTTTTGTAGGACAGGCCCTCGCGCTCCTTCGCGGCCGAGGAGGCGCGCGATTCGGCGTCGTAGCCGTTCACCTCGAGGTGGCCCAGTTCGGTGTTCGGCACAAGAGTCCCGTCCACGATGATTGCCGAGCCGATACCCGTCCCGAGGGTCGTCACGATCACGGTGCCCTGCTGCCCGCGCGCGGCACCGTAGACGACTTCGGCGTATCCGGCGGCGTCGGCGTCGTTTACGGCGTACACCTCCCGCCCGAGCGTCTTCGTCATGAGCGCGTCCGCGTCCACGCCGTGCCAGGATTTGTGCAGGTTGGCCATGAAGACCAGGACGCCATGGCGGATAGGCGCCGGCAACGTGACACCGACTGGTGTGCCCTCCGGCACATCGAACGACTCGAGAACTCGGGCACAGACCTCAGCGACGGCGTCCGGCGTGGATCTCTCCGGCGTCGGGATGCGTTTGCGGTTCTCGAGGAGGACGCCCTTCTCCAGGTCGACGGGTGCCCCCTTGATTCCCGAGCCGCCGATGTCGATTCCGAAAGCGATGGACACGTGGGCCTCCTCAGGGAAGGGTCAGAATCTCGGCGCCGTTCTCGGTCACCACGATCGTATGCTCCCACTGTGCGGTACGGGATCGGTCGCGAGTCACTACGGTCCAGTCGTCATCCCACTGCTCCCAGTCGATCTCGCCGAGCGTGAGCATCGGTTCGATGGTGAATACCATGCCGGGCACCATGACGTCGTCGAAGAGGGGAGCCGAATCGTAGTGGGGGATGATCAGTCCGGAGTGGAAGGCCTCTCCCACACCGTGCCCGGTGAAGTCCCGCACCACCCCGTACTTGAAGCGGCGTGCGTACGCTTCGATGACGCGGCCGATGACGTTCACCTCGCGGCCCGGTTTCACGGCCTTGATCCCGCGCATCATCGCCTCGCGCGTGCGTTCCACGAGTAGCCGTGATTCCTCGTCGACATCGCCGACCAGGAACGTCGCGTTCGTGTCCCCGTGCACGCCGTCGAGATAGGCGGTGATGTCCACGTTGACGATGTCGCCGTCTTCGAGGGCTGTCGAGTCCGGGATTCCGTGGCAGATCACCTCGTTGATGGACGTGCACAGGGCCTTGGGGAAGCCGCGGTAATCGAGCGACGACGGATACGCACCCTCTGCGATCAGGAATTCGTGACCGATGCGGTCGAGTTCGTCGGTGGTGACTCCTGGCCGCACGGCCGCTCCCACCTCCCGAAGCGCCCGGGCGGCGAGGGAACCCGCTCGGCGGATTCGCTCGACGGTCTCCGGGTCCTTCACATCGGAGGCAGTGATGCGCTCTGGCCCCATCCGCCCGACGTACTCGGGCCGGGGAATAGATGGAGGAACGGGACGTGTGGGGGAAACGGTGCCGCGGGTGAGAGTGCCGCGTGGTGCGCGATCGGCCAGACTGGACATGCGATCATCCTAGTTCGCGGGCAAGGGGCGGCAACGATGGACAAGTACTACTACAACCTCCGGACCGGCAAGGTCGAGCAGGGCAGGACGGCGGACATCTTCAACCGAATGGGCCCGTACAACACCTACGAGGAGGCCGCGCTCGCGCTCGAGACTGCGCGAGAGCACAGCGAGATGTACGACCACCAGACCAAGGAGTGGAAGGAGGAGTGGGAGGACAAGGACGAAGACAAAGAGGAGGAAGAGCATGACAGCGGCTGGTTCTGAGCCCTCTCCCGGTCGACGAACCTTTCAGTCTGCGAGGATGAACCGTCAGGCCTCGAACGAGTGTGCCGCGTCCGGGAAGATGCCGTCCTTGACCTCGCTGCGGTAGCCTTCCGCCGCGCGGGTGAGTTCGGCTCCCACATCGGCGAACTTCTTGGCGAACCGCGGCGCCCAGTCGCCGAAGCCCGCCATATCCGTCCACACGAGCACCTGCCCGTCACAGTCAGGTCCTGCGCCGATGCCGATCGTGGGTACCGTGAGTGCTGCGGTGACCTCCGCAGCCACAGGACTCGGGACCATCTCGAGGACGACGGCGCACGCCCCGGCCTCCTGTAGCGCGAGCGCGTCGGACGTCATTCTCAGGGCGGCATCCCCTCCGCGCCCCTGGACCCGTTTCCCGCCGAGGGCGTTCTCCGCCTGCGGAGTGAACCCAAGGTGGCCGACGACGGGTATGCCGAACTCCGTGCACGCCGCCACCTGCTCGGCGACCCGGACCCCGCCCTCGAGCTTCACCGCCTGCGCGCCGCCCTCCTTGAAGAGCCGCGCCGAGGAGTCCAGGCACTGCGCGGGGGACTGCTCATACGAACCGAACGGCAGATCGGCCAAGACCATCGCCCGCCGGGCAGCTCGCGAGACCGAGCGGGTGGCCAGCACCATCTCGTCAAGGGTGACGGGAATCGTGGTGTCGTACCCGAGCATGGTCGTGCCGAACGAATCGCCGACGAGGAGCACGTCGATTCCGGCGCGGTCGAGGATCGTTGCGGTCGGGTAGTCGTAGGCGGTGAGCATCGTGATCTTCTCGCCGCGATCCTTCATTTCACGCAGATGGTGAACACGCACACGCTTGACGCGCTCGGATGCTGGCACGATCTCTCCCTGGGGTAACGGCGTCGGGCCAGACCACGCTATCAATTGTGCGGCGCGGGGGCCCCGGGCCGGACCGGCGTGAGGGAAGATGGAGGGCAGAAGCCCGCTCGGACGCGTGAGGAGCCACCATGGATCGCCAGCAGGAGCACGTGTTGCGAGTCGTCGAGGAGCAGGACATCCGCTTCGTCCAGCTCTGGTTCACGGACGTGATCGGGACACTGAAGTCGGTCTCGATCGCGCCTGCCGAGTTGGAGGGAGCGTTCACCGAGGGAATCGGCTTCGACGGCTCCGCCATCGAGGGACTCGCCCGGGTCTTCGAGGCGGACATGATCGCCCGCCCGGATCCGTCGACCTTCCAGATTCTGCCGTGGCGCGGTGACAACCACGGAACGGCCCGGATGCTCTGCGACATCCTGACTCCGGACCTCGAACTCGCGCGCACGGAGCCGCGTGCCGTCCTGAAGCGCGCACTCGCCAAGGCGGCGTCCATGGGGTTCACGTTCTACACGCACCCCGAGATCGAGTTCTATCTCTTCGACGGCGAGGCGGCACGCCGCGGCGAGCTCGTACCCGTGGACAACGCCGGCTACTTCGAGCACCAGCCGAGCGGTATCTCTGCTGACTTCCGCCGCGAGTGCATCTCCATCCTCGAGCAGATGGGTATCACGGTGGAGTACTCCCACAGCGAGGGCGGACCGGGCCAGAGCGAGATCGACCTCCGGTACGCGGACGCCCTCACCACGGCGGACAACGTCATGAGCTTCCGGACCGTCGCGGAGGAAGTGGCGGCCAGTGCGGGCCATCACGTGACCTTCATGCCCAAGCCTCTCATCGACCAGCCGGGCAACGGGATGCACACCCACCTGAGCCTGTTCGAGGGTGAGCGGAACGCCTTCTTCGACCCGGGCGCGGAGTTCCAGCTGTCCACCACCGCCAGGCGGTTCATCGCGGGTCTGCTGCAGTACGCTCCGGAGTTCACGGCGATCACGAATCAGCACGTGAATTCCTACAAGCGGCTGTGGGGCGGCGGCGAGGCGCCCAGCCACGTGTGCTGGGGCCACAACAACCGTTCGGCGCTCGTGCGCGTGCCGCTCTACAAGCCGGACAAGTCGCAGAGCGCCCGAGTCGAGTACCGCTCCCCGGATCCCGCGGCGAATCCGTACCTGGCGTTCGCGGTCATCCTCGCAGCGGGCCTGCAGGGCATCGAGGAGGAACTGGAGCTCCCACCCGGCGCGGACGACAACGTATGGGTCCTCACCGACGCCGAGCGCCGCGCCGCCGGCTACCGCCCGCTGCCGTCGTCGCTCCAGCAGGCAATCGAGTACATGAGGGGCTCGGAACTCGTGGCGGAGACGCTCGGCGAGGAGGTCTTCGACTTCGTGATCCGCAACAAGCAGCAGGAATGGCAGGAGTACCGCCTGCAGGTCACTCCCTACGAACTGAGGCGGTTCCTGCCGGCCCGGTGACCGGTGGGCGGTTGGCGATGATGGACGAGCAGGCAATCCCGGCGGCCGGCGAACTCGCGCGCCGCGGCTTCCTCGATACGCGCCGGGCCGTACGCTTCCTGGGGTCGCCCGTGTTCGCGTCGCTCGATCCGGGAGAGCTCGTCGCGTCCCTCTCGACGACGGCGGAGCCGGACGTGGCCCTGCTCGCTCTCCTTCGCCTGGGGGAGGAGGGCGTCGATCTCGGGGCGCTCCGCCACGAGGACCCGGAGCGGTGGCGGCGGCTCACGCGAGTGACGGGAGCATCGCGGTGGGCGGGGGATCAGCTGGTATCGCGGCCGGATCTCATCGGGGCGCTCCGGGAGCCCGCGATCGACGAGCCGTACTGGCTGGTATACGAACGGGTCGCGGCGCTCATGGAACCCTTCCTCCACGACGGCGGCGACCTCGAAGGCGGCACCGAGGCCCTGCGCCGCAACTATCGCCGGGAGCTCCTCGGCATCCTCTCGGCGGACCTGGAACTTTCGGAGCCGTCCACGGTGGCGGCGCGGGAGGCCATGCCGCGGGTGGCCGCGGCGATCAGCCGGCTCGTGGGTGCGAGCCTGGACGGCGCCCTCCGCCTGGCGCAGGCACTCAACCCGGCCGCGCACGGAATCCCGTTTGCCGTGGTGGCCATGGGCAAGACAGGCGGCGAGGAGCTCAACTACATCTCCGACGTCGACGTCGTCTACGTGTGCGAGGGACCGGACGAGGCGGCCGTCGTCGCCGCGACAATCCCGGTCGCGACTACGATCCTGCACATCGTCTCGGGAGCGGTGGGCAGCGAACCGCCGCTCTGGCCGCTCGATGCGAACCTCCGACCCGAGGGGAAGGACGGCCCCCTGGTCCGGACGCTCGGCTCCCACCTGACCTACTACAAGCGGTGGGCGAAGGGCTGGGAGTTTCAGGCGCTGCTGAAGTCGCGCCCCGTGGCGGGGGACTCGCCGCTCGGCGACCGGTACGTGGCCGGCACGCAGCCGCTCGTGTGGCGCGCGGTGGAGCGGGAGAACTTCGTGGAGGACGCGCAGGCGATGCGCCGGCGCGTCGAGGACCATGTGCGGGCCAACGGCGTTGACCGGCAACTCAAGCTCGGCCGTGGCGGGCTGAGGGACGTGGAGTTCACGGTGCAACTGCTGCAGCTCGTGCACGGCCGGACGGACGAGAGCCTGCGAAGCCGTACCACTTTGACCGCGCTCGACGCGCTCGCCGCCGCCGGCTACGTGGGGCGTGACCACGCCTCCGAGTTGACGGAATGCTACGAGTTCCTTCGCGCGCTGGAGCACCGGATCCAGTTCGATCGCATGCGCCGCTCCCACGTGGTGCCTCGCAGGACCGAGGAGCTGCGCCGGCTGTCGCGGCTGCTCGGAGTCGCGGACGTGGAGAAGGAGTGGACGGCTACGCGGCGGCGAGTCCGCGCGTTGCATGAGGCGATATTCTACCGTCCGATCCTCCCGTTGACGGCGCGGCTCTCCGCGGGCGAGACGTCACTGGAGCCGGAGGCCGCGACCGCGCGGCTCAAGGCGATCGGCTACCGGGATCCGGCCGGGGCGATGCGGCACATCTCCGCGCTGACCGAGGGCATCACCCGGAGAGCCGCGATCCAGCGGCAGCTGCTGCCGGTGATGCTCGGCTGGTTCGCCGCGGGCCCTGACCCGGATGCGGGACTGCTCGAGTTCCGGAAGCTCTCCGAGACGATGGGACGAACTCACTGGTACCTCAAGCTCCTGAGGGACTCGGGCGCGGCGGCGGAGAGACTCGCGCTGATCCTGGCGTCGTCGTCGTACTGTGCCGAGGCGCTCCGGCGGCTTCCCGAGTCGGTGCAGTGGCTCGCCCAGGACGAGCAATTGAAGGCACAGGATCCGGATGCGCTCCGCGCGGAGCTGGCCGCGGTGCTCTCCCGGCACGAGAGTCACGAGGAACGAGTGACGGCGGTACGTTACCTGCGCCGTCGGGAACTGACGAGGGCCTCGCTCTCGGACGTGCTGCGCCATGTGGAGCCCGAACGGTGCGTCGCGATGACGGACGCCGCGGACATCGCGGTGGCGGGGGCGCTTGCGATCGCGGAGCAGGAGGTGCGTGCCCGTCGCGGCCTCGGTGTGGACCCCGGTGCGCGATTTGCGGCAATCGCGATGGGCCGCATGGGCGGGCGGGAGATGAACTACTCCTCTGACGCGGATCTGATGTTCGTCTACGAGGCGGTCGGCTCGGGCGAGCGGGACCGGCAGGAGGCCCTCGAATACGCGACGGAGATCGCCGGGACGTTGCGGGAGATCCTCACGGAGGCGAACCCGGAGCCACCGCTACCGGTCGATGTGGACTTGCGGCCGGAGGGCCGGAACGGGCCGGTGGTGCGCTCGCTGGGATCGTACGGGGAGTACTACGCGCGCTGGAGCGAGCCCTGGGAGTGGCAGGCGCTGCTGCGCGCGAGGCCCGTGGCGGGGGACGCCGAGCTTATGGGAAGGTTCGCCGAGATGATCGATGCCGTGCGGTATCGCCCGGACGGACTCGATGCCGCCGCGCTCACGAGACTCCGGCGGATCAAGGCACGCGTCGAGTCCGAGCGGATGCCCCGGGGCGTCGCGCCTCACCGGCACCTGAAGCTGGGCAGGGGAGCGCTGACGGACGTGGAGTTCGCCGCCCAGTTCCTGCAGCTCAGGCACGCCGGCGAGTTCCCGCAGCTGCGCACCACCTCGACCGTGGAGGCGATCTCCGGTGCCCGAGCGGTAGGACTGGTCTCGGCAGAGGACGCCGAGGACCTCCTTCGCGCGTGGCGGCTGGCTTCGAGGATTCGCGACGCCATCATGCTCGTGACGAACAGGGCGGCACGGTCAGACCTGGTGCCGAAGCCGGGGCGTGAGCTGAGCGTCGTCTCTCGGATTCTTGGATACGCCCCTGGGACGTCGCTCGAGTTCGAGGAGGACTGGCTGCGGGCGGCGCGGAGGGCGCGGCGCGTGGTCGAGCGGGTTTTCTACGAGTAGGTCCGCACTTGGTGGAACTTCACCTCGATCCGGGAGACACTGGTGGAAGTCCCCGGCGCGAACTCTGCGGGAACACCACGCCCATCCGTCAATTCAACAAGAAGGAATGCTGTGCGCCTGATCCTTGTGCGGCACGGACAGACGACGTCCAATGTGATCCACGCCCTCGACACCGGGGAACCCGGAGCGGGCCTGACAACGCTGGGGCACACGCAGGCCCAGGACCTCGTCGGCAAGATGAGCGGGCTCGACATCTCCCTGCTCGTGACATCCAACCTCCTGCGGACGCAGCAGACGGCGGCGCCGCTGGCGGGGGCGCTCGGGATGCGGCCGATGGTGGACTCGCGAATCCGTGAGATCCTCGCCGGGCACCTCGAGATGCGGAACGACATCGAGTCGATCTCCGAATACCACACGACACTCCTCGGCTGGATGGCCGGGGATCACGACGTGCGCATTCCCGGAGCGGAGGACGGTCACGAGGTGCTCGGAAGGTTCGACGACGCCGTCGAGGCCGCCCGGAGCGAAGTGGGGGACGGGCTCGCGGTCTTCGTGACACACGGGGCGATCATCCGGACCTGGACTTCGCTGCGCGCCACCAACATCCCGGACGACTGGGGGATCGAGCACGTCCTGAGGAACACTGACTGGGTCGAACTCAGGGACGGGGACGGCAGATGGGCGATCGAGCAGTGGCACGGCATCCGGGTGTCGATCGATGAGTTGGCCGCGGAGGCGAGGGACCGGGCGGGTCAACGGCACTGAAAGGTAGGCTGGTCGGCATGTCGATCAACTCCATCGAGCTGTACCGGAAGATGGAAGCGTATCGCCGCGCGCTCCCTCCGTGCCCCGAGTGCGGTTCGCCCACCACGTGCGTGTTCAAGGCGCCCAACAAGATGGCCGAGTATCCCAAGTACAAGCCGGTGGATCCCACCTGCACCAACTTTGCCTGCGTCAGCTTCCGTAACGCGCGGCACCCGGGCCGGGTCGGCATCAACTTCCCCAAGTGGGAGAACACGGCGCCTCCGGGCAAGTAGCCGGATCTTGCGGGTGGCTTCGAGCGACCCGGCACCGTCGGCCTTTTCGGCATCTGCGGCAACGTTGCCGGAGGTGTGATGCATGTCACATGTTCGCTGCTCTTGTAGGTGCGATGCCGAGGCTGCTACAGTCCTTGCACTGGGCCATGGAGGCCCAACAGGGTTGTTACCCGATACTTCGGGGCAAGACCTGAGACGCACGAACAGTGCGGCTCGGGTCTTTTTTTATGCCCTGAAACTGCTGGCCAAGGAGGGCTAAGAATGGCTGTCGTGGATTACCGGAGCCTCGCCGGTGACATTCTTGAGAATGTCGGGGGAGAGGACAACATCGTTCAGGCGACTCACTGCGCCACTCGGATTCGGTTCAAGTTGCGCGACGAGTCGAAGGCGAGGAAGGCGGTCATCGAGAAACTGCCGGGCGTGGTCACGGTGGTGCAGGCCGGCGGTCAGTACCAGGTGGTCATCGGAAACAACGCCCCACTCGTGTACGAAGGCCTCAGCACGCGCATGAAGCTCGACGATTCCAGCGCGGCATCCGCCGGCGATGCGCCCAAGGGCAGCCTGCTCAACCGGTTCATCGATCTGATCTCCTCGATCTTCTCCCCGATCCTGTGGCCGCTGGCGGCCGCCGGTCTGTTCAAGGCCTTCCTGCTCCTCTTTGCGCAACTCGGTTGGCTCGACCCCGCCGGTCAGTCATACGCCATCCTGAATGCGGCGTCCGACTCCCTCTTCTACTTCCTGCCGATCTTCCTCGCGGTCACATCGGCCAGGAAATTCGGCGCCAACCAGTACACCGCCATGGCGATTGCCGGGGCGCTCGTCTACCCTTCGATCGTCGCGATGGCAGGCGCCGGTGAGCCGGTGAGCTTCTTGGGCATCCCCGTGGTCATGGTCAGCTACGTCTCGTCCGTGCTGCCGATCATCATCGCCGTGTGGGTCCAGAGCTATCTCGAAAAGGGCCTGAACAAGATCCTTCCCTCGGTGATCCGCAACTTCACCACGCCGCTGCTCGCGATGCTCATCATGGTGCCGCTCACGCTCATCACGGTCGGGCCGGCCATGACGTGGCTCGCGACCGGGCTCTCCTCCGGGATCGCCTGGGTCTATTCGGCAGTCCCGTGGCTCGCCGGTGCCATCGTCGGTGGCTTCTGGCAGGTCTTCGTGATCTTCGGTCTCCACTGGGGAATCATCCCCATCATGTTCAACGACATTGCCACGATCGGATACTCGGTCATCGGAGGCACCATCCTGTCAGCCGTCGTGGCGCAGGGCGCCGCCGCACTCGCCGTCGCGATCCGTTCCAAGTCCGCGAAGCGGCGCCAAGTTGCGGCCCCCGCGGCGCTCTCGGGTCTGCTGGCAGGTATCACCGAACCCGCCATCTACGGTGTCAACCTTCCGCTCAAGAAGCCGTTCTACTTCGGTATCGCCGGCGGCGTGGTCGGTGGGACGATTGCCGCACTCGGTGGGTCCGCCGTGAACGCGATGGTCGTGCCGTCGCTGCTCTCCCTGCCCGCCTACACCGAGGTCGGGTCGTTCACCATGCAGCTCATCGGTCTCGCCTCCGCAATGACGATCGCATTCGTACTGACCTGGTTCTTCGGCCCGCGTGAGCAGGCAGATGAGGAGAGCGCCGCCGACGTCGTCGCCGACACCGTCGCCGCCACTTCAGCGGCCAGCGAGACAGTCGTCGATGTGATCGCCCCTGTCGCCGGCACTCGTGTCCCGCTCGACAAGGTCAACGACAAGGTGTTCGCCACGGGCGCCATGGGCGGCGGAGTGGGCATCATCCCGGACGGCAACAATGTCTACGCGCCCGTCTCCGGCACCGTCATCGTCGCCATGAAGTCCGGTCACGCCTACGGCATCAAGACAGACGACGGCGTCGAGGTCCTCATCCACATCGGTATCAACACCACCGAACTCAAGGGCGAGCACTTCACCGCCCATGTGAGCAAGGGCGACCGGGTGCAGCAGGGCGACCTGCTCGCCGTCGCCGACATGAAGGCCATCGAGGCGGCCGGCTTCGACACGACCACCGTCCTCGTGGTCACCAACACCGCGAAGCTGGGCTCCGTGGTCCCCGTGACGTCAAATGGCGCATTCGGCCACGGCGCCGTCGCGCTGAGGGCAACGCTGTGAACCTCGACAACAGGCGAGCTGACAAGGAGATGACACACATGGCGACGGCATTCCCGCGGGGTTTCCTCTGGGGCGGCGCAACCGCGGCGAACCAGATCGAGGGCGCGTACGACGAGGGCGGCAAGGGCCTCTCGATCCAGGATGTGCTGCCGAACGGCGGGCTCTCCCCACGGACCGTGGGTCCCACGCCGGATAACCTGAAGCTCGAGGCCATCGACTTCTATCACCGGTATGCGGAGGACATCGCGCTCTTTGCGGAGATGGGTTTCAAGGTGTTCCGCTTCTCGATCGCGTGGAGCCGCATCTTCCCGAGCGGGAACGACGCGGAGCCGAACGAGGAGGGCCTGGCGTTCTACGATCGCGTCCTCGACGAACTGGAGAAGCACGGCATTGAACCGCTCGTGACGATATCCCACTACGAGACGCCGCTGAACCTCACCGACTCGTACAACGGCTGGGTGAATCGCGAGCTGATCGGGTTCTTCGAACGCTACGTCCGCGTTCTGTTCAAGAGGTACGGCGCGCGCGTGAAGTACTGGCTGACTTTCAACGAGATCAACGCGGTGGTGCCCGCCCCGCTCATGAGCGGCGGCATCGGGACGCCGAGGGCCGAACTGTCCGGAAGCGACCTCTACCAGGCGGCGCACCACGAACTGGTCGCCTCCGCGCTGGCCACCCGTATCAGTCACGAGATGTTCCCGGAGAACAAGGTGGGGTGCATGGTGATCGCGGCGCCGATTTATCCCCTCACGCCGGACCCGCAGGATGCTCTGGCGGCAATGAAGTCGGACCACATCAACCTCATGTTCACCGACGTGCATGCTCGCGGCTCCTACCCGGGTTACGCATTGCGGTACTTCGCGGAGAACGGGATCGAACTCGACGTCACCGACGAGGACCGTGACACTCTCACCAACACGGTGGACTTCATATCGTTCTCGTACTACATGAGCACCTGCGAGACGGCGGATGAGTCCCTGAAGGCCGGTACCGAGGGCAACATGGTCAGCGGTGTGCCGAACCCGACCCTACAGGCGTCGGATTTCGGCTGGCAGATCGATCCCGTGGGGCTGCGGATCGTTCTCAACCAGTTCTGGGACAGATACCAGAAGCCTCTCTTCATAGTGGAGAACGGTCTGGGTGCAAAGGACCAACTGATCGAGGTCGACGGTGAGTTGACGGTGATCGACGACTACCGCATCGCCTACCTGAACGATCACCTGGTCCAGGTCCGGGAGGCCATCGCCGACGGCGTCGACCTGCTGGGCTACACGACATGGGGCCCGATCGATCTGGTTTCGGCGAGCACCGCGCAGTTGAGCAAGCGCTACGGGTTCATCTACGTGGACAGGAACGACGACGGCAGCGGCACCCTTGCTCGCTACCGCAAGAAGTCCTTCAACTGGTACCGCGAAGTCATCGCGACCAACGGCGCCTCGCTGACCTGAGGTCTCATTCGCGTGGCCCTGGCCGGATCTCCAGGGCCACGCACGATCAGCAACTCGGAAGGAGTCGGCATGAAGATTCTGGCGGTCTTCAACAACAATGTCGTGCTTGCTCGCGGAGACGACGGCGGTGAGCTTGTCCTGACCGGGCGAGGCCTCGGATTCCAGAAGAAGCCGGGCCAGACCGTTGACCGGGACCGCGTGGCACGCACATTCGTCCCGTCTTCGGACTCGAGCGCACAAGAGCTCGCCGAGTATGTCGCCCAGATTCCGCCCGAGTACCTCTCACTCGCGACCGAAGCGCTACAGGACGCTGCCCACGCGGGACTGGAGATGGTCATGAGTACAGCCGTCGTCATTGCCCTTGCAGACCACCTGAGCTTCGCGGTGACCCGCATTCGACGCGGGCTCGAGGTCGAATACCCTGTCCGGGCCGAGATCGTCCACCTGTATCCCAAGGAGTTCGCTGCCGCACAGCGGATAGTGGAGTTCACGAACTCCCGCATCGAGGAGGAACTGCCGCCCGAGGAGGTCGTGCCGGTCACGCTGCACCTCGTCAACGCCGGGTTCGCCACGATGGACCTGTCGAAGACGTTCCAGATGACGGAACTCCTGGGCCAGATCTTCGACGTCATCGAGGGCGCATACGGCACCGAGATCGACCGGCACGGCATCGCCTCGGCCCGCTTCATCACACACCTCCGCTACTTCTTCATCCGGGCCGCGCAGGACGAGCAGGGCGCGGATGACCCCGGCACTCTCGTGGAGATGGTGCGGCAGCTCTATCCGGACGCGCACACGTGCGCGCTGCGCATCCAGAACATCCTGGAGTTGCGCCTCGGCCGGTCCGTCACCTCCGATGAGGTCGCCTACCTGAGCCTTCACGTCGCCCGCCTCACCACACCCACCGCACTCTCGGACGCCACGATCAAGGCGCTCGCACCCAATGGGGAGAAATGATGATGTACGACCTCGTTGCCACAGACTTCGACATGACGCTCAAACCGCCGGCCGGGGAGATCGGCCCGCGAACCATGGGTGCGATCGCACGAATCCGGGATCTCGGCGTGCACTTCACGGTCGTCTCCGGCCGGACCACCGCGGGCCTCATCCACAACCTGACCTCGCAGGGCTTCGATCTCGAAGAGATGTACGTCATCTCGTACAACGGCGCCGCAGTCGCGGAGGCCTCGACAGGCAGGCAGCTCGTCAGCCGCACCATCGGTCGCGACGTGGCCGCCGCGATACTCGGCCACGCCCGCGCCTTCCAGGTCGAGATGATCGTCCCCGAGGGCGAGTACGTCTACACCGAGTGGGCCGAGCCGATTGTTGCCGGCTACGAGGCGCGATCCAACGCGACCACGCTGCAACAGGTGCCGGACCTGGCGTTGCTCGGGATAGAGCCGCACAAGATCCTCATCGGCGGCGAAGCGGACCTCCTGCGCACGGCCGCCGCGGAGATCGCTGCCCCGTTCCGGGACGTCGCCGAATTCTCCTTCTCCGCTCCGTTCATGCTCGAGGTCACTGCGAAGAACGTCGACAAAGGAACCGCCTTCGCCGACATGTGCGCGGCGCTCGGAATCGACCGATCCCGCACCATCGCCTTCGGCGACAACCACAACGACATCCCCATGATTCGCCAGGCCGGGCTCGGCGTCGCCGTCGCAAACGCGGTTCCCGAGCTCAAGGAGGTGGCCGATCGGGTTACCGCGGCGTGCGACGAGGAAGGCCTCGCAGACGTACTCGACGAACTATTCCCTGTCCGGGCCCCCGGGCCTCACGTTTAGCAGACCGCCGACCCACCAGCTTCCGCGGACCCGCCGCGGATAACAACAAGGAGACAACCATGCCAACCATGACCGCGACCGTCGGATCCGCCGTCGGATTGCACGCCCGTCCCGCCATGCTCATCGCCCAGGCAGCCGCCGACTTCGACGAGGAAGTGCTCCTCCACATCGAGGGCAGCGACCCGGAGGACGCCGTCGACGCCACCTCCAGCCTGATGATCATGACCCTCGGTGCCGAGAGGGGCGACCTTGTGGTCGTCACGTCCGAGGACGAAGCCGCCGTTGCGCGGATCGCCGATCTGATCGAGCAAGACCTCGACGCCTGAGCCGGCGAGGAAGAAAGGGAGCTGACCCCCATGTCGATCGAGTCCACGCACGTGTCCACCGGGACAGTCACGCTGAAGGGGACCGGAGTCGTCCCGGGCATCGCCTACGCGCCGGCAGGCTGGGCGCGTCCGCGTCCCGCTCTGCCGGTCGATGACCGGATCATTCCGGAGCGGTCCCGGGATGCCGAGAAGGAACGCTTCCTGGAGGCGACGACGACGGTCGCCGGCCGTCTCGCCGCGCGCGCAGAGACTGCCAGCGGTGCCGCAGCGGAGGTCCTCGCGGCCACGGCGAATCTCGCGTCGGACCGCGGTTGGCTGCGCGCCGCACAGAAGCTGATCACTGCCGGAACCCCTGCCACGATGGCGACCATCGGGGCAATCGACCAGTTCGTGACCAAGTTCGAGAAGCTCGGTGGCCTCATGGCCGAGCGAATCACCGATCTGAAGGACATCCGCGATCGCGTGCTCGCCGAGCTCATGGGCCAGGCGGAGCCGGGGGTGCCATCGCCCGACTCGCCGATCGTGCTATTGGCCGAGGACCTCGCACCCGCGGACACGGCGTTGCTCGACCCGTCTCTCGTCACCGCGCTCGTCACCGAACTCGGCGGGCCCACCTCGCACACCGCGATCATCGCGCGACAGCTCGGGATTCCGTGCGTCGTCGGGGTCGCGGATCTCGAACGGGTGGAGGAAGGGACAGCCATCGTCGTCGACGGAGCGGCCGGAACCGTCGTCACGGGGGTGCCGGCAAACGATGCGCAGCGACTCGTGGCCGGTGATGCGGACCGGCGCGCGGCGATCGCGGCATGGCGGGGTCCGGCAGCGCTTGCTTCCGGGGAGCCGGTGCAGTTGCTTGCCAACGTCCAGAACGGCTCCGACGCGCACAAGGCCGCCACCGGATCAGACGCCGAGGGCGTCGGGCTGTTCCGCACTGAACTGGCCTTCCTCAAAGCGCAGGTCGAGCCCGCCGTGGACGAACAGGCCGCGATCTATCGCGGCGTCCTCGAGGCGTACGCGGGCAAGAAGGTTGTGATCCGCACGCTCGACGCCGGCTCGGACAAGCCCGTGCCGTTCGCGAGCCAGGAACACGAGGAGAACCCATCTCTCGGGGTGAGGGGCATCCGGCTCTCATTTTCGAAGGATGGCCTGCTCGACCGGCAACTCGACGGCATCGTGCGCGCCAAGGAACAGACCGGTCAGGGCAGCAACGTCTGGGTCATGGCGCCGATGATCGCGACGATCGACGAGGCCCGCCGCTTCGCCGCCGCGGCGCGCGAACGCGGTCTCGTCGCGGGGATCATGGTGGAGGTGCCCTCCGTGGCGGTGCTCGCGGAGGAGTTCCTGGACGAGGTCGACTTCCTCTCGATCGGGACGAACGACCTCACGCAGTACACCATGGCCGCCGACCGGCTCGCGCCCGAACTCGCGTACCTCACGGACCCATGGCAGCCCGCCGTTCTCAGACTGGTGGCAACGACGGCGGCAGCCGGTGTCGCGGCCGGCAAGCCGGTGGGGGTCTGCGGCGAGGCCGCCGCCGATCCGATTCTCGCTTGCGTGCTGACTGGAATGGGTATCACCTCGTTGTCCATGGCAGCGGCCGCGATCCCGGCCGTGGGCATGCAGCTCGGCAGGGTGACGTCGGACGAGTGCCGAGAGGCCGCTGAGGCGGCGCTCGGCGCGCGGACGGCCGATGCGGCGAGGGCGAGGGTTTCCGAGATATTGAACGGTTAGGCCGGGTGTGGGACCCTCGGCGGTCGCTTGCTCAGAATTCACCGCGATTGCGCATCCGGATGGCTCGCACCAGAACAATTTCGCGCTGTACACAAACCGCAGATAACAAATGAAGGAGAGATCAATGAATGACCGTTGCCATACGAATAAAGGAGGAACCAGATGAGACACCTTCCTATTGTCCGGATCGGCGCCGTTGCCGGCATCGCGGCGATCGCGCTCGCGGGATGTTCCACCGGTCCCGCAGAGACCGAAACCGCAGCAGGAACTGAATCTGCCGAAGCCACGGCGGGATCGGACACATACACCGAGCGTGAGGTCGATGATGGCACCACGACCTTCATGGTTGTCGACAACCCAGGTGACGGCCCGACTCTCTCGTACGGCGCCGAAAGCGGCGTCACGCTGATCGCCGAGGAGATCGATGGCGTCACCTACGCGTTCAAGGACATGAACGCGAACAGCACTCTCGACACGTGGGAAGACTGGCGTATTCCTGCGGCAGATCGCGCCGCTTCCTTGGCGCAGGACCTCTCGATCGAACAGATCGCCGGACTGATGCTCTTCAGCTCGCACGAGCGGGCACCCGAAGAGGGGCTGACCGACGCCCAGAAGACGTATCTCACTGATTCCCACCTCCGCAACGTGCTTAACGCGGCGAGCAGCGACAGCGGTACGACAGTGCCCTGGGTCAACGAGATGCAGGCCTACGCAGAGTCGCTCGCAACCGGCGAAGCGCCCTACGTGCCCGTGAACTTCAGCTCTGACCCGCGTTCCACAGCAGGTACCGGGGGATACAACGCCGAGGGCGACGACATCTCCCGTTGGCCTTCGAACCTGGGACTGGCGGCAACCTTCAATGCGGAACACACCCAGAACTACGCCGAGATGGCGTCGGCCGAATACCGCGCGCTCGGAATCACGACGGCGCTGAGCCCGCAGATCGACCTAGCCACCGAGCCGCGGTGGCTCCGAGTCGGCGGGACATTCGGTGAGGACGTCGCTCAGAACACCGAGCTCGCCGCAGCGTATGTCAACGGATTCCAGGGAACTGGTGGTCAGGACGTCTGGGGCAACGAATCCGTCAGTGTGATGATCAAGCACTGGGCCGGCGACGGTCCCGGCGAGGGCGGCCGCGAGTCCCACACCAACGCGGGAAAGTACGGCGTGTACCCGGGAGACAACTTCGCGGAGCACACGGAGGCCTTCCTGGGATCGCTGGACTCCGCGGCAGTCATGACCGCGTACTCGATCGCGCTGGATGCGAACGGCGAGCCGCTGTTCGACGACCGCACGGGCGCAGCGTACGACGCCGGCCGTATGGGTGTGCTCCGTGACGACAACGCGTACGAAGGCGTCGTGGTGACGGACTGGGGCGTCATGAGCAGCAATGCCGATGAGGGAGCCCTCTTCGGCATGGCATGGGGCGCCGAGGATCTCACGCCCGCCGAACGCTACGCCCAGGTTCTGCGCACCGGTCACGACATGTTCGGTGGCGTGAACGATGCAACCTACATCCTGGAGGCATACGACCTGTGGCAGGACTGGTTCGAGGCCGGCGAGGTCGACAGCGACGCCGAGGCACGGTTCCGGGAGTCGGGCGCCCGCATTCTGACGATGATCTTCAATCCGGGACTGTACGAGAACGCCTTCCTGGACCCCTCGGAATCGGCCGAGATCCTCGCGAGCGAGGACAAGATCGCGGCCGGCTACGCCGCGCAACTGGACTCGGTCGTGATGCTGAAGAACGACGGTGAGACCGTTGCGGCCACCGAGGCTGCGGACTGGTCGCAGATGACCGCCTACATCCCTCGGTCGTACAACACCGGATTCGCGAGCCTCTTCGGCGATGCCGAGTACGTGGAGGGACCGACCCTGGCAGTTGAGGTCGCTGAGGAGTACTTCGGGACCGTCGTCACCGACGAGGCCGTCACCGACGCGGATGGTGTGGTCACGAGCTACACCGCGCCCGATCTTGCCGACGTGGACATCGTTCTGGTGGGCATGAACAGCCCGGACAACGGAGGGACCTTCTCCAACGTCGGACACGACGTGGAGACGGACGAGTGGTATCCGCTCTCGCTGCAGTACCGCCCGTACACGGCCGATGGGCAAGACGTTCGCCAGACCTCCATCTCCGGCGACATCCTGGAGGACGGCACTCAGGAGAACCGCTCCTACTACGGCAACACCTCGAGGATCGCGAACGAGGCCGACCTCGACGCGTTCGAGCGTGCGGTCGCTGCGGTCGAGGCCAGCGGAAAGGACATCCCGGTCATCACGGTCGTCAAGGCCATCAACCCGGTCATCCCGACCGAGTTCGAGGCAGACTCTGACGCGATCATCGTTGGATTCGGCACGAGCGACCAGGCGCTGATCGAGGTGGCACTGGGTCTGTACGAGCCGAGCGGTCAACTGCCGATCCAGTTCCCGGCCGGCATGGACACCGTCGAGGCGCAGTTCGAGGACGTCGCCAAGGACATGACGCCATACACCGATGCCAACGGCAACGTCTACGACTACGGTTTCGGCCTGAACTACGCGGGTCCGATCACGAACTGACGGACTGATGCGCTGGTGGCCGGCGGGCATGGCCCGCCGGCCACTTCTGCTTGGGACTACTGCTACTTGGTCATACTGCCGCCTGGGCCGCTCCCTCCTGGGCCGCTCCCTCCTGGGCCGCTCCTGCCTGGGCCGCTCCCTCGGTGAAGGCGGCCGCACGGCTAGTGATGGAAGGCTGACGCGCCTGTTGGCTGGAGTGAATTCCCGCCGGTAGTCTCGCCTCATGTCGGACGTATGGCTCGGAACTTTCGCTCTGCTCGCTGGCCTGCTGTTCACTTTCCGCGGCGGCTCGGCCATGCGCGTCATCATCGCCGTGTGGGGCGCGTTCGTCGGATTCTCGGTGGGGGCCGCTCTCGTGGCCTACATCACCGGTCAGGAGTTGCTCGCGGGCCCGCCGGGGTGGATAGGCGCCGTCCTCGGCGCCTTGCTCTTCGCATGGCTGGCATACGCGTTCTACGCGATCGCGGTCATCATCGGAGTGGGCTCCGTGGGCTTCGGCCTCGGCATGACGGCTTCGCTCGCGCTCGGTGCGAGCGAAGGTCTCGGCACGGTCATCGGAGTCGTGTGTGCCGTGCTGCTCGCCCTCATCGCACTGGCGGCGGGCGTACCGCATCTGCTTCTCGTCGTCGTGAGCGCACTCGGCGGGGCGTCGGCGGCGGTGGCGGGAGTCATGCTGCTGGTGGGCGCCGCCACGAGCGCGGATTTTGCCGGCCCGGCGGCCGCAGACGTCGTGGTCGTGCAGTGGTGGTGGAGCCTCGCGTGGGTCGTGCTCGCAGTGGCCGGCATCATCGTGCAATCGCGGGCGCGCCGGCCGGCGGACGCGCGCAGCGCTTGGGCGCGGGACCGGCGGAGCTAGGCCGTTTGCAGCGGATTGCTCGCCTGACCCCGCTGCTGAGCCAGGTCCTCGAAAAGTGGGTCCCGACGGTGGACGACCCCAAAAAACTCACGACGCCAGGCCATTCCATACATTCGCGGGAGGGGCAAACTTCATCAGAATGGTGGTGGGCCGGGGTCCTTTGAGGATGGTGGCCCGGAATCTGTTGGTGGCGGGTCTCGGTCCTCACCCTTGGGTGCTGACGTTGAACCGCGTTCCCGAGGTGGGGTGTCCGAGGCGCGGGAGCCGGGGTGTTCCTCGGGATCGAACTCTCGGAAGAGTTTTCGGGGTGGTCGGGGTTCGGGTGCGGAGTAGATGAAGCCGAGTGGGCTCTTCCAGAATCGTCGGTCATTGGTGTTCTCGGTCATGTATTGGCCCGCGCCGAGGGTCTTGGCGCGGTGGCATCTGCGGCAGAGGAGCATGAGTTGTGCGAGTGCCGTGGTGCCGCCCTTCCACCATTCTTTGAGGTGGTCCTGTTCGCAGTACATGGCGGGGTTGTCACATCCGGGTCGGCTGCAGGTCTTGTCTCGCAGTGCCACGGCGACGGCGATGTGTTTCGGTGGCCGGTAGGTGGCCCGTCCGACATCGAGGGGCCTGCCATTCAAGGTGTCCGTGATGATCCGCCGCCACGTACCGCCAGCGGCGAGGAGGGTGGCGATGGCCGGTGGGATCGGGCCGTATCCCTCCAGCCAGGCAGACTCGAGCCGCCCATCACGAGGAGAAATGTCTGCTGTGGGGGTGGCGTGGTCCGGGGCTCCCATGATTTCGTCGTGGATGCGTCCGAGGGGTGAGGGGTGTCCGGCCCACTCGGGGATCGAGCGGGCGAGAACCTCGAGCGGGACGGTGACGTCGATCTTGGTGGGAGGTACCTGGACGTGGTCGCCGACGGTGATGGTGGTGCCCTCTCGGAGTGCTTTCACGGCGAGGCTGGCGAGGGTGTCCGTGCGCAGTTCCTGATGGGTGCGGCCGTCTCCGGCGGCTTTGGCTGCCCGGGCGGAGCGCTCCAGCACGGTGTTGACACAGGTGGCCTGATCGGCGGGCATGAACACATTGAAAGAGGCCATCCCATCGGAAGCGGGACGAAGGCGGGAAACGTAGCGGCGCCGGCGGGCGTTCGCATGCCGCTCGTCCGCACCATCTGGATCAAGTTCAACGAGTAACTGTGCGATCTCGCGTTTGATCTCACGGGGAGTCAGGGACTCGGCCTGGGGGAGGATCTCGTCCTGGACCGCGACAGCAAGCGGGTCGGGTACGGGGGCGAGGGACTCCGAGATGGCGCAGATCTTCTCTACCGAGAGGACACCGGAGGTGAACAGGTCCCCGGTCTCATGAAGCCTGCCGAACACCTGACGGCCTGCCCTGATCCACCGCGACGCCGTGAAAGGGGCGATCCCGAGAGCGTTGCCAATCTCCTCCGCGGAGAAATTCAGCACGGAGTGGCGGTCCGCGAACCCGAACCGCAGATCGTCTGCCAGTTTCATGGCATGCCGCACCAAGGCCGCATTCGCCTGATTCACCAAGCGGGCAACCGTGCCCATCAACGCGAGCCGATCCGCAGGCGTGGGAGCGAAGAACACCTCGTCCAGGAGCGGGGCCACATGCTCCAGCGTCCTGCTTGCCGTCCGGTACCCGGTCTCCAGCACACCACGCATCGCCGCCGATACGGCCGCCGCGTGCTCGACGGGCGAAAGCTCCTCCACCGGCCGGGCCTGGTCCCGTGGACCGGAACACGGCCGAGCATACATAACAGGCAGACCCGCGCGCGGCCGCAGGACAAGCTCACGGCCCACCTTGGCGGCCTCGCCTGCTGACTCGAACTGGTCTCTGCTCCCGTGCATGATTCAAGTCAATCAGGGCCCCCTGACACGAACCCCTGCTCGAACACAGGTTTGAAATGTGGACTGTGTCACATTGCTGTATGGGCACGGTGTCGCCGTTCCGTCTCGGCCCCACGCGGTGGCCTCCCGCGCCTGCACCCGGCGTTTTCATGTCCGTCAGGAGCCCTCGGCGGCGACGTCGAACGACCACATCACGCCGAACGGGTCGAACACCTGGCCGTAGTAGGAACCCCACGGGGCGAGTTCGAACGGCACGTTGATTTCACCGCCACCGTCCACGAGCTTCTGGATGAGTCTGTTCGTCCTCCGCGTGCGTCACGCCGCCATGATGCCACCCGTTCCGTGATGTGGCACACACAACATGGGTAGCGTTCTTGTGACAGCACCAGAGTCTTCACCTGGCGGCGCCGCGGTCATCCAGGTCAGAAAGGTACGTTGACATGTCTGAGCCGAACTTGACTACCACGCCCGCCTTCACCGTTGATGACATCCCCGGCCTACTCGAGGAGATGACGCTTGAGGAGAAGGCGTCTCTCCTCTCCGGATCCGATTTCTGGCACACGCAGGGAATCGAACGCCTCGGCATTCCCGCAATCATGCTCACGGACGGCCCGCACGGGCTTCGCAAACAGGCCGGTGAGACCGACCATCTGGGGCTGAACGACTCTGTTCCGGCCACCTGCTTCCCGAGTGCCGCGGGCTTGGGATCCACCTGGGACCGGGACCTTCTCAGACGCATGGGGGAGGCACTGGGGGATGAGTGCCGCACGCACGAGGTGTCGGTCCTGCTGGGCCCGGGCATCAACATGAAGCGCAGCCCGCTCTGCGGCCGCAACTTCGAGTACTTCTCCGAGGACCCCCACCTCGCCGGCGAACTCGCCGTGCCACTCGTGGACGGAATCCAGTCACGGCAGGTGGGCACCTCCGTCAAGCACTTCGCCGCGAACAACCAGGAGACCGATCGGATGCGGGTCTCCGTTGAGGTGAACGAGCGCACCCTCCGGGAGATCTACCTGCCCGCATTCGAGCAGGTGGTCACCCGTTCCCAACCGTGGACGGTCATGTGCTCCTACAACCGGATCAACGGCGTGTACGCCTCGGAGGACCCGTGGCTCCTCAGCGATCTGCTCCGCGGCGAGTGGGGATACAAGGGACTCATGGTCTCCGACTGGGGCGCTGTCAACGATCGGCCGGCCGGCGTGGAGGCCGGTCTCGATCTGGAGATGCCCGCCTCCGGCGGCATCAACGACGCCCGCGTGGTGGCCGCCGTGCGCGCGGGGGAACTCTCCGAGCAGAGTGTGAACCTCGCCGTCACGCGGGTGCTCACCCTCGTGGCCCGCTCGATTGCCGCGTACGACGGCGCCCGCGAGTTCGACGTCGAGGAGCACCACGCGCTCGCCCGCGAGGTGGCGGCGGCTGCGGCCGTCCTGCTGAAGAACGACGGCGTGCTCCCGCTCGATCAGGCCACCCTGGCCGGAAGCGCAGTGGTGGTGGGCGAACTTGCCCGCACGCCGCGCTATCAGGGCGCTGGTTCCTCCCAGGTCAACCCCACTCGCCTCGTCAGCATTCTCGACGCGCTGACCGAGCGCGGCCTCGATGTTCCCTTCGCGTCCGGCTACAGGCTGCCGGAGGCGGCGGGAGCGGAGGGACAGGATCGCAGCGACGAGGAGATGCGTGATGAGGCCGTGGAGTTGGCTCGCGGACGCACCGCGGTCGTCGTGATCGGTCTTCCCGGGATCGACGAGTCCGAGGGGTACGATCGGGAGCACCTGGAGCTACCGGAGAGCCATGTGGAGCTACTGCGTGAGGTCTCGGCGGTGGCGGAGCAGGTGATCGTGCTCCTCGCCCACGGGGCTGTGGTGACGGTTGATGCCTGGCAGGAGGATGCAGACGCGCTTCTGGACCTGTGGCTCGGAGGTCAGGCCGGTGGTCAGGCCGCGGTCGATCTGCTCTTGGGCGAGGTGGCGCCGTCCGGACGTCTGGCGGAGTCCGTTCCTCTCTCGTTGGCGCAGATCCCTGCCCAACTGAACTTCCCCGGAGAGCACGGCGTGGTGCGGTACGGCGAGGGGATCTTCATCGGCTACCGGGCACTCGACGTCATGGACGCGGAGGTCTCCTACCCGTTCGGGCACGGCCTCGCCTACACCACCTTCGAGTTCGGCGATCTGGAGGTCACGGCCGGCGAGGTCACCGAGGCGACCGGACAGGACGACGTCGTCGTGAACGTCTTTCTTACTGTCCGCAACACGGGGGAGCGCGCCGGTGTGGCTGTTCCGCAGCTCTACGTGGGCCGCCCGGGCTCGAGTGTGGCTCGTGCCCCACGCGAGTTGCGCGGCTTCGTGCGCGTGGAGCTGGAGCCCGGTACCTCCCAGCAGGTGGGACTGTCGCTCACGCGCCGGGATCTGAGCCACTGGGATGTCCGCTCCCACGCGTGGGTGGTGGAGCCCGGTGCCCTCGAGGTATCAGTGGGGAGCTCGTCCCGGGACCTGCCACTGGTTGCCACGCTGGATCTCGCGGCACCCCGGGTGGCCGCTCCACTGACGATGGAATCCACCATCGGAGAGTGGCTCGATCATCCGGAGGGTGCAGCAGCATTGCTCAGCGCTCTGGGGGAGGCAGGAGCGATCTTCGGGCCGGACTCGGACGATCCCATGGCCGCGCTCATGCGTGACATGCCTGCCGTGAAGGTACCCCTCATGGGTATGAGCGATGCCTTGACGCTTGAGAACCTCGAGAAACTGGTGGCCCGCTTCGGGTAGCGCGGAAGCGCCGGCTGGGCGGCGGGGCGGCGGGGCCTGGCCGGCAGTCCGGCGTGCGGCTACTGGGCGAGTGCGTCGGCAATCGGGACCGGGCCGTCTCCGAACTCGATGGTGCGTCCGATCGTCGCGTCGTCGTGCAATATCGCCGCGGTGGTGAGTGCGACGTTCGCCCGGGAGACGGGGTAGTCGCCGAAGTGTTTGCCGTCGACAATCTGGATCGTGCCGGTGGCGTCTCCCATGGTCAGAAGCCCGGGGTGGAGGATCGTCCAATCCAGATCGGTCGAACTCAGGTATTCGTCTGCTTCGGTCTTCGCCTGTGCGTAGGCGAAGAATGAGTCCGATTCGGGTACGCCATGGTTCGGTCCGGCGCCCATGTAGGAGACCATGACGAAGCGCTTCACACCTGCCTGCTGTGCGGCGTCGATGGTGCGGATGGCTGCGTCGCGGTCCACGGCGTAGGTGCGCTCCGCGCTGCCGCCACCGGCCCCGGCACTCCAGATCACTGCGTCTTGGCCGAAGAGCAGTCCGGCTATCTCCTCCGTAGACAACTTCTCGATGTCGGCGAGGTGTGGTGCGGCACTTGCCTTCTCCACGTCGTCTGCGTGCTGGGGGTTGCGGATGAGACTCGTGGCGTGGTCTCCGCGGCCGCGCAGGATCGGGGCCAGCAGGAGGGCGACCTTGCCGTGGCCGCCGACGATTGTGATGTTCGACATGATGCTCTCCTATCGGGGTGTGCCGGCGCCGGGTGCGGGGGCGGCCTCAACGGCCCGCACCCGCACCCGGTGGTTCACTTCTTGATGGTCAGGATCGACTCGAGTGGTACCCGGTCGGGGACGAACCTGTTGATCGTGCGTTCGTCGGCGTAGCCGAGGGCAACGCCGATGGCCAGGGTCTCGGACTCGGGGATGCCCATGTGGGGCCTTACGATCTGGGGGAACTTGACCGTCTCGTAGGCGGACATGGTCTGCAGGCCGTGGCCGACGGCGCTGAGCATCAGGGTCTGCATGAAGGCCCCGAGGTCGAGGACCGACCACAGGGTGGAATTCCGCGGGATGGTCAGGTAGACGATCGCTGCCGCGTTGAACAGCTCCGCCTGGGAGTCGCCGTACTCGACGCTGTCCCGGGGGCCCAGGTGGTCGTGGAGGTCCTCCCACCACTGCGCCATGTTCTGCCGTGTTTCCGGTGACCAGCTTTGGCGGCCCACGGTCTGGAACTCGGCTCCGCCGCGCATCCCGGCGCGGCTCGCCGTGAGATGCTCCTGCTTGATCCGGGCGAGGATGTCACCCGTGGCGACGTAGGCAGTCCACGGCTGCGAGTTCGCCCACGACGGCGTGCTCTGGGCGTCACGCACCACGGCGCGCAGCGTCTCCTCCGGTATCTCCTGGTCGTGGAAGTACCTGACCGAGCGTCGAATCCGGATTGCGGTACTCACGTCCATTACGTCATCCTCCTGGGATCTTTGCTGTCGCCGTTACCCGGCGTGTGCAATTAACGGTAGTTGCATGCGCACGATATTGCAAGATGAGGTAACCTGTTGCCAAGCGGATAGAGAGGCGAGGGATCATGTCACAGGTGGCACTGGTTGTGGAGGGCCGGACGACCCTGGCACAGAGCTGGTGCGCCCTGAAGGTGCTGCACGATCGCATCGACGCGGCACTCGAACGGCAACTGCAGGCCGGCCATGGCATCAGCGTGCGGGAGTTCTCGCTCCTCGAAGTGCTTGGCCGCCAGCACCACGGCGATGGCGGCCACCTCCAGATGAAAGAACTCGCCACCGCCGTGGTGCTGAGCCAGAGCGCCACCACCAGGCTGGTCGCACGCCTGGAGGAGCGCGGACTCCTGGAGCGCTACATCTGCCCGACCGATCGGCGCGGCATTTACACCAGCGTCACGCCCGCGGGACTCACCCTTCTAAACGAGGCGCGCCCCACGAACGCATCAGCACTCGACGAGATCCTGGATCGCCTCGCCACGGATCCCGCCATGGCCTCGCTCGTGGAGTTGCTCCGTGCCGACCATCAGAACTGAGCGACCACACCCAGATCAGAGATCGTAATAGAGCTCGTTGTATCCCTGCGGTATTGGCTCGTGTTGTGCGGCATTGAAAAGGGCCGCTGACCTCGACAAACGCCGGATGTCGTGGTTGGTACGAACTACGACAAGTTGGCTCGTGACGGATCTCCTGCGGTATCACTGCGGTATTTGGGAGGGGTCATGCATCGCCGTCGATAGGGGGCGCGGCATCCAGCTCCGGGGTCGGGAGAGCGTCCTCTTCCTCCAGGATCTCGATGATGCTCAGGTTGTCGTCGTCGAGCGAGACCTGTTCGATCGTGACCCCGCTGGCGCTGACCAGTTGGCCGTCCGACTTCTCGATCAGCAGGCGCTCTCGGTAGGCGTCGTTCGCGGCCGCGGCGATCTTGTCGACTAGAGCGAAGTTGGAGATCGCCCCGAAGGCGATACCAGCTACGGGTACGAACTGGCCGAACTTCTTCTTCGTCAGGCTGACGCTGAACTTGCTCGCGAACTTCTGGGCGACCTTCGTAAGGACCTTCTCGTTGAGCTTGTCCCAGGTTGCGTCGCGGAAAAGAAGCTGAGTCAACTGGGAGAGTTCGGCGTGTGCTGCAGTCTTGGCAGGTGTGCCCGTCGCCATGCCGAGGCCGATCACGGACATCATGAAGACTTGCTCTTCGCGCTCGTGCGGGTCGTACCCGTAGTAGCGCGCGGTGGACGCGACAGTACGGGCGGCAAGTCCGAGGACGGCAGCGATGTCGCCGGCATAAGCCGTTGCTACGACCCCGATGCCCGGAGCCTGCTTGGCGCCTTCGTCGTGGATGGTGCCCTTTGCGAACAGCACGGTGCCGCCAGTGATTGCAGCGGCAGAGGCAGCGCCACCCAGTGCAGCGGTTCCCGAGTGTCCCCAGCGGATGCGGCCAAGGTGTGCGACCGAGTCGATGGCTTCGAGGTCAAGGCCGCGCACATCGGCCAGTGTCGTGACGGTGTGCCCGGATTTCTGGAACTGCTTCAGCACGCTGTCGTTGCTGACAGTCAGTGATGCCGCTCCACCGATGATCTTTCCGAGCTCCGTCGCCGCGCTCGCGTAGGCGGCGCCTGCAACTTCGGCAGCAGGGGTCTGTTTCACCGCTTCCGCGACCTTGGACACACGGTCCCTCGCAGCGGCGGGCAGCAGGTGGCGTGCCTTCTTGCTGAGCGCGTCGTCTCTGCGCTTCTGAAGGCGGTCCCATTCCTTCTGCTCGTAGGGCGAGAGAGTCATGCGGCGTCCTTGGTCGGTAACGGATCTTGTTCGTGCGTATTCAAGGCTGGTGGTCGGTTCCGACACTGGCTTCATGCCTCGGCGCCTTCAACCGCTGGCGTGCTTGATGACGTCGCGCGAGGTGCGCCGGGTGTCCTCGTCACGGCGGCCGAGTTCGTACTCGGAAGGGATGGGTGCCTGCATGGTTGCCTCGATGACTGCTGCCCAGTGGCTGCGCATGGGCTCGGGGACATCCATCTCGGGCCAGAGGTCGATGAGCAGCGCGCCGTCGAGGTAGAGGACGAGGTACGGCTCGGAGCCGTAGGTCAGCAACCGTTCGTAGACGAACTTGCGGTCGGCCCGAACCGAGAGATCCCACCAGTACTTGGCGTTGTTGTCATCGATCAGGTCGAAGAACTTGATCGTCCGGAAGCAGGCCGGGGCTTCGAGACGCCAGAGCCGGTCGGGCACGCTGAAGGAGAATCGGAACCCGGCCGGAGCGGGGTGCTCGTTGAAACTCACCCGTGGCTGGAGGGCGATGTTCCAACCGGCCGCGTTCACGAGCCGCTCTGCGACTGCGAGCCCTGGCACCTTCTTTCCTCGTTCATACGCCGACAGCGTCGGCTGCGACGTACCTGCGAGGGCGGCCAACTCGGCTTGACCGAGGCCGCTGGCCACGCGGGCCTCTTCGATCACTGCCTTCGGCTGGGGTCGCCAGTTCGTCACATCAGCATCGTACATATCCAGACAGATCTATTTTTCGTGATCTGGTGAGCCTCGCACACCTACCTGTCGCCGAACCCGGGGCTGACAGGAAGGAGCAGCACGATGAGTGTTGCGAATTGCCCGGGCGTCGACGACCTCGACGGCCCACAGATGAGAGACGTGCGTGGGCGGTGGCCGCAGTGGAGCGAGGTCGAGCCGGTGCTAGGGCTGGTCGACGACCCCGTGGCGTTGCCGAAGCTGATGCGCCGCTTGGAGCCGAGCCAGCGCGACGAGGTTCTGACGGCACTGGTCAGGCTCGGCGTGGTCGAGACCGAGGCGACAGTCGCGCTGGTCTGGCTCCTCGTGCCGGGCGCATCCCAGCTGGCCAGGCGTATCGGTGACCTGTCGGTCGACATCGACGAGTTGGTCGCCGGCCAGCTCTGGATCCAGAGTCGGCAGCAGGACCCCGAGGACGCGCGGTACGTCGCGGCCAATATCCTCAAGCGCACCGAGCGAGAGGTGAAAGCCGAGCTCGGAGTCGGCGATCTCGCCCGCAGGCGCGATGAGACCTGGGTGAACACGGTCCCGGTCGACCGATTCACGGAGGCACTTCGCGCTGCTGGGTCAGACCCGGTTGATGTGTCGGAGCAGCTCGATGACTTGCTCCAGCGGGCGATCGACTCCGGCGTGCTTACCGATGCCGACCGGGATCTTCTGCTCGATCTCGCTCACGCGGCGCACCGTCTCGGTGCACCCTTGCGACGTGGCAGGGGAGGGCTCACGACTCCGTCGGTGGCGGAGATGGTGGCCGCCGATCACGATCTGGCCGTGCGCTCGATCCGTCGCCACGCTGCCAGCGCCATCGACAAGATCAAAGACGCGGGCTGGTCCGGCTGACCCGGCATAGGCATCCGATGCTCCGTCAGCTCCAAGCGAGCCGCTGGTGCGACCAGGTCCTGCCGTCAGCGGTGCCGTCGAGGGCGGGGTCGATGAAGCCCGAGACGAGTTCGGCGGCCAGGTCGACAGTGGAGACGACGGCGCAGTAGGGGATGGGCTTCGCCAGTTTCGCGTAGCTGGCGCCCCAGGTGGACGGGACGGCGAAGTGACTGATGGGCTCCATCTTCCGACGCCGTGCTTCGGTCGCGATCGCAAGACCGAGCGCAATGCCGTCGACGTCCTGAGTCACGGCGAAGACAACCAAGTCCACGAGATCCTTCTCGCGGGTGGACGCCCGGCTCCCGAAGGTGGTCATCGTGGCGCAGACCTTGTCCGCGACCTGATCAGCGACAGGGAAAAGGCGATAGGGGTTGCTGATCAGTCGGGGAAGGGAGAGTCGATTTGCCGGCTCCACCGTGGTGACCTCGGACGTCACGCCCGACCCGACGACGAGGTCGATGCCCAGCGTTCCTGCGCGCTTGAGTCCGATCTGCACCTCGAAGGTGACGTGGTAGCCCTCGGTGTAGGGCTGGGAGTCGACTGCGGTGATGGTCTTGACGCCGACGTAGGCGAACGTGAAGTGATCGCCGAGGTCGATGACCGCCAGCCGACGGAGATCAGCGAGTGCTTGATCGAGGGTGAACCCATTGCGGTAGAGGTCGATGTCTCCGGTCGCGCGGGTCGACGGCACCCGCGCGAGCATCCCGGTGCCGCCCTTGAGGAGCCACTCCGACTGATCACCTTCGGAGAACACGCGGCTCAGGAAGCGGTCGAAGTGGGCCATGCGGATGCGCTCGTTGGTGGTGAGCGACGGATCTACTGCCGAGGCCTTCTTCGCCGCGTCCTTGATCGCGGCCTCGATGCCTCCAGGCGTGGGGTACGGGTTTGCTTCAGCCAACGTTCTCGACCACCCGCACAACTTGGGCGAGGTCGGCGTACGTCGACGACTGCGCGAGGACACGAGTCATCGAAGCGACGTCGAGCCCGGCAAGCTCCATCAGCCAGTCCAGCAGCCCTGCGTCGTCGCCCTTCTTGAGTCCAGCCCGGGCGGCATATGGGGCGAGCAGTACGTGGAGTCGATCGAAGTCGAGGCGACGCTTGTGCACGGCATCGCGCAGCGCGTTGCCGATGTGGCGAAGGTCGGCATCGGCGTTGAACAGATCGGCGATTGTGGCCTCCAGTGACAGTGCCGGGAGACCGTGGACGGTCACCACGTCGCCGGGGGCGAGACTGCGCTGGCGGTAGCGGATCTCGCTGCGCTGGCTCTGGCGGCGAGTGAGGGTGATGAAGTCGTAGTGGCGGTCCCACAGCTCGCCGATGCCGTGGAGTCGGGCAGCCGAGGCAGCGGCAAACACGACATCTGCAGCTGACTTGCTTCGGTCGTAGGCCAGACGCTTCGGGTCTGTGCTCAGCCACGCCGCCCGCATGTCGTCGAACTCATCGCCAGGGGCACCGGCATCCTTGTAGACACCGTGGGCGAGACGCTCCAGGTGACCGGCCTGGGCGAGCCGCGACAGCATGAGCCGGCTGACTCCGAGCGCGGCGGCCTGAGCCGTGGTGACCATGCCCCATTGGTAGGCGGTCACCCCGGCGACAGCACGCAGAGCCTCAATCGACTTCATGCTTGGATTGTACCCACTTAGAGGATACATTCCAAGAATTGTCGGATTCATAGCCCGAGCCCTCGGTCGATGTCGCGCTGGGGCGAGCGGGGGAAGGGGTCGATGCTCTGGGGCTTGCGCTTCCGCGGTGTGGTCAGCTCTTTGATCCGGTAGGCCCCCGTGCGCATCGACGCGCTGCTGACCATCGAGGAGGTCGCCGAGCTGCTGCGCATGCCGGTGGCCTCGCTGCGGTACTGGCGGGTGCTGGGCACCGGGCCGCGCGGGTTCATCATCGGGCGTCGACTGCGCTACGTCCGAGCCGACGTGTTCGGGTGGCTCGTCGAGCAGCGCGACGGCGACCCGAGCGCCGCGTGAACAGCTACGTGTCTCCCAAACAGCGGCGCAACCAGCGTGGCTCTGTTGAGGACCGCTGGCGCAAGCGCACCAAGGACGCCGACGGCAACACCGTCGATGTCCCCTCTGCCGTGGCCGGGAAGGTCACCCGGTGGCGGGCGCGGTACGTCGACGACGGTGGCCGAGAGATCCAGCGGTCTTTCGAGCGCAAGGTCGACGCGCAGAAGTGGCTCGATGCCCAACTCGCCTCACTGCTTCGTGGCGATCACGTCTCGCTGGCCGACGCGAAGACGACGGTGGGGCAGTGGTGCGACACCTGGCTGGCCGGCCACGGCAACCGCCGGGAATCGAGCGTGCGGATGGCCGAGGTCCACCTCAAGATCATCAAGGCGCACTTCGGTGCGGTCCCGCTCTCGGCGGTGAAGCCGTCGGACGTTCGAGCCTGGACCGCCCAGTTGGAGAAGGAGGGCCGGGCTCCGTCGTACGTCTATGCCCTGCACTCGCGGCTGTCGCAGCTCTTCACCGACGCCGTCCACGACGGGCTCGTCGCCCGCAACCCGTGCTCGCGCCGTACGTCTCCCCCGATGGGCAAGCAGCGGCCCTACGTCGCCACGACCGACCAGGTGTGGGCGCTCTACGACGCGTTCCCACCCGGGGTGCGGCCGGCGATCCTGATGGGTGCACACGCCGAGTTGCGCCTGGCCGAGTGCGCCGCCCTGCGGATCGCCGACGTCGACTTGAAGGTCGGCGTCATCCATCCGGCGGTGCAGTGGCCGGAGAAGGAGCTGAAGAGCGACAAGTCCCGCACCGCGATCCCGATTCCGCGCGAGATGGTGCAAGTTCTGGCCGAGGCTGCGCGCACTGGGAACGGGAGGACGTTCCTTGACGACGAGTGGGGCAACCCGGGTAGCCCGTGGACGATCCAGCGCGCCATGCGCGACGTGCGCAGCAAGCTCGACCTGCCCGACGACTTCCGGTTCCACGACCTGCGGCACTACTTCGCCTCGCTGCTGATCGCCTCGGGCCTCGACGTGAAGGTCGTCCAAGTCCGGCTGCATATTGCGCTGAGTGGGAGCCGTTGTTCCGCTGGTGGGTGGGCCAGTGTGCCGGGCTTGGGTGAGCCGTGGCGCTGTTGGGGCGGGGTGCGCGGTTGACGGGCCCGCCCGAACGGGTTGGTCACTCGAGGTGGGTGAAGTGTTTGCGTAGGGAGTCGTCACAGTCCAGGACGGTGGCGTGCGCGACATTAACCCTGACGCAATACAAACAACACCCCCCACCCACCAGCGGAACAGTGGCTCCCACCGAGCGCAATATCCATCCGGCTCCGGCACGCCTCGGCGAAGACCACCCTCGACACCTACGGCCACCTCTGGCCGGACCGGGACGACACCTCACGCGCCGCAGTCGCGGCCGTCTACAAGGAAAGGAAAGCAGTATGTCCTTCTACGAGCCGGGAATCTACTTCGACACCGACACCGACGGCAACATCCGAGCGCGTCGCGAGGATGTCTACTGCCCCGTCGAGGTGGGAGAGGTCGTCTCCGTCGACTGCGACGAGCTCGGCACCTTCCCTCGGGTTGTGAGGTTAGAGGGCCACCCCGAGACGGGCTTCGTGCTCTTGAAGGAACTCAGCGGCAAGGAATGGGCGCAAGCATCCGAAGACCTCGCCCTGTCCTACGAGAACTGGTGCGACGCTGTCGACGACTGATTCACGGCGAAAGTGTCGGCTCGGCCGGGCAGGATCAACGTGTGAGCGCAGACGACCAACACGCCGAACTCATCGCGGCATGGGAGCCGTTGAGAGACCTGATGGACAAGCTCCCCGGTCTAATCAGATGGGACGACGTGCAGCACATGGACGTAACCGACATGGCCGATCGTGTCCGTAGCCTGACTTCCCACCTCAGCGGAGCCGTCCAACTGAGCTCGGCTTTTCGCTACGAATCCGCATTGGCCCTGATCCGCACCGGACTGGAGCAGTGCGTCGTCGACTGGCTCGTGTTCCACGGTCGAACGCTGGTGCAGCACTACTCCGGAGTCGACGAGCAAAGGTGGCAGGAGTGGCAGGAGGCGAGGGCCGCCGGCGCCGACTGGACGACAACCATCGTTGACTGGAGCCGGACCAAAAGGGACGACGTCAGGATCGTTCGGGAGGGTCTCTACTCGGAGCCTGACGAGGACGGGAATCGGAAGCAGATCAGCATCTACTACTTCCTGCTTGAGCAGTACCGGCCGAGTCTCGGTCCGCCGAGCGTCCAGACGGAGGACTGGTCGATCAGCAAGGACGAGCTTCGGCGTCTGGCTGGCGAGAACCAGGCGCTCTGGAACGTCTACCTGAAGTGGTCGTCCCTGATGGAGAACTTGAGGGCGAACGCACTGGTCGACGCGGTGGACGCCGGTCGTCTCGCAGCTCACTACCGCTTCCTGAGCAGCTATGCGCATCCGGTCGTTGATCACCGTCGCGAGCTCTACGGGCGGGATGCGCTGCTCGGCTGGCCGAAGTACGACCATTACAGCAGCGAGCTCGTGGTGCTCTACGCGATCACCCTAGGCGCCTTGGAGATGCGCAACTTCATCCGAACGCTCGACCAGCCTCCGGCTCCCACACTCGCGAACGCTGACGAGGTCGTGCAAATCCTGGCGGCCGCCGAGTCAGCCACGTCGTACTTCTGGTTCCTGGGCGCGCACCTGCACGCCTACGACACATGGAAGGCGCGGAACGAAGTCGCGTTCGGGCTGCTCAAGGAAGGGCTCAAAGGTGAGCTGCCCGCCGAACCAGCGCCGGACGAAGTTCCCTATCCGGCGGACCCGCTGCGTCGGCTCGTCGCGCTCCACGGGAGCGCCCAGGAGATGATGACCGGTCTGGCGTATGACAGCCCGTGGCCCCGGCAGGATGCTCGTTGGAGATGACTCCTGCGTGCTCGAAACGGACCTCCTGCGGTGTTTCTGCGGTATTTGGGTCTCGACAGGCTCGACCATCGATGCGGTCGCCGAACGGGAAAGGGCCGCTGACCTGCGGGTTTGCAGGATCAGCGGCCATTTCAGACCTAGGTGGAAGGCCTAGATGTCGTAATAGAGCTCGAACTCGTGCGGGTGCGGGCGCTGGCGCAGCGGGTCGATCTCGTAGGTCCGCTTGTAGTCGATCCAGGTATCGATGAGGTCCGGGGTGAACACGTTGCCCTCAGTGAGGTAGTCGTGGTCATCCTCGAGCCTCTCGAGTACCTCCGGCAGCGAGGCAGGGACCTGGTTGATCTGTGCGTGCTCCTCGGGCGGCAGGTCGTAGAGGTCCTTGTCGATCGGGTCGTCCGGTTCGATGCGGTTCTTGACGCCGTCGAGACCCGCCATGAGAATCGCGGAGAACGCGAGGTAGGGGTTGGTGGAGGGGTCGGGGCAGCGGAACTCCACGCGCTTCGAGTTGGGTGAGGTGCCCGTGACCGGGATGCGGATCGCGGCGGAGCGGTTGCGTGCCGAGTAGACGAGGTTGACCGGCGCCTCGAAGCCGGGAACCATGCGGTGGAACGAGTTCACTGTGGGGTTGGTGAAGGCGAGCAGGCTGGGTGCGTGATCCAGGATGCCTCCGATGAACCAGCGAGCCATGTCGGAGAGACCGCCGTAGCCCTTCTCATCGGCGAAAAGCGGCGCGCCGTCCTTCCACAGAGAGAAGTGCGTGTGCATGCCGGAGCCGTTGTCGCCGAAGAGGGGCTTCGGCATGAACGTCGCCGACTTGCCCGCCTCCCAGGCGACGTTCTTGATGACGTACTTGAACATCATCATGTCGTCGGCGGCGTGCTGCAGTGCGTTGAAGCGGTAGTTGATCTCCATCTGCCCGGCAGTGCCCACCTCGTGGTGCGCGCGCTCCACTTCGAGCCCCACCTGCTGGAGGACGCGCACCATCTCATCGCGGAGGTCGGCCATCTGGTCGGACGGGGACACGGGGAAGTAGCCGCCCTTGTAGCGGGTCTTGTATCCGAGGTTTCCGCCCTCTTCCGCACGTCCCGTGTTCCAGGCGGCTTCCTGCGAGTCCAGGTAGTAGAAGGAGGAGTGCTGGGTGGTCTGGAAGCGGACGTCGTCGAACACATAGAACTCCGCCTCGGCACCGACATAGGCGGTGTCCGCAACCCCGGTCGAACGCAGGTACGCCTCCGCCTTCGCGGCGATGTTGCGGGGGTCCCGCGAATAGGGCTCGTCCGTGAACGGGTCGACGATCGAGAAGTTCACCACCAGGGTTTTTGCGCGCCGGAACGGATCGACGAAGGCCGTCTTCACATCCGGGATCAGCTTCATGTCGGACTCGTGGATGGCCTGGAAGCCACGGATCGAGGAGCCGTCGAACATAAGGCCTTCATGAAAGATCTCGTCCGTGAATGAAGCGACCGGGATGTTGAAGTGCTGCATGATGCCCGGGAGGTCGCAGAAGCGTACGTCGATGAATTCGACGTCCTCACGACGCGTATAGGCGATGGCTTCCTCGGCTGTTGTGAACATCCGGCCTCCTCAATTCCTCGGTCGAACTGGTCGGCGCCATGAGCGCCTCGTCACAGTAAAGCACTCTGCGAACACGAGCGGCTGATAAGACTGAACCTCGGAATCCCGCCCTGTGTTTCGAGCGGCGCCAAAGAGTCTGCTCAGCGTCCCCGCATGCCCTTGCGGTCGGGCCGCACTCTGGCCGGGTCGATGCCCTTCGGAATCGGCAGCCGCATGCCGCCGAGGGACCGGAGGCGGTTCGAGACGGCAGCCACCTCAGCATTCGTGAGGTGCTTCTTCAGTCTCCGCACCTTCTTCTCGATCTTCTCGAGCGGAACCTGACCCTCGTCGCGCCCGCATTCGATGAAGACGACGGGAACATTCGGAGGGATGACCCGCTGGACACGCTTCTTCTCATCGTTGAGAAGTCGTTTCACCCGACTACTCGGGCCTTCTGACACGAGAACGACACCGGGCCGCCCCACCAGACGGAAAACCAGATCCTGGGTGCGTGGGTTGACCTGCACGGGTTCCTGCTCCATGTTCCAACCGCGCTTGATCTGATCAAGGACCGCGAACGACGCGCCAGGTTGGCCCTCGATCTGCGCATACGAGACCTTCCGCGTGCGCCACGAGAGGATCGCCATGGAACCGAGGAGTCCGGTCAGCAGGCCCACGAATCCGCCGTATACGGCCTGGCCCCAGATCGCTCCGATCCCGATACCGAGCGCGATTCCGCCGATGAGCGCACCGAAAATCGCCCACGGGGCCCATTTCTCGTGCTTCGCGACGAGTTTGAAGGCATCGGCGATGTTGTGATACCACCGCCGCTTCTTGGGCTTCTTCGGCTTGCTCTCCCGATCGGTCCTGGCCATGCGCCCGAGTCTACCGGTATGGCCTGACCCCTTGGGGCCTGTGGATAACCTGAGCAGGCGGCTCGCGAACGCGTCTACGGTGTGGTTGTGACCAGCCCCACCATCCCCGGATATCGCGTCGGCGGAGCCGTTGGCTACGGCGTCCGCGGTGGCACCTACTCAGTGACGAGTGAATCGGGGGAGAGTGGCGTAGCGGTCGTGGTCGGCAACGACCTCAAGAACCGGGTGTACGCGCTGGAGAGCCTCCGCCACGCGGCCCTTCCGGAGGTTCTCGACCTTGTCGTGCTTTCCGAGGATCGCCACGCAGTGATCCTCGGAGCGGTCAGCGGGCCCTCGCTTGCCACGCTGGTGCAGGCACGCAGCCTACGCCCGGGTGAACTCGCCACGCTCTGGCGGGCCATTGCGGACGCATTGGCTGCCATGCACCAGGTGGGACTCGTCCACGGCGACGTCTCGCCCGGCAACATCGTCATCAGCGAAACGGGCCCCGTGCTCCTCGACATCGTCGGTCACGGCGGCACGGAGGTCGGCCATCGAGGGCATGTCGCGCCGGAGGTTCTCGCCGAGGCCGCCCCGACGGCGTCGTCCGACGTCTGGTCACTCGCCCGCGCCATCGCGTGGGCGAGTGGCGATGACCCCGGCATCATCCGTGCCCTGGGCGCCGCTCTCGCCGACGACGCCTCCGCCCGGCCCTCGGCCCGCGCCTTTTCCACGTGGGCGTTTGTCGTGGGGGAGCCGGAAGCAATCCGGCTTCCCGATTCCGCTTCGCTTGCGGGCGCGCAGGTGCGGGCGGGCGTCGCCGAGACGGCCCTGCTCAGTGACCGCGTCGCCCACGTGTCATCGCGCAGTTCTCCGAAGGTGGTGATCGCCGTCGCCGCAGTGGCATTCGTTCTCTTCGCGAGCGGTGTTCTCGACGGCGGCGCTTCACGCGCGGCGCCCGCCGGCCAGACCACCGCATCGGCGACCTTGGACGATGCTGCTGCGCCGGACCCTGCGGCTGCGCCGGACCCTGCTGCTGCGCCGGACCCTGCGGCTGCGCCGGACGATGCTGCTGCGCAGGACACCGCGACCGCCGCGGAGAATCTGGCCGTCCTGGACGAGGCGGCCGCGCTGGCCGTCGTCGAGGACTTGCTGGCGAGGAGGGATTCGGCGGTCGAAAGTGGCGACGCCGCAGCGCTCGAAAGCGTTTACGTGGCGGGTTCAGCTCCGCTCGAGGTCGACGAGCAACTCATCCGGATGCTGGAGGAGTCGGGGGTCAGGCTGGAGGGATTTGGCACGGATGTGTCGGTGGTGGAGGTGCTCGGTGCGTGGCCGGAGCAGGCGAACCTCATGGCGAGGATCACTGGGCGCGCGTACGTCCGCCACGAGGCGGGGATGCGGGTCGAGGTCGGAAAGTCGCCGCCGGGGTGCGCGGAGATCCTGCTGGAGCGCGCAGCGGGAGAGTGGCTCGTCGCGGACATCGACGAGTGCCACTCATGAAAGGTGCCAATCGACAAAGCCCCCGAGCGCGTCACGATCGCGTTCGGGGACACCTCGGCGTGAGAGCGGCGGTGGTGCGGGATCCGCACCACCGCCGCCATTCACACGGTGACAGAGCTCGTGGCTACAGACCGAGTTCCGTCTCGAACTCGCCCTCCTCGAGGCGTTTCTTCACGGTTTGAAGGAAGCGGCCGGCGTCCGCGCCGTCGACGAGACGGTGATCGTACGTGATGGCCAGGTAGATCATCGAACGGATACCGATCGACTCGTTGCCGTCACCGTCCTTCACAACGGCGGGACGTTTCACGATCAGTCCGACACCAAGGATCGCGACCTCGGGCTGGTTGATGATCGGCGTATCGAAGAGCGCACCGGCCGAGCCGGTGTTCGTGACGGTGAAGGTCGAGCCGGAGAGCTCGTCCGGAAGCACCTTGTTGTCCCTGGTGCGAGCCGCCAGATCGGCGATCCTCTTCGCGATTCCGGCGATGTTGAGGTCGCCCGCGTCCTTGATCACCGGGACCAGGAGGCCGCGCGGAGTGTCGACCGCGATGCCGATGTGTTCGACGTCGTGGTAGATGACGTTCTCACCGTCGATCGTGGCGTTGACGGTGGGGTGAACCTTCAATGCCTCGATCGCGGCCTTCACGAAGAACGGGAGGAATGTGAGCTTCACGCCCTCTCGTGCCTCGAACGGGCCCTTCGCCTTGGCTCGCAGCGCGGCGATCTTCGTCACGTCCACCTCGATGACCGTGGTGAGCTGCGCCGAGACGTCGAGCGATTCGACCATCCGCTTGGCGATCACCTTGCGGAGCCGGCTCATCTTCTCGGTCCTGCCGCGCAGCGCGCTCGGCTCGGCGGCGGGTGCGCGGGCCGCAGGTGCGGACGGCGCCGCCGCACCTGCGGCAGCGGCTCCCTTCTCGGTCGCGGCCTTCTCGGCAGCCGCCTTTTCCGCGGCGGCTTTCTCGGCTGCCGCCTTTTCGGCTGCCGCGCGCTCCTGCTCGGCCTTCTCGGCCGCAGCGATCACGTCCTCCTTGCGGATGCGTCCGCCGACTCCCGTGCCGGCCAGGGAGCCCAAGTTGACACTCTTCTCGCGGGCGAGCTTCCGGACAATCGGCGTGACGTAGCTCCCTCCGCCGTCCCTCGCGCGTGCGGGCGCGGCGGGCGCGGCGTGCGCAGCGGGCGTAGACGGCTCCGCCTCCACAGCAGGCTCCGCCGCCGACTCCTCTGCGGGAGCGGCTGCAGGCTCCGGAGATGCGGCGCCGTCGCCCCCGCCGATCTGGGCGAGCGGTGTGCCGACCTCAACGGTCTCGTCCTCCTCAACCAGGATCTTGACGAGCTTGCCCGCGTAGGGCGAGGGCATTTCGGTATCGACCTTGTCGGTCGAGATCTCGACCAAAGGCTCGTCCACCTCGACGCTCTCGCCCACTTCCTTGAGCCATCTCGTGACCGTACCTTCGGTGACGGATTCGCCGAGCGCGGGCATCTTCACGGTCTGGCCCTCGCCTGCAGAATCGCTCGACGAAGGGGCCCTTGTGGGCTCTTCCTGTTCGGTGGACGGCGCCTCGGTAGGCTCTGCCTCGGTGGCGGGCCTTGCGTCGGGGGTCACGGTGTCCTCCGCCTCGTCCTGCTCGGCGGCGGCCTCGGATGGTTCCTCCTGCGCGGACGCGTCTCCGCGTGCGGCGCCCGGCGCGCCACCGGAGCTGTCTCCGATGACGGCGAGCTCGGTGCCGACCTCGACTGTCTCGTCTTCCTCGACGAGGATCTTCTCAAGCACACCGGCGACCGGGGACGGAATCTCGGTGTCGACCTTGTCGGTCGAAACCTCGAGCAACGGCTCGTCCACCTCGACGCTCTCGCCCACTTCCTTGAGCCATCTCGTGACCGTACCTTCGGTGACGGACTCGCCGAGAGCCGGCATCTTCACGGATTCAGACATCTGGAGACTCCTTAGTTGTGCACGTGCAGCGGTTTGCCGGCCAGGGCCATCGCGGCCTCGCCGATTGCTTCGTTCTGGGTGGGGTGGGCGTGGACGAGCGGGGCGATGTCCTCCGGGAAAGCCTCCCAATTGACGATGAGTTGCCCCTCGCCGACGAGTTCGCCGACCCGCGCGCCAATCGCGTGGAATCCGATGATCGGGCCGTCCTTCTGCCGGACCATCTTGATGAGGCCCTGGGTCTGCAGGATCTGGCTGCGGCCGTTGCCACCCAGGTTGTACTCGATCGACTCGACGGCGTCCTCGCCGAACTTCTCCTTCGCCTTCTTCTCGGTGAGGCCGACGGACGCGAGTTCGGGCTCGCAGTAGGTCACCCGCGGGATGTTGTCATCGGCGATGACCACCGGGTCCAGCCCGGCGATCTCCTCGGCGACGAAGATCCCCTGCATGAACCCGCGGTGCGCGAGCTGAAGGCCCGGGACGATGTCGCCGGCGGCGTAGATGTTCCCGACGCCGGTGTGCAGCCGCTCGTTCGTGAGCACGAAGCCGCGCTCCATCGGGATGCCCTGCTCCTCGTAGCCGAGGTCCGCAGTAGCCGCGCCGCGGCCCACCGCCACGAGCAGCACGTCGCCCTCGTACACGTTGCCACCGGCGGTGACTCGCACGCCGGAGTCATCCTGCTCGACCGATTCGAACATGGTCTTCGTCTTGAACTGGATTCCGCGCTTCCGGAAGGCGCGCTCGAGATGCTTCGAGAGGACCTCCTCCTCGTTGTTCGCGAGGTGGGGGAGCGCCTCGATCACGGTGACCTCGGCTCCAAGCGAGCGCCACACGGAGGCGAACTCGAGTCCGATGACCCCGCCGCCGAGGACGACCGCGCGCTCGGGAACCCAGTCCATCTGCAGGGCCTGCTCGGAGGTGATCACGCGGCCGGTGATCTCGAGGCCGGGCAGAGATCTGGAATAGGAGCCGGAGGCGAGCAGCACGTTCTTACCGGTGTACTCCTTGCCGTCCACCGTGACCGTGCTGGGGCCGGTCAGCGTGCCCCAGCCCTCCACATAGTCCACCTTGCGGGACTTCACCAGGCCCTGGAGACCCTTGTAGAGCCGCCCGACCACGTGGTCCTTGTATTCGTTGACCTTCGTCATATCAATGCCGTTGAGGCTCAGGTCGATGCCGATACCGCCCGCATGATTGACGGAATCGGCGAGTTCGGCCGCGTGCAGAAGAGCCTTAGTCGGAATACAGCCGCGGTGGAGGCAGGTACCGCCCACCTTGTCCGCTTCGACAAGGGCGACCTTCAATCCGAGCTGGGAGCCGCGGAGCGCGGCAGCGTAACCGCCCGACCCGCCTCCCAGGATTACCAAGTCATACTGGGCCGATTCGGTCACGAAGTTTCTCCTTCGGGAGGGGACGGGCAAAGATCAGGTGCCTGATCAGGTTGGGTTCGTCACATTATTCTTCCACGGCGGCGCGCGGCTCGCTCGTGCGCTTCGTCCGCTGTGCGCGAATCCGCGCGCCGGGAACGTCCAAAACGAACGTCTGAGGCGGGAGCGTCCTAGCCCTCGACGTTCTCGAGGTAGCCGAGCATGGTCCGCACACCGGCACCGGTGCCACCCGCAGCCGTGTATCCCCACGCCTTCTCGGTCCACGACGGGCCGGCGATATCAAGGTGCGCCCACGCGCGGTCCGGGACGAAGTGGCGCAGGAACAGGCCTCCCACCAGCATGCCTCCCTCGCGGGAACCCTTGTTCTTGAGGTCCGCGTACGGCGTCTTGAGCGACTCGAACAGGTGCTCCGGAAGCGGCATGGGCCAGAACTGCTCACCCGAGGCCTCCGCAGCGGCGACTACATCCGAGCGGGTGTCGTCGTCGCCCATCACCCCGCCGACCCGCTCACCGAGCGCGATGATCTGTGCCCCGGTGAGGGTGGCGATGTCGAGGATCGTGTCCGGCTCTTCCTCGGCTGCGGCGACCAGAGCGTCTGCGAGCACGAGGCGCCCCTCGGCGTCCGTATTGAGCACCTCCACGGTCTTGCCGCCACGGATGGTTATGATGTCCGACGGCCGCGTGGCCGTGCCGGACGGCATGTTCTCGGCCATGGCGAGCCAGGCCGTGACCCGGACCGGGAGCTGGAGCCGCGCAGCGGCGACAATCGTGTTGAGCACGGCCGCGGCACCCGCCATGTCGGTCTTCATGGTCTCCATCGAGGCCGGCGGTTTGAGGGACAGGCCGCCCGTGTCGAACGTGATGCCCTTGCCGACCAGCGCAACGTGGCGGGAGGCGTTGCGTGGACGGTATTCGACCTTCACGAGCCGCGGGGGACGCGTGGAGCCTTTGCCCACGCCGAGCAGGCCGCCGAAGCCGCCCTTCGCGAGCTGCTTCTCGTCCAGGACGGTCACGGTCAGCCCTACTGCCGCCGCCGCGTTCGCGGCGAGGTCGGCGAAAGTCTCGGGGTAGAGGTCGTTCGCAGGCGTGTTCACGAGTTCGCGGGTGGCGTTGACGGCCTCGGCGACGACGGCGGCGCGCTCGTGCGCGGCCTTGGCCTCCGCGGACCGTGCCACGGGGCTCACGACCACGGCGCGCTCCACGGCAGCCTTCTGGGTCTTGTAACGCTCGAACCGGTAGGCACCCAGAGCGAGGCCCTCCGCGATCGCTCCGACGGCTTCCGCACTGGCGGCGGGCAGGACCACGTCGATGTCGTCCACGTCCTGCAGGACACGCGTTGCGCTGCCGGCGGCCTGGCGCAGCTTCTCGAGCGTGACGGCCTCGCCGAGTCCGGTGAAGACCACCACCCGGTATCCAAGGGCGCCACCGGGTGCGCGTTGCACCTGGTTGGCCTTGCCGGTCGCGCCCACGGCGAGGGCGAGATCCAGCAGCGCCCCGCCGGACTTGCCGGGAAGCGCGTCCGACTCCAGAACAACGGGAGAGTCCTCCTGGCTCAGGAGGCCCACCAGGAGGGCGTCGCGGGGCGATTTCGGAAGGGATGAAGTAAGGGAGATCTCAGTCACGTCCACCACCCTAGACCGTCGGGTTCGGGGTGTGACGGTAGGCACGACTAGGCTGCAGCGGTGAACATCCTCGCCGTCGTCACCGCGTTGGCGGCGCTCGTGCTCAGTGTGTGGGCGCTGGTCCGGGCGATCCGGAGGCTGTCGGCATCGGGCCGGCAGGTGATCGCCGCAGGCGTCGTCGAGGTGTTGATTCTCCTGACCGTCATATTCGCGATCGTCGCGCAGGGGTCGGGTCACGTGACGGGCGATCCGCTCGTGCTCTGGGGCTACCTCATCGTCGCGATCTTCGTGCTCCCGGTGGCGGTGATTTGGGCGTTCGTCGATCGAAGTCCTACATCGTCAATTGCGATGCTGGTGTGCGGCCTGACCGTGGCGGTCATGATGCTGCGTGTCGTGCAGGTCGCTGCCCTGGTGTGAGTGGCCGCTCAAGCTAGCATCGGATCGGCGAAGGTTCCCGGAAGGACGAGGCGGCATGACACAACTCGCGTGTGTGGGCGAATGGTCGGCGCCATGACGGCTGACGGAGTGTGGGACTCCAGGCGGCCCGCGTACGGCCCGGGACGCATCCTGATCCTGGTGTACGCGATCTTCGCTGTCGCGGCCCTTGCCCGCTCGACGGTCCAGCTAATCCGCGACGCCTCCGAGGCGCCCGTCGCCTACGGGCTTTCCTTGTTCGCCGCGGTCGTGTACGTGCTCGCCACCATCGGTCTCGCTCACAACGGCCGCCGCATGCGCCGCCTCGCATGGGTCGCGGTGGGCATGGAACTCGTGGGCGTGCTCACCGTGGGAACCCTCTCGCTGCTGCGCCCGGACCTGTTCCCCCGTGACACGGTCTGGTCGCATTTCGGAAGTGGCTACGGATTCGTCCCGCTGGTGCTGCCGTTCGTGGGCATCTGGTGGTTGTGGACGAGTTCACCGGTCCGGATCTCCCGCCTGGCGGAGGGACTGCCTGCCAGGAGATCGGCGGACCAGGATCATTCGGCGGGCCCGGTCCCTCCGGGCGCGGGCGGGGAGTAGCCTTGCGGGCGTGTACCGCAAGCTTTATGACAACGTCCTCGTCCACACCGATCCTGAGGCAGCGCACCACCTCGCCGTGTTCGCCATCGGAGCGGCCGGAAATGTGGAGGTGAGCCGGAGGGGCCTCGAGAAGTCCTTCGGCCGCCGCGGCCGGCCCGTGACGGGTTCCCGCCTTCTCGCGTTCCCGAGGCCGTTCCCCGGCGTGGTGGGACTGGCCGCCGGAATGGACAAGAATGCCACCGCCGTGCTCGGGATGGATGCGCTGGGATTCGGTTTCATCGAGGTCGGCACCGTCACGGCGCTGCCGCAGCCCGGCAACGAGAAGCCGCGCGTGTGGCGGCACCCCGATATCGAGGGGCTGCGGAACCAGATGGGCTTCAACAACGACGGCGCCGTCGTGATCGGCGAGCGGCTCCGCAAGCTGCGGCAGACCAAGAAGGGCCGCGCCGTCGTCGTCGGGGTGAACATCGGCAAGAGCCGTGCGACGCCACTGGCAGACGCCGCCGCGGACTACGGCACCAGTGCACGCGAGGTTGCCAGGTGGGCCGACTTCCTCGTAGTGAACGTCTCGTCCCCGAACACCCCCGGACTGCGGGAACTGCAGGACGTGGAGGCGCTGAAGCCGATTCTGGAGAGGGTGCGGGCGGAGGCGACCCGGGTGACCGGGCGCGAGGTCCCACTGCTCGTCAAGATCGCGCCGGACCTGGCGGACGATGACGTGGTCCGGATTGCGGAACTCTCGAACGCCGAGGGGCTCACCGGCGTGGTTGCCACGAACACAACGATCAACCACGATCTCGGACCTGGCGGCCTCTCCGGAGTGCCGCTGCGCGATCGCGCGCTGGGAGTGGTGCGGATCCTGCGGCAGCACCTGAGCAACCCCGGAGTCATCATCGGATCGGGAGGCATCTTCACGCCCGAGGATGGGCGCGCCTTCCTCGACGCCGGCGCAGACCTGCTCGAGGGCTACACCGCGTTCGTGTACGAAGGCCCGGGCTGGCCCGGCATGATGAACCGCGCACTCTCGCACTGACTCATGCGCAGTTGAGCCGACCGCAGCGGACGCCTGAGGCGCCGCCGCAGCCGGCTCGCTCGCACTACCCGCAGATCAGGATCAGGAGGGGCGCGCCTGGGGCATGTTTGCGCGGGTGAGGTGCGGATCGCGCACCACCACGTCGCCGAGAAGCTCGTCGATGCGCCACATGATGCTCTCGGGAATGACGACGCCCGCGGCCTTGACGTTCTCCTTGACCTGCTGCGGGGAAGAGGCGCCGATGATCGCGCCGGCGATGTTCCTGCGCTGCAGGATCCACGCCACCGCGAGCTGGGCCATGGTGAGCCCGAGTTCCTCGGCCGTGGGCTTCAGTTCCTGCACGCGGCGGAGCAGTTCCTCGTTGTCCGTGAAGCGCTTGACGAACGTCGCGCCGCCCTTGCTGTCGGTGCCGCGGGAGCCCTCGGGTGCGGGCTGACCGGGGAGGTACTTTCCGGTGAGGACACCCTGCGCCACCGGTGAGAAGACGATCTGGGCCATGCCGAGGTACTCGCAGGTGGGGACCACCTCGTCCTCGATGATGCGCCAGAGCATGTTGTATTGCGGCTGGTTCGAGATGAGCTGGACGCCCATGTGGCGGGCCATGCCGTGGGCGGCCTGAATCTGGTCCGCCGTCCACTCGGACACCCCGATGTAGTGCGCCTTGCCCTGCTTCACCACATCCGCGAACGCTTGCATGGTCTCCTCGAGCGGCGTCTCGACGTCGTACCTGTGTGCCTGGTAGACGTCCACGTAGTCCATGCGGAGCCGCTTCAGGGAACCGTTGATCGACTCCATGATGTGCTTGCGGGAGAGGCCGGAGTCATTGGGGCCCTTCTTGCCGGTTGGCCAGTACACCTTGGTGAGAACCACGAGCGACTCCCGCCGCTCCTCGGCCAGCGCCTCGCCCAAGACCTTCTCGGCCTTGCCGTTGGCATAGCCATCGGCGGTGTCGAAGGTGGTGATCCCCTCCTCGAGTGCCGTCTTGACGCAGCGGATCGCGGTCTTCTTCTCGACCTGCGACCCGTGGGTCAGCCAGTTCCCGTAGATGATCTCGCTGATCTTGAGTCCGCTGTGTCCGAGATACCGCTGCCCGATCATGAATGCGCTCCTTCGTCCGGGGTTCGTGCGTTGTGACGAGCCTAGTCCGCGTTCGGGACCCCAAGGCCGCGAGCGGGGTGGACAGTCCGAGGAGCTGAGCCCTCAGTCCTTCTCGAGCGGGGTCATCTTCACCTGCGGCCACTCTCCGCGGGCGACCTGCGGCCTGGGAAGACGCCAGCGCCGCACCTGGAAGGCGCGCTGGAACCCATAGAAGGTGGTGCCCTTCGGGATCTCGTCGTCGCGGAAGTAGCGCTTCATCGTGCCGGTCATCCGAAAGGCCTCGAGGATGGAATGCCCGAGACTCGCAAAGATGATGACGTACATTCCCAGAGTCGTGTAGAAGTACAGGTCGGGCTCCCCGATTGCGCTGAGGACGAGCACGGTGACCATGAGGACGATCGCGACCGGCATGAAGAGTTCGCCCATGTTGAATCCGGCATCGATATAGTCACGCGCGAACCGCCGTGCCTTCCCCTTGTCACGCGGGGGCAGATCGCGCTCAACGGAGTGCTTGAGCGCGTACTGCTGTTTCTCGTACGCCTCGTTGCGTGCCTTGCGCTCTGCCTCCTTCGCAGCCTTGCGGTTGTCGTGCACGAGCGGGCGGTGGCGGGCGGCCTGAGCCTCTTTGCGGGTGGGCGTCCTGTGCTTCTTGCCCGCGATCTCGGTCTCTGCTGCGGGCTCGGGAGCGTCTTCGGCCTGTTTCTTACGGAACAACACGTCCCCGATTCTACGTGACGGAACGGACTGCCCCGGCAGGTAGCCTTGGCAGCGTGATCACCGTTGATGGACTTCGCCTCCGCGTCGACGCCGTCGTCGACGGCGCCCCCGTGGTCCTGCTGTGCGCCCGGCTCGCCGGCACCCTGGCCGAGGAGTGAGTCTTTACTCCTCCGGCTGGTCCGTGGGCTCGGGCTGGTCCGTGGGCTCGGGCTCGTCGGTCGGCTCGGGTGCTTGTGTCTCACGCGGCTCGTCGGCGAAATCGAAGAGCACGGTCCCGTCGTCGTCGACCGACCTGACGAGAACCGTGACGTCAAAGGTCTGCTCGGGAGTGCCGGCAGCGAAGCTGCACACCATCTTGGCGCCCACCGCTGCGGTGAGATCGCCCGGACAGGTGACATCAGGCCGTGTGCCGACCTCCTCCTCGATCCGGTCCTCGATGGTGGACTCCACTTCGGCGGCAGGCACGGGTTCAACCGGAGACTCGGAGGCACAACCTCCCGCGGCGATGGCGAGGAGGACGGCGGCGGCAAGGCGTGCAGTTCGGATCACCCGATACAGAATGCCACACTTGACCTGCCGTGACGGAACCCCGGCGCTCATGAGCGGGCTGCCCGATCCCGGCCCGAATGGAGCCCTGTGCGCGTTCTGATCGTCGCCACGCCGACGCCCTCCGGCACTGCGGAGGAGTTCGGGCGGGCCGTCTCGGGCCCCTGGTCGGAGTGGGCCGAGGAGGATGACCTGACGGTCCTCCGACTACCGCACAACGGCCGCGGCCTGCTGGACTCCCTCGAGGAGCACGGATTCCGGCGCTCCGGCGGCCTCGCCGTGCGTGATCGCACGCATGTGATCGATGCGGAATCGCTGCTCGCGGGGCAGTCCTTCTTCGACGGCACCACCGCGTCACTCGCCCCCGCACTGATTGCCGCGCTGGATGCCGGGACCGGCACCATCGTCGTCGGGCTTGCTCCGGCAACCGCGCACGATGGCGGGCGCGGCCTCCTTGGCGCGCTCGCCTCCCGGTGGGGTTCCGTCGAGGCCGCACGAGCCGCCTTCACCGGCACGGGACTCGTACTCGCGATCTCCTCGGGTCTTCCGCTGCTCGGCCTGAGCGGGGCGGGCGCGGCGCTTGCGCCCGTAGTCGGACCGGAGGCCGCGCACGCGCGCGAACGTGAGATCGGTGACTGGGCTGCCGCCATGGAGCGCGAGCACGCGCCGCGCGATCTCGTGAGCGGGCGGCCGCTACGGCTCTCGACCGCACCCGGATCAGGGCTCGCCGGGGGAGCCGGTTTCGCCCTGCTGCTGCTCGGGGCGCGAAGCGAGTTCGCAGCCGACTGGGTGGCGGGTGCGACCGGCCTCGATGGTGCGGTGCGGACCAGTGACCTCGCCGTCGTCGTGATCCCGGCGCTGGACGCTGACACGATGGACTCGTCCGCGCTAACGGCCGTCGCAACTCGCGCCGCAGAGGAAGCGGTGCCGGTCGTCGCTTTGGTCGGGGAGGAACAGGTCTCGCGGCGTGCACGGGCGGGGCTTGGGATCGCCGGCGTGTACGAGACCGCCGGGAACACTTTTGACCCGGACAGCGTTGCACAGGTGGCGGCACGCGTTGCCCGTACATGGTCGCGACCGGAATCGAGATGGTAACGGCAAGGATTCGCGAACCCGCCGCCAGAGGACGTACTCTCAATCGCACAACACACCTCGAGGAGTCACAGAATGTCACAGGCAACCCAGAAGACTGCCGGCCACGGCGTGCTGCTCACCGATGTCGCTGCTGCCAAGGTGCGCAGTCTGCTCGAGCAGGAGGGCCGTGACGACCTCCGCCTCCGTATCGCTGTCCAGCCCGGTGGCTGCAGCGGCCTGATCTACCAGCTCTACTTCGACGAGCGCGACCTCGATGGGGACGCGATCCGCGACTTCGAGGGCGTGGAAGTGGTTGTCGACAGGATGTCGGTCCCGTACCTCGACGGTGCCACCATCGACTTCGCGGACAGCATCGAACGCCAGGGCTTCACCATCGACAACCCGAACGCGGCGGGGTCCTGCGCCTGCGGCGAGTCCTTCCACTGATCCGAATCCCCTCGCTCCACCAACTGAACCAATTGAACAGAAACGGACCGCCATGCGCCGCCCTCTCGTAGTTCCGCTCGTCCTCGCCGGGGCACTCGCCCTCGGATCCTGCTCCGGCAACGGTCCTGAAGGAGGCGGGCTTCCGGAGGTCTCGAGCGGCTTCGGCGAGCAGCCCGTACTCACCTTTCCCGAGAGCGAAGCGCCCGAGGGACTCCAGGTCGAGACGCTCGCCGAAGGCGATGGTGCCGAGGTGGGCGAGGGCGAGTACATCGTCGCGGACTACATCGGCCAGGTGTGGGGCGCGGAGGCTCCGTTCAACGACACGTGGGACATTGGCTATCCGATCGGTTTCCCGCTCGACGGCGTAATCCAGGGCTGGTCGGAAGGCATCCCCGGTTCCCACGTGGGCGATCGGCTTCTCCTGTCGATCCCGTCCGAGATGGGCTACCCGCAGGGCAACCCCCAGGCGGGAATCGAGGCGGGCGACACCCTGGTATTCGTCATCGACGTTCTCTCCGTGCATCCGGAGGGCGAGTGGACCAGTCAGGCCGACGCGCGCGACACGGGTGAGCTCGCGAACCTCCCGGTGACGGTGGAAGGGCCCCCCGGATCCCCGCCGTCGATCTCGGTCGTGGAGGGCTCGCCCGAGCCGGAGGAACTGTCCGGCACCGTCGTCGCCGAGGGCGACGGGGAGACGGTTGGGAGACGGGCGTCGTCGTTCTCGCGTGGGCCGCGGCCGGATGGGATGGCACCGACGGCGGAAGCTCCTGGGAGGCCGGCGTTCCCTCGGCCGTGCCGCTCGGCCAGGGCGGACCCTTCGACGCCGTGTCCGGCGCTCCGGTGGGTTCCCGCGTAGTGGTGCAGGTGCCGGCGAGCGGTGATAGTCCGGCGATCGCCGTCGTCGTGGAGGCGCTCGCATACATCCCCGCGGCGGAGTAGCCACTCGGCCGCCCCGCGGAAGAGCGGATCGTACCAAATCCTGCGCAGAGCGAAACGAGCAGTCACCCTATACGCTGTTCCCGAGGGACTTTGGTCCCGGTTGTTTCGACGGCGTCGAAAGGTGTACACGGTGCGGACCCCTCACACCAAGCGGCCGCGGCGCGCGGCCGCCGTTCCAGGCCTCACGGCAGCGTTCGCGCTGCTCGTGGCGGGCTGCAGCACGGACGTCTCGACGGGATTCCTCCCGTCCGAAGCGGGCGTCACGGACCGGACCGGCGGGATCATCTCCTTCTGGAATGGCTCATGGATCGCCGCCCTCTCGATCGGAGTCCTTGTCTGGGGGCTCTTGATCTGGGCCATCATCGTGTACCGCAAGCGCAAGGACGACGACGCCTTGCCGGTCCAGCTGCAGTACCACGTGCCTCTCGAGCTCATGTACACGGTCATCCCGATAGTCCTCGTGAGCGTGCTTTTCGTCTTCTCGCAACGCACGATCGCTGACGTCCAGGACGTTTCCGCAGAGCCCGATGTCACGATCGAGGTGTACGGCAAGCAGTGGAGCTGGGATTTCAACTACGTGGACGCCGGCGTCTACTACTCGGGCGAACGATTCCAGCTCACGGGCACGGAAGGCGACGCCGAGAACCTCCCGGTCCTGTACCTGCCGGTGGACCAGAACGTGCAGTTCGAGCTTCACTCCCGCGATGTCATCCACGCATTCTGGATCCCGGCGTTCCTCTACAAGACCGACATGATTCCCGGGCGCACCAATGTCTTCCAGGTGACGCCCGGCGAGGAGGGAAGCTACTTCGGCAAGTGCGCCGAGATGTGCGGCGAGTTCCACTCCGAGATGCTGTTCCGCGTGGAGGTCGTCTCGCAGGAGGAATTCGACGCGCAGATGGAAGCGCTGCGCGAGGCGGGCAATGAAGGCGTTCTCGGCCCAGAGCTCAACCGCTGGGGCAACACGAACGGAGGCAACAGCTGATGACGCTCATCGAGCAGAAGGCTTCGGGGACGGCCGAGACGATCCCAGGGCTGCCGCCCGAGAAGCAGGGATTCGGCTCGACGATCGTCTCGTGGATCACGTCCACGGACCACAAAGTCATCGGATACCTGTACCTCTACACCGCGTTCTTCTTCTTCATCCTTGCCGGGCTGATGGCGATGCTCATCCGCATGGAGCTGTTCCAGCCGGGCATGATGCTCCAGTCGAAGGACCAGTTCAACCAGCTCTTCACGATGCACGGCACGATCATGCTGTTCCTGTTCGCCACGCCTTTGTTCACGGGTTTCGGCAACATCATGGTGCCGCTGCAGATCGGCGCCCCGGACGTGGCGTTCCCACGGCTGAACATGTTCTCCTACTGGCTCTTCCTGTTCGGCGGCCTCATCGCGATCAGCGGCTTCCTCGCCCCGGGCGGCGCCGCCTCCATGGGGTGGACGGGATACGTTCCACTCTCGACGAATCCCTACAGCCCCGGTGTCGGGGTGAACCTGTGGATCGCGGGCCTCGCCATGACAGGTTTCGGCACCATTTTCGGTTCGGTCAATTTCATCGCCACGATCCTGACGATGCGTGCTCCCGGCATGACCATGTTCCGCATGCCGATCTTCACCTGGAACATCCTGCTCACGGCGATCCTCGTCCTGATGGCGTTCCCGCCGCTGGCCGCCGCGCTCTTCGGTTTGCTGTACGACCGGATTATGGGTGGTGGCATCTTCGCAGTGGAGTCCGGTGGGCCTGTTCTGTGGCAGCACCTCTTCTGGTTCTTCGGGCACCCGGAGGTGTACATCATCGCCTTGCCCTTCTTCGGGATCATCTCCGAGGTGATCCCCGTCTTCTCACGGAAGCCGATCTTCGGGTACAAGGCTCTCGTGTTCGCCACCATCGCGATCGCCGCGCTCTCCGTCTCCGTGTGGGCGCACCACATGTTCACGACCGGCGCGGTGATGCTCGGCTTCTTCTCGCTGATGACGATGCTGATCGCTGTGCCGACCGGCGTGAAGATGTTCAACTGGATCGGCACGATGTGGCGCGGCAAGGTGACCTTCGAGACGCCGATGCTCATGTCGCTCGGGTTCCTTTTCACGTTCCTGTTCGGTGGTCTGACCGGCGTGATTCTGGGGAGCCCTGCGATGAACTGGCACGTGCACGACACCTACTTCGTCGTCGCGCACTTCCACTACGTCGTCTTCGGCACAGTGGTGTTCGCGATGTTCGCGGGTTTCTACTTCTGGTGGCCGAAGTGGACCGGCCGGATGCTGGACGAACGGCTCGGAAAGATCCACTTCTGGCTGCTCTTCCCGGGCTTCCACATCACCTTCCTCGTCCAGCACTGGCTGGGCGTCGAGGGGATGCCGCGGCGCTACGCCGATTACATGGTGGAGGACGGGTTCACGGTTCTGAACCAGATCTCGACCGTTGGCGCGTTCATCGTGGCGACCTCCACGCTGTTCTTCATGTGGAACGTCGTGAAGACGCAGCGCGGGCCGCGCACCGTGTTCGTGGATGATCCGTGGGGCTTTGGCCGCTCCCTCGAGTGGGCCACCGCATCGCCGGTGCCGGCGCACAACTTCACCTCGCTGCCCCGCATCCGGTCCATACAGCCGGCTTTCGACCTCCATCACCCGGAGGTCGCCGCACTCGACAACGCGGCGCTCGTTCCGCCGTCGCCGCGGTCCTCGTCGTCGCCGTCTCCGTCGTCGCAAAGGAGCTGACCCATGGATTACCCGCCCGAAAAGGAGCGGATGCCGCTGCGCGCCGAACTCGTGACTTTTGCGTTCCTCGCCGTCTTCTTCGCGATCGTTGCCGGCATCTACACGTACGTTGCAGAGCTCGAGGTGATCGGTTCGACGGCGTTCACCGGACTCGCGCTCATGTCCGCCATGATCGCCGCTTACCTCTGGCTGGTGGGGCGGCGTATCGAACCACGGTGGGAGGACCGCGTCGACGCCGAGATCTCCGAAGCCACGGGCGAGGTGGGCGTGTTCTCCCCGACGTCGTGGTGGCCGCTCATCGCCGGCGCCGGAGCAGCCCTGGTGTTCCTTGCCCTGGCGATCGGCTTCTGGATCCTGGTGCCGGGCGTCATCGTCACGGCAATTGGCGTCATCGGAATGGCGATGGAGTTCTCTCGGGGGCAGCACGCGCACTGAGCCGCATCCTTCGGACACGGCGAGGGCCCCCACCGTGGAGGGGGCCCTCGGCTATTCGCGGACTATTCGGCCATGCCGGCTCTCAGGCCAGCTTGCCCTTGATCGACTCGAGGGTGGCGAGGCGCTCGCCCACATTCTGCCAGTCGACGAGGTTCCACCAGGCCTTGACGTAGTCGGCCTTGACGTTGAGGTAGTCGAGGTAGAAGGCGTGCTCCCACATGTCGAGTTGGAGCAAAGGCAGCACTCCGACCGGAACGTTGCCCTGCTGGTCGAACAGTTGGAACGTGACGAGCTTGTCGGAGATGGAATCGTAGGCAAGGACCGCCCAGCCCGAGCCCTGGATGCTCGTGGCAACGCCGGTGAACTGCCCCTTGAACGCATCGAACGATCCGAAGGAGTCCTTGATAGCCTCGGCGATCTCGCCATCAGGCTCGCCGCCTGCGTCGGGGGCCATGTTCTTCCAGAAGATCGAGTGGTTGATGTGACCACCGAGGTTGAACGCCAAGTCCTTCTCGAGCTTGCCGATCGTGCCGAAGTCACCCTTCTCGCGGGCCTCCGCCATCTTCTCCAGCGCAGTGTTCGCGCCGTCGACGTACGCCTTGTGGTGCTTCGAGTGGTGCAGTTCCATGATCTTGCCGCTGATGTGCGGCTCGAGCGCGGCGTAGTCGTAGGGGAGTTCGGGCAACGCGTAGACGGCCATATGAATGCTCCTTCTTGCAGCTTCAGGCTGTTCCGCATCTCACATCGCAGAACAATTGGTGCCAGCCTATGGCGGTCTGCGGTACTCGGCACGCGCGGCGCCACGAATTCGCTTGGGACGAAAGTCCTGGGCCGTTCTCGGGGCGTTCTGGCGCCTGGATCCGTCCGCCACCGGCTGGAGAGACCTGCAAGCACCCCTTGACCGCACGAAACTGGCACGCGCTGCCAAGACCCCTGCAGAAGTACCCGCTCCCCCCATCGGGAAGGCCCTACGACGAGGGCAGGATCTCGATCGATAGTTCAGCGCCTCCGGCGCTCCTCGAGTTCCTCCCCGGCTGTCACGGAGGTGAGTCGGGCGATGGACTGTGAAGGTGCGCCCTCGTGGTGCCGGTGCTCCATGGCCTCAAGCTCGGCCGGGGTAACCGGTTCGATGCGGTCCTCGTAGAAGAACTGCGAAAGGCGCCGACGCCACGGCGCGACGCCGGTCCTGCGCTCCACGCCGTACTTGTTCACCTCGATGCCACTCTCCAGCGGCCGGTTGGGCTCGTAGGAGGCGAGAGTCCACAGTTCGTACTCGTCCAGCGGCCGGTGGACCGCGTGCATGGCGCCGTCCTCCGTCTGCACGACACGGCCCGTGGGAACGCCGTGAAGGACCAGTTCGCGATCGCGCCGCTGCAGCGAAATGGCGATGCGCTTCGTGAGCATGAACGCGAACCAGGGGAAGAGGAAGAACCCGAAGCGCAGGACCCACGTGATGACGAACATGTCGAGGTGGAGGTGGGTCGCCAGGAGATCGTTGGCTCCTGCGGCCACCAGCACGGCGAACGCCGTGATGAGCGAGACGCCGATGGCGGTGCGTGTGGGGTTGTTGCGGGGACGCTCGAGCAGGTGGTGCTCACGGTCGTCCTTGCTCGCCAGCTTCTCGATGAAGGGGTACGCCCCGAGAGCCGTGAAAAGTGCACCGGGGATGATCAGCGCGGGGATCAGAACGTTCAGGGAGAGCGTGTATCCGGCAATCACCACTTCCCAGCCAGGCATGAGTCGCAGGCCGCCTTCCAGGAAGAGCATGTACCAGTCGGGCTGAGCGCCCGCGGACACCGGCGAGGGGTCGTAGGGACCGTAGTTCCAGACGGCGTTGATCGAGAGCAGTGCTCCCATGAGGACGATGACGCCGGCCACGATGAAGAACCATCCACCGCCCTTCGCGGCGTATACGGGGAACAGCGGCCTTCCGACAACGTTCCGGTTCGTACGGCCCGGGCCGGGATAGTGGGTGTGCTTCTGCAACGTGACCAGCATAATGTGGAGCGTCACGAGTGCCAGGATCAGACCCGGGATCAGCAGGATGTGCAGCGCGAAGAAGCGCGAGATGATGTCCGTTCCCGGGAACTCGCCGCCGAACAGAGCGAGCGAGACGTAGCTCCCCAGGATCGGGATCGACTTGATGACTCCATCCGTGATGCGGAGGCCGTTGCCGGAGAGCACGTCGTCCGGGAGCGAGTATCCGGTCAGTCCCGCAGCGAGTGCGAGCAGCAGCATCATGAACCCCACGAGGTAGTTGATCTCCCGTGGCTTCCGGAACGCGCCGGTGAAGAACACCCGGAACATGTGTACCACTATCGACGCAATGAACAGGAGCGCCGCCCAGTGGTGGATCTGGCGCATCAGCAGTCCGCCCGGCACATGGAAGGAGAGCTTGAGTGTCGAGGCGTATGCCGCCGACATCTCGACGCCCTGCATCGTCACCGGGAGCGCGTCGTCGGGGTAGTGAACCTCCGCCATCGAGGGCTCGAAGAAGAAGGCGAGGAAGACCCCGGACAGAAGGATCACGATGAAGCTGTAGAGCGCGATCTCGCCGAGCAGGAACGACCAGTGGTCGGGGAAGACCTTGCGGGCGAAGACTTTGACAACTTTCGCGATGCCGGTGCGCTGGTCAAGCCAGTCGGCGCTCTTCCCAGGGGTGGTCTTGGATTCGCCAGAGGGCTGGAGGGGCTTCTTCGGAGTGGTTGCAGTACTCACTTCTCACGGTTCCAGAAGCTCGGGCCGACCGGTTCGAGGAAGTCGGACGTGGCGATCAGGTAGCCGTCGTTGTTGACGGTGATCGGCAGCTGGGGCAGCGGCCGTTTCGCGGGCCCGAATACGACGCGGGCCTCATCGGCGAGGTCGAACGTGGACTGGTGGCACGGGCAGAGAAGGTGCTTCGTGTTCTGCTCATAAAGGGCGACGGGGCATCCGACATGGGTGCACACCTTCGAGAACGCGAGGATGCCGTGGTAGTTCCAGTCCTCGCGGCCCGGGGAGACCCTCTTGATCTCGGACGGATCCATGCGGACAAGGATCACGATCGCCTTGGCCTTCTCGTTGAGGAATTCCTCCTCGCCGGGCAGGTCTCCGAGATCGTGCGGGATCACGTGGAACACCGAGCCGTTGGTGACGTCCGCAGCGCGGATCGGGCGGTTGTCCGGGTCGGTTGCCAGAATTCGCCCCTCGGCACCGTTCGGGATGTTGCGCCACGCGGTGTGCTTGAAGACGTTGGGGTTCCACTCGTCCGTGAGGCCGCCAATGAGCGGCACGACGGCGGGCAGGGGCGCCAGCACGGCGGCGGTGATCACGGCGCCCTTGAGGACAGGCCGGCGGGCAATATTCGCGTCCGCCGCGCCCAACTCCATTTCAGCGACGGCCGTGGCTCGCGTCTCCTCATCGGACTTCAGGGGATAGCGGTCCTCGACGGTCTCCTGGCCCATCATCAGGGTTTTCGCCCAGTGGACGGCGCCGAGTCCGATGCCGAGAAGTGCGGTGCCGAGACCGACGCCGAGGATCGTGTGCCCGATCCGGATGCTCGCCTGCGTATCGCCCGGAGGGAAGAGGAAGAACCCTGCAACTCCGACGATCGCCGCAACGATCGATATCCCGAACAGCGCCAGGACCTGCCGCCGCCGGTTGCGTGCGCCCTCCGGGTCGATGTCCGACAGCCGCGGGACATGCGGTCTGGGGCCCGGGTTCTGGAACTCGGTATCGGTCGAGGGTGAGAGTTCTCTGCTGGTGGTGTTCTCGTTCACGATGATTTTGCTCCTACCCAGACGGCGAGAAGGATGAGGAATCCCATTCCGACGATCCACGCCCACAGGCCCTCGGACACGGGACCGATTGAGCCCAGTGTGAGTCCGCCGGGGCTGACGTCGTTCTGCGCGTCGATGAAGGCGATGATGTCCCGCTTGCCCTCAGTGGGGATCGACGCATCGTTGAACACGGGCATCGCCTGCGGGCCGGTCACCATCGCCTCGTAGATGTGGGTGGGGGAGGTGTTCAGTATCGACGGCGCAACCTTGCCTTCCGAAAGCGCTCCGCCGGCTCCGACGGCGTTGTGGCACATGGCGCAGTTGGTGCGGAAGAGCAGCATTCCGTTTGCGGGATCGCCGAGAGCGGGATCCACCTGCTCGGCGGAGGGGATGTTCGGTCCGGGTCCCAGGGACGAGACATACGCCGCCAACTGGGAAATCTGCTCGTCATTGAACACCGGCGGCTTTGCGGGCGCCTGGGGCGAGTTGTCGGCCATGGGCATGCGCCCCGTCCCGACCTGGAAGTCCACCGCGGCCGCGCCGACGCCGATGAGCGAGGGACCGATGTCGCCGCCCTGGCCCTCCGTGCCGTGGCAGTACGCACAGTTCGCGCTGAAGAGGCTCTGTCCGGCGGCGACATCTGCGGAACTCGCCCCGTTCTGCGCATCCGCTGAAGGCATCGCCGCCGAGTACAGCAGTGCGGTGACAAGGAGCGCGAGGAGCACGAGCACACCGGGCGCGAACCGACTGCGACGAGGGTTGGCTGGGGAGTTCACGAGCTTCGGTTCCCTTCAGTTGTCACTGGATGATGTAGATCGTGGCGAAGAGGGCGATCCAGACGACGTCGACGAAGTGCCAGTAGTACGACAGCCCGATGGCGCCAGTGGCCTCGTGGTGGCCGTATCTCTTCGCCTTGAAGGTGCGGGCCAGGATGAGCAGGAAAGCGAAGAGTCCGCCGAGTACGTGGAGTCCGTGGAAGCCGGTCGTTATGTAGAAGACCGATCCGTAGGAGCCGGCGGTGGTGAGTCCCCCCTGATAGAGCTCGGCGTACTCGAAGATCTGCCCGGCGATGAAGATCGAGCCGAGGACGAAGGTCAGGGTGAACCACTCGGTCACGCCCCAGCGGCCGACGTCGAGGAGGGCACCCGTCCGGCGGGAATGGTAGCGCTCCGCTGCCCACACTCCCATCTGGGCCGTGATCGACGAGGACACGAGGATCAGCGTGTTGACGGTCGAGAAGGGGATGTTGAGGTGATCCACGCCCGCGGGCCACAGTTCGGTGTTCACGGACCGGTGCGTGAAATACATGGCGAAGAGGCCGGCGAAGAACATCAGCTCGGAGGCGAGCCACACGATCATTCCGACCGACGTTGTGTTCGGCCGCTCGACGCGGATGCGAGCGGGATCGAGAGCTGCAGCATGAGACGACACACCGACAGTATGTCCTAACAGATACGTTTCTTCCGCTTGAAGCGGGTCGAAAGTCCCATTTTTGCGATATTGGCATCCTGTAGGGCGCCCGGTCTCGGTTTCCATGCTGAAGGGTGTCGCAAGACCAGACGGCCGGTTCACGTGTTCCGGCGGCCTCTTCACCGAGTGACTGACTACCGTCAGGGCATTGTCAGACGGCGGTCCTGGCGGGGGCGGGTGCTCCCCGCCCGCGCGAGTAAGATGACGGCGAGCCCAGTTCGTGGCCGCGTGTGAGCGGCGGGAAGGAGCCGGAAGATGGCCGAGCGCGAGGAATTTGCGGAGGTGCTGCTCTTCTCGGACGACTCTGCGACGCGAGCCGCGATCAAGGGAGCGGTGGGGCGCCGTGCCGCCAAGGATGTCCCCCAGATTCGCTGGGACGAGACCGCAACGGCGGCCGCGGTCTTGGGCAAGCTCGATGAGAAGAAGTACGACCTGCTGATCCTCGACGGCGAAGCATCCAAGGAGGGTGGCATGTCAGTCTCCCGGACGCTGCACGAGGAGGTCTTCGACGTGCCGCCGACCATCATTCTGATTGCGCGCCAGCAGGACGCGTGGCTCGCGGACTGGAGCCTCGCCGAGGCCTGCATTCCGGCCCCCTTCGATCCCCGTGAGACCCAGGAGACGGTCGCGCGCCTGCTCAGGGCGGAGCGATGATCGATTCTCCGGAACAGGAGGAGATCTCCTGGCCAGAACTGACGTCACTCCTGGTCCAGCGGCGCGATCTCAGCGCCGAGCAGACCGGGTGGGGCATGGACCAGGTGATGACCGGGAACGCTTCTCCCGTTCAACTCGCCGGCTTCCTCGCCGCTCTCGCCACCAAGGGGGAGACGACCCAGGAAGTCCGGGGCCTCGCAGATTCGATGCTCGCGCACGCGCGTCCCATAGAAGTGTCGCAGGATGCGCTTGACATCGTAGGAACCGGCGGCGATCGTGCACGCACGGTCAACATCTCTTCGATGGCATCCCTGGTGCTCGCCGGCGCCGGCGTTCCCGTGGTGAAGCACGGCAACCGCGCTTCGAGTTCGGCCTCCGGTTCGGCCGACTTCATCGAGGCCCTCGGAGTCGACCTCACTCTGCCGATCGAGGCGGTGGTTCGATCCCTTGACGAGGTCGGGATCACCTTCCTGTTCGCGAACCTCTTCCACCCGTCCATGAGGCACGCGGCGACGGCCCGGAGGGAGCTCGGGATTGGGACCGTGTTCAACGTGCTCGGCCCCCTCACGAATCCCGCCAGGCCACGCGCGAACGCCATCGGCGTCTCCTCTGCCCATCACGCTCCGCTTGTCGCAGGGGTCCTGGCGGAGCGCGGCAACTCGGCGCTCGTCTTCCGGGGCCAGAGCAACGGCCTCGACGAACTCACCACCACCTCGCTGAACGACGTCTGGCTGGTGGAGGACGGCACGGTCACCTACCAGCAGTTCGATGCGACTGCCCTGGGCCTGCGGCCGAGCACCGTGGCGGACCTGCGCGGCGCAGATCCGCGGCACAATGCGCAGGTGGGCCGCGAGGTTCTCTCCGGCAGAAAGACCGGCGCGGTGACGGACACGGTGCTGCTCAACGCCGCTGCAGGAATACTTGCTTTCGGCGTCGACGGTACCCGTGAGGGACGCCTGCTGGACCGCATGGCGGCGGCGCTTGATATTGCACGGAGCTCGCTCCATGAGGGCCACACGCAGTCGGTGGTGGATCGGTGGATCCAGTTCTCGCAGGAGAACTCGAAGAAGCGCTAGCGGAAATACCGTCAACCTAAGGTCTTGCTCGAGGGTTCAAGGGTTCTTGTCGGCGTGTCGTGGGGTGGGGGCGCGCGTTCGTCACACTCCTCCCAATCCCGCGCCGCCGGGGCGCACGAACGTCACAAGATGGCGCACGTCCGTCACACCGGGGCGCACGAACGTCACACGGGATTCTTGAGGGCGCACGTTCGTCACACCGGGGCGTGCGATCGTCACGGCATGGCGTGCGATCGTCACACGCAGAATGCTGAGGGCGCGCGATCGTCACGATGGCGCAGTGACGTCACTGCGCCATCGTGACGAACGCCAGCCATCTTGTGACGGACGTGCGCCATGGTTCGCCGGGTGTGACGATCGCACGCCCTCACGTGACGAACGCGCGCCCTCACGCTACGAACCCGGCCGGGCATCACCACCGGGGAAACCTGGACCCCGTTCAGGACGATCTGACATGAGCTGGGGAACTTCAGACCTCGTCTGGGCGGCGCGCTGGGGATCTTGAGACCTGCTGGGGAACATCGCACCCCGTAGTCGAGGTCTGAAGTTCCCCAACAAGTGACCTTGGGGTAGCAGACGAGGTGCCAAGTTCCCCAGCGACACCGCGCAAGCGGCAAGACGAGGTGCCAAGCTCCCCAGCGACACCGCGTGAGTGGGCAAGACGATGTGCCAAGTTCCCCAGCGACACCACGCAAGCGGCAAGACGAGGTGCCAAGTTCCCCAGCGACACCACGCAAGCGGCAAGACGAGGTGCCAAGTTCCCCAGCCACCCGGTACCAGACCCCGAAGGCAGTCCCAAGTCCCCAACCGCCCGGTTCCAGACCCCTGGGCGACACGGATCCCCCGGACAACACGCTCAATGGCACAACAAGCAGACAACGGAGCTCCCGGGAAAGTAGAAGCATCTTGGTCGTTGCATCTCCTACCGGAAGCTCCGCTGCCCCCACCCCACGACACGCCGACAACAACCCCTGAACCCTCAAGTAAAACCCCGAGTTGACGGCCTTGGCGCTAGCGAGCTGAGTCAGTCAAGCCCGAGGTCGAACGCCTGCTCCAGGTCATGCCGTGAGTAGGAGCGGAAAGCGATGTAGGTGCGCGTCTCGATGACGCCCTTGGTCTTCGAAATCTCGTCCGCGATGACGTCCGCGAGGTCCTCGTGATTGCGCACGCGCACCATGGCAATCAAGTCCACGTCACCGGTCACGGAGTACACCTCACGCACCTGCTCGAATTCGGAGACCTTCGAGGCGACCTCGGGGATGCTGTCGGACTCGCACTGGATGAGGACGATGGCGGTGATCATGGCGGCTCCTTTCGGTGCTCCAATCATGCCGTGTTCCACGCCTCGGTTTCCTCTGACCGGCTGGGCGGCAACGAGAATGAATGTGCGCCGGAACGCGGGTAGGCGAACGGTGGGCCGTCCTCGGCCATTCCAAGGAGCCGCGCGCCGGGGGAGCGCAACCAGTCAACCAGTAACTCCGTCTCCTCGACTGTCGCGGCTTCGCCCACTCTCGCAGGCTCGGGAACGTGCTCGGACGCCGCGACGAGTTCCTGGACTGTGCCCCACGGGTCGCGGCCGGGCAGGAGATCACCAGCGGCAGTGAGGCGGCCCCAGCGCATGACCAGGATCTCCCAGTTCTCCTTGCCGGGACGGGTGGCGACGAGCTCCCGGCACCGCGCGAGGACGCGGAGCCGTTCGGCACGCTGCGCGCCGTCGAGCACTGCACTCAGACGATCCCGGACCCGGGCCGCATCCTCGTACCGCTCGTCAGCGGCAAGTACGGCGATTCGCTCGTGCAGGAGGGCGACGACGAAGCCGACCTGCCCGGCGAGCGCCTCGCGAGCCGCCGCGACCGCAGAGTCGTGGACGATGGCCGCCTCACCCCGGACGCACGGCCCGCAGCACGCACCGAGATCGAGCAGCGCACAGGCACGCGCGGAGGTCTTTGGCGTCCGGGGCAGCCGGGCGGTGCAGGTGCGCAGCCCGGCCGCTTCGGAAAGCGCTTCCACGGCGAGTTCCGCCTGGGTACGGGATCGGAACGGGCCCCACGCCACGTCAAGAGCCGTCACTGGCATGGAACGCACCACTGAGAGCCGGGGGTGTGCATCGTCGGTCAGACGGACCCAGGGCCGCGAGGACGCGCGCCGCGAACGCCGGTTGTAGGCCGGCTGGTGCTCGTCGATGAGACGCAACTCGCGAACGTGCGCCTCGATGACACTGCCGCACGGGATTGATCGAACCTCGGCCGCCAGATCGACCATCTCCCCGATGCGGCGCCGCTTCTCGGCGGAGGTGAAGTAGGAGCGAACACGGCTGCGCAGGTCGGTGGCAGTGCCCACGTACAGCACCTCGCCGGCGGGCCCGATGAACTGATAGACCCCGGGTCCGCGTGGCACATCGTCAGCGAGCGACGACTTGCGGCGTCTCGCAGGTGGGACGGGATCGGCGGCCGTGGCAAGGTCCTCCAGGTGGGTGACGCCGAGAGGGGTGAGCCTGCCGAGGAGGCCGTGCAGGACGTCCGTGGTGGCCTGCGCATCTGCCAGAGCCCGGTGAGCCGGCTCCACGCTGGTGCGGAACACCCGCGCCAGCGTGCCGAGCTTGTGGTTCGGCACTTCATCCCTGGTGAGCGCTCTCCGGGCGAGGGCCAGCGTGTCCACCACCGTGGGCCGGGGCCAGGGGATGTCAAGTTCCGCGCACGCGGCACGCAGGAAGCCGACATCGAAGCGCGCGTTGTGCGCCACCAGGACGACGCCGCGCGCCAGACCGGACCATTCCATGAAGCTGGGCAGAACGTCCTCGATAACGGGCGCCTCCATGACCATGGCGGTGGTGATCCCGGTGAGCACCGTGATCATCGGCGGTATCGGCGAGCCTGGATTCACCAATGTGGCGAACTCACCGAGCACCTCACCCGCCTTCACGCGCACGGCGCCGATCTCGGTGATCGCGTGCGCGCCGGGCGATCCCCCGGTCGTCTCGAGATCGACGACGACGAATTCCACCTCCTGCAACGGCGTGCCGAGATCCTCGAAGGTTGGCTGCGCCGAGACGCGGGCGCGATCGCGAGGCTCGAGCGGCAGCCGCCGTCCGGGCGGGGGCGCGAAGGAAGCGACCGGGTTCATGAACGGAAGGTTACGCCGCGGCACCGACAACAACGTGAACCGCCGCCCGCCGCCCGGCCGGCGGGGGGCGGTTCACTCGTGTCAGCGCGTGCAGAACGTTCAGGACTTGCGCGGGTCCCCGGCGTAGATCTCGTCGACCACGTGGCCGAAGTTCTCGTGGACTTCCTTGCGCTTGACCTTCATCGTGGGCGTCAGCATGTCGTTGTCGATGGTGAAATCCTCGTCGAGAATGCGGAACTCCCGGATGGACTCGGCGCGCGAGACCTTCCGGTTCGCGCGGTCGATGGCCATCTGGACGTGCTCGCGCACCGTCGCGTTCTGGGCCGCCTCTGCGACAGGCATCTCCGGCAGGTCGTGCGTCTCGAGCCAGCGAGGCAGTGTCTCCGGGTCGAGCGTGATCAGGGCAGCGACGAACGGCTGCTTGTCTCCCACGACGACCGCCTGCGAGATGATCGGGTGACTCCTCAGCGGGTCCTCCAGCACCGACGGTGCGACGTTCTTCCCGGCCGCAGTGACGATGATCTCCTTTTTCCGGCCGGTGATCGTGAGGTAGCCGTCGTCGTCGAGGGATCCGAGGTCGCCGGTGTGGAACCAGCCGTCCTTGATCGCCTCCGCGGTTGCCTCGGGGTTGCTGTGGTACTGCGTGAACACCCCGATGCCGCGCGCGAGGATTTCGCCGTCCTCGGCGATCTTGATCTCGGTGCCGGGAAGCGGCGGGCCCACCGTGCCCATCTTGGCCCTGCCCGGCAGGTTCACGTTCGTGGGCGCGGTGGTCTCGGTGAGTCCGTACCCTTCGAGCATGTTGAGTCCGATGCCCTGGTAGAAGTTCGCCAGCCGCTCGCCCAGCGGCGCGCCACCGGAGATCGTCCACTCGAGCTTCCCGCCGAGCCGCTCGCGGAGTTTGGAGTAGACGAGGCGGTCGGCGAGTTTGTGCTGGGCGCGGACGGCCGCCGTCGGGCCTTCGGGTGTCTGCTGCATCCGGGAGTAGGTGATCGAGACACGTGCGGCCCAACGGAACAGGGTGCGCTTCGGACCCTTGCCCTGCTTCAACTCGGCCGCTGTGTAGACCTTCTCCCAGATGCGGGGCACGGAGAGGAGCAGAGTCGGCTGGAAGGTCCCGATGTCGTCCACCGCCTTCTTGGTGTCCGGCGTGTGGCCCATCGGGACGCCCTCCACGAGCGCCAGCACTTCCACGAACCTCGCGAAAACGTGCGCGAGCGGGATGAAAAGCAGAGTGGTGGTGTCACCCTTCTCGAAGACGACACTGAGCTTGTGCCGCGCCTCCTCGCTCAACTCGACGAAGTTGCCGTGCGTGAGGATGGTCCCCTTCGGACGGCCAGTCGTGCCCGACGTGTAGATGATCGTGGAGACGTCGGCGAGCCCCACCGGCTCGTTGCGCGCGTCCGCTTCCTCGTCCGTGATGTCGCTTCCGGCTGCAATGACCTCGTCGAAGCCTCCGTTCGTGAACGTCCACACCTGGCGGACATCGTGCCCGTCGTCCTCCGAACGTGCCTCTTCGACGACGGCGCCGAGTTCCGGAGTCTCGACGAACACGGCTGTGCAGCCGGCGTCATGGAGGATCCACTGCGCCTGGGACGGCGACGACGTCTCGTAGATCGGCACCGGGACGGCTCCGGCGTGCCAGATTGCGAGGTCCGCGATCGTCCATTCGAAGCGGGTGCGCGACATGATCGCGACGCGATCTCCGGGCTGGATTCCCGAGCCGATGAGGCCCTTGGCGATCGAACGCACGAGATCGAGAGTTTCCGTGGCGCTGACGTCGCGCCAGCGCTCGCCTTCCTTCACGCGATACAGCGGCTTGTCGCCGCGTTCCCGTGCGTGGCCGAGCAAGTAGTCGCTGATGGACGTCGAGGGATCGATGGATGTCAGCCGTTCGGTGACGGCGGAATCCTTCGTTGTGGTCGTGCCGGTCACGGGGACCCCCTAATTCGTGGTGAGTGGCGCAAATGTTACCGAACGCAGTCATTTCCGTCGTGTTGAGCGACCCGCGAGCCGCCGTCCGGGACGGGCCACACCCACCGTCTAGGATCGAACAAGATTCGCTGGGGGCCGGCCGGGAGTGGTTTTCGTAACCGACGCCTCCGCGACGCCAAGAGGACGAGGAGAGGGCGCGGAATGCTCACCATCGGGGTTGACGTCGGCGGAACGAAGATAGCCGCGGGCGTGGTGGACGAGCAGGGCCGCATTGTGGCAAGAACCCGCATCAGCACGCAGGCGGATGAGTCCGAACTCATCGTCGAGGGGATCCTCGCGAGCATTGCCGAACTTCGGCGCACGCACGATGTGGGCAGCGCGGGCGTGGTCGTCCCCGGCATGGTGGCGCCGACCCGTGACGTGGTGCTGTTCAGCCCGAACGTCGCGTGGCGCAATTTCCCCCTCCGGGATCGCCTCACGGAGAGCCTGGATATCCCGGTCGTCATCGAGAACGACGCGAATGCGGCGGGCTGGGCCGAGTTCCGATTCGGGGTCGGGCAGGACGTGCGGCACATGGTGCTCATGACCCTGGGGACGGGCGTGGGGGGCGCGATCGTGGTCGACGGGCAGCTGCTGCGCGGCGCGTTCGGTGCGGCGGGTGAGATCGGGCACCTCAAGATGGTGCCCCACGGGCACTACTGCGGCTGTGGCCACGAGGGATGCCTCGAACGGTATGCCTCCGGCAGGGCGATCACGCTGGCCGCCCGCCACCGGGTCGTCACGGACCCGGAGGGTGCCCGCCGGATGACGGAACTCGCGGGGCGAGGCCGCAAGATCAAGGGCCCGCACGTCACGGCGGCCGCGGCAGAGGGCGATCCCACTGCCCTCGAGATCCTCGACGAGCTCGGCTACTGGACGGGGATGGCCTGCGCGTCACTCGCCGCGGTTCTCGATCCGGAGCTGATCGTGATCGGTGGCGGCGTGGCCGAGTCCGGCGAGCTGTTCATCGATTCGGTTCGTGACGGCTACCTCGACCATCTTTCCGCGCGCGGGTTCCGCGAGGAGGCGCGGATCGAGCTCGCACTGCTGGGAAACGACGCAGGAATCGTCGGGGCGGCGGATCTCGCGCGCATCTGACGGCGCACTACCGCCGGCCGGTGATCGGTGGGAGTCAGACCACGGCACCGTTGTTGTCGTCGTCGCCCTGCCGCTCGGGCAGAGCCATGGCGAGCGTCAGGATACCGCCGGCGGTTACCAGGGTCCCGATGATCGCGATCCACGCGGGCCCACGGGTGAAGAACACGACGATCGTGGCGAGTATGCCGAGGATGACGAGGAACCAGCCGAGCCGGAAGCCGGCGCTCAGCGCGCTCGGGTCGAGATCGACGTCGGCTTCCGGGGGAACGAAGGCGCCGTCGTCGTCCTCGACCTCGTAGTCCCGCGGACCGCGGCCCGGGACGGGACCCACGGGGCGCTCCGCAGGTTCCGCCGGCGCGGTCGGCACCGTGGAAGCGAAGTCGCCCAGTTGGCTGGTGAGCTCCAACCAACGCGATTCGACCTCGGCGCGGCTTAGGTCGTCGTCGCGCCGATCGTCACCGGGAGGATTCCCAGGCATTCGCGTCATGGAGGGCAGCCTACGGCCTGCCTCCCGTAGCGGTAAGGTTGGGCCTTGTCAGGATGAGCCCCCACGACCGAAGGACAGCGCGTGCTCTACACGTTTGCGAAGCTCACGCTGGGAACGGTACTGAAGCTGTTCTATCAGCCGTGGATCCGCGGCGAGCAGAACGTCCCGGAGACGGATGCCGCAATTCTGGCATCGAACCACCTCGCCGTGATCGATTCGTTCTTTCTCCCACTGATGCTCAGGCGCGAGGTCGCCTTCATGGGCAAGAGCGAATACTTCACGGGAAAGGGTGTCAAGGGCAAGCTGACCGCGGCATTCTTCCGCGGCGTCGGGACAATCCCCGTTGACCGTTCGGGTGGCAAGGCGTCCGAGGCGGCGCTCAGAACTGGCCTGAAACGGCTCGAGTCCGGAAAACTCTTCGGGATCTACCCAGAGGGGACGCGCAGCCCCGATGGGCGCCTCTACCGCGGCAAAACCGGAGTCGCGCGGATGACGCTCGAATCCGGCGCCCCCGTGATCCCCGTTGCCATGATCGGCACCGACATCGCACAGCCCATCGGCCAGGCGATTCCCCGGTTGCACCGGATCGGCGTCGTCGTGGGGGAGCCCCTCGACTTCTCGCGCTATCAGGGCATGGAGAACGACCGTTTCGTGCTGCGGTCCATAACCGACGAGATCATGTACGAGATCCTGCGGCTCTCGGGCCAGGAGTACGTGGACGTCTACGCCTCGACCATGAAGCAGCGCATCGCGGAGGCCAAGAAGCGGGAGACCGAGGTCGAACTGGTGCCCGGGCGGATCGGCGCGCCCGGTGGGAGACCGGTGCCGGACGTCGCGGTGCCGGAGCCCACCGAGGACGAACTGAGGGAAGGCAAGGCGCGTATCGAGGCCGCGCGGGACTCCGACCGCGACTCGGACGAGTTGATCGAGGTAGAAGGCGAAGAGACCGAATCCGGGCACGAGAACACGGAGCCCGACGCGGATCCGGAGCCGGAAGAGCAGACCCCCGCTGAGGCCCTCGAACCGCCGGAGTCCAGCCCCGGCGAGGAGCGTCAACCCGGTGCCGCGACTGCATAGACTTGTCCCAGACAGCCCGACACCCTCGAAGGAGAGATGACCATGGTCAAGCGCGTCGCACTGCTCACCGCGGGAGGTTTCGCTCCCTGCCTGTCCGCCGCTGTCGGCGGGCTGATCCGCCGTTACACCGAGGTGGCGCCGGAGGTCGAGATCATCGCCTACCAGTACGGCTACCACGGGCTCCTTTCCGGAAACTACATCGTCGTCGACGACGAGGCGCGCGCCAACGCCGGCGTCCTCGAGCGTTTCGGCGGCAGCCCCATCGGGAACTCCCGCGTGAAGCTCACCAACGTCAAGGACCTCGTCGCCCGTGGCCTCGTCCGTGAGGGTGAGAGTCCGCTCGATGTCGCCGCACGGCAACTCGTTGACGACGGCGTCGATGTGCTGCACACCATCGGCGGAGACGACACGAACACGACCGCGGCCGATCTCGCCGCGCACCTGGAAGAGACTGGCCATCACCTGACCGTCGTTGGCCTACCCAAGACGATCGACAATGACATCATTCCGATCCGTCAGTCGCTCGGAGCCATCACCGCCGCCGATGAAGCAGCGGAATTCGCGCAGAACATCGTGGGAGAGCATCGCGCCAACCCGAAGATGCTCATCGTCCACGAGATCATGGGCCGCAGTTGCGGCTGGCTCGCCGCCGCCGGAACGCGCAAGTACCGCGAGTGGCTGGACACCCAGGAGTGGGTACCCTCGATCGGTCTCACGCGGGAGCGCTGGGACGTCCACGCCGTCTACATCCCTGAGATGGCCCCGAACCTCGACCTCGAGGCGCGGCGCCTGAAGTCCGTCATGGACGAACTCGGCAACGTCAACATCTTCATCTCCGAGGGCGCGGGTGTCCCCGAGATCATCCACGAGATGGAGGAGGCGGGCGAGGAGATCCAACGGGACGCGTTCGGTCACGTGAAGCTCGACTCGATCAACCCGGGCCAGTGGTTCGGGAAGCAGTTCGCCGAGCGCCTCGGCGCCGAGAAGGTCCTGGTGCAGAAGTCGGGCTACTTCTCGCGTTCGTCCCGTGCAAACGCCGAGGACCTCGAGCTGATCGCCACGATGGTGGACCGCGCCGTCGAGGCAGCCCTTGCGGGTGAGCCCGGTGTCATCGGCCACGACGAGGAGAACGACGATGTGCTCGCGGTGATCGCGTTCCCGCGGATCGCCGGCCACAAGGAGTTCGACGTGTTCCAGCCCTGGTTCCGCGAGTTGCTCGAGGACATCGGACAGCCGTTCACGGCAGACAGGTAGGAGGCCGGGCCTGGCGTAGGTTTCGGGAGTCCATTCGGGCTCCCGAAACTCTTTTGCGGCTTCTGGGTTCGGGAGATTCGTCAGGGTTTGCCAGGTCAGAGCACGGTGTAAGCGACCGTGGAGCCCTTTCGGACCATGGTCCCCGCGCCCGGGTTCTGGAAGCGCACCGTGTCGAGGACGCCCTCCCAGTAGTAGGTCGGATCGGGCACGAGCCCGGCGTCCCTGACGGCGCGTTCCGCATCAGCGGAAGCTGCGCCGAACAGGTCCGGCACCTCGACGTAGGGCATCCCGAGCGACAGCACGAGCGTCACCGTGTCGCCCCGGTAGAGGCGGAAGTTCTCTTCCGACTCCGGGTCAGGCGCGGCCGGCGTCTGCCTGATCACGCTGCCCTCGGCCACCGTTTCGGAATACTCGGGTTCCCCGTACTGGGCCACCAGGCCGGCTTCGATCAAGGCCGCCTCGGCGTCGGCCTGAGACCGGCCGATGACGTCCGGGACCTCGACCGGTTCCCGCCCGAGCGAGACGTCGAGGGCCACTACCGTGCGGTGGTCGTACTCCGTGCCGGGCGCGACCTGGACGCCGTCAACCAGGGCGGAGATCAGGCCGCCCGCCGGGATGGACTCGTGGTAGCTCTCGGCGATCTCGGGATCGGGAAACCCCTCGGTCTTCAGACTTGCGACCGCTTCCTCGGCGGTTCCGGCCATGAGATCGGGCATCGCGAGCATCAGGACGCCCTGGGAGACCACGACACTCACGCGCCCCCCACGACGCGCGTCGGCGCCGGGGGCGGGAACGGTCTCGATCACCTCGTCAGCCGGGACGACGTCATCGTGCCGCTGTGTGACCTGCGGATCGAGTCCCGCTTCATCCAGCAGCTGGACGGCCTGACCGGATGGGAGCCCCACCGCTGCGGGCATCGTGATGAACGCCCCCGGGCCTGCGAGGAAGTACCATCCCGCAATGGCCCCGACGGCCACCAGCAGGACGAGCAGCACGGTCGACACCACGCGCCCGCGGCCCCGCCGGCGGCCTGCGGCCCTCGCGGACTCCGTCTGATCCGGCTCGATCCCGGCGGCGGGCAGCGCCACCGTTCCGGAGGACACCTTCCGGCTGAGTGGCGCCGTGTGGTTGCCCGATGGGGTCCCTTGCGTCTCGTCAGTGGGCGGGATCGCGCGCATGGCGAGCGTTGCATCGTCGAGAGTGTCCCTGGCACGACGCACCAATGCGAGCGCGGCACCGCCGTCCGGCAACCGTTCTGCCGGATCACGGGCCGTGAGCGCCGCAATGAGTTCGTCGAGTTCAGTGGGAAGGCCGCCGACCTCATCCGACGCCGCGGGGACATCGGCGTTCACGTGCTGCATCGCCACGTTGATCGGAAGATCGCCGGTGAAGGGCTGCGTTCCCGTGATCATCTCGTACAGAAGGATTCCGGTGGCGTACACGTCGACGGCGGGCGTGGCCGCGGTCACGCGAGTGACCAGTTCGGGCGCCAGGTAGGCAACCGTGCCGAGCACCGTACCGGTCGTGATCGCCGTGGCATCGGAGATCGCCCGCGCGAGCCCGAAATCGGCCACCTTGACCACACCCTCGGTGTCGATCATGACGTTCTCCGGCTTGATGTCCCTGTGCACCAGATCACGCCGATGCGCGGCCGCGAGGGCCTCGCACACGTTCTCTGTGATCGCGAGCGCCTCGCCGAGGGACAACGTCCCTTCTCGGCGCAGCCGCGCCCGCAGGTCCTCACCCTCGACATACTCCATGGTCAGGTAGAAGGACTCGTGCCACAGGCCCTGGTCGTACACCCCGACGACGTTCGGGTGGGAGAGCCGGGCCGCCGCACGCGCCTCGCGGCGAAAGCGCGCCACGAAATCGTCGGACTCTGCGAGGTGCGCGTGCATGATCTTGACCGCGACCTCTCGGTCGAGGCGCCGGTCGACGGCGTGGTAGACGGTCGCCATTCCGCCCCGGGCGATTCGGCGCGTGATCTCGTAGCGGCCGTCGACAAGACGGCCGATCACGGCGTCGGTGGTTGTTGGGCCCACAGGGATGATCCTAGAGCGCGTGCGGCCGAACCGGGACGAGGCGAGGCCGATTGTGTCCGACTCTGCATTCACGCCAATCCGCCGGCCGGGCTCATGGTAGCTTCGCCGCGTGACACTCGACCAGTCCCTCGATCCCCGCTGGCTCCCCGTACCTGACGCCGCCGACTCCCTCGGACTCGAGTTCCGGAGGCTACGCAACATGATTCGCGAAGGTGAACTGGTGGCCGTGCGGGTGGCCGGACTCAACGGCGTGCGGATCCCTTCGGCGTTCCTCGCCGGTCCCGATGGCAATCTGTCCATAGTGGACGGCCTGCGCGGATCGATCACGCAGTTGCGGGACGCCGGCATGGACGACGACGCGGTGGTGCGCTGGCTACTCGAACCGCATGACGAGTTGGGTACCTCGCCGGCGAACGCGCTCGCGGCCGGGCAGAAGCACGCCGTACGCCGCGCGGCGCTGGTGCTGGCGTTCTAGCGGTCCCTGGTGGTCAGCAGGTCGATCACTTCGCGCAGCAGGGCCCTGACGGCCGGGTCGAAGCCCGACGCGTCCACCGCTGCCAGGGCGGCCCCTCGCCGTTCCTCGATCATTGCCTCGTGCGCGGCGACCGCGCCACACCTGACCAGGCACTTCCGGGCTTCTTCGACCTCCTCGTCGGTCAGATGATCGTTGCCGAGCGCAGCGAGAATCCGGTCCCTTTCCGGACCGCTCGTGCGGCTGAGGCCAAGTAGCACGAGCGGCGTCCGCTTGCCTTCGCCGAGATCGTCGCCTGCAGGCTTCCCGGTAATGGCGGGATCGCCGAAGATGCCGAGGTCGTCGTCCCGCAACTGGAACGCCTCACCGAGAGGCTCCGCGATTCCGCCCAGGCGGGAGAAGACTTCCTCGTTCGCGCCGGCGAGCGCCGCACCGAGGGCGAGCGGATGCGCCACCGAGTAGTGGGCGGATTTGTGTCTGAGCACCGTGAAGGCACGGCCGAGCGCGTCCCGGTGCGCGCCGTCGTCGCCCTCCGGGGGGAGGCGAAGGGCGGCGGCCTCGATGTCGAGGTACTGGCCGATCGCCACCTCCGCGGTCATCTGGTCCCAGACCTCGAGGGCACGGAATGCATGCGGTCCCTCCGCACGGATCGCGCGTCCGATCTCACGCTGCCCAAGACTGAGCAGCAGGTCCCCGAGAAGCATCGACGCGCTGGCGCCGAAAACGCCGGCGTCGCCGCGGAGGTCCTCGTCCCGGTGGCGTGCGGCGAAGTGGCGGTGGGCGGCAGGGTTGCCGCGGCGGGTGTCGGCGTCGTCGATGATGTCGTCATGGACGAGGGCCGCGGCCTGGAAGAGTTCGAGAGACGAGCCGGCCATCACGAGCGCCGGTTCGTCCCACACGGATCCTGGCCTCACACAACTCCACCCGAGAGCAGCAAGCCGCGCCCGGGTCCGCTTCCCGCCCGCGAGCAGCACGCGTCCCGGCTGCAGGAACGCCGCCGTGTCAGTCGCTATATCCGGGAGATCCGTCAGAGGTTCGCCGACGATTTCCACGACACGGCGGGAGACGGCGGCGACATAGACGGAGGTGGTCGGCATGGCCACAGCCTACGGACAATCCACCGAACGACTTAGCGCTTCCCGATCCACCGATTCCGCATCAGGCGAACGGAGACGCGCCACGGCACGATTGGCTGTGGCGCATGATACTCGCCGAGTCCTGGTCCGCAGCATTCGAGGCCATCGCCTCCGTCCCGTTCAACTTTGGCTTCGTCCCCGAAGACAGCGCCGTGGTCGCGGCGTTACGGGTGGGCGATGGCAAACTCACCCTTGGTCCCGCCACCCGTATCGACGTCACCGCCCTTCCGCTCGCGCAGAAGGATCCGGAGGCGCTCCGTTTCGTGCTCGCGAGAATCGCCCGTGTGTTTCCGGAAGGTGCACTCGTGGCGGTCTGGTCGGAGAAGCACGGCGAGGACGCAGTCGGTCTGCTCGAAGATGTCCGGCAGACCTTCAATCCCACATGGACCTTCGAACACCACTTCGGATACTTTCTCATCACCTCGGAGGGCATCCTCGGCATGGGTGCCGACGGCGAAATCTGGGGCCGGCGGGACGCCCTTGAGTTGGCGGTCACGCGGATCGCCATGAGCCATGACGCGTGTTCGCTGCCCCGCGGGGAAGAGGCGCTCAGAGTCGAGCGCGATCCTGCGTCGGAGATCACAGAGGCGGTCGCGCGGGCTCGCGACGATTCCGCCGGCCGGGCGTGGGACTCCGAGATGTCCAGGGAACTGACCGCGCGGTTCGTCCGGTCGGTCTCCGAGGGCGGCACCGCGGATCCGGAGTGTCAGGGGGCTCTTTCGCATGCGCTCACCAGACTGGACTTCCGGGACGGATTTCTCGCCTGGGTGCTGAACGGGATGCCACATGTCACCGACTTCTCGGAGGCTCCAGTGGAGGCGTGGCTGACCGCAGCCGAGAATCAGCCACCGAGGCCGGCGATCCGGGCCGCTCAGAAGGTCTTGGCGGACGTCGCCCGTCATCAGCGGCCCGGGCAGGCGGCGCCCGAACTCGCCTGCGGTGCGTACCTCGCGTGGTTCTCCGGCGATGGTTCGCGTCCGCGCGTACTGATGACTCAGGCGCTGGGAGAAGACCCCGAATACTCGCTGGCCCTTCTGGTACGTGATGCCCTCGCGGCGGCGCTGCCGCCGCCTTGGGTCGATACAGACGATGCCGTGGCTTGAGACCACCGGTCGAACATCCGCCGTACGGTTGGGTGAGGTGGCTGTACTCTCGACAACGGGAATCCACTGCCATCACCCCTCAAGGAGGCCTCCGTGGAGCTCAACCGCACCGCGCTCGCAGCGACTCATGAACGCCTCGGCGCCAATATGGTTCCCTTCGCCGGCTGGTACATGCCGCTGCGGTACACGTCCGACCTCGCCGAGCACCATGCCGTGCGCACTACGGCCGGGGTCTTCGACCTCTCGCACATGGGACAGATCGAGGTCTCGGGCCCATCGGCCGCTGCGAGTCTTGACGGCGCCCTCGTCACCGAGCCGTCGACGATGCCTGTGGGAAGGGCACGTTACTCCATGATCGTCAACGAGGAGGGCGGGATCCTCGACGATCTCATCGTCTACCGCCTCGCGGCCGAGGAATTCCTCGTCGTCGCGAACGGAGCGAACCGGCTGACGGTGCTGGACGCGCTCAAAGCGCGTTCCTCGGCCAGGAACACCCAGGTCATCGATCACACGCACTCGCGGGCGATGATCGCGCTGCAGGGCCCGAAGTCCGCGGCGATCGCCACGAGACTCACCGATGCGGACCTCGCCGAGCTGAAGTACTACACGGTCATCCAGGCGACGGTTGCCGGAGTTCCGGCGCTGCTCGCCCGGACGGGCTACACAGGGGAACTCGGGTTCGAGTTCCTTGTCGGCGCCGAGAGCGCTGAGACCGTCTGGGAAGAGATCTTCGATGCGGGCGGCGACGAGGTGGTCCCGTGTGGCCTTGCGTCACGCGACACGCTGCGGCTCGAGGCCGGAATGCCGCTCTATGGCAACGAGCTCACCGCCGAGATCACCCCCTATGACGCCGGATTCGACCGCCTGGTCAAGCTCGGCCACGAGTTCGTGGGCAGGGACGCACTCGCCGCCGTCGTGGAGGAGGAGCGGACCCGCCGGCTCGTCGGTCTGGCCGGTGAAGGGCGCCGCGCCGCCCGGGCCGGGACCGCTCTGGTGGCGGACGAGGACGAGGTGGGCGTGGTCACGAGTGGCGTGCTCTCTCCTACCCTGGGGTATCCGATCGCGCTCGGCTATCTCGACGTCTCCCTCGCGGAGCCTGGCACCAAGCTCGCGGCCGAGGTCCGCGGGAAGAGGCTCCCATTGACAGTTGTCCCCACTCCGTTCTACTCACACACCCGCTGAACCATCGAAGGAGCAAGACAATGTCCGTCCCAACTGACCGCCGCTACACCCGCGACCACGAGTGGTTCCTCCTCGAGGGAGACGTTGCCAAGGTGGGAATCACAGCGTTCGCCGCCGATGCCCTCGGCGATGTCGTTTTCGTCGAGCCTCCCGCGGCGGGAGACAGCCTGACCGCGGGGGAGACCTGCGGCGAGGTCGAATCAACGAAGTCGGTCTCCGATCTCCTGGCGCCGGCCTCGGGCGAGGTCGTCGAGGCGAACGGCGCTGTGGAGAACGCGCCGGAGACCATCAACCAGGACCCGTACGGCGCCGGCTGGATCTACTCGATGAGCGTGACCGAAGAGGGAGAACTGCTCGACGCCGCCGAGTACGAGGAGCTCATCGCCGGGGAGGACGCGTGACCTTCGCCGAACGCCACATCGCGACGCACGGATCGGGCGCCGCGGTCATGAGCAGGTACCTCGGCGTCGGGGGCCCGGAAGCGTTGCTGCGCGCCGCGGTTCCTGACTCCATCTGGGAGGCCGAGCCGCCGGCAGGGCTTCCCGAAAGCGCCGACGAGCCCACCGTGCTCGCCGAGTTGCGCGCGATGGCTGCCCGCAACACCGTTCGCACCTCGCTCATCGGACAGGGCTTCTACGATACGGTCACGCCCTCGGTTATCCGCCGCAACGTGCTCGAGAACCCCTCGTGGTATACGGCGTACACGCCCTACCAGCCCGAGATCTCACAGGGCAGGCTCGAGGCACTGCTCAACTTCCAGACCATGGTCGCGGAGCTCACGGGTCTTCCGGTGGCCGGCGCCTCGCTGCTTGACGAGGCCACCGCCGCCGCCGAGGCGATGCTCCTGATGCGTCGCGTCTCCAAGGTGCGTGGCTCAAGGTTCGTGATCGACTCCGAACTGTTCTCCGCGACCGCCGCGGTGCTTAGAACCCGCGCCGAAGCGCTGGGTATCGAGCTCGTTGTCGCGGACCTCGCGGACGGCGACTCCCCCGATCTGGAAGGTGCTTTCGGCGTGCTCGCCCAGCAGTTCGGGACGAGCGGGCGGCTCCTCACGCCCGCCACGATCTCCCGACTCGCCGCCGCAGCCCACGAAGCCGGTGCGCTGCTCGGAGTGGTGGCGGATCTGCTCGCCGCCACGATCGTCGTCCCGCCCGGGGAACTGGGAGCGGACGTCGTCTGCGGCACCACACAGCGTTTCGGTGTGCCGATGGGCTTCGGTGGGCCGCACGCGGGCTACATGTCGGTGGCGAACGCGTATGCGCGGCAGCTGCCTGGCCGGCTCGTGGGTGTCTCGCGCGATGCCGAGGGGCGTATGGCCTACCGCCTTGCTCTCCAGACGCGTGAGCAGCACATCCGGCGGGAGAAGGCGACGAGCAATATCTGCACGGCGCAGGTTCTCCTTGCCGTGATGGCCTCGATGTACGGCGTATGGCACGGCGGCGAGGGCCTTCGGGCGATCGCACGACGTGTGCACGGTCAGACGTTCGAACTCGCCACGCGTCTCACCGACAGTGACGTGACTGTGGAGAACTCCACCTTCTTCGACACGCTGACCATCTCCGTCAAGGACGCGGACGCCGCTCTCGCCTCCCTGCTGGAACGCAACATCACCGCTTGGCGCGCCTCGGACACCTCGCTGTCGCTCTCCCTCGACGAGACGACTACGCCGCAGGTTCTCGACGACGTCGTCGCCGCCCTCGCGGGGCACGGCACCGGAGGGGCCGGAACGGGTTACGTCGGGCTCCCGCCCAGTGCGAGGCGGACCTCCGAGGTCCTCACACACCCGACGTTCCACCGCTACCGCTCCGAGACGGCGATGATGCGCTACCTGCGCCGGCTCGCCTCGCTGGACTATGCGCTGGACCGCGGGATGATCCCGCTGGGCTCATGCACGATGAAGCTCACCTCGGCGATCGAGATGTCGGCGATCACGTGGCCGGGGTTCGCCCGGATCCATCCGTACGCTCCGGTGGGGGATGTCGCGGGCTACCGCGAACTCATCGACACCCTGAGCTACTGGCTCGCGGCGATCACCGGCTATCAGGAGGCAAGCCTCCAGCCGAACGCCGGCTCGCAGGGCGAGTTGGCGGGTCTGCTCGCGATCCGGGGCTACCACCGTTCCCGCGGCGAGGACGGGCGGAACATCTGCCTGATCCCGTCGTCGGCGCACGGCACCAACGCGGCCTCGGCGGTTCTGGCCGGGTTGCGGGTCGTCGTCGTCGGGACGGACGCCGCAGGCAACGTGGACGTGGCCGACCTCCGTGAGAAAGTCGCGGCACACGAGGGCGCGATCGCGGCGATCATGATCACATACCCGTCGACCCACGGCGTGTACGAGTCCGCTGTGCGCGTGGTGTGCGAGATCGTGCACGACGCCGGCGGGCAGGTCTACATCGACGGCGCGAACCTGAACGCTTTGGTCGGAGTCGCGAGGCCCGGGGCCTTCGGGGGCGACGTTTCGCACCTCAACCTCCACAAGACGTTCGCGATCCCGCACGGTGGCGGCGGACCGGGTGTGGGGCCGGTGGTGGCACGTGAGCACCTGGCGCCGTTCCTGCCCGGGCACCCTCACGACCCGTTCGGGGGACGGACGGACGGCGCGATCGCTTCGGCAGCGCACGGCTCGGCGTCGATCCTGCCGATCTCCTGGGCGTACATCCGCCTCCTCGGGGCGGATGGGCTCCGCAAGGCGACGGCGGGCGCGGTTCTCGCGGCCAACTATGTCGCCAAGAAGATCGGTGAGGAGCTTCCGATCCTCTACCGCGGTGAGGGCGGCTGGGTGGCGCACGAGTGCATAGTCGATCTGCGGGACCTGCGCGCCACGACCGGCATCACCGTCGACGACGTGGCCAAGCGCCTCATCGACTACGGCTTCCATGCGCCGACGATGTCGTTCCCGGTCGCGGGAACGTTGATGGTGGAGCCCACCGAGTCGGAGAACCTGGAGGAACTCGATCGTTTCGCCGGGGCGATGCTCGCGATCCGCGCGGAGGCCCAGAGCGTGGCGGACGGAACCTGGCCTTCGGACGACAATCCGCTGGTCAACGCGCCGCACACTGCGCGTCACGTCGCTGCCGACTCCTGGAATCACCCGTACGAACGTTCCGTTGCCGCCTACCCGCGTGTCTTTGCCGCAGAAGCAGCCGATGTATCCGAGCAGACCGACGAGTTGGTGGCGGACAAGTACTGGCCGCCGGTTCGCCGGATTGACAGCGCGTGGGGTGACCGAAACCTCATTTGCACATGCCCGGATCCGGGCACATTCGGCGACTGAGTCACCGGCGCGCACCCCGCGAGAGAGCTCGCGGGAATACCGGTGAGGGCCGGTGCCTTATAATTGTTAGGCACCGGCCACCGCCGTGAGCCTGCCCCAAAGCCACTGACGAAGGGTGATCCGTGTCCACAGCTTCCACGCAGTCCTCTGCTCCCACCAGCAACAAGGGGACGGCGTCGAAGGCTTCATCGAAGGCGACGGTCCCAGTACCCGAGGCGGAGTCCGCAGAGACTCTCGCCTCCGGGCAAGACTCTGAGGGCGTCAAGGTCGAGAAGCCCGCGACGAAGTCCCGCACTACTCGCAAGCCCGCCGCATCGAAGACCGCTGCCAAGAAGCCTCAGGCGCCGAAGGACGTGGCGGACGGGAAGCCTGCCGTCGTCGTCGATGACGATGAGCTCGAGTCCGTCGAGGAGCCCGAGGACGCGCCCGAGGTCCTCCCGGACGAGGACGTTCTCGACGACGAAGAGGAACTCGTCGAGGGCGAGGACGAGTCCGACGACTTGGACGATGAGGACGAGCCTGACGACTTGGACGATGAGGACGAGTCGGACGATGACGAGGATGACGGGGACGAGTCCGACGACTTGGACGACGGGGACGAGTCCGATGATGACGAGGATGACGGGGACGAGTCCGAGGACGACGATGACAATTCGGACGAAGACGAAGAAGGCAATGCCGAAGTAGCAGAAGCGAAGGAACCCGCGAAAAAGCCCGCGCCGGCGTCCGCGCGAAAGACGAAGCGGGCCCGTGCGACAACGGCGAGGGCCAAGGGCAGCGCCACCACCGCGAAGGCGGCTTCATCCTCGACGGACACTGGCTTTGTCGTGTCCGACTCCGACGACGCGGACGAGCCGGTCCAGCAGGTCACCCAGGCGGGCGCGACCGCGGACCCGGTGAAGGACTACCTGAAGCAGATCGGCAAGGTCGCGCTGCTCAACGCGGAGCAGGAGGTCGAACTCGCGAAACGGATCGAGGCCGGCCTGTTCGCGGAGGAGAAGCTCGCCAAGGAGTCCGAGGGGATGAACCGTCAGCTCAAGCGTGAGCTGATGTGGATCGCGGCAGACGGGCAGAATGCGAAGGACCACCTGCTGGAGGCGAACCTGCGGCTCGTGGTCTCGCTCGCGAAGCGGTACACGGGACGCGGCATGCTGTTCCTCGATCTGATCCAGGAAGGGAACCTGGGCCTGATTCGCGCGGTCGAGAAGTTCGACTACACGAAGGGTTACAAGTTCTCGACCTACGCCACCTGGTGGATCCGGCAGGCGATCACCCGCGCGATGGCCGACCAGGCCCGCACCATCCGCATCCCCGTGCACATGGTGGAGGTCATCAACAAGCTCGCGCGTGTGCAGCGCCAGATGCTGCAGGACCTGGGCCGCGAGCCGACGCCTGACGAACTGGCGAAGGAACTGGACATGACACCCGAGAAGGTGGTCGAGGTCCAGAAGTACGGCAGGGAGCCGATCTCGCTGCACACCCCGCTCGGTGAGGATGGTGACTCCGAGTTCGGTGACCTGATTGAGGACTCTGAGGCGATCGTTCCGGCGGACGCGGTGAGCTTCACGCTGCTCCAGGAGCAGCTCCACCAAGTGCTCGATACGCTCTCGGAGCGCGAGGCCGGTGTGGTCTCGATGCGGTTCGGTCTCACGGATGGTCAGCCCAAGACTCTCGACGAGATTGGGAAGGTCTACGGCGTGACGCGTGAGCGGATCCGCCAGATCGAGTCCAAGACGATGTCGAAGCTGCGCCACCCGTCGCGGTCGCAGGTCCTGCGCGACTACCTCGACTGAGGACTCGCGGCCGAATACAGGGGTTAGCGGTGGTGCTCTGCGAACCGGTTCATCCCGTCGCGCGGGGTTTCTCTGGTGCGGTTCTTGGCCACTGCTGCGCGGGTGCGGGCGGTTCGACGGCGGCTGCGAGCCTTCCGTCTGCGGCTCCCAACCACTACGGTAGGAGTTCCGACCCTGTGGACCGGAGCACACCCCGTCGAGGAGTGGATTTTGGCTTTTTTCGGCCTGTTCGCGGCCTCTTCGGACCGGCGAATTAGTCTACTGTAGGCGCTTGGCTTCTTCTGTAGGAGTTATTCACGTGTCAAACGCCTACACTAGAGACCAACCGCCTACAGTCGTCGCTCCGCTGCCGGTCAAGAGGCTTCGCTGCCGGTCGAACGGGACGAAGACCACCCCCGGAACCCACGAAACCAGCACTCGCTGCCGGAACTCCGCCAGAAGTAGCAAAACACCGACGGAAACGGCTTCCCGCGAAAGCGCGCCGCGCTCCTGTAAGGCTGCGAGCTGAAGGATAGGGTTTGAACGCTAACCTTCAGCTCGGAACCTTACACTCAGTTACGTGTCAGACACGGTAAGACATGGTCTGTAAGAGTTTGAGCCGAATGTAAGGCCGCGAGCAGGAATCTGGCAGACTGAGCCGCCCGCAAGGTCCCAACACGTCGATATTCAGCTTGTCGCAAGGCTGCCGGCACGAAATGGTGCGGCAAAAAGACTGGGCCCCGGCCGCCCTGGCCGAACCAACAGGGAGAACCGGCCTCACAGAACCGCCGGAGCGAAATGGAGGAGGGCCCGCGTTTCCGAAATGGAGGAGGGCCCCCGTTTCCGGGGGCCCTCCTCTTGTGTCTACGAATGGTGGTCAGTCCCGATCCGGCTCGTGGAGCCGGGAACTCTCATCGAGGACAGAGAGGGCCGCGGCCGCGAGCGCATCGGCGTGCTTCCGCGCATGGTGGGCGCAGAAGTAGAGGGGACCGGACGCAAGCTCAGCGCGGACGTATGCCTGCGCGCCGCAGGCATCGCAGCGGTCCATCGCGGTGAGCACGGGGGTTTCAGTCATCATCACAATCAACTCAACCACGTAAGGGCGGCGGAACTTCCGATGACAACAGCGAATTCGCTGGCGGCGAATCCGATGCCGGCAGGTGAGCGGCTCGCCATCCACGCCGGGGCGTTCGTGTCAGCCCCGGCGCCTAGGATTGGGGCGTGCCCCCCAAGAGCAAGGTAAGCGCCGGCAAGGCCAGCGCCCGGACGAGTGACTACACCGCCCGGAGCCTCTCCGTGCTCGAAGGCCTCGAGGCAGTCCGCAAACGTCCGGGCATGTACATCGGAACCACGGACTCGCGGGGTCTCATGCACTGCCTCTGGGAAATCATCGACAACTCGGTGGATGAGGCGCTCGAGGGCCACGGAGACGAGATCGACATCATCCTGCATGAGGACGGCTCGGTCGAGGTCCGGGACCGGGCTCGTGGCATTCCTGTGGACACGGTCGCGGGCACCGGCCAATCCGGCGTCGAGGTGGTCTACACGAAGCTTCACGCAGGCGGAAAGTTCGGCGGCGGTTCCTACCAGTCGTCCGGCGGCCTGCACGGCGTCGGCGCCTCGGTCGTGAACGCACTCTCGGAGCGGCTCGATGTGGAGGTCGATCGCGGAGGCGCCACGTGGCGGATGCAGTTCCATCGCGGACTGCCCGGGCGCTTCGATGACTCGAGTGGCATCTCGCCCACATCGCCCTTCGTTCAGGCAGGCAAGAAGGCTGAACTCGAGAAGATCGCCACCGTCCCGAAGTCCAGGACCGGGACCCGCGTCAGGTACTGGGTGGACCGGCAGATCTTCCCGTCCACCGCCACCCTCCAATACGGCGAACTGCTTGACCGCGCCCGCCAGACCTCCTTCCTCGTGCCCGGGCTCACGGTGCGGGTCACGAACAACCTGTCCGATTTCGTCCCACAGCAGGTGTTCTCCGAGCGTGCAGAGCCCACGGCCGTCCCTCCTGGGATCCCCGGCGCTGATTCGCCCGATGAGCCTGGTGTGCCGTCCGGAGATCCTGACGCGTTGTTCGTGGAAGAGGAGGCTGTTGCCTCGGCATCCGTGGACATCGATCCCCGCACGGAGGAGTTCCGTCACGACGGTGGCACGGTGGACTTCGTCGACTTCCTTGCGCCGGACAATCCCGTGACCGAGACATGGCATCTCACGGGTACCGGCACCTACACCGAGACGGTGCAGCAGATCGACTCGAAGGGCCACTTGCGCCCCAAGGAGATCGAGCGAACCTGCAAGGTGGACGTGGCGCTGCGGTGGGGTGCCGGCTATGAATTCGTGTGCCGTTCGTTCGTCAACATCATCGCGACGCCGAAGGGCGGCACACACATCGCCGGTTTCGAGCAGGCGCTGCTCAAGTCGATCCGGCGCCACATCGAGGCAAACCCGCGGCGGTTCAAAATCAATGCCCGGGACACGCGCATCGAGAAGGAGGATGCGCAGGCCGGGCTGACAGCCGTCGTCGCCGTTTCGGTACCGGAGCCACAGTTCGAGGGCCAGACCAAGGAAGTACTTGGAACTGGCCCGGTGCGCGGCGTCGTCTCGAGAGTCATCGAGGCGGAACTCGAGGAGATCTTCAGCTCCAACAGGAAGGCGACCAGGGACGAGGCGTCGCTCGTCCTGGAGAAAATCGTGGGGGAGATGCGTTCTCGCGTGTCCGCCCGCATGCACAAGGAGATCACGCGGCGCAAGAACGCGCTGGAGACGTCGGCTTTGCCTGCCAAACTGTCTGACTGCCGCACAACGGACGTGGGTGCCTCGGAGCTTTTCATCGTGGAGGGGCAGTCGGCGCTCGGCACCGCCAAGGAGGCACGCAACTCGGAATTCCAGGCGCTGCTGCCCATCCGGGGCAAGATCCTGAACGTGCAGAAGGCTTCGCCGGCAGACATGCTGAGGAACGCCGAGTGCGCGTCGATCATCCAGGTCATGGGAGCGGGTTCGGGCCGAACCTTCGACGTATCCCAAGCGCGCTACGGGAAAGTCATCCTGATGACGGATGCGGACGTGGACGGCGCCCACATCCGGACCCTGCTCCTCACCTTCTTCTTCAAGTACATGCGGCCTCTCGTCGAGAACGGCCGCGTATATGCCGCGGTGCCGCCGCTTCACCGGATAGAGGTGGCCGGCCACGGGCGCCGGGCGGGGGAGATGATCTACACCTACTCGGAGGCGGAACTGCACCAAGTTCTCACCCGTTTGCAGAAGCAGGGCCGCACATACAAGAGCCCCATCCAGCGTTACAAGGGACTCGGTGAGATGGATGCGGACCAGCTCGCAGAGACAACAATGGACCCGGTGAAGCGCTCGCTGCGCCGCATAAACGCGGCGGACGAGGAGAACTTGGGCCGCATCGAGGGCGTGTTCGACCTCCTCATGGGGAGCGATGTCGCCCCACGCAAGGAGTTCATCGTCGGGGGAGCCTCGCGGATTGACCGGGAAGCCATCGACGCGTGACGTTTTCGGCCCACCGCAGCCAGGCACCGTAGGATCGAGTCGTGCCGAATTCGCGAAGCGTTCTCCTCGGCGTTCCCGTGCCAGGCGACCACCTCGGTCTCGCATGGAGCGCCGGAGCTGACGTGAGCGCTGCCGAACTCGGCGCGCTGGCGGGACGCTCGCGGATAGCGGACACCGGACAGATGGTGTCCCCGGCGGCCGTCCTCCAGCGGGTTTTCCTCCCCGCTCGGGAGCTCAGTCCTGACCTGCTCGGGCACTTCACTCTCGCGGGACGCGCGAGCGATGGCTCACTTGCCGCCATCGGCACGGTCCGTGTCACGGCGGAAGCCACGAGGCACACGGCGGCTATCCGGGCGTTCGTCGATCCGTCATGGCGCGGGCGCGGCATCGGGCGTGCGCTGCTCCGGTGGCAGGACGCCACTGCGATGGCGATGTTCGCGAAGGGGCGAGCAGAAGCGAGCGCGATCGGGGTTCCGATCGCGGCGTCCATGATCGACCGCCGCCGGCTGTACGCTGCCGCCGGTTTCTCCTCCGCCACCCGGGTCGAGATGGTGGCACGGCCCCTTGGTGACTCCTCGGACCCCATCGAGATCGAGCCAGAAGGTACAGCAGCGCCAGGCTGGCCCACGCGTGGTCTTGCCCGCGCGGACCACGGTCGTGTTTCCGAACTTCTCGGCTCCGTCGCGGACCCCCACGCCTTCCTGGTCAGCGGACTGACCACGCAGGAACTCGTCGCCGCCGCCGATCCCGCGCTCTCGCGCGTAGTGCTTCACGAGGGTGAAGTCCGGGGCGGAATCCTCGTGGACGCCGTGCCGGCGGAACGGCGCGGCCAGAACGCCTCGGTCCTCGGCCTCGTTCTCGACAGTGCGGACCACCGTGTCGCCCAGGGCTTCCTGGCGGACATGGTGCGCACGCTCTGGGCAGCCGCGCTCGGCGAGGTCACGATCGCGCTGACCCCGGCCATTGCCCGGACCTGGGCCTCCGCGCTGGCCGCCCAGTCGTATCGCAGCATCGCCCTTGATCCCCTCTACACGATCGAGTTGCCATGACCTCGCCCGACCAAGCCTCCGAGAGGGCCACGTCCGGGAGAGAGGTTCCGGTGGCACCACTGTCCGAGCGCGCCGCGCCTCCGGGGGTCATCCGGATCCCCGCTGCCCTCCTGGACTGGCGGGCCCTTTCCATCGAGGACGTGGACGAGATCCTCGAACTCATCCACCGATGCGAGGACGCGGACCGCACGCCATACCGGACCACCGTCATGGAGATCGACGAACTTTTCGACCCCGCCCGGCCACACGCCGGCTACGGCGGATTCGCCGAGGACGGGCAACTCGTCGCCCACGGTTTCGTCCGCGTCCGCGCGGGCTCGGAGAACATCGTCCAGGCGGTCGGCTCGGGAGCGGTCGATCCGCGCTGGCGTGCCCGCAAGATCGGATCGCAGCTCGTGGAGTGGCAGATTGACATGGCCCGCCACCTGCTCGCCGGCAGCGGCCTCGAAGGCCCCGCCCAGATCCTGCATATCGCCGACGAGGAACTCGTCTCCATGTCCTCGATCCTCCAGAACAACGGATTCACGGAACGCCGTTCGTTCGCTCGGATGCGCCGGGACCTCGCCCAGCCGCTGGCGGAGTTCGAACTCGGAGCCCACCTCACGATCGAACGATGGTCGCAGGGCTGGGCGGAACCCGTGCGGCAGGCACACAGCATCGTCAACTCGGCAGGCGGCGGCGGGAGCCTCACTGCAGAGGAGTGGGAGCGCGAATTCCCCGAGATGGTCCCGGAGTGGTCGTTCGTCGCCGTGGACCGCGCAACGGACAGGGCGCGGTTGGCGGGGTATGTCATCGGAGCACGGTATGAGGACGACTGGCCGATGCTGGGCTGGCGCGAAGGGTACGTTGACACACTCGTGGTGATGGGCGATTGGCGCCACAGGGGCGTAGGGCGGGGCCTCCTGACCGCGAGCCTGCGTGCGTTCCGGGACGCGGGGATGGCCTACGGCGGCATCGATCTGGACTCGGATGAGGAACGCTCGGTACACCAGCTCTACCGCGACCTCGGTTTCGAACCGACGCACCGATCCGTGCTCTGGGCGATCGATCTCTGAACGCAGCGAATCCTCTGTGGCGCAACGGATCGCCGGCCGGTCAGGTGCGCTCGGGATACATGCCCTCCGCCCGGATACGGGCGTTCAGCTCGTCGAGATACTCGGCGTCGTCGAAGTCGAGGGGGACTTCCCTTCCCGTCCAGCCGGACAGGCGCATCGCGTTCGCGAGTCGAACGGAGTTGCCGCCCTCGAGCCCGGGGGCGAGCAGCGGCTCACCGTGGAGCACATGCGCGGCGAAGTTGGCGAGGACGGCGTCGAGCATGCCTTCGAGACTCAGCGACGATTCCAGCCGTTCCGTTGTGTAGAGACTCGTCAGCGGCACCTGCTGGAGGAAGATCTGGGCGGCGAGTTCCATCGACATTTCGTCGCTGATGTCTTTCTCAGGTTTGATGTAGCTCACGATGTCGGCATGGTCCGAATCGGTGATGACCACCTTGCCCAGATCGCCGAGGAGCTCGAGTCGATCACCCCCGTCAAGCTCATGGGTCGCGGCAGTGAAGACGCCCGTGGCGCCGCCGGGGAATGACACCAGCGCGTTGACCTCGTCCTCGACGGCGATATCGCGCCGGAACCCGAACCGGACATTTGCGAACACGGACGTGGGCGTGCCGCAGAGCCAGGTCCACAGATCGAGTTGGTGGGCCGTCTGATTGACGAGCACACCGCCGCCTTCGCCGCCCCAGGTTGCCCGCCACGGCGCCTGCTCGAAGTATCGCTTCGGCCGCCAGTAGTGGGTCGCGAGGAAGGACGAGCGCCGCATATCCCCGATGCGGCCGGCCGCGACGCGCCGCTTCACCTCGGCCCACATGGGATGGGCGCGGTAGTTCGCGATCAGCCCGAACGGCACGTCCGGGTGGGCCCGGGCCACCTCTTCAAGCCGGGTGACCTGCAGCGAGTAGACCGCGAGCGGCTTGTCCACGAGCACGGGCAGGCCGAGCCTGATCGCGTCGATCGCGAGCGCCGGGTGTTCGTAGTGCGGCACGCAGACCACGACGGCGTCGGCGAGGTCCGCCGCGACAAGGTCCGCCATGGTGCGGACGGTTGGGACATCCAGTTCGGGGAACGCCTCCCGGGACTTCGACGTCACGAGCGCTGCAAGGGCCGCGCCGGCAATGTCGCCCGACCGGAAGCGCCGCGCGAGCGTGCGCCCCTGTGCGCCCACGCCTACCACTGCGATACGCAACGGCGATGAGAACGTGCTCACCATCATCAGATTGTATACCTTACCCAATCGCGGCCGCCGCCATGGGCAGCGGCTTCCCCGAACCGTCGCGCCTCTCGTCCACCTCAGGCAGCTCGATCGGCTGGCCAGCGCCACCCACCGCCCGCGGCGCCACACCCACCCAGGCGAGCTGGAGCAGGTCCTCGCCCCGCAGGAACCGGTGCGAGCGCACCCCGCGCGTCGCGCGGCCCTTGGGCGGGAAGGCCGTGAACGGCGTCACCTTGGCCGACCCCGCCACCGTCCCGGGCAGTGCACCCTGCTCACCTGTGACGGTCACGACGACGGCGTCCGCAGCGTCTTCGGCCGGTACCACTGCAAGGGCAACGACGTGCTGCCCGACCGCCAACTTGATTCCCGCCATGCCGCCTGCGTTGCGGCCGTAGGGCCTGACGTCAGAGGCGCCGAAGTGCAGCAGTTGCGAATCGGAGGCGACCAGTACGATTCGGTCGTCGTCCGAGATGGTCTGGCCCACGCCCACCACGTGGTCTCCCACCGCGAGATTGATCACATCGAAGGCATCACCCCGCGCCGGAATCTCGGAGCTCTTGATCCGCTTCACCGCGCCGTCCGCCGTCGCGACGACGATGGTGGGGGCGTCTGGATCCAGGGATACGAGGCCCACCGCGTCCTCCGTAGGGGTGAGGTCGATCATCTCGCCTACCGGGCTTCCGCCGGACAATCCCGGCGCGCCCTCCACCGGAGCCAGAGCGGGAATGTCGAGCACAGGTACGCGCACCACACGGCCAGTCGAGGTCAGTACGCCCACCTGCCCGTACGTCGTCGTCTCGACCGCGGAGCGCAGCGCGTCGTGGGCGCGGCGCGGCCCTCTGCGGCTCAACTCGGTGCCGCCGTCGATGCGGGCGAGAAGGTCCGTTCCGGACAGCATCACGAGAGAGGGGCCGTCCGGAACCTCAAGCGGCACCGTCTCGGCTCCGCGGTGCGAACGCGCCGCGGGAGAGACGGCCGTGGCTGCGGCGCCGGAGTCTTCGAGGAGGATCGTGCGTCTTGGTGTGGCGAGCCGTGAGGAGACCTCGGCGAGTTCATCGGAGACGAGGGTGCGGAGCACCTCGTCGGAGGTGAGGATGGCTTCGAGTTCCTCGATCTCGGCTCGCAGCTGGTCTCTTTCGCCCTCGAGTTCGATGCGGGAGAACCTGGTGAGGCGGCGCAGACGGAGTTGGAGAATGTACTCGGCCTGTAGTTCCGACAGCTCGAACACGGCCATGAGGCGCGCCCGGGCCTGCGCGGCGTCGTCGGAGCCGCGGATGACCTGGATGACCTCGTCGATGTCGAGGATGGCGATGAGGAGGCCCTCCACGAGGTGGAGGCGTTCCCTGCGGGAGGCGAGCCGGTGCTCGGTGCGGCGGCGGACCACCTCGAGGCGGAAGTTGACGTAGACCTCGAGCAGTTCCCTCAGACCGAGCGTGCGCGGCTTCCCCTCCACGAGGGCGACGTTGTTGATGCCGAACGACTCCTCGAGCGGCGTGTAGCGGTAGAGCTTCTCGAGGACCGCCTCCGGGTTGAACGAGTTCTTCACCTCGATGACCAGACGCAGACCGTTCTCGCGGTCGGTGAGGTCCGTGATCGCGGAGATACCATCCACCTTCTTCGACTGGACCGCGGTCTTGATCCTGTCGATGACGCGCTCCGGGCCCACCAGGAAGGGCAACTCGGTCACGACGATCGCGCGCTTGCGCGCCGTGATCGACTCGATCCGGGCCTTGGCGCGAGTCCGGAAGATTCCGCGCCCGGTCGCGTACGCCTCGCGGATCCCGTCCAGGCCGACTATCTTGCCGCCGCCGGGCAGGTCCGGCCCCGGCACGAACCGGATCAGTTCCTCCAGCGACGCGTCCGGGTTCGCGATGAGATGCCGCGCCGCCGCGACCACCTCGCCCAGGTTGTGCGGCGGCATCTTGGTGGCCATGCCGACGGCGATGCCCTCCGCGCCGTTGACCAGCAGGTTGGGGAACGCGGCCGGCAACACGGACGGCTGCATGAACTGGTTGTCGTAGTTCGGGACGAAATCGACCACGTTCTCGTCCAGCGACGCTGTCAGATCGAGGGCCGCCGTCGAGAGGCGGACCTCGGTGTAACGGGAGGCCGCAGGACCGTCGTCCAGGGAACCGAAGTTGCCGTGCCCGTCCACCAGCGGAAGCCGCATGGACCACGGCTGGGCGAGACGCACCATCGCGTCATAAATCGCCGAGTCCCCGTGCGGGTGCAGCTTGCCCATCACCTCGCCGACCACGCGGGCGGACTTCACGTGGCCCTTCGTGGGCGCCAGGCCCATCTGATTCATCTGGAACAGGATCCGCCGCTGTACCGGCTTCAGGCCGTCCCGGGCGTCAGGCAGAGCTCGCGCGTGGATCACGGAATACGCGTACTCCAGGAACGAACTCTCCATCTCCTCGACGACGTCCGTATCAACTATGTGCTCGTGGACCGGCGGCTTGGAGGGCTTCATATCCGCGATTATCGCAAGATCCTGCGGCAATTCCTGTGACCGGCGCGTCTCCCGTGGAACATGACATCGCAAGCGGGAATGATGAACAATGGCAGGCGTGTCCGAGACCCTGAGCAACGACCTGTACCGCGATCTGCAGCGCGGCGGCTATTATCCCGACCTCGTGGCGCGCGTCCTGCGTATCGCCATCGGGGGCCAGGACGTGGTCTCGTACCTCGTCCACCCGGAGACATCGTTCGACTCCCGTGAGATCTACCGCCACCTCACCGCACTCGTGCTCACACCGACCCGCCTCATTGGCGTTCATGTCGACGACGATCCGCAGGCCCGCAGCGCTCACGCGCTGGCAACCACCGAGGCCGTGCCGCTGAAGCGCATCAACTCGGTCGCGCTCTCTCACGGTGTCACGGACCCGGCACGCTCGGACCGTTCCGTGGTGGACGAGTTGACGATCCAGGTGAACTGGGGCGGGGTCGCGCGGATCGAACTGGAGCCTGCCGGCTGCGGTGACCCGAACTGCGAGGCGGACCACGGCTACACCGGCGTTGTCTCCGGCGAAGACCTGGCGTTGAGGGTGAGCGCGCACGCCGACGGACGGGAACGCCTCGAGCAGGCACTGCACTTCGCCGCGGCGCTCTCGGAAGCGGTGGCGAGGAGCAGTGAGCTGTGACCTTCCCCGCGGAGTTCGTCCGTCCTGAGAGCGGCGGACTGCAGGGGATCCTTGCGGCCGCCCTGGCGGCGGTGGACGTGGAGCAGGTTGCCGGTTCGCGGTCCTTCGCATCGATCGCGAATGGGCTCGAGCTTCCTCCCGCGCCCCGCGTGTGCGTGGTCCTGATTGATGGCCTCGGCCACACGCAGCTGGCGCAGCGGTCCGGGCACTTCCCGTTCCTGCGCCGCCGTGAAAGGCGGCGGCTCACCACGGTCGTGCCGTCGACGACGGCGGCTGCAATCTCGGCCTTCGGCACCGGCACAGGACCGGGCGAGACGGGGATGCTCGGCTACACCGTGCGTGAGCCCGGTGGACGCCTGCTGAACCTGATCCGGTGGGAGGACGGCCCGGAGGCGATGCTTGCGTGGCAGACCGTGCCCACGCTCGCCCAGCGGATCGCACGGCCCGAGAGGTTCGCTCTGCTGGCTCCCGCTCGGTTCACCGGGAGCGGCCTGACGGTCGCGTCCCTGCGCGGTGCACGTGAGGTCGCGGCGGAAGAACTCGAGGACCGTGTGGACGCAGCCGTCCACGAGTTGAGCAGTGGGCGAGCCGATGCCACGTACCTCTACTGGGGTGAGGTCGACCACATCGGTCACGATCATGGATGGCAGTCCTGGCAGTGGGGCGAGGAAGCGAGCCGCACCGACGCGGAACTCGACCGGCTCGCACGGGAGTTGCCGGCAGGCACGTTGCTCGTGATCACCGCGGACCACGGCATGGTGGACGTCACCAAGCGGACGGATGTCGCCACGACTCCGGCGCTCGCTGCCTGCGTCGATCTCGTTTCGGGTGAGCCACGCGCCAGCCATGTCTTCACGTCACGCCCGGAGGAAGTGGCCGAGCGCTGGTCGGATTATCTCGGCGATTCCGCCTGGATCGCCCTGCGCGATGAGGCGATGCCGCTTTTCGGGCCCGTTGCCGAGCGTTTTGAGCCAGTGATCGGGGACGTGGTCGTATTCATGAGGGGCACCGAGGTCGTGGTGGACTCACGAACCCAGACGCCGGGGTCCATCGCGCTGAAGGGGGTCCACGGATCCCTCACGGAAGATGAGATGCTCATTCCGCTGGTGGCAGAGGTGGTCTGAGGGTCCGTCCGGGTCTGGCCGCTCAGTCGTCCTTCGGTGCTCCGAAAACGATCTCGTCCCAGCTGGGCACGCTACGCCGCGTGCGGCGCGACTTGGACTTGCGCTCCCCGGCCTTCGTCTGGTCGTCCTGACCGCCGGCCGCGGCAGCGCCGGGCTCCATGTCCCGACCCTGCAACGCGATGACTCGCGCATCTGATCCCGCCTGGTCACCTTCAAGGGAGTCGAGCAGATCCGGGTCCTCCTCCAATCCAGGCTGCCGGACACCGCGCGACTGCTGCAGCGAGTCCAGAAGCGCGTCCGTTCCAGCGCCAGACCCGCCGGAGCGCTCGTCCTGTTCGTTGTGTGGGGCCACCGGGATGACACCGGCGAGGCCGGCACGGCGCGCGCGTGGCGAGGAGGCATCGGTCTCCGAGAGCCACCTGGCCTCGTCGTCGAGAGCGTGGAGAGAGCGTGCCTGGAGATCGACCTCCCAGCTGGCGTAGGCCAAACGGCCGCCTACAGGAAACGAGAGTTTCACCGTCCACGGACCGGTCTCGCCGCGAACGGCATCCCACTCGAGTGCATCGGGATCGACCTTCCGTGTGGCGAGGCGATCGAGGGCGAGGTCCCCGAGGTTGGGGGAGTCGGGGTGCCGACCCACGGTAAGGGACTGCGCGCGTTCGATGACCCACGCCCGTTCTGCGGTGACGGGACCCTCGTAGCGTTCGATGCGCTCAGGAGTCAGACCGGAGAGTTCGGCCACCTCCTCGACGGACGACCCCGCGCGCAGCAGTGTCTGGATCTCCCGGGGAGTCACCGGCTGGGAGGTGGCGCGGACGCGTTCGGCGATCTGCCGGTCGCGGCGGACGGCGGTCCGCAGTTCCTCCGTGATTCGCAGGGTGTACTCCGCGCCGGTCTCATCGGTGAGCACTAGTTGCTCTCCGTCGCCGTCGATTCTCGCCAGGCTGAGCTCTGTCACGTCTACTCCTTACAGATCTCCTCCATCCAGACTGCCACTCCGAATCCGCTCCCGCCGGGACGTCCGGCGGTGTGGCGCCGGTGCACAATGGCCCCATGATCACTGCTGCTGAACTTTCTGACCTCGGGACACTCGCAATCGCGCTCGCGCGGGAAGGCGGCGAACTCGCGGCCCGGCGGCGCGGCGGCGCTGTGACCGTCGAATACACGAAGTCGTCGCAGAGCGACATCGTCACGGCGGTCGACCGCGAGGTCGAGGACCTGCTGCGCTCCCGGCTCGCGTCCGCGAGGACGGACGACGCGATACTCGGAGAAGAGCAAGACAATCAGGCAGGAACGAGCGGTCTCACCTGGGTGATCGATCCGATAGACGGCACGGTCAATTACCTGTACGGACTGCCATTCTGGTCGGTGTCGGTCGCGGTCTGCGCCGGGACTCCCGATCCGAGCGGGTGGGACCTGCTCGCCGGGGCAGTCTGTGCGCCCGCGCTCGAGCGTACGTGGCATGCAGTGAAGGGTGCCGGAGCGTATCGGGACGGCGAGCCGGTGCACGTTGCCGCGGGCGAGACGCTTGCCCAGTCGCTCGTGGCCACCGGCTTCGGATACCAGTCCGGGCAACGCGCTTTCCAGTCCCAGGTCTTCCTCGAAGTCATCCCGCAAGTCCGCGACATCCGGCGGTTCGGATCCGCCGCAGTCGATTTGTGCCTCGTGGCCGAGGGCGTGTTCGACGGCTACTACGAGTCCGGGATCAACTCGTGGGACGTCGCCGCAGGTGAGCTCATCGTCCGCGAGGCCGGGGGAGTCGTCTCCGGACTGGATGGCGGGCCATGGTCCACCGAGATGGTGATCGCGGCAAATCCCCGACTGGCGGCCGATTTGGAGCGACTCGTCTCAGCAGCGCACACGAACGCGAAAGGCCGTGTATAGTCCCTCCGTCACCCGCGATGTGGGCCATCACCCTGCCACGGTCCCAGGCCGACCGGGAATGTCCGGGGCCCCATCGGAGTTGACAAGGCAGGACCAACAAGGAATCGGAGAGACGCCCTGATGGCGACCGACTATGACGCCCCACGCAAGACTGACGAAGACCTTGCCGCGGACTCGATCGAGGAGCTGAAAGCCCGCCGGAACGAGAAGTCCGCTACCGCGGTCGACGAGGACGAGACGGAAGCCGCCGAGGGATTCGAGCTACCCGGTGCCGACCTGTCCGGCGAGGAACTGGCGGTGCGCGTGCTGCCCCGCCAGGCAGACGAGTTCACGTGCTCGAACTGCTTCCTCGTGCACCACCGTTCGCAACTGGCCTACGAGGTGGACGGCCAGCCGATCTGTTCGGAGTGCGCGGGCTGACCGAGTGCGCGGGCCGACTCAGCCGGCGATCGCCTCAAGCGCTCGCGCGAGCTCGGCGGCACGCCCGCTGCTGACCAGCCAGTAGGGTGCCGGATCGCGGGGGTCCCGCAGCTCGACCCTGACGGCGCCCTTGGCGTAGTCCCGGTGGGAGACGTACGCGCGGGCGTCCGCGCCAGTGCCCATGAGCTTGCGCACCTCGGTGCGGTCCAGCACCTCGACTCGGCCCAGGTACTCGCCCTCGATGCGTGCCGTGCCCGCCCTGAACCATTCGCCGTCGATCTCGACGATCGGCGAGGTCAGGTACTGAACGAGACCCGTCAGGATCGCGAGTGTCAGCCCCACGGCGGCCGCGAGTTCCCCGGACAGCGGAACCAGGATCAGACCGAACGAACCCACCAGCACGCCTGTCAGCAGCAGCACGGGCAGGGGCGGGCTCACGCGTTCGCGGTAGTGCACGGACACAACTCTGTCACAACGCACCTGCCCCAGCGCCGGCGGCAGCCGCGACGGGGCGGGAAACGGTGAAAGACCATCAAGGTACAGTTCATCGAAGAGCAAGCGACAAGGAGTGACGATGGCACTGTTCTCGCGGCGCCGGCAGCCGGAGCCGGAAGTGCAGGAAGAGGCCGAGCCTCTGACGTCCGGTCCGTGGGACATCGAGGACGAAGCGGGCCTCGGGAATCGGGTTGATCTCGGCGCGCTGAGAATTCCCAAGCGACCCGGGATGTCGCTGCGGCTCGAACTCGAGCGGGCGTCACGGGTGCCGGTCGCCGCTACGGTCACCCTGGGCGAGTCCACGGTCCAGATGCAGGTCCTCGCGGCACCTCGCACCATGTCCCTATGGGACCAGGTCCGTCCCGAGCTGGCGGAGTCCGTGCGCAGCTCCGGAGGCGAGGTTGACGAGGTGCCGGGCGAGTTCGGACGGGAACTCCTGGCCCGCATGCCGGTCACCACCCCCGGCGGCTCCGGCGTCCGTCCGATGAGGTTGGTCGGCATCGATGGGCCCCGCTGGATGATCCGCGCCACGTTCACCGGCAAGGCCGCATTCGACATACAGGCAGCGAAGGAACTCGAGGACGTGCTACGGGACGCCGTCGTCGTCCGTGGAACCCAGGCGCGTCCGCCGCGCGAGGTGCTCCCGCTCACGGTCCCCGGCCAGACCCAGCAGGACGACGCGGGGGCGCCCGAGACCGACGCCCTCGGCATGCCGAGGCGTGGCCCGGAGATGACCGAGACCCGATGAGGTGGTTCGCGAAGCTCCGCGCGTCCCGTGCGGAACTCGAGAACGCCGACGTTCGCGAGTTGCTCGCGGGCATCGAGGCAACCCCGATCGCAGAGGTCTCGCCCCGTGAGGCGGCCACGGTCGCGGGGACGGTCGTCGCGCTCACCTTTCAGCCGCACGGCACCCCGGACAGCATGACGGCGCGTCTCGACGACGGCACCGGCCTGCTCGGTCTTGTATTCCTCGGCCGCCGTGAGGTCCCGGGAGTCGAGCCCGGACGGCGCATGGTCGCGAGTGGCCGGGTCGCCGAGATCGACGGACTCCCCGTCATGTACAACCCCAGGTACGAGCTACTTCCAGGGATAGCCGAATGAGTACACCTGTAACACCCGGTCACGACGAGCCCCCGGACGTCTCCGGCGGCCCCGTAGCCGGCCCGGAACCTCCGCAGTCCCGTCACGAAGCACCCGAGGTTGCCGCAGCGGCCGAGCAAATGGCCCGCGGCTCGTTCGCGCAGCTGACGGCCGAGGACTTCGACGTAATGGAGTCGATGGGCGGTGTCCGCGGGCTCGCGGAATCGATCCTGCCCGGGCTGGTGTTCGTGGTCGTGTTCGTCGCGACGCGCGAACTGATGCCGGCGCTCATCGCCGCCTCGGCCCTCGCCGTGATCGCTTTCACGGTCCGGCTGGTGGCCCGTCAGTCGGTCACGATGGCACTGGGCGGAGTGTTCGGCGTTGCCATCGGCGTGGTGTGGGCGTGGCGGAGCGGTGATGCCGCCGACTTCTTCGTGTGGGGACTGATAGTGAACGCCGCCTACCTCGTCGGCGTGCTTGCCTCGATTCTCGCCAAGTGGCCGGTGGTCGGGGTGATCGTGGCTCTGCTGCGAGGTCGGTGGGAGGGGTGGCGGACCTCAGCGGCCTATCCGCGGTACGTGGTGGCGAGCTGGCTGTGGGTGGGGCTCTTCGCGGGGCGCCTTGCCGTGCAACTCCCGCTCTATCTCGGCGATTCCGTGGGATGGCTGGGCACGGCACGGCTGATCATGGGCACGCCGCTGTTCGCGCTGGTGCTGTGGCTCACGTGGCTTCTGGTCCGGGAGCCAGCGCCTGCTGCATCGCCGGCACGAACTCCTCGCCAGTAGCGTCCACCACGAGCAGGAGCTGGTCGCGGGCCTCCAGCGTGTCGTCCGCGACCGGGGCGATGGGCTGCTCCGAGCGGATTATGGCGGCGAGGACCGCGGCTCCCGGCAGTAGCAGCCCACCGACCCTGCGGCCGATGACGGGAGAGTCTGCCGGCAGCGTGATCTCGTAGATCGATGCGCCGGACTGGTGGAAGGTGAAGACCTTCACCAGGTTGCCGACCGTCACCGCCTCCTCCACGAGCGCCGTCATGATGCGGGGCGTCGAGACGGCGACGTCCACACCCCAGGTCGAGTCGAACATCCACTCGTTCTTCGGGTTGTTCACTCTCGCGACGACGCGCGGCACCGCGAACTCGGTCTTCGCAAGCAGCGAGATCACGAGGTTGGCTTTGTCGTCCCCGGTTGCGGCGACGATGACGTCCATCTCGCCCGCCCCGGCATCCGCGAGGGCCGTGGGTTCGCACGCATCCGCGAGGAGCCAGTCGGCGTCGGCGACGGAGGCGATCTTCATGGCCGCCGGCAGCCGGTCGACCAGCGTCACTGCGTGGCCGTGGGAGAGGAGTTCCCTGGCGATTGAGCGACCCACGGAACCGGCACCTGCGACAAGGACTTTCATCAGTTCTCCCTCACGGGCCGGGAGGTGAGCCGCTTCTGAATCGACTGGAGGCCGGCCGTGGGTGCGATCACGAACAGGAGATCGTTCTCCTGAACCACGGTCGATCTGTCGGGGACGAGGGACTGCCCGCCTCGCGTCAGGAAAGCGATGCGCGCCCCGGTGGCCTCCTCGAGGCGGGCAACGGGGCGGCCCACCCAGTCGGCATGGTGATTCACGCTCGCGAGCGTGACAGTGCCGGTGGCGTCGCGGTACTCGACCTGTGCGCCCTTCGGCAGAAGCCGCCGGAGGAACTGGTCCGTCGTCCAGCGGACCGTCGCCACAGTCGTGATGCCGAGACGCTGGTAGACCTCCGCCCGATGCGGGTCGTAGATCCGGGCAACCACCCGGGAGACGCCGAACGTCTCGCGGGCAACGCGCGCGGTGATGATGTTCGAGTTGTCTCCCGAGGAAACCGCCGCAAGCGCGTACGCGTCCTCGACTCCGGCCTGGATGAGGGCGTCACGGTCGAAGCCCATGCCCGTGATGCGCCGCCCGGAGAACTCGGAGGACAGACGCCGGAAGGATTCCGGATTCATATCGATCACCGACACCGAGTGGCCGGCCTCATCCAGTCGGTTCGCGAGCGATGCCCCGACCCGGCCGCAGCCCATGATGACGAAGTGCACATGTCGACGCTACACCTGGCGGGACCCGGAGAGCGCCTGCGGGCATACCATGGGCAACGTGTCCAACGCGGGCGATGCCCTGAAACGTGTGCTCGTCGGCCCTCCGATGCGGTCGGATCGATTGGGGCACACTCTGCTTCCGAAGCGGATCGCTTTGCCGGTCTTCGCCTCGGATGCTCTTTCGTCGGTGGCCTACGCGCCTGACGAGATCCTGCTGACGCTCGCGATGGCGGGCGTGGCCGCCGTGACGCTGTCGCCATGGGTGGGACTCGCAGTCGTGCTGGTTCTCGTGACCGTGGTCGCCTCATACCGGCAGAACGTGCACGCCTACCCGTCCGGAGGCGGCGACTACGAGGTCGTGAGCGAGAACCTGGGGAAGAGAGCGGGCCTGGTGGTCGCGAGCGCACTCCTCGTGGACTACGTCATGACGGTCGCGGTCTCGATCTCTTCCGGGGCCGCCTACATCATCGCCGCGATCCCGGCGCTGCGCGGCCACCACGTGCCCATCGCCGTCCTCCTCGTGTTGATCGTCACGCTGCTCAACCTTCGCGGCGTCAGGGAGTCCGGCACCGTTTTCGCGATTCCCACGTACCTGTACATGTTCGCGGTTTGCCTGATGGTGCTGGCGGGGTTCGTTCAGTTCGCCGGCGGCAACCTCGGTTCGTCACCTTCAGCGCAGTTCGCGATCGAGCCGGAGGCGCAGTTCAATCAGGGACTGGCGGGCCTCGCGGGGGCCTTCCTGGTCCTCCGCGCGTTCTCCTCCGGTTGTGCAGCACTCACGGGCGTCGAGGCGATCTCGAACGGCGTCCCGGCGTTCAGGAAGCCCAAGTCTAAGAACGCCGCCACCACGCTGCTCCTGCTCGGCGTGATCTCGGCGACCATGCTCCTGAGCGTCATCGCCCTCGCAATGGCGACCGGAGTGAAGTTCGTGGAGGACCCCGCCCGCAATCTGCTGCAGGACGGGGTTCCGGTGGGCGCAGGCTACCATCAGGACCCGGTGATCGGGCAGATCGCGGAAGCAGTCTTTTCCGGCGTGCCGGTGCTCTTCTACTTCGTGACAGTCGTGACCGGACTCATCCTCGTCCTCGCCGCCAACACGGCGTTCAACGGTTTCCCGGTCCTCGCCTCGGTCCTCGCGAACGACGAGTTCCTGCCCCGCCGGATGCGCAGCCGCGGCGACAGGCTCGCGTACTCCAACGGGATCCTCTTACTGGCAGGTTCGGCGATCGCGCTCCTCCTCGCGTTCGACGCGCAGGTGACGCGCCTTATCCAGCTCTACATCGTGGGCGTGTTCATCTCCTTCACTTTCTCGCAGCTGGGGATGATCCGGCACTGGAGTTCGCGGCTGCGGAACGAGATAGACCGGTCCAAGCGCATCACGATGCTGCGCTCCCGGGGTGTGAACACGGCCGGGTTCGTCATGACCGGCACGGTCCTCATCATCGTGCTGATCACGAAGACCACCCGCGGCGCCTGGATCGCGCTGGTTCTCATGGCCGTCCTTTACGCCGTGATGCTCGGGATCCACACGCACTACACCCGCCTGGACCGCCGGCTCTCCGTGCACGATCCCGTCGAGGCACGCTCGCTGCCGTCCCGGACGCGTGGGCTCGTTCTCGTCTCCCGGTTGAATCAGCCGGCCCTGCGGGCGATCGCCTACGCGCGCGCCGCCCGCCTCAACTCGCTGGAGGGCCTCCACGTCGCGATCGACCCGGGCGAGGCACGGGACCTGCGCGAACAGTGGGATGACGTGGCGATGCCCATCCCGCTCACCGTGCTCGCCGCGCCCTACCGGGAGATCACACGGCCGATCGTGGAATACGTCAAGGGCATGCGCCGCGCCGCACCCAGGGACCTGGTGGTCGTGTTCATTCCGGAGTACGTGGTCGAGCGGTGGTGGGAGAGGCTGCTGCACAACCAGTCCGCCGCGCTCCTCAAGTCACGGTTGCTTCTGATGCCAGGAGTGGTGATGGCATCGGTACCGTGGCATTTGGGCCCCCACGATGCGTTGGAGGTGCCGGGGTCGTACGCGGTGGACGAGCAACGGAGGTTGCATGACGGGTCGATTGATTCTTGAGGCCGGTGACCCTGCCCACGGCGGGTTCTGCGTGGCGCGTGTCCCCGACGACGACGCCTCGGGCCTCGGCGGCAAGGTCGCACTGGTCACGGGTGCCCTTCCGGGCGAGCGCGTGGAGGTGGAGATCGCCGAGGACCATCCCCGGCACCTGATCGCTCGCACGGTCGAGGTGATCGAGGCCTCGCCGAGCCGGGTGCCGCACGTGTGGCCCCTCGCCGAGCGCACAGGGGTTGGCGGCGCCGACCTCGGTCACGTCGCGCCGGACGCGCAACTGCGGTGGAAGGAGGCCGTGATCGCGGACACGCTGCGGCGGATCGGTGGCCACGCCGTCGTGGAAGCAGCCGCAGCCGTGACGCCGGATGGGCGAGTCCGCGTTCAGCGGGTCGAGGGCGGAACGGTGAGGTGGCGGACCAGGGTGGGCTTCGTCGTCGACGACGAGGGCAGGCCGGCCATGCGCCGCGGACGGTCCCACGAGACGGTGGCGCTGGACTCGATGCCTCTCGCAGTCGAGGAGATGAACGGGCTGGAGCTTTTCGGCGGTTCGTGGCAGCTGAGACCGGGCACCGAGGTGGCCGCGGTTGCTCCGAGTGCCTCGCCGCCCTTGGTCGTCACTACCGGCGGCGTGTGGCGCGCGCCCGGCCGGAAGGTGGGTGCGGAGGTGATGGAACGAGTCCCGACCGAGTACGGGCCGCTCCGCTACCGGCTGCACGCCGGCGGATTCTGGCAATCCCACCGCGCAGCACCGGAGGTTCTGGTGAAGGCGGTGCTGGAGGCGGCGCGGCCGAAGCCCGGTGACCATGTCCTCGAGCTCTACTCCGGTGCAGGACTGTTCACCCTTCCGCTTGCTCACGCGGTCGGCGCCCGGGGCGCGGTACTCGGGCTGGAAGGCGCGCGGAGAGCCGTCGCCGACGCGACGAAGAACCTCTCAGGTCTTCCACAGGCCCGGGTCGAGGTCGCCCGTGTGGACGGACGGCGGATTTCAGCCGAGCGAGCGCGGATCGACGTGGTGGTCCTGGACCCTCCCCGTACCGGTGCCGGGGGAGCGGTGACGGCAGCGCTCAAGGCACGTAGGCCGGAGCGGATCGTGTACGTGGCGTGCGATCCGGCGGCCCTTGCCCGGGACCTCGAAACACTCGTCGCGGAGTACGACATTCTGCGCCTGGACGCCTACGACCTCTTCCCTTCGACGCACCACGTCGAGATGGTCGCGGCTCTCGTCCGGCGGTAGATGGCGTGCCGCGCGGCGGCCACCTGCCTCACCTAGGGTGGACTTTACATGCCGGAGAAAGTATCTTGATGTCGAGATAAATTGCCGCGAGGCATTCGCGCTCGGCATTCGAAGGAGAGCACCAGTGGACAGCTTCAACTCTGCTGCCGATCTGAACGTCGGTGACAAGACCTACCGAATCAATCGCCTGGCTGCGGTCCCTGGCCTGGAGTTGCTGCCCTACAGCCTGAAGGTGCTCGCCGAGAACCTGCTGCGTACCGAGGACGGCGCGAACGTCACCGCCGACCACATCCGCGCGCTCGCCCAGTGGGACCCTGACGCGGAACCCTCGACAGAGATTCAGTTCACGCCGGCGCGCGTGGTGATGCAGGACTTCACCGGTGTTCCGTGCGTGGTGGACCTCGCAACGATGCGGGAGGCCGTCACGGAGCTTGGGGGAGACCCTGCGCGTGTGAACCCGCTCGCGCCCGCCGAACTGGTGATCGACCACTCGGTGCAGATAGACGTCTTCGGCACGCCTGACGCCTTCCGCCGGAACGTCGAGATCGAGTACCAGCGCAACCGGGAGCGCTACCAGTTCCTGCGCTGGGGCCAGGGCGCGTTCGACGACTTCAAGGTGGTCCCGCCCGGCACGGGCATCGTCCACCAGGTCAACCTCGAATACCTCGCGCGCGTGGTCATGACCCGCGAGGACGACGGCGTCATGACCGCCTACCCGGACACCTGCGTCGGAACCGACTCGCACACCCCGATGGTGAACGGGCTCGGCGTCCTCGGCTGGGGCGTCGGAGGCATCGAGGCCGAGGCCGCGATGCTGGGCCAACCGGTCTCCATGCTGATCCCGCGGGTGGCCGGCTTCAAGCTCGTGGGTACGATCCCTTCGGGGGCCACCGCCACGGACGTGGTGCTCACGATCACGCAGAAGCTGCGGAAGCACGGGGTGGTCGGGAAGTTCGTCGAGTTCTACGGCGAGGGCGTGGCCGAGGTGCCGCTCGCGAACCGCGCCACCATCGGAAACATGTCACCCGAGTTCGGCTCGACCGCCGCGATCTTCCCGATCGACGAGGTGACCATTGAGTATCTGCGCCTCACGGGCCGCTCCGAGGACCAGATTGCACTGGTCGAGGCGTACGCCAGGGAGCAGGGCCTCTGGCACGACCCGAGCCGCGAGCCCCGCTTCTCCGAGTACCTGGAACTCGACCTCTCCACCGTGGTGCCCTCGATCGCGGGCCCGAAGCGTCCTCAGGACCGCATCGAGCTCTCCGATTCCAAGGGGGCCTTCCGGTCCGTCCTGCCCGACTACGTCTCCACTCTCACTGCGGAGGAAGAGGCGGCGCTCTCGCCGTCCAACCCGGTGGCACAGACCTTCCCGGCGTCGGACCCCATCTCCCCGTGCACAGGCCAGGACGTGGCGCCGCCGTACGTCATCTCCGAGGGAATGGCGGGCGAGGAGGATCGCCTGCACCGCGTGGTGCCGGTGGCACTCGCGGACGGAACCAAGACCACACTGGACCACGGCTCCGTGGCGATCGCGTCGATCACCTCGTGCACGAACACCTCGAACCCGTCCGTGATGATGGCGGCCGCCCTGCTCGCACGCAACGCGAACCAGCGCGGGCTGAAGTCCAAGCCGTGGGTGAAGACCTCGATGGCGCCGGGCTCCCAGGTGGTGAGTGACTACTACGAGAAGGCAGGCATGTGGCCTGAACTCGAGGCATTGGGTTTCCATCTGGTCGGCTTCGGCTGCACCACCTGCATCGGCAACTCGGGCCCGCTGCCCGCAGAGGTGTCCGAGGTGGTCAACGAGAACGACCTCGCGGTGGTGTCCGTGCTCTCGGGCAACCGGAACTTCGAGGGCCGGATCAACCCGGACGTGAAGATGAACTACCTGGCCTCGCCGCCGCTCGTGATCGCGTACGCGTTGGCCGGGACCATGGACTTCGACTTCGAGGACGAACCCCTCGGCCGGGACCAGCAGGGCAATGACGTGTATCTTCGCGAGATCTGGCCGGACCCCGCAGAGGTCCAGCAGGTGATCGACGACTCCATCAGCCGCGAGATGTTCGCTGCCTCCTATGCGGATGTGTTCGCCGGCGACGAGCAGTGGCGCAACCTGGAGACCCCCGAGGGCGACATCTTCGAGTGGGACCCCGAGTCCACCTACGTCCGCAGGCCCACGTTCTTCGACGGCATGGGCCGCCATCCGGAGCCGATCACGGACATCCATGGGGCCCGGGTTCTCGCCAAGCTGGGCGACTCCGTCACGACCGACCACATCTCGCCCGCGGGCGCCATCAAGGCGGACTCCCCAGCGGGTCGTTACCTCATGGACCACGGCGTCGAGCGCAAGGACTTCAATTCCTACGGCTCGCGGCGCGGCAACCATGAGGTGATGGTGCGCGGCACCTTCGCCAACATCCGCCTGCGAAACGAACTCGTGCCGGGCGTGGAGGGCGGGTTCACGAAGAACCTCCTCACGGGCGAGCAGCAAACGATCTACGACGCCGCGGAGGCCTACCGGGAGGCGGGCGTGCCACTCGTCATCCTCGGCGGCACCGAGTACGGCTCCGGCTCCTCGCGTGACTGGGCTGCCAAGGGCACCCTCCTCCTCGGCGTGAAAGCCGTGATCGTGGAGAGCTTCGAACGGATCCACCGCTCGAACCTCATCGGCATGGGAGTGCTCCCACTCCAGTTCCCGGAGGGGGAGGATCGCAACTCCCTCGGCCTGGACGGCACCGAGACCTTCGACATCGAGGGCATCTCGGTGATGAACGAGGGTGCCACCCCACGCACGGTCCGCGTGACCGCAACTCGGGACGACGGCAACCCCATCGGGTTCGACGCCGTTGTCCGGATCGACACTCCGGGAGAGGCGGAGTACTTCCGCAACGGCGGCATTCTGCAGTACGTGCTGCGTTCGCTCGTCGACGCCTGATCCCGCCCCCGGCGTACTCCGTCTGGTCCACCGGCGTCCCACGGGGACATCCCGGGCCGTGGATGTTGGGCCGTGACCGCTGCGGAAAAATGGATCGGAGGCCCCTTGAAAAACCGCCGATCTGCGGGTATCAAGTCATTCTCTCCACATCTCGAATATCGAAACACCTACGTTGCGATATTGGATTTGCGTGAGCTAGCCTTCATTTCGCAAGGCCTGCGTTACGAAAATACTGCGTCGGGGGAGTCCGGTATGCCGGAGCCCCAAAGGAGACCAATGATGAAGACACGAATGGGAGTCATCGCCATGGCTGCGATAGCCACCCTCACGCTTGCTGCGTGCGGTGGAGGCAACGGCGGCGAGACAGATCCCACGACTGCTGCTCCCACAGCGGAGGTCACCACCTCTGCTGCCGAAGAGGAGACGACGGAGGCCGGAGCCGAATCGGACGGCAACATCGAGATCGAGGACAACAACGGAACCCACACCATCACCGTTCCGCCCAAGTCTGTCGTCTCCCTCGACAACCGCACCTTCGAGACCCTGTACGACTGGGGCATTGAGCTCTCGGCCGCACCCGTCTCGCTGATGCCGCCCACAGTCGGCTACAAGGACGACGCATCGATTCCGGACATCGGCAACCACCGCGAGCCGAATCTCGAACTCATCGTGGCGGCCGAGCCGGACCTGATCATCAACGGTCAGCGGTTCACCGGCTTCTTCGATGACATCGCGGCCCTGACCCCGGACGCGGTCCAGATCAACTTCGATCCGCGTGACGGCGAACCCTTCGACGAGGAGCTCAAGCGCCAGATCACCGCGCTTGGTCAGATCTTTGGCAAGGAGTCCGAGGCCGCAGAGCTGACGGGCGCGTTCGATGACGCGATCGCCGACGCGGTTGCCGCCTACGACCCGAGCCAGAAGGTCATGGCGGTCAACGTCTCCGGAGGCAACATCGGATACCTCGCCCCGGCTGTCGGCCGCACTATCGGTCCGATCTTCGACATCCTCGGCCTGACCCCGGCCCTCGTGATCGACGAGGCCACCGACGACCACCAGGGCGACGACATCTCGGTCGAGTCCATCGCCGACTCCAACCCTGACTGGATCCTGGTCCTGGACCGTGACGCGGCCGTGTCCGCCGACGATCCGAGTTACGTTCCGGCGAACGAGGTCATCGAGGGTTCCGCAGCGCTCCGGAACGTGACCGCCGTGGTCGAGGGGAACATCATCTACATGCCGGCGGACACCTACACGAACGAGGGCATCCAGACCTACACAGAGTTCTTCCAAGCACTCGCAGAGGCCTTCGGGGGACAGGCCTGAGGTGCATCTGAAGACTCGAACTGAGTAGGAAACGGAGGGAGTGGGGTCCGCAGAGCCCCACTCCCTCCACATTCAGATTCAACTTTGCGCGAAGGCAGTATGACAATCACAGCTGAGCCACACCGGGAGGCCCCGACCTCCCGCCCGGTACGAACCCGGGGGCAGCTTCTCGACTGGAAGCTCCTCCTCGGGTTCCTCGGCGTCATAGGGCTGCTTGTGGTCTCCCTGTTCACGGGCGTCTACGACATCTTCGGCGCTGACGACGGCACCGAGATGTTCTGGATCACTCGTGTTCCCAGGACCATCGCGTTGGTGCTGTCCGGGGCGGCAATGGCCATGAGCGGCCTCGTGATGCAGCTGCTCACCCAGAATCGCTTCGTCGAGCCCACCACCACGGGAACCACCGAGTGGGCGGGTCTCGGACTCATGACAGCCATCATCCTCGCACCGACGTCGTCGATCCTGTTCCGGATGACGGTTGCCGTGGTCTTTGCGTTCGTCGGCACGATGGTCTTCTTCATGTTCCTGCGGCGCGTGACGCTCCGCTCCTCGCTGATCGTCCCGATTGTCGGCATCATGCTCGGTGCCGTGGTTGGCTCCATCTCCACGTTCGTGGCACTACAGGCGGACCTGCTGCAGAACCTCGGCGTCTGGTTCGCCGGCAGCTTCATCACGGTGATGAGGGGACAGTACGAGCCACTGTGGATCGTGATCATCGTCGTCGTGGCGGTCTTCCTGTTCGCGGACCGGCTCACCGTCGCGGGTCTCGGTGAGGACATCGCCACCAACGTTGGTCTGAATTACAACCGCATCATCCTGCTCGGGACGGGCCTGATCGCGATCGCCACCGGCGTGGTGACCGTGGTGGTGGGGAACCTGCCGTTCCTGGGGCTCATCGTCCCCAACATCGTCTCTCTCTTCCGGGGCGACAACATGCGCAGCAACCTGCCGTGGGTCTGCCTGCTGGGAATCGCGATCGTCACCGTGTGCGACATCATCTCCCGCACCATCATCATGCCGTTCGAGGTCCCGGTCTCCCTGATTCTGGGAATCATCGGCGGCGTGGTGTTCGTGTTCCTCCTGCTCAGGCAGCGGCGCCGTGGCTAGCGGGGAGGGTGAATCGGACATGACACCGACCAAGACCGACTCGGGCACCGTACGGCTGCGCTTCGACGCCATCACACCGGTGGCAGCGGGAATGGGCGAGGGCGTGATCGACGACGTCGACCTCGTGCCGAGCGGCGAGCACCCCGGGGCGTTCCACCATTCCGAGCGCCGCTCCGGCGCGTTCCAGACCGCCAGGGGGCGGCGTCGCTACTGGATCATCCTCGGCACCTTGCTGGTGCTCTCCCTGCTGTTCTCGGCCGGACTCATCGCGTGGAAGAACCCGATGGACTTCGGCACGCAGGGCTTCTGGCTGATCGCGCAGCGGCGCATCACGAGCGTGATCGTAATGCTCGTGGTGGCGGTGGCCCAGGCGATGGCGACGGTCTCCTTCCAGACGGTCACGAACAACCGGATCATCACACCCTCGATCATGGGATTCGAGTCCCTGTACCGCGCGGTCCAGACCAGCAGCGTGTACTTCTTCGGACTGAGTGGCCTCGTGGCCTTCACAGGTGTGAACGCCTTCCTGTTCCAGGTGGCTCTCATGGTGGGTCTCGCGCTCGCCCTCTACGGTTGGCTGCTCTCGGGACGCTATGCGAGCCTGCACATCATGCTGCTCGTGGGCATAATCATCGGTGGCGCGCTCGGCTCGGTGGCCTCCTTCATGCAACGTCTGCTCACCCCGAGTGAGTTCGACGTCCTGACCGCCCGGATGTTCGGGTCCGTCAACAATGCGAATGCGAGCTACCTGCCGTACGCGATCCCCATGGTGCTGGTGGCGGCACTCATCCTTCTTGCCCGCTCGAAGACACTGAACGCGGTCGCGCTCGGCCGGCCTGCGGCCGTGAATCTCGGCATCAACTACCGTCGCAACACGATCATCGTGCTCATCCTCGCGGCGGTTCTGATCGCCGTCTCGACGGCGCTCGTGGGTCCGATGACCTTCCTCGGCTTTCTGGTGGCCACGCTTTCCTACCAATTCTCCGACACGTACGACCACCGCTACGTGTTCCCCATGGCGATGCTCACCGGCTTCGTTGTCCTCACCGGCGCCTACTTCGTCATGAACCACATCTTCTACGCCGCCGGCGTCGTCTCGGTCGTGATCGAGCTCGTCGGAGGTGGAATCTTCCTCTTCGTCATCCTCAGAAAGGGACGGCTGTGATCACACTGACAGATGTCAAGAAGTCGTACAGCGCGAAGGTGGCCATCGGCCCGATCGACATCGAACTGCCCAAGGGTGGCATCACCACGCTCGTGGGGCCCAACGGCGCGGGCAAGTCCACCATGCTCACCATGATCGGACGCCTGCTCGGAATGGACCAGGGTGTGATCGAGGTGGCCGGCATGGACGTGGCCGCCACCAAGTCCCGTGACCTCGCGAAGGTGCTGTCCATCCTGCGGCAGGAGAACCATTTCATTACCCGGCTCACCGTGCGCCAACTGGTGGGTTTCGGTCGTTTCCCCTACAGCCAGGGCCGGCTCACCACCCGGGACGAGAGGATCATCAGCAAGTACATCGACTTCCTCGATCTGACGGAGCTCGAGGACCGTTATCTCGACCAACTCTCAGGCGGCCAGCGCCAGCGCGCCTACGTGGCGATGGTGCTCTGCCAAGAGACCGAGTACGTGCTGCTCGACGAGCCGCTCAACAACCTCGACATCGCCCATTCCGTGCGAATGATGAAGCACCTGCGGAAGGCCGCCGTGGAACTGGGCCGCACGATCATCATCGTGCTTCACGACATCAACTTCGCCGCCGCCTACTCCGACTACATCTGCTGCATCAAGGACGGCCGCATCGCCCGCTTCGGAACGCCTGACGAGATCATGCAGGACGACGTCCTCTCTGACATCTTCGACACGGAAATCACCGTCCTCCGCAGCGAGGGCCGCGGCCCTGTTGCCGTCTACTTCTGATCGTCGGCTTCTCCCGACGGCGGATCCGGGCCGGCGGCAATGCTGTAACAATCCCTCTCGCCTCTTGTTCCGGTCCACGTCGGGGTTCTAACGTCCTGGTAGGCCGATCAGCTCCGGGTGCTCGTCGAGCCCACCGGACCCGTCAAGGAGGACATCATGCCCGCGCCCCGTCAGCACAAGAGACCTCGTGGCACCATCCTGGGTGTGGCCGTGGCACTCGGTCTCGCAGCAACGGCCGCGTGCGGGGGAGGGGCGACGGCGGAGGACGAGTCGCGAGGCACGGCCGCGTTCGAGCAACTTTCGCCGTCGGATGCGCCCGCCCTTTACGACGTCGTCGCCACGAGCAACACCACCGGCTTTCGCCTTATGGAACTGGCCGACCCGGTCGCGAACGCCGTCGTCTCGCCGGCGTCGTTCACTTTCGCGTTCGCGATGCTCGCGCCGGGGGCGAGCGGGGATGCCGTTGACGAGATGACGCAGATGCTCGGGGCCCCGCCGGCTGACGCCGTCGACGCAGTGAACGCGCTCATGGGTGTGCTCGCGGAGTGGGAGGGCGACGTGACGGCGTTCGATCCCGAGGAGATTCCGGAGACGCCGTTCGTGCACGTCGCGAACAGGGTCACCATCGACGACCAATTCGCGGTCGAGGAGGCGTACCTCGACGTGCTCTCACAGCGGTTCGACGCAGGACTGGGTTCTGCGGATCTCTCGTCGCCGGCAGCCAAGGACCTGTTCGACGAGTGGGTTCAGCGGCACACCGCCGGCCTGATCGAGGAATCGGCGCTCGAGCCCTCCGAGGACCTGGTGCTTGCGCTGCAGAACGCTGTGCTGTTCGCGGCACGGTGGCTGGATCCCTTCGAGGAGGACGCCACGCTTCCGCGCGAGTTCACGCCTCTCGACGGCGCGCCGTTTGAGACCGAGATGATGAGCGGGTTGAAGCAGAACGCCGCGTACGCGGAGAGCGGTGGGTGGACTGCGATCGCCCTGCCTTACACCGAGGGTTTCACCGCGGTATTCGCGTTGCCTCCCGAGGGCGCGGACCCGATGGCGCAGGGACACGCGGCCGTGGCGTCGGCGGTGGACTCCCTCAAGGAGCAGCTTGCGGGGGTGCAGCGGGGATCGGTGCAGGTGACGCTACCGATCGTGGACACGAAGTCGAAGCTTGAGCTCCTCCCCGCGCTGGAGGCGATGGGCTTCTCGGCGATTCTTACCGGATCTGCGCGGCCGTTCGACGGCATCGCGCCGGTTGAGCTGGAGATCGGGCAGGCTGCGCAGCAGGCGGTCCTCAAAGTCAACGAGGAGGGCACTGTGGCAGCCGCGGTGACAGAGATCGGCATGGATGCAACGTCGGCACCTGTGGTTGACCACGAGTTCCTTGCCGACCGGCCCTATCTCATGGTGATCACAGAGGACTCGACCGGCTGGGACCTCTTCCAGGCGGCGATCCGGGATCCGCGGCAATAGGAGCCCCTGTGCCGGATTCCGGATCCTGGATCCTGGATCCCGAATTGGACTTTCGTACGGGTTTTGCAACCGCCGTCGGCGAGTCTGACGCGAGCACTGACGCGAGCACACCGGGGCGCACACACCGGGGCGCACACACCGGGGCGCACGAACGTCACACCCCTCCCGAGCCCGCGCCGCCGGGGCGCGCGTTCGTCACACCCCCTCCCCGC
>DASRMP010000054.1:0-2580 GCA_035647855.1 Actinomycetaceae bacterium | reverse complement strand
GAGTTGGGCGGGGCCTGCTTGTCGGAGTTGGGCGGGGCCCACCGGAAAGAATTGGCCGCTGTGGCCCGAAAATGCCGGAAACGCGGGAATTGTCTTCTGAAGGCTTGCGGCAAGGGTGAGGGTTGGAGCCGAATGTAAGGGTTTGCGCAGGGTTAGCAGGGGTTCCCGCACGGTCTGCGACGGTTCGTGCGACGGTTCGTGCACGGTCGGTAAGAGGCTGAGCCGAAGGTTAGGGTTTGAACGCTAACCATCAGCTCACGCCCTCACCTTCACTCGGCGCCAAGCTCGGTCGGTAAGAGGCTGAGCCGAAGGTTAGGGTTTGAACGCTAACCATCAGCTCACGCCCTCACCCTCACTCGGTACCAAGCGAGTTCTGCGAGTTTCAGCCACTACTCCAGCGAATGCAGCATTCTCAGCGCAGAATGGGCCTCCTCAACGGGTGAGAAAGGGGACTACCGTAGGAGTTCCGTCCCTGCGGGCCGGCTCACACCCCGCCGCGGGGCGGATTTCGCCTTTTCTGGCCTATTTGCGGCCCCTCTGGACCGGCGTTTTCGTCTACTGTCGGCGTTCAGTCTCTACTGTAGGCATTATAAGCGCGTCAAACGCCCACAGTAGAAGCTAGACGCCTACGGTTGTCGCTCCGCTACCGGTTCAAGAGGCTCCGCCACCGGCTGAACAGGCTGAAAAGCACCCCCGGACCGCACAAAACCAGCACGCGCTGCCGGAACTCCTACAGAAGTAACAAAACGCCGACGGAGATCTCTGTTTTCCCCCATCAGGGAGGCCCGTTCTGGGCCGAGAATGGCTGTTTTCGGACCAGCAACAAAACACCAACGCAAACGGCTTGCCACGAAGGCCCAACCAGCTCTCCAGCCGACCTCCCTCCTTTCCTATTCCGGCCCTGCGGAGCCAGTTTTCGGGGAGTTCGGGCGCTGGGATTCGATTCACGTGTGGAAAGCCCGGGGAAGCGGGCCGGATCCGGATCAGGCAGCGTGACAACCACCGCCACCAAGGCCTCGGGCCGGATCCGGATCAGGCAGCGTGACAACCGCCGCCACCAAGGCCTCGGGCCGGATCCGGAACAGGCGGCGTGACAACCGCCGCCGCGCAAACCTCGGACCGGATCCGGATCAGGGAGTGCCCCGTCCCCGACACCACCCCGCAATCAGGCCGATTCGCGCTCCACCACCCGCGCAGGACTCGGCGCACCCGCCTTGGGCTCCGCGGTCTTCTCCACGCCCAGCGCCTCGAGGATGGCGTGCACCGTCCCATCGGCGATCGCGTCTGCCTCCACGTCCACGGATGTCAGCGGCGGCGCGGCGAACTGCCCAACAGTGATGTTGTCGATCCCGATCACCGCCAGGTCGGCCGGCGCGGTCAGACCGAGCGAACGCATACCGGCGAGGATCGCCAGCGCGTACTCGTCGTTGTAGGCGGCCACGGCCGTGACGCCGGCGCCCCGCCACGCGCCCACAGCCCCCGCCGCCGACTCCACGTCCAGCCCATGCTCCGCCACCACGGGCTCCGCCAGCCCGTGCTCCGCGCACCACTGCCGGACCCCCTCGAGCCGCGGCTCCACGAACGCGATCAACCGCGGATTGAGGGGCCTGCCGTATCCGAGCACCCGGTGCCCCTTCAACGCCAAGTATTCCGCCTGCGTCCTGCCGAACCTCTCCTGCGGCGTCCCAAACCGCTGGCCAGGCCCGGCAATCGTGGTCCGCACCACTGGCACACCGAGAGATTCGAGGAGTGTCATCTCGTCGTCGCCGTAGGCGGCCAGGTTGACCACCGCGGCAGGCGCGAGCGCCGCAGCCATCGTCGCAACGGACCTGCCCTCCCGACGACGCCGATACACCCCCACATAGCCGTGCAACTCGAGCGCGTCCGTGATCCGGTCAATGAGCCGCGCGTTGACCTCGCCGATCTGCGTGTCCGGCATGACCAGCAGCACGATGTCCGACCGCCCCGATCGCAACGCCCGCGCCGCCCGCGACGGCACGTACCCAAGCTCCTTGGCGGCCGCGAAAACGCGATCGCGAGTGGACTGCGGGATGCTCTGCCTGCGGTTGTCGTTGAGCACGTAGCTGACCGTGGCCGGAGAGACGCCCGCCGCGCTGGCTACATCTCGCAGCGTCACTCGGTCTGCCGCCACGTGCTCTCCTCTCCTCGACGACGACGCCGCCACCACCCTGGTCCTGAACACACGCCCGGTCGGCGGCCAAGAAACGGCGCGCGCTCCAGCAGGCTGCCCACGCACCGGCCCACGACCAACGGCCCGCGATCGACAGCCCACGTCCGGCCCGCAACGCTCGCCCTACGATCCCGCCCGATCAGCCTAGTCCGCCCACGGCATCACCGTGTCCACGTGTCCATTCGTCGCCGCAGTGCTGGCACAATCGACAGATGGCCCCCACCACGCCAGACCGCACGCCCAAGCCGGACCCCAAGCCGGACCCCAAGCCGGACCCCAAGCCGGATCACGAACCCGTACCCGAGCGCACCGCACGCGATCGCACGCCGAAGCCAGCCCGCAAACCTGCACCGAACCGCAGCGCACCCGAGAGCACGCCGCCCCCGGTC
>DASRMP010000053.1:0-85715 GCA_035647855.1 Actinomycetaceae bacterium | reverse complement strand
CACTCCTTGAGCAGGATGACGTGCTCGAGAGCCGGGGTGCGCGTCGTGTTTCTCCACGCGCCGTGCCCATGCTGATGCCCAACGGTGCCTCGGCTCAGATCAGTATCGAGTACTCCGCGAAGGCCGGTGTGTACACTCCGTTATTCTTGCCCGTCGCTCCACGCCACACCAGCTGGGGTTAGGTGGTCGAACATCGAAATCGCGTTGAGGGCGCCACGATCGCGGGCCTCGCGCACAGGGGGCACCATGACGATGTCCCCGAGCCCGCTCACCCCGACGTGGCTGGCTCCGGAACGTTGGGCGGCGGCGCGGGCGGTGGCGACGTCGAAGAGTACCCGCCCGTCAACGTCGTCCGGCATGAACCGCGGCGGGCGCGGCGTGACCCAGAGTGTGTCGGCGACAGTGGAGACTTCGGCCAGAATCTGGGCGGCAGAGTTCCCGCCGCCCACGATCACCACCCGCTGCCGGGCGAACCGCTCCGGCGTCCGGTAGTCAACGGTGTGCAGTTGCACTCCAGTGAACTCATCCTGCCCCGGATAGGCGGGAACATAGGGGCTTTGCCAAGTGCCAGTGGCGCTGATTACCGCCCGCGCCGACCATTCGCCCCGATCAGTGCAGACCAGGAAGCCTTCCACATCCCACCGGATGCTTTCGACGCGGACGGGACGGTGGACGAGAAGTTCGTAGCGTTCCTCATAGTCTGCGAGGTACTGGGCGACGTGTGTGGCAGTGGGGAACGTTTCGCCCGGTTGGGGCGGCATCGGCCAACCCGGCAGCGGACTGTACTGCGCCGGGGAGAACAATCGCAGCGACTCCCATCCATGAGGCCAGGCCCCACCCGGGCCAGGCTGGGCGTCGAGGATGACGAAATCGAGACCGGCTCGCCGCAGGTAGTAGCCGGCGGCGAGTCCGGCCTGACCGCCGCCGATGACAACGACATCGATCACGTAGGCGTCTCCTGGTCCTCACCCAGCAGTTCGGCCGTGAGAGTCAGGATGCGGGCTTTGATGTCGTCGCGGATCGGGCGCACGGCGTCGATGTCTTGACCGGCGGGGTCGTCGAGTTTCCAGTCTTCGTACCGCTTTCCGGGGAAGATGGGGCACGCGTCCCCGCACCCCATCGTGATCACCACGTCGGAGTCTTGGACCGCCTCGGTCGTGAGCACCTTGGGCTGCTCCGCCGTGATGTCGATGCCCTCCTCGCGCATCGCTTCGACAGCAACGGGGTTGATCTGCTCGGCGGGCATCGACCCGGCCGAACGCACCTCGATGCGGCCTGCTGCGTAGTGGCGGAGGTAGCCGGCGGCCATCTGGGAACGGCCCGCGTTGTGGACGCAGACAAACATGACGCTGGGACGGTTTGACACGGGATCTCCTTCAGTGGGTGGGACTCAGGCGGGGGCAAGAGCGACGACGCAGCGAGTTAGGTCGTCCAGGGCGTTGTTGCAGGTACTGCCGTCACCAGTACAAAACACACCGTCCATGTGCTGGGACACGATATTGCCTCGATTGTCACTGACCTATTCCTGATCTGTCTAGTTCCCTCAGGTGCCAAGTAGGGTGAGCCAGCCAGCCAGGGCGAGAAGCGTGACCGCCAGCACCGGAATCGTCAGCACGATGCCGATCTTGAAGTAGGTGCCCCAGCCGATGTGCATGCCTTTACGCTCCAGTACCGAGAGCCAAAGCAGGGTTGCTAGCGACCCGATAGGGGTGATCTTGGGTCCGAGGTCGGCACCGATGATGGCAGCATAGGCCATCATCTGCTCGGTTAGCCCTCCGGCGCCTGCGGCCTCGATGCCCAGGGCAGCGATGAGGGTGGTGGGCATGTTGTTCATCACCGAGGATATCCCAGCCACGAGGAATCCGGTCCCTGTCGCGGTGGCGAGGTCACCGTGCTGGGCGAGGCCTGCGAGAACCTCGCCGAGGTAGTCGGTTAGGCCTTCGTTGCGTAAGCCGTAGACGACCAGGTACATCCCTAGGCTGAACAGTACGACTTGCCACGGTGCGGACCTCACCACTGACCACACTGCGATTCTTGGCTCAGTGGTGGTGATAGTTCTGGTTCGGGCAGGGATGGTCTGAGCGTTATCGGCCGCCGCGCTATCCAGTGGGGTAGGTGCCAGGTCGGCGCTCCTTGCGGGGGGATGGCCTTTGCCGCTGAAGCTCTTAAATAGTGTTCGTGGACGGCGTGCGGCGATGAGCGCCAAGGCGATGGCGCACACGGATGCCACCGCAGCCACCGGCACTCCGATTGCGTCGGCGGCGAAGTAGCCCACTAGTAGAGTGGCGAGCACCACCACCCCGGCGCGAAATGTCATTGGGTCGACCACAGCCTCCCTCGGGCTGCGCAGCGCACTGACGTCGTAATGGCCTGGAATGGACTTACGGAAAAACAGCCGCAACACTATCAGGCTCGCACCCAGCGAGACCAGTGCAACAGGCACCATGACCAAGGCATAGCGTGCGAAGCCGATGCCAAAGAAGTCAGCGATAACGATATTGACGAGGTTCGACACCACGAATGGCAGGCTCGTGGTGTCGGCGATGAAGCCAGTGGCAATCACGAGGCCGAAGGCCACCCCCGGGGAGAACCTCAGCGCCAGGATCATCTGGAAGACGATTGGCGTCATTACCAAAGCCGCACCGTCGTTGGCGAACAGGGCCGCGATCGCCGCCCCAAGCACCACGATGAGATTGAACAGCAAACTGCCGTTGCCACGAGCCCAACGTGCGACGTGCAGGGCGGCCCACTCGAAGAAGCCGGCCTCATCCAGAATCGAGCAGATGATGATGACGGCAACGAATGTGAGCGTCGCGTTCCATACGATGTCCCACACCACCGGAATATCACTTAACTGCACCACTTTGGCGGCCAAAGCGACCGCTGCACCACCCAGCGCGCTCCATCCGATGCCCAGGCCCCGAGGCTGCCAGATCACCAGGACAAGGGTCGCGAGGAAAATCCCGACGGCTAGCAGCATGACGGACTATCCACCGCGTTGCCACAGGCCACCAACAGCGAAGTGCTGGGCCACTGCGGAGCGATGCTCACGCTCGCGCTGGCCTCCCTGTACGGGTCCAGGTCCGGGAGGAACCTGGTCGCACCCGCGACCGCGTCGACTACCAGATGAGCAGCGGCCGCCAGACCAACAGAGCCACCCCCAACCAGGGTCATTGACAAGGGCGTCATCGTAGGCGACGACATAACTAATCCTTCCTCACAAGGGTATGAGCCACTCGTGCATATCGATAGGTTTCGATATGGCGAGCCCAGCATGGCAGATCTCATCGACAGGCGTCAATTGATAGGGGACAATGGTGTCATGATGCCGATCCCACAGACACTCGAGCCCGAGATGGCCTGCAGCGCTCCACTCGTCCGCGAGCCGCTCGCTGACGCGGAAGCTCACGCCCTCGCGGCGATGTTCAAGGCCCTGGCCGAACCTGCCCGCCTACGCCTACTTTCTCTCATCGCCTCCCACCAGGGAGGTGAGGCGTGCGTCTGCGACCTCACTGAGCCGGTCGACCTGTCCCAGCCCACTGTCTCCCACCACCTCAAGATCCTCACCGACGCCGGCCTGATCACCCGCGATAAGCGCGGCAGATGGGCCTACTACGCCGTCGCCTCCGACGCTCTCGACGCCCTCGGCGAAGTCCTTCGGGTCGAACATAAAGACAAAGACTCTGCCGACTGCCGCTAGCGGCACTCAGAGAGTCTGTCGAATTGACGGTGCATCTCATGGTTAGTGGCTATGGGCGGACAGCCGGTCGTTGAAGGTGATGTCGACGGCGTTGTGTGCGCCTCTCATCGTTCGGTCCACCGTCATCACGGCGAGGTAGACATACTTGAGCGCGGCTCGTTCGGTCGGGAAGTGGTCCTTGGCGGTGACGGCCCGCCGGAACCGGGCGTTCAACGGCTCAATCGCAAAGCACAGGATTCGTCGGATCTCCAAATCACAGTCCTGGAGCGGGACGAACTCCTCGCAGTCCTTCTGCCACCGATCACAAGTCGGCGTATCGGATCAGATGTACCAGGTCTCCGGCAGGCCTGATCATTGAACAGCAGTGACCCCTTGCTGATGTGGGCGAAGCGCACCTGATGGGCATGAAACTTCGTCAGGTAAATGCAGGTCTGGAGATCGTTCACCGATGAACCATTCACACCCACGCCACTGCCGCGATCACGAGCCAGAGGTGCCCGTCGATCTGCCGAATGTGGTCGTCACCGTCGCTGCGGACGGAACTCTCACAGCCACTATCGATGGCATCACTCACCCGCAACCTGCTGCGGGGGCGTGGACTCGGGCGACGTTCGGGCCGCTGATGGATGAGATCACGAAGGACCGCACCGTGTCGGTCCGGGTCGAGGTGCGCGAGTGCGACGGTGGAGTGTTCACCGACATCATCCACGCCCGTAAACGAACTCCACCTGTCCGAGTAACAGAGCAGGAATCGGTACCGGGCATACGGCGAGGCCGCCGCGCCGCCACGCCCCGAGCACCGCATCTGATGGAGGTGGAGGGCGACGGGTTTGTGCCTGGTGAGGAGGTCACCGTCGCGGTCATCGTGAGCCACACCGACGCCGCCGGAACTGGCACTGCGCGTGCGCTGGTCGATCTCGACGACCTCCCGACAGACACGACGGGCGAAGTGATCCTGTTCGGGCGAATCTCGGGCACGACCGCGATCCGGCGGCTGCAATGAACCCGAGACAGGGCGGGAGCATGGGCGACGAACTTACCAACGCCGCCCTCATCGCCCTGATCGGAGCCTTCGGCCTCGCACTCGTCCTCCGAGGAGCCGGCTCAATCGCTGCGTTCCTCTCTGGCACACCCGAGCCCGAGACTGGGCCGGCTTCAGGTCTCGGAGTGCTGTTCAGCCCAGCAGACCCGGCAGGGGTTCTCGACGCCCCAGGGCTCAGTCCTGTCGTCTACTGGATCGTCGCAGCCATACTGCTCGCCGGGCTGATCGCCACGGTGACATGGGTCTGGTTTCTGCTGCGCCGACACAATCGCAAAACCGACACTGACCCGCACAGGTTCGCGGGGATTGCCACCGCTCATGAAGTCAAGACCACTGCATCGTCGAAAGCTCTCCTGCACCGCGCTGGAACCCTGCGACCATCGCTTGCGACACCCTCGCCCGCTGACGTCGGCTACCTGCTCGGAACCAGCCGCGGGACCGGCGTGTGGGCGTCGGTGGAAGACTCGATCCTGCTGATCGGCCCGCCCCGCTCCGGCAAGGGACTGCACGTCGTCATCAACGCGATCCTGGACGCACCAGGGGCCGTCGTCACCACCAGCACCCGACCAGATAATCTGACCGCCACATTGCGAGCGAGGCGCCGTAAAGGCGGACCCGTTGCAGTATTCGACCCCCAACGCCTCGCCGAGGGCATCCCCGCTGGTCTGCGATGGTCACCGGTGCGCGGGTGTGAGGACCCGCTGACCGCAATGATTCGCGCAAACGGACTCGCCGCCGCCACCGGGCTCTCCTCTGGCGGAGTGGAGTCCGGCGGGTTCTGGGAAGGTAAGACCCGAACCGCGCTCCAAGCCTTGCTCCACGCCGCAGCGCTCGACGGCAGGCCGCCTGCTGAGTTGTTCCGGTGGACCCTCGACGCCAGCGGCGCAGCCGAGGCCGTCGCGATCCTGAACTCGAACCCGAACGCCGCGATGGGGTGGGGCGACTCGCTCGGCGCAATGATCGACGCCGACCCCAAGACCCGCGACAGCATCTGGCAAGGCGTCTCCCTCGCCCTCGCAGCCCTCGCCGACCCCCGCGTGCTCGATGCCGTCACACCCGGACCCAACGAACAGTTCGACCCCGAAACCTTCCTCACCCAGCAAGGCACTCTCTACCTGCTCGCCACCGGAGCCGGGGCCGGCGCATCCGCCGCGCTCGTCGCCGCGTTTGTGGAGGACCTCATCGAGACCGCCCGACGTCTCGCCGCCCGGTTACCCGGTGCCCGACTCGACCCGCCTCTGCTGCTGGCGCTCGACGAAATCGGTAACCTCGCACCCCTGCCATCGCTGCCGATGCTGATGGCCGAAGGCGGCGGCACCGGGATCACCACCATGCCCGTCTTGCAGTCCCTCGCCCAAGCCCGCGACCGGTGGAGTGAGCACCAAGCCGGTGCGATATGGGACGCCAGCATCGCCAAGATCATCCTCGGCGGCGCGTCCAACAGCCGCGACCTCCAAGATCTGTCCACCCTTATCGGCGAACGCGACGAATACACCAACAGCGTGACCCTCGGTGATCGCGGCACCCGATCGAACCAGCGCTCCATACGGCGGGTTTCAATTTTGCCACCCGACCGCATCCGCACCCTACCCTTCGGCACCGGCGTCACCCTGCTGCGCTCCACACCACCCATAGTCACCGACCTCCGCGCCTGGCCCGACCGCTCCGACGCCGCCCAACTCCGCAGCGACCGCACCGAACTTGAAGCCCTCCTACGCCGCCCTGCACCCTGACACCACGGTCTGAGTGCGGGAGCGCACCTGCCTGATACAGCGGCCACGACGAGCTGGCTGCCTGAGATCAGGAGGAGGCCATCATGGCCATTCGCACTCATCAATCCATTTCGGGTTTCGTCGCCTCGGAGCCGCAGCTGAGCTACACCCAACGTGGGGACGCGCGGCTCTACATGAAGGTCGGCATCGAGCACTACCGGAAGGAGCCCGACAACACCTTCACACAGTTAGAGACCACCTTCCACGACCTCATCGCATATCGCGGGGCGGCCGAGCAGGGGGCCGAGCGGATCGCCAAGGGCGACAACATCATCGCCGACGGCCGTGTACGGGAGTACTCCTACGAGCGCAACGGACAGCGCTACGAAGGTGAGGAGTTCATCGCAACTCGCATCGGCCACGACCTGGCGCGCACGCGCTACGAGGTAGATCGAACCGAGCGCAACTCTGGCCGAAATGGCGCTGCCTTCACCGCGCCACAGCGTTCCGCTCCGTCGAACGCCGCGACCATCGGAATGTGAGCGGGGAGACCATGACCGACTCGCTCGGCCCCGAACACGATGACCTGCCGCCCGAGGCAGAAACACGGTCGCCTCGTTTCGATACTCCTGAGCCGCCGCATCCGGTCAACTGGAATCTACTCACGGCTAATGATCTTGAAACGGAGCTGCTCGAACTCAACCGCTGGGTGGACTGGCTTCGCCACACCTACGGTCTTACAGCCAGCGTCGTGCCGCCGTACTGGCATCGGCACCCCGAACTCCTCTGGGAGCTGTCCGCCCTGCACCTGCACTGGTTATCCGCCTACGACGCCGAGCAGGACGGCTCAGCGCCCCTCGGGTGGCACCGCGACTTCGCAGATGCACGAGCCCGGCTTCGAGACTGGGTCGCCGCCTGCGGCACACGCCTTGACAGGGATCGGCCAACCCGCCAGACGAGTTGGCCCGGAGAAGACCCCGCCGCGCCCGTCGAGGACTTACCCATCACAGACCGCGACGAAGACTTCGTGCGGTTCGTGCTCGATCAGGTCGCAGCGCGCCAGGAGGCCGAAGATGCCTTCTTCGCGGCCTTCGAATCTGACACCGGCGAGGTGTGAGCATGACGCGGCGGTACATACGAAAGACCGGGCAGCGTCAGCAGAGCGAGCGCGAGCTGACGATCCGCGCCGACTTCCACGAACCCCCCGACCTCGACAAGCTCAGCGAGTTACTCATCCGTATCGCGCTCCAACGGTCCGGGTCGTGCCCCTCGGGAGGAACGACGACATCGAAGCGCCCGCGTGCTTCAGTGGAGCCTTCGTCGTAGAATGTATGCATCCGTCGCGGATGGCGGATGTTGTGGTCCTAGCGCTTCGCCCTTGTGGCGAGGCAAAGCAAACGTGGCCGACTCGGCCTAGTCCTACAGCCTTCGGGCTCTTCTTACGATCAACATCCCTCGACTCATCAGTCCGCGTCGGCAGAACTAGTGACTGTGGAGAAGAGCCATGACGACCACCGATGCGAGCCGCGCCGCGATAGACAGTCTCGTTGCCCCAACACCGTTCGTTGGGGCGATCGCCGTCTCCTACCTCCGTGTCTCGACCAAGGAGCAGGCAGAGAAGGGCGGCAGCGCCGAAGGCTTCTCGATCCCAGCCCAGCGCGAGGCCAACCAGCGCAAGGCCGACCAACTCGGCGCGACCATCGTCGAGGAGTTCGTCGACGCGGGCGAGTCTGCCCGCAAGGCCGACCGGCCAGAACTGATGCGGATGATCCAGTACGTCACGAAGCACAAAACGAACTACTGCATCGTCCACAAGGTCGACCGGCTGGCCCGCAACCGCGCAGACGACGTGACCATCCACCTCGCGCTCAAGGACGCCGGGGTCACCCTGGTGTCAGCGACTGAAAACATTGACGAGACGCCCTCGGGGATGCTGCTGCACGGCATCATGTCGTCGATCGCCGAGTTCTACTCGCGCAACCTGGCCACGGAGGTCGTCAAGGGTCTGTCACAGAAGGCCGCGCAGGGCGGGACAGTGTCGAAGGCACCTATCGGATACCGCAACATCGGAGTGCGTGACGAGTTTGGCCGTGAGGTGCGCACCGTCGAGCTGGACGAGGAACGTGCACCGCTGGTTCGGTGGGCCTTCCAGGTGTTCGCGTCCGGGGATTGGTCGACGAGCCAGCTCCACCACGAGTTAGTGGCGCGGGGGCTGACGACAGCACCTTCCCCGCGTCGTCCTTCTCAGCCCATTGGCAAGTCGTCGGTGCATCGGATGCTCACGAACCCGTACTACAAGGGCTGCGTCCGCTATCAAGGCGTCACCTACGCCGGAGTCCACGAAGCGCTCGTCCCGAACGAGGTGTGGGATCAGGTGCAGACCGTGCTCGGCACTCACCGGTCGGCGGCGGACGCGACGCAAGTGCACGATCACTACCTGAAAGGCTCTGTGTTCTGCGGGCAGTGCGGCTCGCGCCTGATCGTGTGCAACGCGAAGAGTAGCCAGGGCACGATCTATCCGTACTTCGTGTGCGCGAGCAGGCACGGCGGTAGGGGTGACTGTACCCGTCAAGCGATGCTCATCGAGCACGTCGAGCGACTCGTGGAGCAGTTCTACGATCACGTCCAGATCAGCGCGGAGACCAAGCAGGCGCTCTCGTCGATGCTGCACGCACGGTTCGACGAGATGATGTCCGAGGGTGCCGCGGAACTGGCGGACCTCGCCACGCGTCGGACCCAGCTCGAAGACGAGCAGGAGAAGCTGCTCCGTGCTCACTACGCGGGAGCGGTCCCGTTGGAGTTGCTCAAGCGGGAGCAGGATCGGATCACGGCATCGCTGGAGACGATCCAGAACCGGATCGACGCCCACCACGGGGAGTACGCCTTCGCTCGGGCGAACTTGGACGACGCGTTGACTCTGCTGTCGAATGCGGCCGACATTTACAAGAAGGCTGACGACGCGAACCGTCGTCTGTGCAACCAGGCGCTGTTCACGGCGATTTATGTCGATGAGGACAACGACGTTCGGGTCGGCTACAAGACGCCGTACGACGGGCTGAGCATCGAAGGCTTGCAGGCCGACGCCCTCACCTGGGCCGCCGAGGCAAGAAAGTTGAGCCAGGCTCGAACCTCGACCAAGGGCGGTCCCTTGGTCGAAAGTTCAAACCTGACCCATTTGGGGTGACCGACGGGACTTGAACCCGCGACATCCTGGACCACAACCAGGTGCTCTACCAACTGAACTACGGTCACCATGCGTCCATGCCATGGAGGTATGGGCGGCAATCTCCCATGCTACCGGTTGGGCCCATGGGCTCCCAATCGCGCAGGCGTGTCCTCGATCACCCGCCCCGCGAGAATCACCAGAAGGCGCGGACCGCGATCGCATCGGCGAAACGTTCCAGCGCGCCGTCGACGACGGAGAGGTAGAGCGTCACATCCATAAGATTGACTTCGAGGACCTCGAGTTTGCCCTCGTTCTCTACGATGTCGATCCGCGTGTAGATGAGCAGGTGATCGCGTCCTGTCAGTTCCCGGATCGCCGCATGGAGGGCCGCCCGGGCGTCCTCGCTGAGGTGCCGTTCGGCGTCGGAGATTTGGTGCGGATAGGCGCGCGACAGCGGCCGCGTGCCTGGGTCCGCCTCTGTCTGCAGCACCGCCTCCTTGGAGATGGCGTGCGAGTAGAGACCATTGAGGTAGACGAGCGACACCTCGCCCTGCTGGTCGATCGATTGCACGTAGCGCTGGACGAGCGCCGCGTTCCCCTGCTTGAGGATGTTCCCGGCGTGCTCGATGGCGGCACCGCGGGAGCGTGCGTCCACGGCGGTGTAGCGGCCCGTCGTGTGGCGGTTCGAAGACCGGGAGGACTTGACCACGAAGTCGCCATTCGCCGGCATCCGAGTGTGGATCTGGTGCTTCGAGAGGCCAGCATCCGGCTCCAGCCACATCGTTGTGATGGTGGGCATGCCGCGCCGTTCGAGTTCGATCAGGCTGTGCTTGTCGGAACTCCATCGGAGGACCCGCGGATCGTTCAGCACCTTCGGCACGGATTCCGCCCACTCGAAGAATTCGTCGGCACGCTCGGCGAAGTCCGTAACCGTGAGGATGATGGCGAGCCCGGCGTCCTGCCAATCCACGTCTGGATCGTCCCAGACGGCGATCCGTGGGTCGATCTTCCTCTCGCGCAGAGCCTCGAGAATACCGTCGAAATCGTCGGAGAGGTTCGGCAGATCACTGCTCGTCACCAGGGTCACTCTGGGCTGTTCCACGGATCCCAACGTACCGGATGCACTCTTCCCGCAGGACGGCGCGGCCCGACTGCGCGACCCCGGCCGGAGCCCTTGCACAGGCCGATGAAGGCTCCGAGATCGAGCAGTCCGTGTGTGCTCGTCGGCATGTACGCCGTCAACGCGGCCGAACGCACGATCACGGCCTTCCACTGGCCGCGGGACACCGAGACGTTCACGCGGTTCCGGTTCAGGAGGAAGCCCATTCCGCGCGGTACGTCGCCGTGCGAGGACGCCGTCGTCGAGAAGATGACGAGAGCGGCCTCCTGCCCCTGGAACTTGTCCACCGTCCCCACTCGCACGTCGCGGAGGCCCGCGCGGTCCATCGCCCTGCGGATGAGCGCCACCTGCGCGTTGTACGGCGCGACCACCAGCACGTCCTGCTGGGAGAGCGGCCGGGGCGTGGAGGGGTCGTCGGGATTCGTCCACAGGCGCCCCAGGTGGGCCTTCACCTCGCCGACGACGGCGATCGCCTCCTCCGGCGACTCCGTTCGGTTGCCCACGTGCTCCACTTCGACGACGGTCAGACCCGGCTCCACGGTCTCGAGCGACCGCGCGGACGCCGCAGGGGCCGAAGTGAGTCGGCCCTCGTACGCGAGGACCGAGACCTTCTCGCACAGAGCCGGGTGCATTCGGTAGGTCTCTGCGAGGAAGTACCCGAATTCCCCCGGAATGGTCCGCTGCTCGCCCAGGAGCCAGCCAAGCGCGGACTCGTCCACCGGCTCTGCGTGCGTCCCCTGCGTGACCTGCGGGAGTTGCTGCGGATCGCCGAGAAGGAGCAGCCGCTTCGCCGCGACCGAGACACCCAGCGTGGGTGCGAGCGAGAACTGCCCGGCCTCGTCGATGACGAGGAGATCGAGTCCGCCGCGTTCGATCAGCTCCGCGTGCGCAAAGGTCCAAGCCGTGCCGCCGAGGACGCAACCACTTCCCTGGTGCTCGGAGAGGAATTCCGCGCGCTGCTTGACGTTATCGGGGATGTCCGTCCACGTGCGCTCCGCCCCGTTCTTACTCTTGCCCACGAGCGCCGGGTCCAGTCCCGCCTTCACGATCGCCGTCAGCATGTTCTCGACGACGGCGTGCGACTGCGCCACGACGCCCACCCGCCAGCCGTGTCCCTCCACGAGCTCTTTGATGACGCGCGAGCCCGTGTAGGTCTTACCGGTTCCCGGTGGGCCCTGGATGGCGACGTACGAGTCGTCCATGCCGCGCAGCGCGGCGACCACGTTCTCCATCGGGTCCCCTCCATCGGGCAGGCGGGCTCCGGCGCGCAGCCGCGGCGCTCTGCGGGCGAGGATGTCAAGAGCTGCCGACTCCGGATACCGGGACGATTCAGCTGCGGCGCCACATACCTCCTTGATCGCCTCCTCGATCACTGTGGTCCGCGGCGGAGAGGCCGGGACGAGCGCCACGGGGTGCTCGGCGAACGTCTCACCGGGTTTGCACGTCTCCGTGACCAGGACGACGCGCGGGTCCGCCGGGTCGTGCTCGATTTGCACGCTCCTGCAAGCGCCGTAGATCGCGCCCTCCGGACCGTGAAGTGGATGCGTGCCCGGACGCTCGTAGACTTCAGTCGCCATCGCGTTGTCTTTGCTGCCCGGCGTCCAGTCGCCGATCAGCCGCAGGCACCGGCGCCAATTCCGCTGTCTCCCCTCCGGAGGGCGCCAATCCTGGACCACTTCGGTGCTCTCCACGATGAACAGGTCCCGAGCACCGCGCCAATCGGCGACGGGACGGATGAGCCGGTCGAAGTGCTCCCACCAGAACTGCTTCCGTTCGCGGCGGTAGTAGTCGATGGATGTCGCGAGCATGGCGTGCGCCTGCTGCTCCGCCGTGCGCCCGGACCGTTTCTCCCCCGCCTTCTCCATGAGGGCCACGAACACGGGGTCCTGGTCGGACAACTCCTCACCCTCGATGGCGAGCGTCCGGGGCACCGGCTCCGGCAGGTCGAGTTCCCGGGCGCGGTCCAGGAGCCAGGCGCGGAGGCGCAGGGTTGAGAGACAGTCGTACCTGTTGTAGTCCGCGAGGGCGTCGAGCCGTCTCGCGGCCGCGGCCGGATCGGAGGCCCGCTCCTCGCGGAAGGCCTGGTAGGCAACCACGGAGGCGCCGCCCTCGGAGACCGACTCGTCGTCGTCGGATCGGAGTTCGTCACCCATGTAGAGCGGCTCGAGTTTCTTGATGCTGTACGAGGGCGTCGAGACAAGCACGGAGCCGCGCACGGTCGCATACAGGTCGACGAACACCTCCGAGCGCAGAAGATCGTCAAGCTCCTTCTCGCGAATCTGGTAGCGGGCGACGAGCCGTTTCAGCGCGGACGTCTCGTAGGGCGCGTAGTGGTAGATGTGCATGTCCGGATGCTGCTCGCGCACGCCCGCCACCCCATCCATGAATCGGATGAGCGCTTCCCGCTCGCCGGCGGAGTCGTGTGCCCAGATCGGCTCGTATCGCCCGTGCGTGTCGAGCGTGCCCCACAGGTATTCGAGACCGAACCAGGAATCGGCGTTGTCTTCGCCGTACAGCGGGTCGCCCTCGAAGTCGAAGAACAGGTCCCCCTCGGAGGGGGCGGGCAGCGCCGCGAGGATGGTTTCCGCCGTCGGGGTGAACTCGTAGGTGAGCGGCGCGTCATCGCCACCCTGAAGGTTGTGCCACTGGAGGCGCGCCTGGGCCCGCAGTTTCGTGAAAGTCTCCGGCGCCATACCTTGCGGCTTCTCCTGCGCGGTGGCGAGGTCCGCCACAGTTTGGACTCCCTCATTGCGAAGCCTGCGGCGCTGCTCCATCCGTAAGCCGGCCACCAGGATGATGTCCTCCGCCTCGGCGGCCGCGTGCCTGCACTCGTCACAGGCGCCGCAGGCGACCACTCGGTCGTCACCCCAGGCGACCGGTGATCCCGCGCCGATGTGCTTGTCGAACAGGTTCAGGAGCCGTCCGCGGCGTTCCCCGAACACGGGCAGGATGTCCGCGACCCTGAAGTCCTCCCTCTCGCCGGTGCCCAGCAGGAGAGAGACCCGGTCCGAGACCTGGACGCCGAGGGCGCGCAGTTGCGAGACGTACGCGCCGAGCTGCAGCAACGCCCTCGGCTTCGCCTGGCGTGCGAGCTTGGCGTCGCTGACGCCCCAGCCGTCGTTGCGCCTCTCGACGAAGTCCGCGTACCCGAAGAAGTCGCCGTCGAAGAACGCGGCCTGGTAGACCACGGCGGTCTCGGGGTCGTCCAGTGCGGCGGCAGTGGCGGCGGCGGCCGCCCGCAGCTTGGCCTCGGTGTACGGCGGGAGGACACGCTCGATCTCGACGACGACGCCGGGTGCGCCCGTCCCGGCCAACGCCTCATGCGTGGCCCGGAAATCCGCGAGCATCGCGGCTTCGTGCCGCTCCCCGAGCGTTGCGATGTGCTCGGTCAGGGGGTCCGCGACGATGTCGATCTCCTCCGCCCACCCGAGACGGTAGTCGAGCGCCCGTAGCAGCCCGTACTCGCACTCGGCCGCTGCAGCGATGTCCGAGGCGGTCCAGAACACGCGCTTGTCCATCACGAACACGGGGAACTCCTCAGAGATTCGGGGACACGGCGAGCTGACCCGGAAGGAGGGGTACCGTCGCCGTACCAGCGACGACCACATCCGCACGCTCCCACGGACGGTCCGCCGCGAAGAACCGGATCTCGTGGCTCATCCATTCGTGCCAGAACGCGACCGTCTCCTCCGGGTTTCCGTTCATGCCGTGCTCGATGTCGCGGGCGATGCCGCGCCGTTCGGCCTCAGCGAAGTCGGCCTGCACCCAGACCGTTGCGTCGATCAGGTGCGCGAAGGAGCGCTGATTCGCGCCGGTCCCCTCGATGATCACCGTCTCGGTGCCGAAGGGAATCTGAATCGAGCCCTCACGGCCCTTGCGCACCCACGCGGGTGGCCGGAAGTCGATGTCCTCGCCACGATGCAGTGGCTGGAGGATGCGGTCCGCAAGGAGGTCGCCCCACGCAAAAAAGGGTTCGTGCCAGGCGACGTCGTCGGTGTGCACGATGACGCTGCGCCTGGCACGCGCCGCGAGGGCACCGGCAAGGGTGGACTTGCCCGAAGCGCCGCGACCGTCGACGGCGACGATCCGCGGGCGCCCCGCGGGCTGCGGGGCGTGGAGCAGCTGGGCGGCGAAGTCGTCCAGCGCGACGGCGCGCCAAGGGCCCGCCGCGGGTTCCTCGGGAAGCAGATCCATGTTCACCCCGGTATTGTCTCCCATCGCCCTCACCCACGGCGCCGGACGTCCCGTGCCGGCACCCAGATGCCCCGAACGAGCGCCCGCGGATCGTCAAACTGGACCAGCACCAGCCGTGTGGTGCATGACCTCCGGCGCGATGCGCAACTCCAGGTAGACCAGACCCGCTGTCATGCACGAGTGCCTTCCTGCTGAGACTCGCCGGCAGTCTGCGAAAGAAGCCAGTCCGGGTAACCGATCTCCAGTCGTGCGGCCGGGAAGCCGGCCTCACGGAGTTGCCGGACAGCGGTGGCCGCCATGACACAGTAGGGACCGCGGCAGTACGCGACGACGTGACTGTCCTTGGGCAGGTCTGCCATCCGCTCGGCAAGTTCGGCTACGGGTACGTTGACCGCACCGGGAACATGGCCCGAGTTGTATTCCGTCGTGGGCCGAACATCGATCAAGAGGAGACCGTCGTTGAGTTCCTGGGCCTCCTGCAGGTCTGCCATCCGCATCGGCTGCGCCCCGTCAGCCTCCCCGAAGAAGGAGTTGGCCAGGGCCTTCACCTCCGCGATCCGCGACTGCGCCACGCCGACGAGGGCATGGTAAGCGATCAACACACTCTCATCAGCGAGCCGGTAGATACGCGAGGTGCCTTCCACCCGGCGGGTCACCAAACCTGCGTTGGCAAGGACTTGCAGGTTGCGCGAGGTGTTACTCAGCGACGCGCCGACCTCCCGGGCAAGGTCCTCCACCGACCGCTCACCCTGGGCGAGAACATCGACGATCTCGACTCGCTTGGCGTTGCCCAGCGATGCACCGACGCGCGCGAAGTGCCCGAACACGGCGTCCTTGAACTCCCGACTGTCCATCCCGTGATCTCCTATTCTCGATATTTGTAATATCGTATTCGCGGTAGTTGTAATATAACGCTCGCCGTTCAAGGAGGCAGTGTTCAAGGAGGCAGTAGTGAAGCTCGGAATCATCCTGGAGACCAAAGAGTACGAAAAGGCCTGGAACGCGCTCCGGTTCGCCAACACAGCGCTCAAGGCCGGTCACGACGTCAAGGTGTTCCTCATGGGAGAGGCGGTGGAGATCGAGGAACTGCACCATGACAAGTGGGACGCGGCCGAGCAGGCCGAGGTCTTCCACAAGGCCGGCGGCGACCTTCTGGCCTGCGGCACCTGCCTCACCTCTCGGAAGATGGAAGGCAGCGACGTGTGCCCCGTCTCCACGATGCTCGACTGCCTCCGCATGGTCGAGTGGGCCGACAAGACGGTCACCTTCTAGCCGGCACCGCGTCGGGCGCGCCTGAACGACCTAACGAATGCACACAGCAACACCTTCACCACACCGATCCCGGCAGGACCCAACGAAAGGAAACTATGAGCAGCGCACCGGCAGTGACCGAGGAATCCTTTGACGCGGAGGTACTCCAGAGCCCAATACCGGTTCTCGTGGACTTCTGGGCCGAATGGTGTGCCCCGTGCCGCGCCCTCTCTCCGATCCTGGAGAGGATCGCGGAGGAGCGCGACGGCAAGCTCAAGATCGTCAAGCTCAACATTGATGAGAACCCATTCCTGGCTGAGCGTTACCAGATCAGTTCGATCCCTGCCCTCACTGTCTTCGTGGATGGGGAGCCCGCAACGACCATCATCGGCGCAAGACCAAAGCCGATCCTTGAAGCCGAACTCGCGGAGTACCTCCGCTAGCCTCAACTTAAGATTTTGCTTGAGGGTTCAAGGGTTGTTTTCGGCGTGTCGTGGGGTGGGGGCGCACGTTCGTCACATCGGGGCGTGCGATCGTCAGACTCTCCCAAACCCGTGCCGCCGTGGCGCACGAACGTCACACCTCTTCCCATCGCCTGACCCCGCGGCGCACGATCGTCACACCCCTCCCGAACCCGTGCCGCCTGGGCGCACGAGCGTCACATCGGGGCGCACGATCGTCACACGGGATTCTTGAGGGCGCACGATCGTCACATCGGGGCGCATGTTCGTCACCTCATGGCGCACGATCGTCACACGCAGAATGCTGAGGGCGCACGATCGTCACCATGGCGCAGTGACGTCACTGCGCCATCGTGACGGACGTGCGCCCTCATGTGACGAACGCGCGCCCCGGTTTCGCCGATGTGACGTTCGTGCGCCCTCACGTGACGAACGTGCGCCCTCACGCTGCGAACCCGGCCGGACACCGCCACCGGGGAAACTCGGACCCCATCCGAGACGATCTGGCGAGAGCTGGGGAACTTCAGACCCCGTCTGACGTGAGCTGGGGAACTTCAGACCCCGTCTGACGTGAGCTAGGGAACTTCAGACCCCGTCTTGGCGGGAACTGGGGAACTTCAGACCCCGTCTGGGCGGCGCGCTGGGGATCTTGAGACCTACTGGGGAATAACGCACCCCATAGTCGAGGTCCGAAGTTTCCCAAGAAGCAGCCTCGGGGTAGCAGACGAGGTGCCAAGTTCCCCGGCGACACCACGCAAAGCGGCAAGGCGAGGTGCCAAGTTCCCCAGCGACACCACGCAAAGCGGCAAGGCGAGGTGCCGAGGTCCCCAGCCATCCGATACCGGACTCCGAAGGCAGTCCCAAGTTCCCCAGCCACCCGGTACCCGGACCCCGAAGGCAGTCCCAAGTTCCCCAGCCGCCCGGTTCCAGACCCCTGGGCGACACGGATCTCACGGACAACACGTCCAATGGCACAACAAGCAGACAACGGAGCTCCCGGGAGAGTAGAAGCATCTTGGTCGTTGCATCTCCCACCGGAAGCTCCGTTGCCCCCACACCACGACACGCCGACAACAACCCCTGAACCCTCAAACAGAACCCTAAGTTGACGGCATTGCCGCTAGCCTCCGCGCCGAGCGCTCAACCCGATGTGTAGGCAGAGGCGCGCCGGCACTTGGACAACGAAAAGCTCCGTACCCGAACCCCTGACACCAGTCACGATGTCAAGTGTTCGAGTACGGAGCGTGGAGTGGAGATGGCGGGAATCGAACCCGCGTCCGATGACGTAGAACCAGGTTTTCTCCGGGTGCAGTCTGCGCTTGGAGTTTCTCGGCCCTCACCCTATTCCACAGACAGAGTGGCGAACGGGCCCAGTCACCTTGGGTGTTCTCCAGGTTCAAGTGACCCGAACCGGGAGCAGTGGCTCTCTAGATGACGCCAGGAACCGGGACGAGAGCGTTCCCGGGCTGACGGACTGCTGTCGCGGGTTTACTAGGCCGCGAGAGCGAAGTCGGTGCGCTCGTTATCGGTGGCACCTATTGGGTTGCGCGGAGCGTTTACGAGACAACCGCACGTCCTCGACCCGCTTTCCCTGGTAAGACGATCACCGTCGAAACCGATCATCCCCATGTGTCGCTATTGAGTTGTGGCAATCAATGCTACCGGTACAACGGCCGCGGGGTCGAGATGATTCCCGGTGCCCTATCGCACAGAGGCGCCTCTGAGGTTGGCCTCGCGCATGGCCCGCTGCGCCTCGCGCTCGTCCTGCCGGCGGCGCAGCGTCTCGCGCTTGTCCCACTCGGCCTTGCCTCGCGCGAGTGCGATCTCGACCTTCACCCTGCCGCCGATGAAATACATCTCGAGCGGGACGACCGTCAGGCCCTTCTCGCGCGTGCGCTGCCACAGTTTCGCGATCTCGTGCTTGTGCAGCAACAACTTCCGCTTGCGCTTCGGCGCGTGGTTGTTCCAGGTGCCCTGAGAGTACTCGGGGATGTTCACGCCCTGGAGCCAGGCCTCTCCCCCGTCGATCTCAACCCAGCCGTCAACGAGTGAGGCTCGTCCCTGCCGCAGCGCCTTCACCTCGGTGCCGGTCAGCACGATCCCGGCCTCGAACGTCTCCTCGACGCTGTAGTCATGCAGGGCCTTCTTGTTACGCGCGATGACCTTCTTGGCGTCGCTCGCCGCCTTGGCGCGCTCGGCCTGGGTGGGCTTCCCCGATTTCGCCATCTCGCGCTCCTTTCCGGCCCTCGGGCACCGCGGACTCCCGCGGCGACATCCCAGGATACGTCACGCCGGCAGCGCCGTCGCCGCGTTTTTCTTACGGAGTAGCTCCCAGGGCGTGGACTGGCGCCCGTCAGAAGGCCGGCAGCGTCATCGGGTCGATCGTCGAACCGTTCTTCCAGATCTCAAGGTGGACGTGGCATCCGGTGACGTTCCCGGTGGCCCCCGTGTAGCCGATCGTCTGGCCCTGGCTGACGCTCTGGCCCCGTGACACCGCGAAGGACGAGAGGTGGTTGTACACCGAGACGTACGAACTGCCGTTGATCATGCCGTGGTTGATGATGATCTGGTTGCCGTGAGTGCCGTTGCCGTAGGCGCCGCGCACGTCCGAGATGGTGCCACCGGCCACCGCCATCTGCCTGTTGCCACACGCCGAGCGCAGGTCGACGCCGTAGTGCATGAACCATCCGCCCGTGATCGGGTAGATCCGGTACCCGTATGGCGAGGTCACGTAGAGCGGCTGCGGCACGGGCGGAAGGAAGGCATAACTCGCTGACTGAGCCGGCGCGGGGGCCGGTGCGGCAGGCTTGGGGGCCGGTGCGGCGGGCGCGGGAGCAGGATTGGCCCCCGCCTCGCGCTGGCGCTGCGCCTCGACGGCCGCCTCACGCTGCCTTTGGGCCTCCTCGTCACGTTGACGCTGTTCCTCTGCTTCGCGACGTTTGCGCTCCTCCTCAGCCCGGCGATTCGCCTCGTCAATCGCGGCGATGCGGGTCTGCAGGTCTGAGTTCGCGGAGGCAAGGTTGGCCTGCTGCGCCTCGATGGAGCCCCGCTGTCCCTCGAGGTCTCCCGCGAGGGATGCCTGCTGAACCTCCAGATTCGCGAGTTCCTGGCGCTTCGCGGCCGCGACGGACCGTGCCTGATCGGCCTCGTCAACTGCCTGATCCGCCTCCACCTTGAGCTCCTCGATGCGCACGAGAACCGACTCCTGGCGTGCCTCCGCGTTGCGCTGGGTGGCCTCGAGCTCGCTCATCTCGTCGAGGACCGTGGTCTGGGACCGGACGGCCGAGTCGAGGGCGGTGTACTGGGTGAGGAAATCGTCGGTGGACTCGGATCCGAGCAGGAGTGCCATGGGGTCCTGGGTTGTCGCGCCGCCGCTCTGGTAAGTGGCACGCGCGAGGGCGCCGAGTGAATCGTGCGACTCGGCGATCTGCTCCCGGCTTGCGACGAGCACGTCCTCGATGCCGACGAGTTCGTTTTCCGCGACTGCGAGACGGTCCGCCACCGACTGCTGGATACGGACCGCTGCTGCGAGGCTTTCTTCCGCCTGGACGAGTTCGGCCTGTGCGATCGGGATCTGCGTGCGGGTGGCCTCCAGTTCCAGGTAGGTCTGCTGCAGCGAGAGGTCGACTCCTTCGAGTTGCGACTGGAGCGTCTCGATCTTCGACTCGTTCTGGGAAAGCTGGCCGGCCAGTTCGTCACGCTCGTCGGCGACGGCGGGAGCGACGAGCCCCAAGGACGCGGCCAGCATGACCGTCAGGAAGGCGAGTGGACGTCGTCGGCGCATGTTTTCTCACACCTTTGTGTAGCGGCCAAGCGTGATGAGGGACGAGAGGATCGAGAGTAGGAGCGCGGCGAGGATGAGGAACGGCGAGATGATCCACACATCCGTCGTGTCGATGAAGTTGACCAGTGAGTTCTCGCCGCCCCCGAACCAACCCTGGATCACGTACCTGACTCCGGCCCAGAGCGCCGCGATCGCGAGCCCCGCGCCAACGAGTGCGGAGGTCACTCCCTCGAGGACGAACGGCAACTGGATGAAGGCGTTCGAGGCGCCCACCAGGCGCATGATCGACGTCTCGCGGCGGCGCGACATCGCGGAGAGGCGAATGGTGGTGGTGATGAGCAGCACCGCGGCCACTACCATCACGAGGCCGAGCCCGAGGGCCAGTCCCGTTGTCTTGTTGAGGAGCTCGAAGAGCGGTTCGAGTACGTCTCGCTGGTCGATCACGCGCTCGACGCCGGCAACGCCACGGAGCTCGTCCGCGATGATCTCGTACTGCTCCGGATCGTGAAGTGAGATCCGGAAGACGTACTGCATGTCCTCAGGCTCGACACGCTCGACCCACGGCGCGTCCGTGATGCGGCGGAGATTGTCGTAGGCCTCCTGCGGCGTTTCGGTGATGACGGACTCCACGTATCCCGCAAGGTCCGACGAGGCGAGAAGCTCCTGGACACCGTCGAGTTGTTCCTGGGTAACCTCCCCGGCGGCGCAGTTGGGGACCGTAGAGCGATCCGGGCACATGAACGCGGCGACCTGCACCTGGTCGTACAGGTAGGTGCGCATCTTGTTCACCTGGAACTGGAGCAGACCGGCGAGGCCGACGAACAGCAGCGAGATGAAGGTGACGAGTGCGACGGCCACAGCCATCGACATGTTCCGCCGCAGCCCGGAGAACGTCTGGGAGAGGACGAATTGCCAGCGCATTCCTTACCTCCCCGCCCCGTAGACGCCGCGAGCCTGGTCGCGCGCGACGACGCCGTCGACGAGTTCGATGACGCGCTTGCGCATGGTGTCGACGATTTCGTGATCGTGCGTGGCCATCACGACCGTGGTACCCGTCTTGTTGATGCGATCAAGGAGCCGCACGATGCCGACGGAGGTCTTGGGATTGAGGTTCCCGGTCGGTTCGTCGGCGAGGATGATCGCCGGGCGGTTGACGAAGGCGCGGGCGATTGCAACCCTCTGCTGCTCGCCGCCGGAGAGTTCGTGCGGCAGACGCTTCTCCTTGCCCTCGAGTCCCACGAGTTCGAGAACCTCCGGCACATTCGTCTGAATGTGGTGGCGGGGCTTGCCGATGACCTGCAGGGCGATCGCGACGTTCTCGTAGACGTTCTTGTTGCTGAGGAGCCGGAAGTCCTGGAAGACGGCGCCGATCTGCCGGCGGAGATGGGGCACCTTCCAGTTCGACACCTGGGACAGGTCACGCCCGAGTGCGAACACCGTGCCAGAGGTCGGACGCTCCTCGCGCATCACCAGGTGGAGGAACGTGGACTTGCCCGAACCCGAGGCTCCCACGATGAACACGAACTCGCCGCGTTCGATCTCCACCGACACTTCGTCCAGCGCAGGGCGAGCGCCGCGCGCGTAGACCTTGGAAACGTTCTCGAATCGAATCACGTGGCTGGGGTTTCCGGCCGGCTGGGGGGTTGGGGGTGACGCTGGGTCCGGCCATCTTGAGTCTAAAGCTCTACTTGAGAGTAACCCGAGGGACACACCGCCGGGCGACTTCCGGCGCGTATTGCGATCAATGCCACACGCACCTCACAGTTCTTGGCCGGCTGCGGGCGCGCCGGAGACCCCTAGGCCGTGGCAGGTTCCTCCTGGCGGCGCCAGCGGATACCGGCGTCGATGAAGTCGTCGATCTCGCCGTCGAACACGGCGGAGGTGTTCCCCACCTCGTGCTCGGTACGCAGGTCCTTGACCATCTGGTACGGGTGAAGGACGTAGGAACGCATCTGGTCGCCCCAAGAGGCCTTGATGTCTCCGGCCAGCTCTTTCTGCTCGGCCTTCTCCTGCTCGCGCTGCAGCAGGAGCAGACGCGACTGCAGCACCCGGAGCGCGGCGGCTCGATTCTGGATCTGGGACTTCTCGTTCTGCATCGAGATCACGAGGCCCGTGGGCAGGTGGGTCAGCCGCACAGCGGAGTCCGTGGTGTTGACGGACTGACCGCCGGGCCCGGACGAACGGAACACGTCGACCTTGATGTCCGCATCGGGGATGTCGATGTGGTCCGTGCTCTCGATGAGCGGAATCACCTCGACCGCGGCGAACGAGGTCTGCCGGCGGCCCTGGTTGTCGAAGGGCGAGATCCGCACGAGCCGGTGCGTGCCCGCCTCCACGGAAAGCGTCCCGTACGCGTAGGGCGCGTCGACCTCGAACGTGGCGGACTTGATTCCCGCCTCCTCTGCGTGGGAGGTGTCCATGACCTTGGTCGGGTACCCGTGGCGCTCGGCCCAGCGCAGGTACATCCGCAGGAGCATCTCCGCGAAATCGGCGGCGTCCACTCCGCCCGCACCCGAACGGATCGTCACGACGGCGCTGCGATCGTCGTACTCGCCGTTCAGAAGCGTCCGCACCTCCATGTCCGCGAGATCCTTGCGCAGCCTGCGAAGAGCACTCTCGGCCTCCGCGAGCGTCTCGGCGTCGTCCTCCTCCTGGCCGAGTTCCACCAGCGTCTCCACTTCCTCGAGGCGTTCATCCAGTTTGTTGATGCGCTCGAGTTCACTCTGCGCGTGGGACAGCGCCGAGGTGACGGACTGGGCCTTCTCCTGGTCATCCCACAGGTTTGGCTCTGAGGCCTGCTCGGACAGCCCGGCGATTCGCTCGCGGAGCGCGTCCGGGCCGATCACGGCGCTGATTTGCTCGAAGGTGTGCCTCAGATCGGCGATTTCGTTCGGGAAGTCGGTGGCCACGATCATCAAGTCTACCTGCCGTCGTGCAGCCCTCCATCTGACGCATTTACACCCCCGGCCGCAGACCGGCGCGTGTTTCGGCTAACCTCATTTCCATGGATTCTGGCTTATGGCTGAATATTGGGCTTGTCCTGCTCTTCATCCTCATCGGCGGACTCTTCGCCGGCACGGAGATGGCGATCGTCAACCTCCGCCAGAGCCAGATCGAGGCGATCGAGGCCACGGGGCCGCGTGGTGAGAAGATCGGCCGGCTTGTCAGGAATCCGAACCTCTTCCTCTCCGCCGTGCAGATCGGCGTGACGGTCGCGGGCTTCTTCTCCTCGGCCTTCGGCGCCTCGACGATCGCTCCGGCGTTCGTCCCCTGGCTCGAATCGCTCGGCATGTCCACGGCTGCCGCCGATCTGACCGCCGTGATCGGCCTGACCCTGATCATCGCGTACCTCTCTCTCGTGCTCGGCGAACTCGTGCCGAAACGGCTGGCGATGCAGAACGCAGTGAAGGTCACCAAGGTGGTCGCGCCACCCCTGAACGCGTTCGCGCGTCTGATGCGCCCGGTGATCTGGCTGCTCTCGGTATCCACCAACGCCGTGGTCCGCCTCCTCGGCGGGGATCCGAAGGCCCACAAGGAAGCCGTCTCCGCGGAGGAGATCCGCGCGATGGTCACCACGTCGGACGCAATCTCGGAGGCGAACCGCCGAATTCTCCAGGACGTCTTCGACGCCGCCGAGCGCACCCTCGTCGAGGTCATGCGCCCGCGCACCGACGTCAACTTCCTCGACGGCGACGACACCATCGAAGTCGCCCTCCACGCCGCGCATGGCCTGCCGAACTCCCGGTACCCCGTTTACGGCGAGGACGCCGACGACATCCTCGGCTTCGTTCATCTCCGCGACCTCATGCGGGTCGAGGATCGCCAGCGAACTATCGTCCGCGCAGTCACTCGCCCCATCGTCATGTTCCCCGGCACGGTTCACGTGCTGCGCGCGATCAACATCATGCGCGCAGAGGGCCACCAGATCGCCATCGTCGTCGACGAATACGGTGGCACCGACGGCATCGTCACCATGGAGGATCTCATGGAGGAGATCGTCGGCGAGATCTACGACGAGTACGACGTCTCGCCTGGCCCCGAGGACTCGGTCCTGAAGTCGGCGGGCGTGATCGAGGTCGATGGCGGGCTCATCCTCCAGGAGTTCGCCGCGTCCACGGGCATCGAACTCCCCGACGACGGCTCCTACCAGACCGTTGGCGGGTACATCATGGCTGTCCTCGGGCGCGTCGCCGTCGAGGGCGACGCCGTCCCGGTCCCGGGCTTCGAACTCCGGGTCATCACCGTAGACCGTCACCGCATCGCGCGCGTTCGCGTTGAGCGAGTCGAGGATGAGTCCGTTGACGCCGAGGGCGCCGGCAATGGCGCCGTGGACGAGCCGGGCGAGACCGCCGTCGCGGTCCCGGACCTCGCCATCTCTGACGAGACCGGCGACGAGTCTTCCCGCCGCGGCCCGGGGGCGTAGCCCTGCCGAGTGACAAGGGCATCCGGCGCGATCGCCGGCGAACTCGCCGAGGCGGGCGAATACCTGGTCCCGGCGCTCAGCCCGCGCGGGCCTGCGTTGTCACCTCGACTCGCACCAGGTCCGGCACGGCGTCCGTCAGCCACGGGACCAGGGGGATCTCCGCCAGGCTCGACAGCGTCACGGTCACGTTCCTGCCGTCCGTGGTCCCGGTTGGGTCCTCGATCCGCGCCTCACGCAATCCGAGTCCGCCGGCATACTCCGTGAGGTATCCCTCGACGGCGCCGCGCACCGACTCGTCGCTCACGACGATCTCGCCACCGCCGCCGGCGTAGTAATCGTCCATGTCCACTGCCGCAGCCGCGCCCAGAGCGGCGGCATCCGCCGCGGCGAGCAACTGCTTCCGCTCGATGTGGAGCGCCGCGACCGACGCCACCACGAACACGAGCGCGATCACCACCGTGGCGAATCCGAGGATGAGGAGCATGACCTGGCCGTCCTCGTCGTCGTGCCGTGGACGCGCCCTCATCGGTCCACGAACCGATCGACGACGTGGACCGCCGTGCCCTCCACCGGGACGGTGGCACCCAGCGCGTCCACGACGCCCAGCGGGATCAAGGGCAGAGGGACCTCGGTGGAGACGATCACCTGGATCGTCGCGCCGCCGGTCAGGCAGGGCGACGCGCCGCACGCAATACTGACCACCGGATCCGCGGTGATCCCGGCGTCGTCGAACGCGATCTCGATGGCCATCGCGGCCGCCTGACGGCCGACCAACTCGTCGCGGCCGGCGGCCATGAGGCGTCCGGCGTCGCGGGCGGCCCCCTCGGCGGCGAACGCCGCGCCTTGGATCTGGAAGAAGGCAATGACGAGATAGACGAGCGGGATCAGCAGCACGAATGCCAGCCCCAGGAACTCAATGACGGCGGAACCGTCCTCGTCCTGAAGGCGGCGGAGCTTCTCACGAAAAGTCACGGCAGTCCGTCCTCGTCGATGGCGTGGGCCGAGAGGTTGACCGTCGGCCCGACCCCGGTCAGCGCGATAACCGGCAGTGGCGCGGACACGTCGACGCGCACGGTGGCAACGCCGTCGTGAGTCGTGTCGACGGCGCTCACACCCGACCCAAAGGACGTGGGCAACGCCAGGGAGATGAGGTAGCGGGTGCGGCTGACGGCGTCGGCCGGCGTGGCGCCCGCACTCGCGCCGAATCGCGCGCCTTCCGCCGCGGAGTCCATGAGAATGTTTCGGACGTGCAACGCGAGGGAGAGCTGGATGAGCGCCATGAATACGGCGATCACGAGCGCGCCGACCATGACGAAGTCGACGACCGCGGAGCCGCGCTCGCTCGTGCGGACCGGATCGGTCCGACTCCTCGGCTCGGCCCGCTCTCTCAGCCGCCGCCGGCCACTCGACCGATCGCCTGGTTGAAGAGGTCGGCGAGCGCGCCGCCCGCGAGTGACCAGATGAGCGCGACGAGCCCCGCGGTCATTAGTGTCACCATTACCCAGCCAGGGACGTCCCCGCGTTCGTCGTGGAGCAAGGCCGCCAGCTTCGCTCGCGGGTGGTTGAGCCATTCCATGGGATTCCTTTCCTTTTCTGTCCGACCCGAAGGTTCGTCACATCCCGACCTGCAGCATGGCCAGGCCAGGGAAGAGCGCGAAGATCACGGTGATTGGGAGAACCAAGAAGACAACCGGGGCCATCATCCAGAGTTCCTTGTTGCCGCCCACTTCGAGGAGGCGCGCGCGGGCGCTCTCGCGGAGATCGGCGGCCTGGGCGCGGAGCACGGCCGCCAGCGGCGTGCCGCGCTCGGTGGCCACGACGATCGCGTCGGCGAAGCGGGCGAGTTCGGGCGATGTCGTCCGGTTGGCAAGCTCCTCGAGGGCTCGTGTGAAGGGGACGCCCGTTCGGCTCCGGGCGACGACGTCGCCGAACTCCGTGGCGAGCTCGCCGTTCGACGCGGACGACACCCGCTCGAGCGCCTTTGCGGGACTCTCGCCCGCGCCCACTGCGAGGGCAGCGAGTTCGGCGAGGTCGGGCAGTTCCGCGAGGATCCGTTCCGTTCGCCGTCTCGCGGCAATGGACAGAGAGTAGTCCGCGGCGAGCGCGCTGCCGAGTGCTCCCACCGCAACCAGCACCACCCCCGCGACGAGGTTGCCACCACGGGCGGCGACAGCGAGCGCAAGGATGAGGCCCGCTCCCCCGCCCAGGCACGCCCAGGCGACCTGTTCGAGGCGAAACTGCTCGACAGTCGTCGTGCGGCCGGCCTCGCGGAGTCGCGCCGCGATCGTCACCTCCGAGGAACCCAGGCGTTCGAGCCCGCGAGAAAGGTCCTGCACCAGGGGGCGGAGCGCCGCGGCGAACGGACCGAAGGGTGACGGCTCGGCGTCGGATTGCAGCAGCCGCGAGCCGCGGGGACGCTCACGCGAGTACGGCGCGACCCGCTCGGCGAGAGTGATGCGGCGCCGTGACCAGGTCCACGTGATGAGCCAGAAGCCCGCGCCGCCGATCGCGCCGATGAGTGCGCCGAGAACCCAGCCGGTCATCGCAGCACCCGCCGATCCTCGGGAAGCGCGCCGATCCGCATCATGAGCCAGTAGGCGAAGACGCTCGCGCTCGCGCCGCCGGCGAGTATGAGCACTCCGGCGGCCGAGTCGAACGCGCCGATCGAATCGGTCCGGGTCCCGAGGACTGCAAGCACGGCCCACGGCGCGGCGACGGCGAGGCGCGCGGCGTTGACCGTCCACGATTGCCGTGCTCGCAGCTCGCCGCGTGTGCGCAGGTCAGCGCGGAGCATCGTCGCAAGCGACCGCAGTGTCGTGCCGAGATCGGTGCCTCCGACTTCCCGGGTGATCCGGAGAGCTTCGGCGACGCGGTCGGCCATTGGATCCGCGAATCGTTCCTTGAGTCGGTCAAGGCTTTCGTCGAAGCGGGCAGTCACGGCGTAGTCGCCGGCGAACGCAGAGAAGTGCTCGCGCATCGGTTCGGGCCCACGCTCGGCCAGCGAGCCGAGCGCCTCGGGGAGTGACATTCCGGCGCGGACGGCGGAGAGGACTCCCTCGATCGCCTCGGGCCACAACTCGTGGAACGTGGTGCGGCGCTTGGCGGCACGGGAGCGGACGACCGCCGTCGGGACGAAACCGGCGATGACACCGAAAGCGACTCCGACCGTCACGGCACCAGTGACGAGCGCAATCACCGCTGCCGCGATCACTCCGGAGGCAATGCTCAGTGCGATGAAGCCCGCCGGGCTCGCGCCGGGCCAGCCCGCCTGCACGAGCAAATCCCTGAGCCGGTCCGCCCGTGGATGGTGTATCCCTGTCTGCTCCGGGAAGAACGAGAGCCAGACAAGGAGAAGGCCGGCCCCCAGCATCAGGCCGAGAATCACGCCCATGAGCCACCCCGGCCGAGGACTGCCGTGATCTCGATGCCCGCACGCGTGAACGGCTCCGTTGGCCCCGTCCAGGCACCCGTGCGAACGAGGCGTTCCTGCCGCCTGGCGAACAGGCCGGACGTCTCGATGGTCGCCCCTTCGACACGTCCCGTTACGGCCAGAATCTCCCGCACCGATCGCCGCCCGTCACGGTCCAGGTCGAGGTGGACGACGACGTCGAGGGCCTGGGCGACGGTCGGCGTCACAAACGCGGACGAGACGTTCTCGCCGGCGAGTAGCGGAAGCGTGGCGAGCTTGGTGACGGCCTCGCGGGCGGAGTTCGCGTGGATGGTTGACATGCCGGGTAATCCTGAATTCAGGGCAATGAGCAGGTCGAACGCCTCCGCCTCACGCACCTCGCCTACGATCAGCCGGTCCGGCCTCATCCGCAGCGACTCCTTGACGAGACGCCGCAGCGGTATCTCACCCGTGCCTTCCAGGCTGGGTTGGCGGCATTGCAGCCCGACGCAATCCCGGTTCGCGAGATTCAATTCGAACACTTCTTCGCACGTGACGACCCGCTGCGAAGCCGGGATCGATGCGGCCATCGCGGCCACCATCGTGGTTTTTCCTGCCTGAGTGGCGCCCGAGACCAGGATGTTGAGTCCCGCGACGACGGCGGCATGCAGGAAGTCGGCCGCCTCCGCTGTAAGGGAGCCGGCGCGGACGAGGTCCTGCAGTGAGCGCATCCGGGCGACGAACTTCCGGATGTTCACGGCCCAATGCGCACCGGTTACCGGAGGGATCACCACATGTAGCCGTTCACCACCGGGTAGCGCAGCGTCCACGAACGGCTGCGACATGTCGATCCGCCGGCCGGACGTGCGCAGCATGCGCTCGACCAGATCCTTGATCGACTGGTGGTCGATCATGACCGGAGTGAGCTCGGATCTGCCCGAGCGTGCGACGAACAACTGATCGGGTCCGTTGAGCCACAGTTCCTCGACCGTAGGGTCGTCCAGGTATGGCTGCAGCGGGCCGAGCCCGGCCACGGTGTCCATCAGGCGGCGTGAGGCGTCGTCGACGCTGACGAGCGGCGGGACGAGCCCGGCCAGTGACCGGTCGCCCCAATCGTCGACCACCTCGTTGACCAGCCGACGGGTCGCGGAATGGTCGGCCCACGGGTCGACGCCTCTCCGTCGCACCAGTTCCCGAACCTCGACCTCAAGGGCCGCAAGTGTCTCGCTCATCCTGCCCCCACACGAACGCTGCGCGGCCACGGCCGCCAAATCCGGCTTGAGGCTACTAGCAAGGCGCGGCGCGGTGGGACGAGCGTCCACAAGCTGTGTATAACTCGCCGGCAAATCTCCCGCCCGGTTCCGCTCGTTGCGGGGCGGGTTCGCCTACCGCGGAACCACGAGCGTCTGGTCGTCCACTTGGATCAACGAGACCCGAACTCACTAGGCGTCGGCGACGACTCGCGAGGTCACGACCTCGTGGCCTCCGGCGGCGTGCACCCGCCCGTCGACGAGGAACACGAAGGAGTCCGCGAAGCGGAGCGCCAGATTGAGGACGTGCATCACGGCGATTGAAGTCAGTCCGGTGCACTCAGTGAGTTCCTTCACAGCGCCGAGCACGCTGACGGTGACTAGTTGCTTCGACACCCGGCGCACAGGCCGGAGAGCGCCACGTGAGTCGCATCGAGTTGGAAGTAGGCCTCCTCCAGCAACCGTCTCGCGACGGCGTCGAGAAGGTTGCTCGGCAGATCGATGACCCTGCCGCACTTGCGGCATTGGGCGTGGAGATGCGGGTTCCCTGGCCCGGTCAGGTGGAAGGCGGTGGCGCCGTGCCCGAGGTGGATGTGCTGGACCATTCCGATGCCGCACAGGGCCTCGAGTGCCCGGTAGACGGACGAACGATGCACCCCGGGTTCGCGTTCGGCGACGGTTTCTGCCACTTCATCGGCCGTGAGATGCCCCGAGTGCGCCAGCAGGGCTTCGAGCACCGCGCGGCGCGGAACGGACATTCGCGCACCACGCCGCCGGAACTCCGCCGCGGCTTCGGCGACGATGCCGTCACGTGTTCCCGAGTGCGCCGACTGCCCTTCCATACTCCGAGTGTAAGAGTGGAGCAGCCGCGGTGACCGGATCGGCTCGCGGCCCCGGCGGAATCATGGCGCAGCGTCCGTCACCCATCCGTGGCGCGTAGAAACTCCCAGTGCCGCCGCCACTCGCGTAACGTTGGGGTGTGCCCCGAAAAGTGTCGCTTCAGCTCGCAGCGCTCGCGACCTCAGCTGTACGCGGCCTCGACGTCGTCGCCACGCGCTCTCCGCAAGAGATGACATCTGACTACAGGTACTGCGGACTCCTCGATGCGAAGGGACGGCACTGGGTCGTCCAGGCGGCCCGCCACCCCTCGGCCTCGACCGCGCTCGACGCCGAGGTTCTGCTCCTGGCCCAGCTCGATATCGCCGTCCGCGAGGACCGCCTCGCGTTCGACGTCGCACGGCCGGAAGGAACGGCAGAAACGGCGGAGGGATTCCGCATGATCGTGTACCGCGATCTGCCGGGGCGGCCCCTCGATCTCACGTCGCTGACCGCAGGTCCGGGTGGCCCCACCGCCTCCCTGGGACGTGCCATCGCCCAGATCCATGAGCTCCCCCACGAGCTTTTCGACGCCGCACACGCCCCGATCTACGACGCCGACGGCTACCGGCGCCGCCGCCTCGCCGAACTCGACGACGCCGCCCGCACCACGAAGGTGCCTCCCGTCCTGCTGGCCCGCTGGGAGCGTGCGCTCGAGGACGTCGCTCTCTGGCATTTCTCTCCGGCGCCCGTGCACGGCGATCTTGCAGCGGAGAATCTCCTCTTCTCGAACGGCGCGGTCACTGCGATCAAGAACTGGTCGAACGCGCATGTCGGGGACCCCGCCGAGGACCTCGCGTGGCTCTACGCCGCGGCACCGGACGCCTCACTCGACACCCTCGAGGAGTCCTACGCGATGGGACGCACCATGCAGCCCGACGATTTCCTCACCGCGCGCGCCACGCTCTACTCCGAACTCGCCGTCGCGCGCTGGCTGCTCCACGGCGTACGGCTGGAGGACCGCGAGATCATCGCCGACGCCGAGACGATGCTGCATTCGCTCGCCCGTCAGGTGGCGGACTCCGGCCCTATCGGCCGCGCGACCCCGATCCTTCCTGAGGACGACGAGATCGACTGGGTCGAGGCGGCCACCGAGTCGTCGTGGTCCGTCACCGGCGCGTTCAGCCCGCTCGACGCCGAGGACGAAGTCATCGCTTCGGGCGAGTCGCCCGCCAGTCCGAGCAGCCCGTAGCGGCCTCTCAGCGCGTCACTCGAAGCGCCCCGGCACCGTCGAAGGCGCCGAGCGTATCGAGCGAGTGCAGGATCTTGTTCTCGATCTCTGCTTCGGTCCACATGCCCGATGCGCGGGTGACGTCCGACGCCACGTAGTGGAACGCCGCCTCGATATCGTCGAGGCCGACGCCGTGGGCTCGCGAGTATGCCAGCCGGTAGATCTCCAACTGGAGCCGGCGATGATCGGTCTCTGCCTGCGAGGCGGGTTCGGCTCCCGTCTTCCAGTCGACCACCGTGACACGCCCGTCCACACGGAAGACGGCGTCGATCCGGCATCGAATGAGTTGCCCGGCGATCCGGGTTTCGAGGTCCACCTCCACGGCCTCGGGAACCCGGGACGCCCACTCGGATCCAATGAACGCGGACTTGAGCGCCGCGAGCCGCTCCGGCGCTCCACCCACTGCCGGCGCATCCTCGGCGAAGCCGAACTCGCCGGCGAACGCCGGCATCCTGAAGTGGTTCTCCACCCAGGCATGGAACTCGTTGCCGAGCCGAGCGGCGGTGGACGGCCGGCGTGGCACGGGCCGGCGCAGGTCCAGGACGAACTCGCCAGGCGAGCGGGTCATCGCCATCGCGCTCGAAGCGGAGAGGTGGCGCGGCATCTCCACCTCGACGGCTGCCCGGCGGGCCGCCGCCTCCCGAAGCAGGGCACCTACGTCCTCGACGAGCGCGGACGAACCGGGTTCGGCCGCGCGGCCGGCGAGTTGCTCAAGAGCGTTCCCGATCGCGGCGGCGTCGTCGAGTGAGAGCCCGGGCACTGCCGCTCGTCCCCGTTCGACCGCGGCGGCCGACTGCATGAGTCTCTCCCGCCTGGTGGGTTGATCGCCGTGAGACGCGGACGCGATGAGCGGATCCGTGCCCGGGTAGCTGAGCGCCTCGCTCTCCTCCGTTTCCGGACGCTCAGCGTCCTCGTCGGGCGGCGGAACCTCAAAGTAGCCGTCCGGAATCGCGGACACGCCGGCGAGTTCGGAGAGGAACCGGGAGATCTCAAGCGGCCGCTTGCCGCCGCGGTAGTGCGAGCCGGAAAGGAGAAGCTCCTGCCGGGCCCGGGTCACGGCAACGTACGCGATGCGCCGTTCCTCCAGGATCGAGTGCTCGAAGAGCTCTTCCTCGTACAGCCGGACTTCCTGCTGGAACTCGGGCGGAGTCCCGGCTCCGTCGTCGAACTCGGGGAGATACTTCGCGTCTCCGCGCAGAGGGGCGGGCAGCATTCCCGCAGTCCGCACCCATCCCTTCTCGGTCCTCGCGAGTTTCCCGCTGTAGTTTCTCCGGCTCGGGAACGTGCCCTCCGTGAGGCCCGCGAGCGCGACCACATCCCATTCCAGTCCCTTGGACGCGTGCATGGTGAGGATCTGGACGGAGTTCTCGTCCACTGCGGCGGCGGGCATCTCGAGGCCCTTCTCCTCCTCGTCCGCGGCGGCGAGCCACGAGAGGAAGCCGGACAGCGTGGGCGCCGCAACTCCGGCCGCATACTCGCCGGCACGTACCGCGAAAGCATCCAGGTTGGCGCGGGCTGCGCCCGGATCGGCGCCGGGGCGGGCAGCCAATTCAATGTCGAGGAGGAGCGCGCGCTCCGCGGTTATGACGAGGTCGGTGAGCGGGTAGGTGAGCGCCGCCCGGATTTCCCGCAATTGCGAGTCCAGACGGCGAATGCGCCGGAGGCCCTCGCTCGAGAGCCGGTGGCCGGCCCGGGTGTGGAAGCCGGATGGCGGTGGAGAGGCGACCGCCTCGACGATCGCCGCCGAGACCTCGTCGTCGCCGCGCGCGTCCTCCCCGGCGAGTTCGCTGCTCCACTCTGCGAGGACATGGAGGTCCGCGAGTCCCAGCCTCGCGTTGGTGAGCAGTCGCATCATGGAGTCGCCGCGGCTCGGGTCCGCCGCGATCTCGAGCGCGGCGCGGAGGTCGATCACCTCGGGCGTTGACAGCAGGCCTTTCAGTCCGACCACCTTCGGCTCGATCCCGAGGTGACGGAAAGCGCGGAGCAAGGGCGCGAACTGGTTTCCGGCCCTGCAGAGAACTGCGGCGGTCCGTTCTCCGGGACGCCAGCGTTCGGCCACCCAGCGGGCGATCTCCCCGGCTTCTTCCTCCTCGGTCATCGCGACGGAGCGGTGCACGGTGCCGCTCCCTGCCTGCGGCCGCGGTCCGAGCGGCCTGAGGAGACTTCCCGCCCCGCTCCGATCGTCCACCAACGGACTCGCGATTACATTGGCGGCATCGAGGATGGCCTCGTCATTCCGCCACGAGGTGGTGAGGTGGCAGACCTGGGTGGGCCTCTCCTTGGTCGAGAACCCGTCCCGGAAGCTGACAAGCGAGGACGCGGAGGCGCCACGCCAGCCGTAGATCGCCTGGTTCGGATCCCCGACTGCCATCGCCGCGAAGCCCGGCCCGAACAGGTCGACGAGGAACTGCAGCTGCGCCACCGAGGTGTCCTGGAACTCGTCGAGAAGGACCGCGCGGTACTGGGAGCGCATGAGCCTGCCCACTGCCGGGACCTTGCGGGCGATCTCGCAGGCGATTGCCACCTGGTCGGAAAACTCCACGAGGCCGAGCTCCCGCAGTCGCGCGAGATAGACCTCAACGATGCCGAGCAGACCGAGCCGCTCGTTCAGTGCCGCGACTGCCTCGTTTATCTCTCTGCTCTTGGTCTTCGGAGCCTTCAGCGAGGCCACCCGCTCGAACTCGGGCAGCAGGGAGCGTGTGTGATCGCGCGCCTCCTCGACGCTGACGAGGTGGCCACGGAGTTCCTCGGCGAGCTTCATTGCCCGCTTGGTGACCGTGCCGGGTGCGCAGTCCATGCGGAGGCCTCCGGGCCAGTTGCGGACCACCTCGTCCATGATCTGCCACACCCCGGCAGCCGTGATCAGGCCCGCGTCAGGATCCCGGCCCACGCGTAGCGCGTGATCCCGCACCACGCCGGCTGCGAAGGAGTTGTACGTGGACATGGTGGTCTCGAGTGCGTCGCCGTCGAAGAGGCCGGCGGCGCGGGCACGCCGGAGATTCCGCCGGACCCGCTCCGCGAGTTCGCCCGCCGCCTTGCGCGTGAAGGTGAGGCCGAGAACCTCATCCGGCCGCGCAAGCCCGTTGACCACGAGCCAGACGACTCGGTCGGCCATTGTGGCCGTCTTGCCGCTGCCGGCGCCGGCCACCACGAGTACGGGGGCGAGCGGCGCCTCGATGACCGCGATCTGTTCGGCGGTCGGGACGATGTGCTCGCCGCGCGGCCGCCCCTTGTTGACGGCGGCGGCAATCTCCAGTGCGGAGTGACGCAGGCTGACAGTCATCGTGAACTCCTTACTCCGAGATCGTGCGCCGGGCAGGAGCGTTTGACCGGGCAGTGGCTGCAGGTGGGGCCGCGGCGCGCCACGAAGTTCGTGCCGCGCATGACCTCAAGAGCTTCTTCCAGGACTTCCCGCGCCCAACCGCCGTCCTCCGGCAGTCCCTCCTGTGTGCGTGTCCACGGCCCACGTGCACCCTTCGCCACGTACACAAGCCGCGCGCCCACCGATTGCACCTCCTGCCCGTCCTGTGTCCGTAACGCACCGGCACCGACGGCCAACTGATATGCGCCCAGTTGCGGGTTCCTCTTGCAGTCCTCCTGGCTCGGCACCGTGGTCCCCGTCTTGATGTCGGCCACACGCACACCCTCGTCCACCCACTCGAGCCGGTCGACGTAACCAGAGATGACCGCATCCCCCACTCGTTGAGAGACGCGCACCTCGGTATCGACTCTGCCGGGCACCGTCGCGATGTACTCCGCCAGGCGATCGACCATCTCCTCGGCGCTCTCGCGCTGCCGATCACGGATCCAGCCCTCGGGAATCTCGAGCGAGTCGAAGCGTTCCTCCAGCGCCGCACGCAGTTCCGCTCGCGTTCCATGGGGATGCTGCTCCGCGATCTCGTGGATGAGGTTGCCAACGCTCTGCTCGATCTTCCCGGCGGCACGCCCGCCCGTTGCCTCCAGCACCCATCGAAGACCGCAGGTGACCGCTGTCTCCACCCTCGAGGGCGAGACGTACACGAGCCCGTCCGGAGGATAGATCGGCTCCGACGACGACGCCGCGGCAAGCCCGGCCCACTCCTCCGGCCGCGCCCCCGGCACGCCGAGCTCGGCCAGCAGCCCGAGGAGCCCGGCGGCCACGCCCGACTCCCGTTCCGCCTCGCTCGGCTGCTCGACGAGTCCGCGGAGTTCGGCGACAAGGCCGCGCAGATCGAGACGCCGCACCGGTTGCGGAGCTCCACTCGTCTCTCCTCCTGCCAGTTCTGCCACCAGCTCGTAGAATCCGGAAGGCCGGAGATCTTCCCCGTCAACCGCTGTCACGAGCAGGCGCTGCCGTACACGGGACACCGCTGACGCGAAGAGCCTCCACTCATCGCCGAGGATCTCGCGGCGCGCTGCGGCGGATCCGATTCCGAGCCGGCCGAGTTGAAGGTTCGCCAGTTCGCCGGCACCGAGAACGGAGTCCCGGAGCCTCAGATCCGGCCATGCGTTCTCCTGGACCCCGGCTACCACCACCAGGTCCCACTCCTGCCCGGCCGCCTGCGCCACGGTGAGCACATCGACACCTGGCTCGCGCCGCCCGAGTTGCGCGAGCGTGTCCGACGGCAGTGCCTCGGCGCGCACGTGTGCCACGAACTCGCGGGCACTCGCGCCCGCGGTGCGGACCTCGAAGCTCTCGGCGAGCTCGAACAACGCCATGACGGAGTCCAGATCCGAGTCCGCCCGATCGCCGAGCGGGCCACGCCGGAGCGCGTGTGAGCGCCACTCCTCGGCCAGTCCTGTCGCCTCCCACACGTCCCACAGCACCGTCTGAGGCGAGGGATCACCGCCAGTGAGCGCGCCCCGGGCTGCGGCCACGACCGTTGCGACGCGCCCCGCTGCCTCTCCAAGACCGCCGGGAAGGGTGGCGGCGCCCTCGCTGGTGGAAAGCAGTTCGGCAAGAGCATCGTCGATTCCCTGGTCCGGCCCGAACTCGCCGTTCCGGATCCGCGAGAGTATCTCCCGCCTCATGCGCCGCATCCCGACTCCATCGAGCCGGCCAATGCCGCCGGTCAGGAGTTCGGCCGCCTGCTCGCCCGTAAGCCCCACGTCCCCCGCCTCTATGGCCGAGAGGATCATCCGGACCGCAGGCTCGTCACGCAGCACGACGGCGGCAGCTGCGGGCGTGACGGGGATGTGGAATCCGCGCAATCTGCGCCGCAGTTCGTGCTGGGTCCGGCCCGATCGCACCACCACCGCCATTCGGTCCCACGAGATGCCCCGATGCAGGTGAGCCTGCCGCAACTCCTGAGCGATGAGCGCCACCTCGGCGCCTGCCGACGGAGCTTTCATGGCCGCAACGGTCTTGTCCGCGCTTCGCGCTTCGGCATCGGCTCCGGCCGCTGTTAGGTCCGGCGCGAGTTGAGAGCCGCGATGGGAGGCAACTCCCGCCGTCGGGACGTTCGCAACCGCCTCGCCGACGACACCGTGAAGGGCGGGCGTGCCGCGATACACCCACGGCAGCACCACGCGTTCGGCGCCGAAACCGCCCAGGCCGGCCTCACCGGTCGCACGTCCGACGAACTGCGGCTGCGCCCCGCGGAACGTCTGGACAGCAACGTCCGGGTTTCCGAGCAGCGTGAGGTGGGCGCCCCGGTCCGCGAGTGCTGCGAGCAGCCGGACAAGCGCGGCAGACGCCTCCTGGTAGTCATCCACCACAACGGACTCGACCCGTGGCGGACGGCTTGGCGAGAGTTGCTCCCAATTCTCGATGAGCGTGGCCGCCTCGCCGATGACCCGCGCAGCGTCATACCGCTCACCGCGTTCGTCCGGCATGTCACCGAGCGCGACGACGTTCCGGTACTCATCGAGAAGTGCGGCGGCCATGACCCACTCGGGCCGGCCGCGGGAGCGCCCCAGCTCGGCGATTTCCTCCGCATCGAGTCCGAATTCGGCCGCACGCATGAAGAAGTTGCGCAACTCGTCCCGGAACGCCGGGATTCCGAGAACCCCTGTGGGAAGCGATCCGGGCCACCGGACCGGTGCCCCGGCACCCTCGATGTGTCCTTCGAGCAACTCCGCGAGGATCCTGTCCTGCTGCGCACCCGTGATGAGGCTCGGGACCGGTTCTCCCCGCGCCACCGCGAACTGCCGGACGATCGCGAAAGCAAAGGCGGAGGGCGTGTGGACCGCTGGTGAGCGGCGGGCACGGCCCGCCCCCAGAAGTCTGGCGGAAGCAGCCACCTTCAGTTCGGCCGCCGCGACCCTGGTTGGCACGAGCAGGACATGGGCCGGCTCGGATGCTTCCTTCCCCGCGCGGCCCAGGAACGCCTCGAGCGCCACCGTGGTCTTGCCGCTGCCCGGCGGGCCAACCACGAGCAGGTGGGAACCCGCGGCCGGGCGCCGGACCACGGCCTCCTGGACGTGATCGAGCGCCGGTGCCGCGGGGACCGGTCTGGGAGAGGTGAGTCGGATTGCCACGAGTTCATTCGACCACGCGCCTCTGACGATCTCCGCGAACCGGTTGACGGTCACGGCGCGACCTGCCACATCACGCCTAGACTGACGGAAACAGGCGAGGGCGGGGGAATGAAGTCGGCTGCCCCGGCCAAGAACTCAGGAGCAGAGATGGACGTTTCGATCGGGATTCGCAATGTGGCGCGAGAACTGTCCCTCGAGGTCGAAGGAGATCCGGCAACGTTCGCCGAGACCGTTTCAGAGGCGATGAAGAGTGGGGGTCCGCTGACGATCAAGGATGCGAGGGGTCGCACAGTAGTCGTGCCGCCGGATGCGGTCGGTTACGTACTCATTGGCGACGGGGAGGAACGGCGCGTCGGCTTCGCCATCTGACGTGCGCGACCCGGGCGGGACCCTCGTCCTGCCCGGTCACTCCGGCCATCGCCCGAGCCACGGTGATTACGACTTGAGGCCCAGACGGGCGAACCTGCGCGCGTGCCCGGTCTGCAACCGGCCCACGAGCGCGGCCTCCCGTGCCGGACCGTCACCGTCCGTCTCCGGCAGGAGTTCGAGGAGAGCAGGATTCTGGGCGAGCGCGCGGTGGACGAGACCGATGGCGTCGCCCACGACCCGGCGGCCCCAGAGCGCGAGCCGGCTGGCGAGTTTCGTGTCCGCGGCCAACACGGGTCCAAGTTGCTCGGCAACGAGATCCGCGTGGCACGAGACACACATCGTGTCCAGAACCTGCTCGCGCAATTCCTCATGCAGTCCCCCACCGAGTTCACGTAGTAGGTCCTGGAGCAGGTTGAATCCCACGTAGGTGCGCATGAGGCGCTCCCACCAGTCGCGGGGCCGGGCACGTACCGTGAAGTCGTTCAAGATGGGCGCGAACTCGGACACCGCCGCAGACGCATCCCCGCCGTGCCGCTCAAAAAGCGCTTCCACCAGGTCGATTTCCTGGAGTTCGGCCGCAGCCATGCGTGAGAGCCGCAGCCGGACCACGATGTCCGGGGAGTTGGCGGCGTCGTGAGCGAGCAGCGAGAAGGAGCCGAGCGACGCGTACCCGAGGAGACCGAGGTAGGCGCGCACTGCTTCCGGCGGCACCTCCGCCGCTGGTGGCACAATGTCTCCCGGCGCAGGCCCGCCGGCCGCAGAAGTGATCATTGGCAAAGCCTATGGCCGGGACCGGCCAGAAAAAGCCGCCCGAGCCGCGCGCGTTACACTGGGTCTCGACATTTGGTTGCCCGGTCGTACGCATGGCAGACCCGTTCCGCGCCGCGGACCCCCGCGAAGCGCATTGAATTCCGCGATCGGCTGCCATGGCCAGCGCCGGCGGCGCGCGCCACCGGACGGGGATTCGAACCGTCCATTGCGCGAGAAGCCGGCCGTGAGAGCGCACGACCGAAGGAATCCTCTTGACCACACACATCAAACCCACTGGCATCGTCGCGATGCCGAGCGAGACGTCCGGCTCCGAGGAGCAGTCGCTCGCCGTCGCGGGCGTGCACTTCGCCGATTTCGATCTGCGTGAGGAGATCGTCGACTCGCTCCGCGATCTCCGCGTCACGGAACCGTTCCCGATCCAGGCCATGGCACTGCCCGTGGCCCTCGAGGGGCGCGACATCATAGGCCAGGCAAAGACGGGCACCGGAAAGACCCTCGCCTTCGGTCTTCCGCTGCTCACCAAGGTGATCGCCCCCGGAGAAGAGGGCTGGGACCGTCTGGGTCCGGCACAGGGAAAGCCGCAGGCAGTGGTCATCGTGCCCACGCGGGAACTCGCGCTCCAGGTGGCGGGCGACCTCGAGGCCGCCTCCCGCCGCCGCAACCTCCGCATCGTGAAGGTCTTCGGCGGGCGGGCGTACGAGCCCCAGGTCGAGGCCCTCAGGGTCGGCGTCGAGGTGGTGGTGGGTACCCCGGGCCGCATGCTCGACCTCATGAACCGCAAGATCCTCGATCTCGGGCAGGTCCGCACCGTGGTCCTCGACGAGGCCGACGAGATGCTCGACCTGGGATTCCTCCCCGACGTCGAGAAGATCCTCTCCAAGACGCCGGGTGGCCGGCAGTCGATGCTCTTCTCGGCGACCATGCCGGGCGCCGTGGTTGCACTCGCGCGGCGCTACATGCGTCAGCCCACCCACATCCGCGCCTCGGATCCGCGCGATCCTGCCAAGACGGTCGCCACCGTCAAGCAGGTCGTCTACCGCGCACACGCCCTCAACAAGGTCGAAATGCTCGCCCGGATCCTGCAGGCAGAGGACCGCGGCCTGACGATCATTTTCGCGCGAACCAAGCGAACGGTCGCCAACCTTGCGGAGCAGCTGGAGGATCGCGGCTTCGCCGTCGCCGCCCTCCACGGCGATCTCGGTCAGGGCGCCCGTGAACAGGCGATGCGCGCATTCCGCAGCGGGAAGGTCGACGTGCTCGTCGCGACGGACGTCGCCGCACGAGGGATCGACGTCGACGACGTCACGCACGTCATCAACTACCAGTGCCCAGAAGACGAGAAGATCTACCTCCACCGCATCGGCCGCACCGGCCGGGCGGGACAGGGCGGCACGGCCATCACGCTCGTCGACTGGGACGACACCCCGCGCTGGTCCCTGATCAACAAGGCGCTCGGTTTCGGCAACGCCGAACCGGTCGAGACGTATCACACCTCCGACCACCTCTACTCCGACCTCGGCATTCCCGAGGGCGTCACCGGCCGCCTACCGCGCGCCGATCGCACCCGCTCAGGTCTCGATTCCGAGGTACTCGAGGACGTCGAGGGCGGGGGTGGGCGCCGCCGCACCTCCCGCGGCGGCTCGCGGAGCGGATCCCGGGGCGGCTCCAGAGGTGGCGGCCCGCGGAGCGGTGCCACACGCGACGGCGAGGGCGAGCCTCCCAGGGCGAGGCGGCCACGCCGTCGTCGGAGGAAGAGCGGCGGGACGCCGCAGGCGTAGCGGACGGGCGCGGCGTCTCACCCGGGCCAAAGCACCTCGAGTCTCCCCTCGGCGGCAATGCGCTCTAGCACATCCGGTGCGGTGACCCCGTCTCCCAAGCGGTTCTGTTTACCAGTCCCGTGATAGTCGGACGATCCGGTGACGGCAAGGCCGAGGTCCGCCGCGAGCCGGCGTGCACGTGCGCGCTGCCCGGCAGTGTGATCGCGGTGGTCCGCCTCGAGAGCGAACAGTCCCGCTCGGGCCAGTTCGGCGATGGCGTCGTCGTCGATCCCCCCGCGCGAGGAGATGAACGGGTGGGCGATGACAGGCACTCCCCCGGCGGCGCGGATGGCCCGGACAACTTCCAGCGGCTCCGGCGCCGCCAAGTGCACGTAGTAGGGTCCATCAGCGGCCAGCACCCCGGCGAACGCATCGTCGCGATGAGGGAAGACGCCGGCAGTCACGAGCGCGTCGGCCATGTGCGGCCGTCCCACCGTCTTGGGGTCACCGGCGTGCGCCATCACGTCCTCCCAGGTGATCGGGTAATCCCGGGAGAGCGCCGCCACCATCGCACGGGCGCGGCGGGGCCGAAGGTTCCGGTTGTCCGCCATCAGCCGGGCGAGCCGCGGCTCGTCCGGGTCGTGAAGGTAGGACAGCACATGGACGGACGAACCCTTCCAGGACGCCGTGATCTCGGCCGCCCTCACGAGCGCGACTCCCGTTCTCCCGACGGCGGCGCTCGCCTCGGCCCAGCCCGTGTTCGTATCGTGGTCAGCGAGGCCGACGACTTCGAGACCTGCCACGGCCGCCGCCTCCATCAGACGCGCCGGGGCGTCGGTGCCGTCCGAATGCGCCGAATGCGTGTGAAGGTCGATGAACACGATTCCACCGTAGTCGCCCGGCAGCGGTATTCTCACCCGGTGAGCAACCCGACCGATTCAGAAGCCCCGCACCCCGAGCCCGCAGCCGACACGCCCACCGGGAAGGCACTGACGCGGCCCGAACGCCTGGACCGGTTGCCGTGGACGCGGCTGCACACCAAGATCCTCGGAGGATCAGGCGTCGGCTGGGCGCTCGACGCCATGGACGTCGGGCTCATCTCGTTCATCATGACGGCGCTGGCCGCCGAGTGGGGCCTGGCGAGCGGTGAGCTGTCGCTGCTGGCCTCGGTGGGATTCGTGGGCATGGCGATCGGCGCGAGCGTCGGTGGTCTGCTCGCCGACCGGATCGGCCGCAAGCAGGTCTTCGCACTGACCCTTCTCATCTACGGCATCGCAACCGGGCTCTCTGCGTTCTCGACCGGCCTCGTCATGCTCATCGCCTTCCGGTTCGTGGTCGGGCTTGGACTCGGCGCCGAACTTCCCGTCGCATCGACCCTGGTCTCGGAGTTCGCCCCTCGGGCGATCCGCGGCCGCGTGGTCGTGATCCTGGAGTCCTTCTGGGCGGTCGGCTGGCTCACCGCGGCGCTGATCGGCTACTTCGTGGTCCCGACCTTCGAGAACGGCTGGCGCTGGGCGCTGTTGATCGGCGCCGTGCCGGCGCTGTGGGCGCTGGTGGTGCGTGCACACCTGCCGGAGTCCGTACGGTTCCTGGAAGCGCGTGGGCGCACCGACGAGGCGGAGGCGGTGGTCCGCGAGTTCGAGGACGTGGCGGGAGTCGAGCCCGTCCCGTCTCCCGCCCTGCCACCGGCGAACAGGATCCATTGGCGCGAACTCTGGACCCCCAGATACCGCAAACGTACGATCGCCCTCTCCCTCACCTGGATCGGCGTCAACTTCTCCTACTACGGCGCCTTCATCTGGCTGCCGACCCTGCTCTACAACCAGGGCTACGACATCGTCCGGTCCTTCCAGTACACGCTGATCATCACGCTTGCCCAGCTTCCGGGTTACGCGCTGGCCGCATTCCTGATCGAGCGCTGGGGCCGCCGCCCGACTCTCGCGACGTTCCTCGCCGGAAGTGCGCTCTCAGCCGTCGCTTTCGGGTTCTCCCCCAACATCACGCTCCTCCTCATCTCGGGCTCCGCGCTCTCGTTCTTCAACCTGGGCGCGTGGGGTGCCCTCTACGCGATCACACCGGAGGTCTACCCGACCTCGCACCGCGGCACGGGCTCGGGGGCCGCGACGGCGTTCGGCCGGCTCGCCGCAATGACGGCGCCGCTCGTAGTGCCACCGCTGGTCGCCCTCGGAGGCCTGCCGGTCCTGTTCGGGGTCCTTGGCGCCAGCTTCCTCATGGCCATGGTGGCGTGCCTGTTCCTGCCCGAGATGGCCGACCTCGCGCTCGAGGAACGCTGACGTCGGCCCGCGGGCGTGCGGAGCAGCAGGCCGGCGAGTCCGTCGGTCGCGCCGCGTAGGGTTGGGGCATGACGGACCGCGCCACCGACACCGGCAATCCCCCGCACGCCACCACTGAGCCAGACCCGCAGCCGCTCGAGGACCGCGGCAGCAATCGCTCGCAGCGTCCCACATCCCAGGCCTTCCGCGAGTTCATCGCGGCGAACTGGGGGCCCCGGCCGGGAGGACTCCCCGAACGGCTGCCCTCGTCGGACTCTGCCGCCGCGCACCGCGCTGCCATCGGCACGCAGTTCGGCGGCGAACGGCTCGTGATCCCGGCGGGCGCACTCGTGGTCCGCTCCAATGACACGGACTACCGCTTCCGCCCTCACAGCGCCTTCGCCCATCTCACGGGTCTCGGCACGGACCAGGAGCCCGACGCCGTCCTCGTCCTCGATCCGAACCGCGGCGGCGAAAGCGCTCCGGTCACCGGCGGCGAGGCCCATGACGGCGAAACACACACCGCCACCCTCTACTTCCGGCCGCGCGCGGGCCGCGACACCGAGGAGTTCTACGCGAACGCCCGCTACGGGGAACTCTGGGTAGGGGTCCGTCCGAGCCTCGAGGAGATCGAATCCGCAACCGGTCTGAACTGCGCGCACATCGATTCGTTCGCCGACGCCGTCGCCAAGGACGCGGGCCAGGTCACCATCCGAGTGGTGCCGCAGGCGGACACTGCTGTCACAGAGGTCGTGCGGGCGGCCCAGAAGCAGGCCGGCGTCCAGCCAGACGAATCACTCGATGCCGCGCTCGCCGAGAAGCTCTCCGAACTCCGCCTGATCAAGGACGAGTGGGAGATCAGCGAGATGCAGAAGGCCGTGGACGTCACCTGCTCGGGATTCGAGCACATGATCCGCGCTCTCCCGCGCGCGACCGTGCACCCCCGCGGCGAGCGCGTGATCGAGGGCGCGTTCGCCGCCCTCTCCCGTGAGGAGGGAAACGGTCTCGGTTACGACACGATCGCCGCTTCCGGCAACAACGCCAACACACTGCACTGGATCGTCAACGACGGCCCGGTCAGGCCCGGCGATCTCGTCCTCATCGACGCCGGCGTGGAAGTCGACTCGCTCTACACCGCGGATATCACCCGGACTCTCCCGGTGGACGGCCGCTTCACCGAGCCGCAGAAGCGTGTTTACCAGGCAGTGCTGGATGCTGCCGAGGCGTCCATGGCTCGAGCTCGCGAGGTGCGGGAAGACGGCACCCGGCCGCGTTTCCGCGAACTGCACGAGGCGGCGATGGAGGTGCTCGCCCACCGGCTGGCCGGCTGGGGCATGCTCCCGGTCTCGGCGGAGGAGTCCCTCGCGCCCGAGGGCCAGTACCACCGGCGCTGGATGGTGCACGGCACCTCACACCACCTCGGCATCGATGTGCACGATTGTGCCCAGGCACGTCGCGACATGTACCTGGACGCGGAACTGCGCCCCGGGATGATCTTCACCATCGAGCCGGGCCTGTACTTCCGGGCGGATGACCTCGCCGTCCCCGAGGACATGCGCGGCATGGCCGTACGAATCGAGGACAACATCCTCGTCACCGAGGATGGCGCCGTCCGGCTGTCCGAGGACATCCCGCGCACCATCGACGACGTCGAGAACTGGATGAGGGAGATTCTCGCAGAGCGGTGACTACAGCTCGATCGTCATGTATACGCTGCCCTCGTCCTCGCGGTAAGGACCGAACGGTGAGGTTTCCTCGAAGCCGCGCCGCTCGTAGAGGTGAAGCGCCGGTTCGAAGAACCGATCCCTGCCCACCTTGAGGCTGACCCGATAGAGACCGGACCGCTCGGCCTCCTCAAGCAAACGGCTGAGCAGTGCCGCACCCACCCCTTGGCGGCGCGCGGCGGCGATCGTGCGCATCGACTTGAGTTCTCCGTGCCCTCGCTCGATCACGACGAGCGCAACGATCCCGACCACGGCCCCGTCGCGCCACGCGGCCCACATGCGCGCACCGACGGCAGACAGTTCCGCAGGCTCCTCGGAATGCAGGGACGCGGGTGCCCGGATGTCGTGCATTTCGGCGGCGTGTTCCCGCAGCATCGCCGCGACATAAGGATCCGTGGCCGACGCCGTCGTGATGTGGACTTCCAGTGGCATTGCGTGCTCCTCAAACGGATACCGCTTGACCAGCACGTTACCTGAGAGTCCGCTGCGGGTCCTGTCCGAGATACTTTCGGGCGAAGTCGAGGGATCGCGCGAGATCCGAGTCCCTTCGCGGCGTCGGTTTACCCCGGGTGATCACCTCGACGCACACCTGGCCCTGGAACTCCCGCTGGACGAGGAGTTGGAGAACCTCCGCCGCCCGCTGGTTCCCGTCCCCGGGCACGAGGTGTTCGTCAACCAGGTTGTTGCGCCCGTCGGCCAGGTGCAGGTGTTTGAGCCGGTCTCCGAGCTCGATCGCCATCGCGAGCCCGTCGGAGCGGGAGGTCGCCGCGTGCGAGAGGTCCAGCGTGACCGACGGGTAGGGCAGCGAAATCGGATCCCAGTGCGGCCGGTAGATGACCCAGTCCCGCGCCACCCGCCACGGATACATGTTCTCGACGGCGAGAATGACACCCGACTCCTGTTCGCGCTGCAACACACCTTTGACGAACTCGCGATGGTACAGACGCTGCCACAGGAAGGGCGGATGCAGGACCACAACCTCGGCGCCCACCGCTTTCGCGAGGTCGATGGAGCGGTCGATCTTCTCCCACGCGCCGCCCCACACGCGCTGGGTGAAGAGCAGCGTGGGGGCGTGAATGGACATCACGGGGAGCTGGTACGCGTTGACCAGGTCGACCAGTTCCACGGCCTCCCGCGAGGTCGGGTCGCCGAGCACCATGACCTCGACGCCGTCGTAGCCCAGGTCCCTGGCCAGCGTGAATGTAAGTTCGACGCCACCGGGATACACCGAGGAACTCGAGAGGGTCACCGGAATGGGCACAAGTTCCAGCCTAGTCAGGCCAGGGGCATGCCCTCACCGGGATCGATGCGCTCGCCGTACAGCGGCGGTTCGGTGAGGTCGATCTCGCGAGCGGGGGCCGCTGGGCGCGAGATCACGCCTCGATCGATCAGGAGCTGGCGGGCGCGTCCCGCATGCTCTGGAGTGGCCTGCAGCCCGTACCGCGTGGCGATGACTCCCTGGGACGATGAGAAGTCCCGCTGGCCTCCGGACATGGCGTAGAGGAGCCCCTGTGAAATCGCGAATCCGATGGCGCCGGCGAGCATCCACATGAGCACCAGGCTCCACGTGGTTCCCGGGATCAGCAGCACGAAGAAGATCGAGAGCATGAGGCCGAAGAGCGCACCCGAGACTGCCCCCGAGAGCAGGACCTTTCCCCAGGTGATGCGACCGGTCACCTTCTCGATCATTTTGAGGTCCGTGCCGACGATCGTCAGTTCCTGGACCGGGTATCCGGCATCGGCGAGCGTATCCACCGCGGCCGATGCCTCCTTGTAGTTCGCGAACGAAGCGATCTCGTGGCCGACCGGCATCACGGCGATGTTTGGATTGCTCATCTGGGTCATGGAAGATTATCAGCACGAATCCCGCCCGAGCGGTAAGGGGTTGACGTTCGCCGACCGCTTAGGCTGTGGCCATGGCCATCACCGCGCGGACTTCGGCCCCCTCGCGCGTCTTCATCGCGCGCCTTGTCGGCACGCCCGTTTTCGATCCAATCGGCGACCAGGTCGGCAAAGTGCATGACGTCGTCACCATCATCCGGCTCACCGGCGCCCCCCGGGTCGTGGGCCTCGTGGTAGAGGTGACGGCCCGGCGCCGCGTGTTCCTTCCCATCACGCGAGTCACGGGCATCAAACCCGGCGCCGTCATCTCGACCGGTCTTCTGAACATGCGCCGCTTCGAACAACGCAACGTCGAGACGCTCGTGATAAGCGAACTGCTGGATCGCACGGTGGACATGAAGGACGGCTCCGGCCGGGTCGTCATCGAGGACGTGGCCATGGAGCAGCAACGGAGCCGGGACTGGATCCTCACCCAGCTGTTCGTCCGGCGCCGTGAGGGCGGTGGCCTGTTCCGCCGGGGTGAGACGTCGCTGATCTCCGTTGACGACGTCACGGGGCTCGGCCCCTCCGAGGAAGCCCAGGGGGCGGCCACCCTGCTCGCCCAGTTCGGTGACCTCAAGGCCGCAGACCTCGCCGATGTGCTGCACGACCTCCCGGAGGCGCGCCGAATCGAAGTGGCCGCGGAACTGGACAACGAACGTCTTGCCGACGTGCTGGAGGAACTCGGGGACGAGGACAGGGTGGGCATCCTCTCCGCGCTCGAGGTCGGGCGCGCCGCGGACGTCCTCGAGGCGATGCAGCCGGACGACGCGACCGACCTCGTCTCGGACCTGCCCGAGCAGCAGGCGAGCCGCCTCCTCGAACTGATGGAGCCCGAGGACGCGCGGGACATCCGGCGCCTTCTCGTGTACGAGGACGACGAGGCCGGCGGACTGATGACTACCGAGCCGATCATCCTGCCCCCCGAGGCGGCCGTCGCGAGCGCTCTCGCCCACGCCCGCCGCCAGGACATCAACCCGGCGCTTGCCACCATGATCATCGTCTCCAGGCCGCCGCTGGAAACCCCCACCGGCCGTTACCTGGGCGTGCTACACCTCCAGCGAGCGCTCCGAGAGCCGCCGAACGAGCCCATCGGCTCATTCCTCGACACGGACCTCGACCCTGTCTCTCCGAAGGACTCGCTGCTCACGGTCACGCGGCTTCTCGCCACCTACAACTACACCATGGTGCCGGTCGTGGACGAGGAGCGGCACGTGCTGGGCGCCATCTCCGTCGACGACGTCCTCGACGAACTGCTGCCCGAGAACTGGCGCGACCTGGACGATGAGGATGAGGAGGTGGGAAATGCGTGATCGACTCGACCAGCCCCGCGAGAGCAGGTTCCGCCGTCCCCGAATCTCACTGCAGTCGGAGACTGTCTCGCGAGTCGCCGAAGGAATCGCGCGATTCACCGGCACCGCCCAATTCCTGGTGTGGCTCACGCTTTTCGTGGGCTTCTGGCTCCTCTGGAACTCGTTCGGCCCGAGCCACCTGCGATTCGATTCTGCGGCGCTCGGCTTCACCGCACTTACGCTCATGCTGTCTCTGCAGGCCTCCTACTCCTCGCCACTCATCCTGCTTGCCCAGAACCGTCAGGTGCAGCGGGACCGGGTGAGTGCCGAGCAGGACCGCCAGCGGGCGGAGCGCAATCTGGCGGACACGGAGTACATCGCCCGCGAACTTGCCGCCCTCCGCATGGCCCTCGGAGATGTCGCCACCCGCGATTACGTCCGTGGCGAACTGCGGGACCTCGTGGCGGACCTGATGGAGGACCGCGATCGCCGCGACGATCAACTCCGGGAAAATCTGATCGCGCTCCTCCGGGAGCGCCCGGATGACGCCGATGCCCGGGAGCGATCCGCTTCGCCGGACGGCAGGTCTGCCGGCAGCGCCGCGGACCCCACCCCGGAGGGCGAAAAACCCACGAGGTAGGATCGGCAACATGTCTCGTCCCACCACTGAGGCCGTCCGTGCGGCCCTCACGAAAGTCAACGACCCGGAGATCCGCCGGCCGATAACCGAGCTGGACATGGTCCGATCGGTCGAGATCGGCGACGACGGCCACGTCGTCGTGGGCATCGACCTCACCACGGCAGGGTGCCCCCTCCGTGACACCATCACCCGCGACGTGCAGCGTGCGGTCGGCGAGGTCGAGGGCGTCACGGGCGTCGACGTCGCGATGGGCGTCATGAGCGAGGAGCAGCGCGCCGAACTGCGCACCAAGCTGCGCGGCGGCACCCCGGAGCCCGTCATCCCGTTCGCCCAGCCCGGCAACCTCACGCGCGTCTACGCGATCACATCGGGGAAGGGCGGCGTCGGGAAATCGTCGGTCACCGCGAACCTCGCGGCTGCACTCGCTGCGAAGGGCTTCAAGGTCGGCGTCGTCGATGCGGACATCTACGGCTTCTCGATTCCGCGGATGCTCGGAGTTGAACACCCGCCCACCAAACTCGACGACATGATCGTGCCGCCCGTCGCCCACGATGTGAAGGTGATCTCGATCGGCATGTTCGCCCCTCCGGGAACCCCGGTCGTGTGGCGTGGCCCGATGCTGCACCGTGCGCTGCAGCAGTTCTTCGCGGACGTCTTCTGGGGCGATCTCGACGTGCTCCTCCTCGACCTCCCACCCGGCACCGGGGACATCGCGATCTCGGTCGCACAGTTCATCCCGTCGTCGGAGATCATCATCGTGACGACCCCGCAGGTCGCGGCAGCGGAGGTTGCCCAGCGGGCGGGCGTCCTCTCGGCGCAGACCCGGCAGCACGTGGTCGGCGTCATCGAGAACATGTCCTGGATGGAGCTGCCGGACGGCAGCCGGCTCGACCTGTTCGGATCGGGCGGCGGAGACGCGGTCGCCGGCGAGCTGACTTCCTCGCTCGGCTACCCGGTGCCCGTCCTCGCGCACGTCCCCATCGATGTCCAGTTGCGCGAGGGCGCCGACGGAGGTAGACCGGTCGTACTGGAGCAGCCGGATTCGCCTGCCGCGCAGGCCCTGCTCGGGGTCGCCGACCAACTGGCGGCGCGCACCCGTGGGCTCGCCGGTCGCGCTCTCGGAGTCACACCGATCTCACGTTAGGAGCAGGTCGTGTTCGGCATCAACGGCTGGGAGGCCCTTGTCCTCCTGCTGCTGGTGCTGATCATCGTCGGCCCCAACAGGCTCCCCGAGACGACCCGCCAGATCGCCGGCTGGTTCAACGAGGCCCGCGACTTCCTTCGCGGCGCGAAGGAGCAGGTCTCGCGGGAACTGGGCGACGAGGTCGATCTCGCATCCCTCGACCCGCGGCAGTACGACCCGCGCCGCATCGTGCGGGAGGCGCTTTTCGACGAGCCGCCGGCACGCTCCCCGCGGGGATCCTCGCCCGCTCCCCCCATGTGGACATCACCCGGGCGGAGGCCGGGGGTCCCCGCGCCCTTCGACGACGAGGCGACCTAGCGGCCCGCCGCTGCGGGCTCAGTTGGCGCGGTGCTCGCCCAACACGATCTCGACGTCGAAGTCCGAGCCGTCACGCCGTATCGTGAGTGTGACCGTGTCCCCGGGAGCGTGCGAGCGCACGGTCACGATGACCTCGTCGGGGCTGGTGACGGGGTGCCCGTCGATGCGGAGGATAACGTCCCCGGGTTCGACGCCCGCCAGTTCCCCCGGGCCTCCCGGAGTCACCGGAGGAGTCCCATCCTGGAGCGGATCCTGCGAGACGAGTACGCCCTCGCCCGCGTGGGTGCCGTCGAGGAGAATGCCGATGATCGGGTAGGTGGCGTAACCCGCCGAGATGAGTTGCTCGGTCGTCCGGGCGACCTGATTAGACGGGATCGCGAAACCGAGTCCGATGGAGCCGGTCGCCTGGAGGCTGCCGGGCGGCTGCGCGATGGCCGAATTGATGCCTATGACCTCGCCGCTCATGTTGACCAGGGGGCCGCCGGAGTTGCCCGGGTTGATCGCCGCGTCCGTCTGGATCGCGTTGATGTAGGAGACCTCCTGGGCCGAGCCTGCGGTAACCGCCCGGTTGAGGGCCGAGACGATGCCCGTGGTCACCGTTCCATGGAGTCCGAGGGGCGCGCCGACGGCGATCACCGGGTCGCCGACGACGACGTGGTCCGAGTTGGCGAGCGGGAGCGGGTCGAGGTCGGTCCGGTCAACCCTGAGGACGGCGATGTCGTAGTCCTCGGTGCGTCCGACCACCTCGGCGTCGTGCACGTCCCCCTCGGGGAAGGTGACCTGGATCCGGCCACCCTGATCGGCGGCGCCTGCGATCACGTGGTTGTTCGTGACGAGGTACCCGTCGGATCGGAGCACCATCCCCGTCCCCGACGCGACGCCCTGGGCCGTGGTCGCCTCGATGTAGACGGTCGAGGCGAGTACCTCGGCGGCGATGCCGGCCACGGAATCCGGCGGGCGGACGTTTGCGCCGGGACTCGACGTCGCCGGAGGCGGCGCTGTCGCCGTTGGAGTCTGGCCGGCGGCGCCCGGGTCATCGCCGAGTCTTGCCCACGTGCCCCACAGCGCAACCGCTGCGAGCAGAGTCACCACAAGCACCACGACTGCCACGGCCAGGACACGGCGCCTGCGGCGCGGCTCTTTCGGCGGGCCGCCCTGGGGGTCGGAGCCGTACGGGCTTCCGGCACCGGTCCCGCCGTAGTACGGAGACCCAGAACCGTACGGAGTCCCGGATCCGTACGGATCTCCCGAATCGTAGGGAGTTCCGGTTCCCCGCGGAGCAGAGCCGTGATCAGGGACACCTGCCGACACCTCGTACGGAGAGCGATACCGCCCGTAGGAGGCCTCGGCCGATCCGGCCCGTGGCGTGAAGGGGTCGGCCGGCGCGTGGGGCGGCCGGAAAGGCTGCTGGAAAGGCTGTTGGAAAGGCTGTTGAGGAGGCCGCGGCTCGTACGCGGACGGTGCCGACTCCCCGTACTTGGCGGGACCGAACTGCTCCAGGCCGGACTCCGACTGTGCGCCCGGCCGCTCATCGTTGCCGGGCCGGCCCTCGCTCACGCGTCCTCCATCGACGTCATGGTGAACATTCGATCCTCAATCGTCGCCCAATGTCGCGCGCCGCGCCCAGCAGGGTCATCCGGGAACTGACGGATCGCCGAAGAAGGCGGCCCCAGCAAGGTTACCCGAGGAGGAGATAATTCCTCGATGGGTGCCGCGCCATGGCGGTGGACCGGTCTGACCCGGCCCGGTGGCTAGACTTGCGGTCAATCGAACGGAGGGTGCAATGCACGATCCCGCCCTGTCCTGGTCTTACACCGAAGAGTTCTCCGAGGAGTCCGAACCGGCTCGGTTCGCACGCATGAGGGCCGGTGAGTTCGGCATCTCCGCCGTCTCGGTGGGCGCGGGCGCGCTCCTGCGCCTGATGGCGGGGGCCGTGGGTGCCCGCTCCGTTGCCGAGATCGGTACGGGCACGGGCGTCTCGGGTTCTTGGCTGCTCGAGGGAATGTCCGCCGACGGCGTACTCACGTCCATCGACATCGAGCCCGAATTCCAGCGAGTGGCGCGCGAGGCGTTCGCCCAGGCAGGCGTCAAACCGGCACGCGCCCGCCTCATCGGCGGCCGTGCACTCGATGTGCTGCCCCGCCTGGCTGACAGCGCCTATGACATGGTCTTCATCGACGGGGATCCGGCGGAGACCGAAGCCCTGAGGGAACAGGGATGGCGCATCCTCCGGGCAGGAGGCGTGCTGGCGATCAACCACGCGCTCGCCGGTGGTCTCGTGGCGGACCCCGCGCGCCGTGACCAGCGAACGGTCGCAATGCGCGAACTCGGAAAGGACGTCCGGGAGTCCGTGGACCTGACGGCGCTCGTTCCCGTCGGGGACGGCGTCCTGCTGGCGATCAAGCCCTGATGGTCAAGCCCTGAGGGTCGCCGCGCGGGACGACTCTGCACGGCCGGACATGCCTAAGGCGCCCTTTAGGGCGCCTTGAGCTGTGCAGCGCTCGGGCCTTCAGGTCCGAACGGAGTCCAGGGTTCCGGCGAGCTCATCAATTTCTTCCTGATTGAGCTCCACCACGAGACGCCCGCCGCCCTCGAGCGGCACACGCATAACGAACCCTCGCCCCTCCTTGGTGACCTCGAGCGGACCGTCACCTGTACGTGGCTTCATCGCTGCCATGTGCTCAACTCCTCTTCGGGACCGAATACGCGCCGTTGGGCGTGCTTTGCTCTAGTTTACGCCAATTGCTGCCGCGAGCGCTGATGAGGAAGTCACGAGCCGTCAGCGGCCGCCGCTGCCTCGGTCTGCTGTTTGGCAAGCTTCGAGATTCCGGCCTGCAGGACCTCGACGCTCTCTTCAGCCGTATCGACGATCGGCATGAGGTCCAGGTCTCCCGCGCTGATGGTCCCGGCATCCACCATGACAGTCGAGACCCATTCCTTCAGTCCGGACCAGTACTCGGTTCCAACGAGGACGATCGGGAACGAACGCACCTTGTGGGTCTGCACGAGGGTCAGGGCTTCGAAGAGTTCGTCAAGCGTCCCGAATCCGCCCGGCAGCACAATGAAACCCTGCGAGTACTTCACGAACATCGTCTTGCGGACGAAGAAGTAGCGGAAGTTGATGCCCAGGTCCACCCAGTTGTTCAGGCCCTGCTCGAACGGCAGTTCTATGCCGAGTCCGACCGAGATTCCCCCCGCCTCGTGGGCGCCTCTGTTCGCGGCCTCCATGGCGCCGGGGCCGCCACCGGTGATCACTGCGAATCCGGCCTCGACCAACGCCACGCCGACATCCCTGGCCAACTCGTAGACCGGTGAACCCGGCTCCGAACGCGCAGAGCCGAACACGCTGACGGCCGGTCCGAGGTCCGCGAGACCGCCGAAACCTTCCACGAATTCGGCCTGGATGCGCAGCACCCGCCACGGATCCTCGTGCAGCCAGTCCGTATCGGGTTGCGGCCTGAGCAGACGCATGTCCGACGTCTCGCGCGGGACCTGGCTGCCGCGAAGGACGACGGGACCTTTGCGATATGAGAGTCTTCTGGCCATGTCCTACCTTTCGAGCCAAGCTTCCAGCGCGTGTGCGCAGGCGTGAATCCGATGGACCGGGCACCGCTCGAAGTCCGCGTGCGCGAGGAGCGGATCCCCAGGACCGAAGTTGACCGCAGGAATACCGAGTTCGGCGAACCTCGCAACGTCTGTCCAACCGTACTTGGGCGCCACTCCCGCGCCAATAACCTCGCCCGCAGTCGTGACGAAGTCCGCCACGAGGGCTTGGTCCACTGTCCGGGACGGAGCGAACCTGTAGTTCACGGAGACGGTGCACCGGTCCGGAATCATATTGCGATTGCTGGAGGCCGGCACGGCGTCGTCGTCGCGGCGAACGGTCAGCGGCAGGGGCGCGAGGGCTGTCTCGATGGCGTCGGCGAGTTCGCGTTCCGATCCCGAGACCGAGGGGATGTCGCAGGCGGCGGCGAGCGCGGTCAGGTCGGCGAGGTCGAGTCGAGGCACGCTCACTCCCGGACCGAGTGGAGGATGCGCTCGCCCTCGCTGAGGAACCGGCCGGAACGGACCGAAGATGGTCCGGATGTCTCAAGAGCGGCGGTGGAGGTGATCACTGGAGTCGGCACCTCGCCATTCTTGCAAGCGGCTTCCCGCAGCGCAGCAGGCCGCGCGAGCTGGGAGCGTATCCGAAACGCGGCAGCCTGTGCGAGCCGATAGCGTATCCAGAACGTCCCCATCGAGAGGATCGCAATGATGACGCTCGACCAGATCACCGCCTGGATCGATGCGGACCCCGATGAGTGGACCCGAGCCGAGTTACGGGATTTGCTCGGCCGTTCGGCCACGGACGAGGCGGCCGCCGCGGAGCTCTCCGACCGCTTCGACGGCACGCTCGAGTTCGGCACTGCCGGGTTGCGCGGAGCGCTCGGCGGAGGGCCGAACCGGATGAATCGTGCCGTGGTGATACGCGCGGCGGCAGGCCTTGCGGCGTGGCTGAAGGAGACGGTCGGGCCGGACTTCAGCGTGGTGATCGGCTGCGACGCCAGGTACGGTTCCGAGCAGTTCGCGCGGGACACGGCTGCCGTGGTGACCGCCGCCGGTGGGCGGGCACTGCTGCTCCCGCCGCGTCAGCCGACGCCTGTCCTCGCCTTCGCCGTCCTCCATCTCGACACCGACGCCGGCGTGATGGTCACCGCGTCCCACAACCCGCGGAACGACAACGGTTACAAGGTGTACCTGGGCGGCGCCGCCACCGATGACGCGGGCCGGGGCGTGCAGCTGATCTCGCCCGCTGACGTGGAGATCGCCGCAGCCATCGACTCGCAGCCGCTGCCCGATCGTATTCCCCGCACCGAGGACGGCTGGGACCGGCTGGGCGACGAAGTCAGGCAGGCGTACCTGGAGCGCGCCGTCTCGATCGTGCCCCACGGGCGGGCGGGGCACTTGCGCATCGTGCACACGGCGATGCACGGCGTGGGAGGCGCCACCGCTCTCGAGGCGTTCGAGCGCGCGGGCTACAACGACGTCCGTTCAGTTACGGAGCAGGCGCTACCGAACCCGGACTTCCCCACGGTCGACTTCCCGAATCCGGAGGAGCCAGGCGCCCTCGATCTCGCCCTTGAACTTGCCGAGCGTGTGAATGCGGACGTCATCATCGCGAACGACCCGGACGCCGACCGTTGCTCCGTCGCAGTTCCGGTGCCCGATGGCTGGCGGCAGCTCTCCGGTGATGAGGTGGGTTGGTTGCTCGGCACCCAGGCGGCCGCGTTTGCCGTGGCGGCGGGCGGCAGCGGCACGCTCGCCTGCTCGATCGTCTCCTCGCGGATGCTGGAGCGGATCGCCGCGGCCCACGGGCTCGAGCACGCCTACACTCCCACGGGGTTCAAGTGGATCTCCCGGGCACCCGGACTGGTGTACGGATACGAGGAGGCGCTCGGCTACTGTGTCGATCCGCAGGCCGTCCGGGACAAGGACGGTATCTCGGCCGGGATCCGGATCGCGCTCCTCGCCTCGCAGCTCGGCAACCAGAGCGAGACGCTGCTGGACCAACTCGACCGACTGGAACGAAGCCACGGAGTCCACGCCACGCGCCCGCTGACGATTCGCGTGGAGGACCTGGATGTCATCGCGGCGGCCATGAGGAAGCTGCGCGAGGCTCCACCGGCGGAACTCGCCGGGTCGCGCGTGGTGGAGGCGGTGGACCTCGCCGTCGGAGGGTGGCGTGGGCTGCCTGCCACGGACGCGCTCTATTACCTCACCGAGGCCAACGACCGGGTGGTGGTCCGGCCCTCCGGAACGGAGCCGAAGCTGAAGTGCTACCTGGAGTCGATCGTCGAGATCGACGAGAACGCGAGCGACGACGACCTCGCCGCTGCGCGTGCGCGAGCGCGCGAGCGCGTCAACGCGGTGAACGATCATCTCGCGGAGCTGATCGGTTCCTGACTCACCGTCCGTGGGATTGGTTCGGTCAGTTCTGGGACTTCTCGACGACGGCGCCCACAGTGTCCTGACCGACGGCGCACGATCGTCACACCGGGGCGCACGATCGTCACACGGAGAATCTTGGGGGCGCACGATCGTCACACAGGGGCGCACGATCGTCACACGAGGGCGCACGATCGTCACACGGAGAATCTTGGGGGCGCACGATCGTCACACAGGGGCGCATGATCGTCACACCGCGGCGCACGTCCGTCACACGCAGAGTACTGATGGCGCACGATCGTCACACGCAGAATGCTGAGGGCGCACGATCGTCACCATGGCGCAGTGACGTCACTGCGCCATTGTGACGGACGTGCGCCCTCATGTGACGAACGTGCGCCCCGGTTTCGCCGATGTGACGATCGTGCGCCCTCATGTGACGAACGTGCGCCCCGGTTTCGCCGATGTGACGAACGTGCGCCCCAATGTGACGAACGCGCGCCATCCCGCCGCAAGTGGCAGCAGAACCCGCCGCAGCGGGGCCGGCGGAAACTGACGCCCCATAATCGGGGCGCGAAGTCTTGCGAAGAGCGAACTCGGTGCAGCTGACGGAACCCAGGTTCTTCAGCCCCGTGATTTGAGGCCCACAAGGGTGCCCGAGGTTCCGCAGCCCGCTCCGGGGACGCACGATGTCAGTTTGCGGCGCGAATCGGACGCCCAAACGTGCACTTAGCGTCCCCGGAGAGTGGGAGGAGAGCCCGTGAAGGTTGCCCGAGGTTCCGCAGCGGCTGTTTCAGGCCGTGGCCGGCAGCGCGCCATCGGGTGGGGCGCGTGACCGGCAGCGCGCCATCGGGTGGGGCGCGTGGGCGGCAGCGCGCCATCGGGTGGCGCGGCGCGGCGCGGCCGCCGGCCGCCAGACTACTCGGGCATCTCCGCCAGGATCGCCTCCGAGGCCGAGAGGCCGAGCCTCGTCGCACCGGCGCTCACCATGGCGGTCGCGTCCGCGGCTCTCCTGATGCCGCCGGACGCCTTCACCCCGAGGCGGCCACCGACAGTCTCGGCCATGATCTCGACGGCGTGCACCGATGCACCACCAGCAGGATGGAATCCGGTCGAGGTTTTCACGAACTGGGCCCCGGCAACCTCGGCGGCGCGGCACACGGCCACGATCTGCTCATCGGTCAGGGCCGCCGATTCGATGATCACCTTGAGGAGAACCTCGTCAGGCATGGCAGCGCGCACCTGGCGGATGTCGTCCTCCACGCGTGCGTAATCTCCCGCGACGGCGGCGGCGATGTCGATGACCATGTCGACTTCCTGGGCGCCGTCAGCGGCAGCAAGCGCCGCCTCGGCAGCCTTGATCTCACTCTTCACGGCCCCTGACGGGAAACCGCAGACGGTCGCGACGACGAGGTCGCCGACGTCGTCGAGAGGCAGGCGGACGGGCGAGACGCAGACGGCCTTCACCCCGAGTTCGCGGCCCTTGGCAACAAGTGCGGCGACATCCGCGGCTGTCGATTCGGGTTTGAGCAGGGTGTGGTCGATCATCGCGGCGAGTTCGTGGCGCTTCACGTGGTCTCCTCGGGAAAGCGGGTGGACGTGGCGGGTACGGGCAGGACGAGCCACTGAATGTTGCTCCAGTGGCCGAGTGCCGGGGATGGCTCGGTGCGGTCGGCGAGCTCATTCGCCGGTACCTCGAAGACGCGCCCGGAGTGCGGCTCGTAGATGGAGATGATGGGCGTTCCTTCCGGCGTCACGCGCCGTTCGCCGGCGGGAACGGCAAGGAGGACGTGCCGCGGCAGCGCAGTGGTCCAGCCGGAGCTCCGAGTGCCGCCCGAATACAGCAGCACCGGATATCCGTGGCCGAGGGCGTTCAGAACGAGGCTGAGCATCTCACGGCCGGAGTCTCCTCGGTCGTCGACGGGCCGGTGCACGTATCGGACCCCTGGGAATCGGGCGACCCGGGCGGCCGCCCACGGCAGCGTGCCGAGCCGCCGCGGCCATGGCAACGGGCCGACCGCGCGGAAGGAGGTCGACTCCTTCACCGCGCGCTGGGCGGCAGCGAATCTGCCGGCGGCGCCCGGGGTATCCACCAGCGCGTTCGCCGGGATTTCGGGCGGCAGCTCGTCGATCTGGAGGCCCTTCGGCAGCACTCCGGTCTCGAGCCACTCCGCGAGGACCTCGTCGCCGGTGGCCGCGAGCATCACGAGACAGGCGGAACCGCAACTGGACTCGTCTGTCTGCACTGCGGGAACGCCGCCGAGCTCGACACGCGCCCAGCGGGGCTTCTCAACCAGGACTCCCGTGAGCGCTACCGGCCATCCCGTCCGCACCGGCCGGGCCAAGCGGGCAACGATGTCACCGAGAGAGCGCGGAAGGCGCGCCATCAGTCCTCGCGCTCTTCGAAGTCTCCGTCGAGTTCAACTTCCTCACGCTGTTCGGCGGTGTCGACCGGATCGGCCTCCATCGGGACCTCGCTGGGGCCCTCCGCGAGGTACTCCTCCCTGTCCACGCGCTCAGCGGGCTCGAACTCGCGGTCGATCTCGTCAAGGCCTTCCGGGATGATCTCCTGGCTGCTCATGCGATTCTCCTTCGAACTTTCACTGTTACCCAAGGTGCCGGCGGACGCCGATCACCCGATGCGGTCGATCACCAGAGCCGTGCCCTCTGGCTTCTCATCGCCCACGAGAATCCCGCCCTCGAGGGCCTCGAGGGCGCGGTCGAAGCGCTCCGGGGTCGCGGTGTGGAGCGTGAGCAACGGAGCGCCCACGGCAACATGATCGCCGGGTTTCGCGTGCAGTTCCACCCCCGCGACGGACTGCACCCCGTCCTCCTTGCGCGCGCGGCCGGCGCCGAGCCTCCAGCCGGCCACACCGATGGCCATCGCATCCATGCGAGTGACGAAGCCTGCGCTCTCGGCCGCCAGAGTGTGCGTGTGCTCTGCGACCGGCAGCGGTGCGTCCGGGTCTCCGCCCTGCGCGCGGATCATCGCGTTCCAGGTGTCCATCGCTCGTCCATCGGCGAGCGCGGCGGCGGGGTCGACGTCGTCGACGCCGACGGCGGCCAGCATCTCCTCCGCGAGACGGACAGTCAGCTCCACCACGTCCGGCGGGCCGCCGCCCGCGAGCACCTCCACAGACTCCCGCACCTCGAGCGCGTTGCCGACTGTCAGCCCGAGCGGCGTGGACATGTCCGTCAACAGCGCGGAGGTGGTGACGCCCGCGTCAGTGCCGAGGGCGACCATCGTGGACGCAAGTTCGCGGGCGTCGTCGATGTTCTTCATGAAGGCACCCGTGCCGACCTTGACGTCGAGAACGAGAGCGCCGGTGCCCTCGGCGATCTTCTTCGACATGATCGAGGAGGCGATGAGCGGGATCGAGTCCACGGTGCCCGTGGCGTCCCGGAGCGCGTAGAGTTTGCGGTCCGCAGGAGCGAGGCCGCTGCCGGCGGCGCAGATCACCGCTCCGACCTCCCGCAACTGGTCCAGCATCTCGTGGTTGCTCAGCGATGCCCGCCAGCCGGGAATCGCCTCGAGTTTGTCCAGAGTGCCCCCGGTGTGCCCGAGTCCCCGGCCGGAGAGCTGGGGCACAGCGACGCCGAAACTCGCCACGAGCGGCGCGAGCGGCAGCGTGATCTTGTCCCCGACGCCGCCGGTGGAGTGCTTGTCAGTGGTCGGCTTCCCGAGCGAGGTGAAGTCCATGCGCTCCCCGGACGCGATCATGGCATCGGTCCACCTGGCGATCTCGCCGCGGTCCATGCCGTTGAGCAGGATCGCCATGGCGAGCGCGGACATCTGCTCGTCCGCGACGACGCCGCGCGTGTAGGCGTCCACCACCCAATCGATCTGGCCGTCCGAGAGACGTCCGCGGTCCCGCTTGGTCCTGATCACGTCGACGGCGTCGAATGCCTCCATGCCTCACTCCTCCTCGGGACCGGCAGGCCGGGGATCCGCGACGGCGGCCATGTCGGCGGCATCGAACGCCTGCGGCAGCACCTTGTCCATAGTGGTCTCTCCCTCGGGCATCAGCACCCTGAGTGCGGCTCCACCGTGTTCCCACAGCAACTGGCGGCATCTGCCGCAGGGGGCGATGACGTGCCCGTCGCGATTGACGCAGAGGAACGCCACCAGCCGCCCGCCACCGCCCCGGTGCAGGTCCGAGACGAGGCCGCACTCGGCGCACAGGGTCGCCCCCAGGGATGCGTTCTCCACGTTGCACCCGGAGATGACGCGACCGTCGTCGGTTAGCGCGGCGGCCCCGACCTGGTAGCCCGAGTACGGCACGTACGCGTGCCGGGCGGCCTCGATCGCTTCACGGCGGAGGATCTCCCAATCGGTCACTGACGCCTACTTCTTGTACGGGATGTTCTCGGCGGCGGGCGCCCGGACACGGCCCACGAAGCCCGCGACCGCGAGGATCGTGATGATGTAGGGCAGCATGAGCAGGATCTCGGAGGGGACGCGGGCGCCGAGCGTCGACAGCAGGTTCGCGAGGTTCCTCGAGAATCCGAACAACAACGCGGCGCCGAGTGCGCCGATGGGGTGCCACTTGCCGAGGATCATCGCCGCCAGGGCGATGAAGCCCTGCCCGGCGGACATTTCCTTGCCGAACGCCAGACCGGAGCCGACCGTGAAGAATGCACCGCCGAGGCCGGCGATCATGCCCGCCATGATCGTGTTCCGCACGCGTGTGCGGTTCACGTTGATGCCGACGGTGTCCGCGGCCTTCGGGTGCTCGCCGACAGCGCGCAGCCTCAGACCCCAGCGGGAGCGGAAGACGTAGACGGTCAGAAGTGCGACCACCACGTACATCGCGTACACGAGGATGTTCTGGTTGAAGAGCACCCGGCCGATGATCGGTATGTCCGAGAGGAGCGGAATCGCGAGGTTCGGCAGCCGCTGGCGGGCGTTCCACATGGTGGCGTTCTGCGTCAGGACGGTGGAGTACAGGAAGTTGGTGAGTCCCACCACCAGCACGTTGAGCACCACGCCGATGATGATCTGGTCCACCCAGTACTTGACCGCAAAGAAGACGAGGAGAGCGCCCACCAGAGCGCCCGCGATCGGTGCTGCGAGCAGGCCGACGTAGGGGTTCTGGGCCAGCGACGCCGCGACCGCCGCGAAGAACGCGCCGAGCAGGAGTTGGCCCTCGATTGCGATGTTGACGATGCCGGCACGCTCTCCCACCAGACCGCACATCGCCCCGAAGATCAGCGGCACCGAGAGCGCGAGCCCGCCGGCGAGCAGGGTCGTCAGCGGAATGAATCCGGCGGAGCCTGCGCCCGCGAAGAGAAGGAAGCCGAAGACGAAGAGAATCCCGAACGTGACAGGGAGCCACCAGCCGCTACGCCGACGAGCGAGGGCGTCACGGTACGAAACCAGGGTGAGCGCTCCGAGAATCGCGGTCACGACGATCCCGGTGGTGCGTGCAGGCAACGTGAAACCCGGGATCTGGACGGCGTCGGCGCCCGTGGTCAGCTGGAATCGGGTCTCGGCTCCGGAGGGGACCAGGATGACGAACAGCAGCATGCCGAGCAGGGTGAGGATGCCGTAGGAGACTGGCATCTTCCAATTCACCTTCGTGGTGACGATCGATTTTTCGCTCAAAGGAACGGCTGCGGCGCTCATGCGGTCACCTCCGCGGTCTTGGCGATCTTCGGTGAGCGCTTGCGCGGCGCACCGGGGGCCGGAAGGCGGAAGATCGATCTCACGAGCGGCGGAGCCGCGACGAGGAGCACGATCACCGACTGCACGACGAGGATGATGTCGATAGGGGTGTTGGTCTGCGATTGCATCACGTACCCACCGGCCTTCAGCGCGCCGAAGAGGATGCCGGCGAAGAAGACCCCGACCGGACGAGAACGTCCGAGGAGTGCCACGGTGATGGCATCGAAACCGAGCGACCCGGCGATGCCCGGGGTGAGCTTCTGTTCGGTGCCGAGCACCTGGTTCGCGCCCGCGAGGCCTGCCAGCGCACCGGAGACGACCATCACGAGGATCGTCACGCGCTCCACCGAGATACCGGCAGTGCGGGCCGCGTTCGGGTTGGCGCCCACGGCGCGGAACTCGAACCCGAGCGTCGAGCGCTCCATGAGCCACCACACGAAGAAGGTCACCAGGATCGCGAGAAGGAAGCCCGCGTTGATACGGAATGGATCGGGGAGCAGCCCGGGCAGGGACGCCGTGGACGCGACGTTCGGGGATTGCGGCAGCGGCGATGTCGAGGTCGTGAACCACTGCTGTTTCAGCAGGTACAGGATCAGATACCCCGCGATGTTGTTGAGCATGATCGTCACGATCACCTCGTTCGCGCCGGTTCTCGCCTTCAGCCAGCCCGAGATTCCCGCGTATATGGCTCCGCCCAGGAGGCCTCCCAGGAGCGCGAACAGCAGGTGAACCACCGGGGGGAGCGCCACGGCGTAGCCGACGAAGCCCGCGAAGAGCGCGCCGACAATCACCTGGCCCTGACCACCGATGTTGAAGAGCCCGGCACGGAACGGGATCGCGATCGCGAGGCCGGCAAGAATGAGCGGAGTCGCGAACACGAGGCTCTCCGTGGCGGGACGGATCATGCGCGTGAAGGTGGTTGCCCTCCAGTCGAAGATCGCGCCGCGCACGAGTGCCGAGTACGCCCTCGTGACCTTGTCCCACACCGCGCCGAAGAAGTCGCCCGGCCGCGCGATCACGTAGCCGAAGGTCTCCTGGACCCGGGGGTCGGAGAAGGCGATGAGAATGGCGCCGACCAGCAGCGCGAAGACGATCGCGAAGACCGTTACCAGCCAACTGCCGGAGAGGATCTCACGCACGATCGAGGTACGAGCTTCCTCGCCACGCGTCATGGCGGCGGCGGGCGCGCCCGGCGCTTCCTCGCGCGTGCCCTCCCGGGGATCCGGTTCCTGCGTGCTCACCGGTCCTCCTCAGCCCCCGCCGGAGGTGCAGCCCCCGCGGCGTCGTCGTCCTCGTCGAACCGCGATATCAACGTGTGGTGCCTGGCGGCCTGCTCGCGGGCCTCCTCGAGCGGCACGCCCGCCATCATGAGTCCGAGCACATCGCGCGAGGTTCCGCCCGGAACGATTCCGACCACACGGCCGCGGTACATCACCGCAATCCGGTCGGCGAGGGTCAGGACCTCGTCCAGTTCCGTGGAGATGATAAGGCACGGCGTGCCCGAGTCGCGTTCCTGGATGATGCGGGTGTGGACGAACTCGATCGATCCGACGTCGAGCCCGCGGGTGGGCTGCGAGGCGACGAGCACCTGCAGCGGCCGGGACATCTCGCGCGCGAGAACCACCTTCTGCTGGTTACCGCCGGACAACGTCGACATGGGGTCCTCGACATCGGTGACACGAATGTCGAATTCCTCGACCCGGGCGAGCGCATTGGCATGCACCTTCGCCGGTGAGATGGAGACGCCGCGGGCGAACGCATCCGTATCGTAAATGTCGAGGATGAGGTTCTCGGCCACCGTGAATGCGGCGATGACACCGTCGGTCGAGCGGTCCTCCGGAACGAAACCCACCCCCGCGCGGAGGCGCTGCTTCACGTTGAGACCCAGCAGGTTGGTGTCGCCGAGAACGATCCGGCCTGCCGCAGGCTTTTCGAGGCCGAGGATCGATTCCGTGAGTTCCGTCTGGCCGTTGCCCTGGACGCCGGCGACCGCCAGAATCTCCCCACGCTGGACGTCAAAGCTCAGGCGGTCCACGAGCGGCTTCCCTTCCGGGGTCAGGACCGTCAGGTCCTCGATCCTGAATGTGGCCTCACCGGGATTTGCGGGCGTCTTCTCGACCGAGAGTGAGACCTCACGGCCCACCATCATCGAGGCGAGCTCCTTCTCCGTTGATGTGGGGCTCGCCTCACCCACGACTCTGCCGCGGCGAATGACGGTGATGCGGTCCGCGATGGCGCGCACCTCGCGAAGTTTGTGCGTGATGAAGACGATCGAGGTCCCGGACGCCTTGAGCTGCCGCATGATCTCGATCAGTTCGTCAGTCTCCTGGGGGGTGAGCACGGCAGTGGGCTCGTCCAGGATCAGGACCTGGGCCTCACGCGAAAGCGCCTTGATGATCTCCACGCGCTGCTGCGCACCGACGGGAAGATCCTCGATGTGGGCGTCCGGGTCAATGTCGAAACCGAAGCGCTCCGAGAGTTCCTTCACCCGCTTCCGGGCTTCATCGACGTCGATCAGGCCGGCGCCCTTCGTGGGTTCGTAGCCCAGGACAACGGACTCGGCCACCGTGAACACCGGAACGAGCATGAAGTGCTGGTGCACCATGCCGATACCGGCAGCGACCGCGTCTCCCGGTCCGGCGAAGAGGGTCGGCTTGTCATCGAGAAGGATCTCGCCGCCATCCGGCTCGTAGAGTCCGTAGAGCACATTCATGAGGGTGGACTTCCCGGCGCCGTTCTCGCCGAGGAGCGCGTGAATCTCACCGGGTTCGACCACGAGATCAATCTGGTCGTTCGCCACGAGAGGCCCGAAGGTCTTGGTGATGCCCTTCAGTTCCAGTTTCATCGAGCGGTCCTGCTCCCTTCAACGCTGGAGGTGGACGATGGGGCGGCCCGGTACTACCGGGCCGCCCCATCGTAGCGACCTCGGCGCGTCACACACCGAGGCACGGGGTCATGGTGTATTCGGGGACTCGATCACGAGATCACCGGCGATGATCTGCTGTTTCAGGTCCTCGACCGCATCCTTGAGCTCCTGCGGGACGTCCGCATCGAAGTCGTGGAACGGAGCGATGTCAACACCCTCGTTCTCGAGCGTGCCGATGTAGGCCTCGGATGTGAAGTTGCCGGTGGCAGCGGCCTCGACCGTGTCGAAAACGGCCTCGTCCATCTTCTTGACGACTGAGGTGAGGATGATGCTGCCGTACGTGGTGGACTCGAAGCCGTCGGTGTCGACCCAGATGATCTTCACGCCGTCGGCTGCCTCGGCCGAAGCCGCCGCACCGAGACCCACGGGACCGGCCACGGGCATGATGATGTCCGCGCCCTGGGCGATGAAGCCGTCGGTGAGGGCCTGCCCGGCGCCCTGGTTCTCGAAGTCACCGGTGAAGGAGCCGGTCTGGGCGTCCTTGTCCCACCCGAGGAGGTCCACGGAGGCACCGTTGTCTTCGTTGTACTTCGCCACGCCGTCGGCGAAGCCGTCCATGAAGATGGCAACGGAGGGGATCTGCATGCCACCGAAGGTTGCGACAGTACCGGTCTCGGTCATGCCGGCCGCGACGTAGCCCGCGAGGAAAGCTGCCTCTGCCGTGTTGAAGAGCACCGGGCGAGCGTTCTCGAGTTCGGCGGAGAACCCGGAGTCGACCAGAGCGAAGTTGACATCTGGGTTGCCCCCGGCGGCCGCCTCGATCGAGTCTGCCAGGAGGAAGCCCACGCCGATCACGATATTGCAGCCCTGCTGCACCATGGAGTCAACGTTCGGGACGTAGTCTGCGTCGCTGGCGGACTGTGCCTCAGCCATTCTGATACCCAGTTCGTCCACCGCGCGTGTGAGGCCCTCGTATGAGGTCTGATTGAATGACTGATCGTCGAAGCCACCCTGGTCCGACACGATACAGCCGAGGAAGTCAGGGTCCACGTCAACCGCAGCTTCGGTCTCCGTGGTCTCCGCAGTCTCGTCACCGGTCGCGGGAGCAGTCGTTTCTTCGTCTTCTGGAGCGGCGCCGCAAGCGGCGAGGGCGAGCGAGGCAATGATGGCCGTTGCGCCCGCAAGGAATTTTCTCTTCACGAAACACTCCTGAGGAATCGCGCGAGAGCCGGCATTGGCCTCGCATGTGTCGGTCCAGGCTAGTTGCTCATACCACTCCGCGGAAGATCACCAGACGTACGTGGAAGAAGCGTTACCGATCCGTGTCCAACGCGGCGGCAGTCAATCCCGAACCGCCGCAAGCGCGAGAAGCCGGACCCCCAGTTCGATCGCATCCTCTGAGAAGCGCACGTCCCCGCGGTGGAGGTCATAGGTGACGCCGCCCGGAGTCCGAGTACCAAGACGTCCCATCGCGCCTGGGACCTCCGTGAGGAACCAGGCGAAGTCCTCACCGCCGAGCGACTGCTCGGTGGGCACGACGCTCCCCTCGCCCAGAGCCTCGACCGCCGCCGCGGCCAGAATCTCGGTCTCCGCCACCGAGTTGAGGACCGGAGGCAGTCCGCGCACGTGCTCGACCACGCAGTCGACCTCGAAGGGCACCACGAGTTGCTCGATCGCCCGCGCAGCGAGCGGCCCGGCGATCTCCCAGACGGCGACGTCAAGACACCGGATCGTGCCCGTCACGACGCCCTCCTCCGGGATGACGTTCGGCGCGGATCCCGCGTGGACGGCGCCCCACGTGAGACTCACGCCGTTGCGCGGGTCGAGGCGCCGGTCCAGAACCGCGCTCGTCTGGGTGATGACCTGTCCGAGTGCGAAGACGACGTCGCCCGTGAGGTGCGGCCGCGAGGTGTGGCCGCCGTCGGAGCTGAGAGTCACACGGAGAGTATCGGACGATGCCGTGATCGGTCCCTCCTTCAGCCCGAGGTGACCCACGTCCACCCGCGGATCGCAGTGCAGCGCGAACGCGCGCGAGACGCCGCCGAGCACTCCTTGTTCCATGACGTGCCGTGCCCCGCCGGGCTGGACCTCCTCGGCCGGCTGGAAGAGCGCCCGCACGCCGCGCCGGAGCAGCCCCTCGCGCTCGAGCCCCGCCAGCACGCGCGCTGCGCCCGCCACGATCGCCGTGTGAAGATCGTGCCCGCAGGAGTGACTCATCCCCGGATTGACGGATGCGAAATCCTCGCCACTCCGCTCCCGGACCGGGAGCGCGTCCAAGTCCGCCCGAAGCAGCACGCGCCCCTCCGCGCCGGCCGTGCCGATGTCACAGAACGCGCCGGTGGGGCTGAGCATCGTGGGTTCGATCCCGGCCGCGCGGAGGTACTCCGCCACCCGCGCGGTGCTCCTGTGCTCTCCGAAACCCAATTCGGGGTGCCGATGCAACTCGCGCCGCAGCTGGATGAGCGACTCGCGGGCCTCCGCGGTCAGCTCTGCCACCCTCGCAGCGAGTGCACGTCTCACCGCAACGCCTCGAGGTCGCCGTCGAGGCCGTCCACGGCGTGCTTGACGTCCTGGGCCTTCGCGCGTGTCGTCACCAGGATCGTGTCCTCCGTCTCGACGACGACCGCGCCCGGTATCCCGACCACCACGACTGGCTTCGCCGCCTGCGCGTATGAGTCCGGCGAGTCGATCGCGAGGCTGGGCGCGGCCGGGGCGAGATCAGCCAGGGCGTCGAAGTCACCGATATCGGTCCAGCCCATCTCGGCGGGCACCACCGCAACGCCACCGCGGTCCGCCATCGGCTCCGCAACCGCCCGGTCGATGACCATCTTCGGCAGTCTCTCCCAGTTGGCGCCGAGCACATCCTCGCGCCGGTCCGTGTCCCACGCCGCGGCGATTCTGGCCAGCCCGGCGTGCATCTCGGGGTGGAGTTCCTCCAGGACGTCCAGCAGCACCGCGCTGCGCATCACGAACATGCCGGCGTTCCAGAGATACCGGCCGGTGGTCAGGTAGGCCGCCGCGGTCGCCGCCACGGGCTTCTCCTCGAACCGAACCACCTCGAGTCCCTGGAGCGGCGCCGAGAGCGGCCGTCCCGCCTCGATGTATCCGTACGCGCTCGAGGGCGAGGTGGGCGTGATCCCGATGGTGACGATCTTCCCGGTCGCCGCGATGGCCTCCGCTCGCCGGACGGCACGCCGGAATGCGTCCGCATCAGCGATGGCGTGGTCGGCTGCGAATGAACCGACTATGACATCCCCGTGGCGCTCGTGCAGGATCGCCGCGGCGAGCCCGATCGCCGCCATGGAGTCACGCGGGCTCGGCTCCGCGACCACCTCGGCAGCCGTACCCTCCAGTTGGCGGGTCACCGCCCCGGCGTGAGCCGCTCCCGTCACGACGACGGCGCCCTCGCTCACCGGCGCCAGCCGATCGAGCGTGGTCTGGAGCATCGTGCGGCCGCGGCCCTCGAGATCCCTCAAGAACTTGGGCGACGAACGGCGCGAAAGTGGCCAGAGCCGTGATCCGATCCCACCCGCCGGGACGATGGCGTACATCGATGCCTTCCTTCGAAGCCCCTACGTGTGGTACGAGTCGCGGGCGGCCTGGAGCTTCTGTTCGAGCCGCGCGATGCGCCGGCGTTTCATCCTACCGATGAGGCCGCCCCACTTCGGCGTGGGCTCGGGCTCCACCTCGGGCTCGTATTTGGGGTTGAGGGTCGGGTCCGGGATCAGAGTGCCGCTGGACGGGTCATGGCCCCAGGTCAGGGTGGCTGGATTCGAGACCGTCACGTAGTTGGGTCGGGACTTGAAGCGGACCTCCTGGGGCGCCTGCGGGATGACCGGCGCCGGCGGATTCACCATGATGGCCACCACGTAGAGAACGACGCGGACCATGATGTTGACGAGCAGGAGGAGGGTGACGACCGCCGTCGCCGTTGCCATGAGGGGGTCGGCCGGCACGGAGATGATCGCAGTTCCCGCGACACGGATGATTCCCGAGGCAAGACCGCCGATCGCGGCACCAATCAGTACGTCTCTCCGCGGTGCACGGATCCCGCCGAGGAACCGGAACATGTAGATGAAGACCCCGAAATCGACGATGTACGTGATCACGTATGCGGAGACACGGAGCACTGTCCCTACGACCGGGCCATCAATGTACATGAGGTCGAGCAGTTGGGATCCGAAGGCCTGCGCCGACAGGACAAGGGCCGAGGTCACGATCACCGACAGCCCCAGAACGAGGAGACCGCTTACGTCTCGCAGCGCCTGAATCGCGGGATTCTCCCGGAGCGCCGAAATCCCGGCAACGGCACGCAGCGACCGCCGCAACGCCGTCATCATTGCCTTCGCGGACCAGAGCGCGACGACGACGGCGATGATGGTGGTCGGGTTCAGCGCCGTGTCGAGCATAAGGCTTTCCGGCTCGATCAGTCCGCCGTCCCCGGTGTTGATGATGCCGGGGACCGCGTCCGAGATCCCCTCGATGGCCGCGTCACGGAATCCGGGATTGCTCGCGAATGCCAGCATCACGAACGTGATGCCCACCGTGAGGATTGCGAACAGCGAGAACAGCGCGTTGTATGCGACGCCACCGGCGAGCAGATTCCCCCGAGTCTGGACGATGCGCATGTGCGCACGGAACAGCCGTGTGGACTGCAACCACGCGAACGCCGCCTTTCCCTTCCCGGGGAGCCCCTCGGCCTCTCGCAGCATCTCCGGAAGCTTCCGCTTCTCGACGGCGTCCATGGTGGCCACCGATACCCGTTGGAGACCGGCCGGATGGGTGGTGATGCCCTCTCCGGGCCGCGCACCGCGCTCGGGCTTCTGGCCCGGCGGACGCTTCAGCTCCACGGTGGGGGCCTTTGAGGACATGTTTGCCAGGCTAATGGAGGGATGCGGGCTTCTGCGCGCCAACCCGCCAATCCGCGAGCGAGATCGGAGCCTACCCTGCGGCGGCCAGGTCATAGTCGATCGTCACGGGCGCGTGATCCGAGAACCTGGTGTCCCAACTCGCCGCCTTGTCCACGACGGCGCCGCCCGCCACCGCCGCGAGCCCCGGGCTCGCCATGTGGTAATCGATGCGCCAGCCGGTGTCGTTGTCGAACGCCCGGCCCCTCTGCGACCACCAGGTGAACGGTCCGGCGCTCTCCGGGTCCACGGGCACGAGTTCGCGGTGGACATCGCGCCACGAGCCCGAAAACCAGCGCGCCAGATACGACATCTCGGGATCGAGCACGCCCGCAGTCTTGTTGTGGTTCCCCCTGAAATTCCGAACGTCCGAGACCCCGCGCACCACGTTGAAGTCGCCACCCACCAGGACATGGCGTTCGCCCTTCGCGGCGTCCGCAGCGAGTGTCGCGAGCCGTCCCTCCACGAGGTCCATGTGCCGGTACTTGAGATCCATCGTGGGCTTGCCCGCCGTACCCGAATGGAAGTACGTCGAGACGAGAGTGAGGGGGGCGCCGCCGTCGGGGTGTACAAGATCAACCTCGAGCCACCTGCCCGAGTCCACGTCGGACTCGCCGCGCAGCCCCGCACGCACGGCCTGGGGCACGAACCTGCTCGCCACGGCGACGCCGGCCCTCCCCTTGATCCGGCAAGCGTCCACTGTCACATGCCACTCGGGCAACAGCGCGGCGACAATCTCGGGCTCCGCGCGGGTCTCCTGCATGAGGATCACGTCCGGCCGCCGTTCGTCGATCCACTCGGCCATGCCCTTGCGCATTGCGGCGCGAATCCCGTTGACGTTGACGGTCGCGATCCTCAACGGGCGATTCCCGCCTTCCGCTCCGCGGCCTCCGCCACGTTGACGAGCAGCATCGCCCGCGTCATGGGCCCCACTCCCCCCGGGTTCGGGGAAATCAGCGAGGCCACTTCGGCCACATCGGGCGCGACGTCGCCGACAATGCGGGCCTTGCCCTCGCCGTCGACAACGCGGGAGACACCGACGTCGAAGAGTACCGCGCCCGGCTTCACCATGGAGGCGGTGACGAGGCCGGCCACACCGGCGGCCGCGACGACGACGTCCGCGCGGCGGGTCAGTTCGGCGAGGTGCCGAGTGCCGGTGTGGGCGAGCGTCACGGTGGCGTTCACGTCGCGGCGTGTGAGGAGGAGACCGATCGAGCGGCCTACCGTGACGCCGCGCCCGACCACGCAGACCTCGGCGCCGTCGAAGTTGACGCCATAGCGCCTGCCGAGTTCGATGATGCCGCGCGGCGTGCACGGGACCGGAGTGTCTATCTCTCCCCCGATTCGCAGCACGAGGCGGCCGAGGTTGACGGGGTGCAGCCCGTCCGCGTCCTTCTCCGGATCGATGAGTTCGAGCACCCGGTTCGTCTCGATCCCGGGCGGGAGCGGGAGTTGGACGATGTAGCCGGTGCATTCCGGGTTCTCGTTGAGCCGCAGGACGGTGTCCTCGATCTCCGACTGGGACGCCGTGGCAGGCAGGTCCTCGCGGATCGATGTCATGCCCACCTGCGCGCAGTCGCGGTGCTTGCCCGCGACGTAATTCCTCGAGGCAGGATCGTCGCCCGCGAAGAGGGTGCCGAGACCCGGCGTCACCCCGAGGTCTTTGAGTCGCGCGACGCGCTCCTTGATCTCTGACTTGATGGCGGCAGCGGTGGCCTTGCCGTCCATGATCGTCGCGGTCATTGCAACAGACCCCATTTCTCGATTCCTTCGTAGAGCGGGAAGTCGGCGGTGAGCGCTGCCACGCGGGCGCGCTGCGCCGTCAGGTCGACGGACGGTCCGTCACGCAGCACGCTGGCGATGATGTCGCCGACCGTCTCGAACTCTGCCGGGCCGAAGCCGCGGGTGGCGAGAGCCGGGGTACCGATGCGGAGACCGGAGGTGACGCGTGGCGGGCGCGGGTCCCACGGGACGGCGTTGCGGTTGACGGTTATGCCGGCAGCGTGGAGTAGGTCCTCGGCCTGCTGCCCGTCGAGCGGCGAGTTCCGCAGGTCCACGAGCACGAGGTGCACGTCCGTGCCTCCGGTGAGGACAGAGACCCCGGAATCGCCGAGGTCCGGGGCACCGAGCCTTTCGGCGATGATCTTCGCGCCCTCGATGGTGCGGCTCTGGCGCTCCTTGAACTCCTTGCCCGCCGCGATCTTGAGCGCCACGGCCTTGGCCGCAATGACGTGCATGAGCGGGCCGCCCTGCTGACCGGGGAACACGGCGGAGTTGAGCTTCCTGCCGTAGGTCTCGCCGTCGCGGGAGAGGAGCATGCCGGACCGCGGGCCGCCGATGGTCTTGTGGATCGTCGTCGAGACGACGTCGGAGAACGGAACCGGGTTCGAATGCAGACCGGCGGCAACCAGACCGGCGAAGTGAGCCATGTCCGTCCAGAGGACCGCTCCGACCTCGTCGGCGATGTCACGGAAGGCGGCGAAATCGAGTTCGCGTGGATAGGCGGACCACCCGGCGACAATCATCTTGGGCCGGACCCGGAGGGCCTGCTCGCGGACGGCGTCCATGTCCACCCGGTATGACTCGGGATCGACCTCGTAGGCGTGGATATCGTAGAACTTGCCGGAGAAATTGATTCTCATCCCATGCGTGAGGTGGCCGCCATGGGCCAGCGAGAGCCCCATGACGGCGTCTCCGGGTTCCAGCAGGGCGTGGTAGATCGCTGCATTCGCCTGCGCGCCGGAGTGGGGCTGGACGTTCGCGTAATCGGCGCCGAACAGGTCCTTCGCGCGCTGGATGGCAAGGTTCTCGGCGATGTCCGCCTGCTCGCAGCCACCGTAGTAGCGCCTGCCCGGGTAACCCTCGGCGTACTTGTTCGTCAGCACGGAACCCTGCGCCTGCAGGACCGCACGCGGCACGAAGTTCTCGGAGGCGATCATCTCGAGGGTTTCGCGCTGCCGGGTCAGTTCGCCCTCCAGCACGGACTGGATCTCAGGGTCGATCTCGGCAAGCGGCAGGTCCAGGGGACTCAAGTTCATGGGAACCTCCAAGTTGTCGTCAGCCGTCGTTCTCATCAATCTCCGAGCCGTCCTCTCCCAGCAACCGGCGCAGGTATTCGTAGGTCAGATCCCGTTCACCGGATGGCTCCTGCTCGGCTTCCTGCCTCTCATAGACCGCGACGTTCATACCGGAGTCCTCCGCGGTGAACACCCAGACCTCGCTCGTCTCCTCCGGCAGGTACTCGAGTACCTCCATCACGAGGCGGGATCCGATCCCGCGGCCCTGCAGATCCGGCGCCACGGCGAGGCGGCCGAGGTTCGCGCGCACCCCTTCGAACTCGATGCGGAGCGAGCCGACCAGACGATGGCCGATCCACGCACCGATCGTGACCACGTCCTCCCGCTCCATGTCCTCGATGAGTTCCTCGAGGCTCTGGGTCAGCGCCGGAAGGTGCGGGTTTCCGTAGAGTTGCGCCTCTGTCACGAATGCGGCGCGGCGCACGGTGAGAAGTTCGCCGGCATCGGCAATGGTGAGCATGCCGAAACGTGGCTCGGTCATTGCGGGGCTCCTTCGAGTTCGGGTCGGGAACACCTTACCCTCACGCGCGACGACTACAGCAGCCCGTGCCGCCTGACGGTCTCGCGCTCCTCCAGGAGTTCATCCACCGAGATCTGGATCCGGCGGCGGGCGAAATCTGACAGCTCAAGGCCGTGGACGATCTTCCAGTCACCCCATCGGGCCCTGCACGGGAAGCCCGCCATCAAACCCTCAGGGATGCCGTACGAGCCGTCCGACCAGACGCCGACCGAGACCCAATCGTCGAAAGGCGTCCCGTTCACCCAGTCGTGAACGTGGTCGATGACGGCGTGGGCCGCGGAGGCAACGGAGGACGCGCCACGGACCTCGAGGATCTCGGCGCCACGGTTCGCGACCTTCGGGATGAAGTAGTCGCTGATCCACGACAGATCGACCCAGTCGGTCGCGGGCCGATGGTCGACCTCGACGTAGGACAGGTCCGGGTACTGCGTGACGGAGTGGTTCCCCCAGACGGTCAGCTTCTTGATCTCTGTGGTGTGAACGCCGGTCTTCAGCGAGAGCTGGCGCAACGCGCGGTTGTGGTCGAGCCGCATCATCGCGGTGAATCGGTCCTTGGGCACATCGGGTGCAGAGTGCGCGGTGATCAGCGCGTTCGTGTTCGCGGGGTTTCCGACCACCAGGACCTTGATGTTGTCAGCGGCGGTCTCGTTGATCGCCTTGCCCTGCGGGCCGAAGATGCCCGCGTTCGCGCCCAGGAGGTCCTTGCGTTCCATCCCCGGCGTCCGCGGACGCGCACCGACGAGCAGTGCGACGTTGGTGCCGTCAAAGGCCTTCTCCGGGCTGTCGTAGATGTCCACGCTCTCGAGGAGATCGAACGCGCAGTCGTCGAGTTCCATCGCGTTGCCTTCGACAGTTCCCATGGCGGCCGGGATGTCGAGGAGTTTGAGGCGCACCGGAATGTTCGGGCCCAGAAGCTCGCCGGCGGCAGCCCGGAAGAGCAGCGCGTAGCCGACTTGGCCGGCGGCACCAGTGACCGTCACGGTGACGGGGGAATACGGCATGGTTCTCCTTGGATCACTTTGCGGCGGAGTCACTTTGCGACTGCGTTCACAATATCCGTGGGCGATGAACCGGCGCTCCCCCAGAAGGCCCACACGGCGCCGGCAAAGGTCCCAGGGAGCGGAATCCGCCTGCCCTCGTTGTTGCGATGGGCCAGGACCGGCCTACTCTTGGCCTCGTGACACCGCCCGAACTCGTTCTCACGCTCTCCTGTCCCGACCGCCGTGGAATCGTACACGCCGTCGCCGGCGCGATCGTGAACGCCGGGGGGAACATCACCGAATCCCGCCAATATGGCGATCCGGATGCCGGCCGCTTCCTCATGCGCGTCCAGACGGCCGAAGTCTCCGAGCCTGAGAGGTTGCGCACCTCACTCACCGGCCTCGCCGCCCGGTTCGAGATGGATTGGAATCTCGACGTCGTCGGCCGCCCGAAGCGGACGCTCATCCTCGCGTCGAAACAGGGCCATTGCCTTTCGGACATCCTCTTCCGGACGCACGATGGCCGCATGCCCCTCGACGTGGTCGGAGTGGTCTCGAACCACGAGGTCCTCCGGCCGATCGCAGACTTCTACCGGACCCCGTTCCATCACGTCCCGGTGACGCCTGCGAGCAAGCAGGCCGCCGAGGCCGAACTGTTGCGGATGGTGGCGGAACACGACATCGAACTCGTGGTCCTCGCCCGTTACATGCAGGTCCTTTCCGACGAGGTCTGCCGTGTTCTTCGAGGGCGGGCGATCAACATCCACCACTCGTTCCTGCCGTCTTTCAAGGGCGCCCGCCCGTACGCACAGGCGCACACGCGCGGCGTCAAGCTGATCGGCGCGACGGCGCATTACGTGACAGCGGATCTCGACGAGGGACCGATCATTGAGCAGGACGTCGTGCGCGTGACCCACGCCGACTCCGCCGAAGAGTTGGTCGCACTCGGCCAGGACGTGGAGCGCCAGGTGCTCGCCCGCGCCGTCCGATGGCATGCCGAGCACCGGGTGCTGCCGGACGGCTCGAAGACGGTCGTCTTCGCCTGATGCGGCGCGGGAGCCGACCTCCGGCTCATCGCGCACGTTCGTCACAAGATGGCTGTGGCGCCCCAGGGTAAGGGTGCGAGCCGAAGGTCAGCGTCCGGGCCCCAACCTTCAGTTCCCAACCTCACCAGCAAGAAGTGCCCGGGTCTCGACCAACCGCACGAGCGAATCACTATGAAGCGAGTCCCTATGACTTGTGCGAGGGCGCCTCGTGGTCGGCCGCCCGCAGGCTCGAGACCGGTTCCCAGCCGGTGCCGCTCCCCGCGGCAGGGACGTCGCCATCGCGTGAGCGGTACACCAGGTACGGCCGCATGGTGTAGCCGACAGGCGCCGAGAAGGCGTGCACGAGCCGCGTGAACGGCCAGATCATCAAGAGCAGGAAGCCGGAGATGACATGCACCTTGAAGCTGAACGGCACGTCTGCCATCAGGGCCACGTCGGGCTGGAGGATGAGGATCGAGCGCAGCCAGGGAGAGATGGTTTCGCGATAGTCGTATCCGTGCGCCCCGCCGAACACCTGATTCTCCAGAGTCGCCCACATGCCGAGTCCGATCGGAAGTGCCAGCAGCACGTACATGAATTTGTCGTTGCGGGTGGTGGCGAGGAATACGGTCCTGTTGCGGCGGCGCCGGTAGATCAGCCCGATGGCGCCGATTGTCGCCGCCGTGCCCGCCGTGACACCGGGAATGGTGGCGAACCAGTGGTAGGCGGTCTCGGAAATCCCGATCGTGCTCGTCCACGACTTCGGGATGATCAGCCCGATGAAGTGGCCGAGAAATACGAACAGGATTCCGATATGGAACAGGGGGGACGCCAACCGGAGGATCGTGTGTTCGTAGAGTTCGCTGGACCGGGTGGTCCAGCCGAACTGGTCGGTGCGCCACCGCCAGATCATCCCGACGACGAAGGTCGCCAGAGCAAGGTAGGGGAACGCCGCCCACCAGAAGAGTTCGAATCCGCTCACTGAATTGTCTCCTTCGGAAAGGCCGGGAACGGCAACGCGCCGACCCCGACGAGTTCAGCCGGCGGACCATAGGCGATGAGTTCGCGGACGCGGTTCCGGGCTTCCCGGTCCAGCGGCGGCAGCGTGGCCAGCAATCCGTCGAGGACGTTCGTGTAGGGACTCTCGAACTGCTTCAGCGCGGCCCGGATGGTCTCGACGCCCTCACGATGAGCGGCGAGCATCCGCATCGCCACTTCCCCGTCGGTGAGGGCCGAGAGTTCGAGAACGAGCGGGAGGAAGTCCGATGTCTCGTTGCGGGCACGTTCCATCCCTGCCGCGGTGAGCGCCTCGTTGAAGGCGAGGATGGCGGCGCCGCGCTGCCGCGTGTCCCCGGCCGTGTAGAAGCTGAGATATAGCGTGGCCCGGCGCCGCTGGTCGAACGTGGCCACATAGTGTTCGCACAGCGCACGCTCCCCCATGCGGGCCGCGTCGCGCACGAAACTGGCGAACGGCGCGGCAATCGCATCGGGCAACGCCGTGAGCGCCGTCGTGGCGGCGGCGAGCCGCTCGTCCAGTCTCTCGGGATAGTCGAGCAAGACCGAGGCGAGCATGTGGGTGGTCCTGCGGACGCCGTCGTCGACCATCGCCTATTCCTTCTCCTTCGGTGGGAAGAGCCCGGCCTGACCCGGCTCCCCGTCCCAGTTGAGGAGGTTGACCCGGCCCGCGGTGGACGGGCGGTTCGGTGAGAGGGCGTCGCCGACCCCGTGGAAGGAGCCGACGGAGGCTTGCGCCTGCACGGCCTGCGCCTGCATGCCCGGCCCGCCCTCGGAGTCGAGCGCGCAGCCGAAGTCGTCGAATTCGCGATCGATCCGGGGATTGGTGGTCGGGATGACGTAGCGGTCCTCGTACTTGGCGATGGCGAGGAGGCAATACATCTTCTCGATCGTCCGGCCCGTCATCCCGACGGCGGCCGCGATGGACTCGTCGCCTTCTCCACCCAGGTGGATGTCACGCATGTAGGAGCGCATGGCGGCGAGCCGCCGCAGCGTCTTCTCGACCGGTGCGGTGTCACCCGCGGTGAAGAGTCCGGCGAGGTATTCGAGCGGAATCCGCATTGTCGAGATCGCCGTGTAGAGAATCCTGGCGTCCTCGCCGTCGTTGCCGGAGGCGGTGACGGCGTCGACCACCGGCGAGAGCGGCGGGATGTACCAGACCATCGGGAGCGTGCGGTACTCGGGATGCAGCGGCAGCGCCACCTCGTAGGTGGTGATGAGGTCCCAGATCGGGGACTGCTGGGCGTCCTCGATCCAGGCGGCGGGGACGCCGTCGCGGAGCGCCTGGCGGATGATCGCCGGATCGTCGGGATCCAGCAGGATGTCCCGCTGCGCCGCATACAACTCGTGCTCGTCCTTCACTGAGGCTGCCGCGGTGATGCGGTCGGCGTCGTAGAGGAGCACCCCGAGGTACCGTAGGCGGCCCACGCAGGTCTCGGAGCAGATGGTCGGCTGGCCCGCCTCGATGCGCGGGTAGCAGAGCGTGCACTTCTCGGCCTTGCCCGTGACGTGGTTGAAGTAGACCTTCTTGTAGGGGCAGCCGGTGACGCACATGCGCCAGCCACGGCAGGCGTCCTGATCCACCAGGACGATGCCGTCCTCCACGCGCTTGTAGATCGCGCCTGTCGGGCAGGCGGCAACGCAGGTCGGGTTGAGACAGTGCTCGCAGATGCGCGGCAGGTAGAACATGAACGCCTGCTCGATCTCCGCGACCACCTTCTCGCTCATCTGCTTGAGGATCGGGTCGGTGTGCATCGTCTCCGCGGAGCCGCCGAGGTCGTCGTCCCATGCTGCCGACCACTTGACGTCGTTCAGCGGCTCGCCGCTGACCTGTGAGCGCGGGCGCGCAGTGGGCAGGTACTTCGACGGCTTCGCCGTCAGGAGGCTCTCGTAGTCGTACGTCCAGGGCTCGTAGTAGTCCCTCATGTGCGGCATGTGCGGGTTGGAGAAGATGCGCGCGAGACGGCTGAGCCGTCCACCGGACCGGGGCCTGAGGCGGCCCGTGGCGGTGCGGACCCAGCCGCCGCGCCACTTCTCCTGATCCTCGTAGTGCTTCGGATACCCGATTCCGGGCCGCGTCTCGACGTTGTTGAACCAGACGTATTCCACGCCCTCGCGGTTCGTCCAGACCTGCTTGCACGTGACCGAGCAGGTGTGACACCCGATGCACTTGTCGAGGTTCATCACCATGGCGATCTGGGCCATGACTCTCATCAGTATTCGACCTCCTGGCTCCCCCTCCGGCGGATGACCGTCACTTCATCGCGTTGGTTCCCCGTGGGACCGACGTAGTTGAATGCGTAGGCGTGTTGTGCGTAGCCGCCCACGAGGTGACTCGGCTTGATGATGATGCGGGTGAGTGAGTTGTGGATGCCGCCGCGCAGCCCGGAGATCTCCGAGACCGGCGTACCCACTGTTCGCTCCGAGGCGTGGTGCATGTAGACGGTGCCCTCCGGCATCCGGTGGGACACCACCGCCCGTGCGACCACCACCCCGTTGCGGTTGTAGGCCTCGACCCAGTCGTTGTCGCGGACTCCCACCTTGGCCGCGTCCGCGTCCGACATCCAGATGACCTGGCCGCCGCGGGAGAGCGTGAGCATGTGGAGGTTGTCGAAGTACTGGGAGTGGATCGCCCACTTGTTGTGCGGCGTCAGGTACCGAACCGCCACTTCCGCGTGACCGCCATCGCCGGCGCGTTCCGTGCCGGGCGCGACCTCGCCGTAGAGATGTGTGAGATCGAGCGGTGGCCGGTAGACCGGGAGGGACTCGCCCATGTCCCGCATCCAGTCGTGGTCCAGGTAGAAGTGCTGGCGTCCGGTGAGGGTGTGGAACGGCTTGTTCCTCTCGATGTTGATCACGAACGCGGAGTAGCGCCGGCCACCGTGCTCAGATCCGGACCACTCCGGCGATGTCACCACGGGGACGGGACGCGCCTGCACATCCGCGAATGTGATGCGCTTGCCCTCTTCCTCGGATGAGAGGTCCGCGAGTGTCTGGCCCGTCCGCTTCTCGACGTTCCTGAACCCCTGAGTCGCGAGCCGGCCGTTCGTGGTGCCCGAGAACCTGAGCACCATCTCGCACGCCTTGATGTCCGTGTCCAGGAGCGGGCGTCCCGCGCCGGGGCCACCCTGCGCGAGCCCATTGCGGGCGCCGAGCGATTCCACCTCCGGGGTCGGATCGAACGTGACGCCCTTGGTCACCATCCCGGCCTTGTCCGCGAGCGGGCCGAGCGTGTTGAACTTCGCGAGGATCTGCGTGTAGTCGCGCTCTATCGGGATCAGCTTGGGCATGGTCACGCCCGGGATCTTCTCCGTCTCTGCCCACGGCTTGACCTCGCCACGCGGCATCGCCATCGCGTCAGGGGTGTCGTGGGACAGGGGTGCCGCGACGACGTCGGTCTGCACCCCGAGGTGCTTCACAGCCAACTCGGACACCACCGCAGCGAGCGCCTGGAAAATCTGGTAGTCGCTGCGCGCCTCCCATGGCGGATCGATTGCCGCATTGAACGAGTGGATGAAGGGATGCATGTCCGTCGACGAGAGGTCGTACTTCTCGTACCACGTGGCCGCCGGGAGGACGATGTCGCTGAGCAGGGTGGTCGAGGTGTTTCGGAAGTCCGCGGTCCACACCAGGTCGATCTTTGCGGTGGCCGCCTCCTCGCGCCACACCATGTCCTTCGGCCGCTGCTCCTCCGGGATCTCCTTCGCGTTCACCGCGTTGTCGGCGCCGAGCAGGTGGCGCTGGAAGAACTCCGTGCCCTTCGCTGAGGAACCGAACAGGTTCGTCCGCCAGTTGGCGAGGACGCGCGGGAAGTTCTCCGGGGCGTCCGGGTCCTCCACGGCGAACCGCAGTTCGCCCGCCTCCAATTGCCCGACGATGTACTCCCCCGGCGTCTTCCCCGCTGCCGCGGCCTCGGCTCCGAGCAGGAGCGGGTTGCGGTTGAAGGTCGGGTAGGACGGCATCCAGCCGCGCCGTGAGGCGTCCACCAGCGTGTCCGCAGTCGTCCGCCCCTCGAAGGAACCCTCTGTAAGTGGCGAGGCCACCTTGTCCGCGGGTGCGCCGTCGTACCGCCACTGGTCCGTGGCGAGGTACCAGTACCCGGTGGTGATCATCTGCCGAGGCGGCCGTTGCCAGTCCAGTGCCATCGCGTACTGCGCCCAGCCCGTGATCGGCCGGACCTTCTCCTGGCCGACATAGTGGGCCCAGCCGCCGCCGTTGACGCCTTGGCAGCCGGTCATCGTGGTCAGGGCGAGGAACGTCCGGTAGATCTCGTCGGAGTGGTAATAGTGGTTGGTTCCCGCGCCCATGACGATCATGGAGCGGCCCCCGGTGTCCAGCGCGTTCTGGGCGAATTCCCGCCCGATTCGCACGGCCGCCGCGGCCGGGACTCCGGTGTGTTCCTCCTGCCATGCCGGTGTTCCGGGCGAGGCGGCGTCGTCGTAGCCCGTGGGCCACTCCCCGGGCAACCCGTCCCGGGGAACGGCGTACTGGGCGAGCATCAGGTCGTAGACGGTGGTGACGAGGTGGTCACCCACCCTGCGGGCGGGCACGCCCCGCCGCACGATCCCCGCCCCGATCGACGCCTGATCGGGCGCGCCGGGCAGATCGAAGCGCGGGAGGAGGACTTCCACGTCCTCGGCGGCTCCCACGACGTCCCTGATCGAGAGCGCCGGATTGAGCTTGCCGAGGTCGAGGTTCCACTTGCCCACGCCGTCGTCGCCGTATCTGTCCGCGATGGTCCCGCCGGGGTCGACGACGGCGCCTCTCCGGCTCAGCACGACCGTTCGGAATTCGTCACGCTCGCGTCGCTTCCGGGCGGCGCGGCCGTCCTTGGCCTTCAGGCCCGCGGCGGGCAGGTCCGCGGCAGGCAGGTCCGCGGCGACGAGGAACTTGCCGGGCACGTATACGCCGTCGCGCTCCTTGAGTCGCACGAGGAACGGCGCGTCCGTGTACTTCTTCATGTAGGCGAGGAACTGCGGCGTCTGCCGCCCCACGTGGAATTCCTTCAGGATCACATGCCCCATGGCCATCGCGAGCGCGCCGTCGGTGCCGGGCGCGACTCGCAGCCACTCGTCCGCGAACTTCGTGTTGTCCGCGTAGTCGGGTGAGACTGCCACCACCTTCTGGCCGTGGTAGCGCGCCTCCGCCATGAAGTGGGCGTCCGGAGTCCGGGTGAGGGGGATGTTGGAGCCCCACATGATGAGGTATCCGGAGTTGAACCAGTCAGCCGACTCGGGAACATCCGTCTGGTCACCGAACACCTGGGGCGAGGCCATGGGCAGGTCCGCGTACCAGTCGTAGAAGGACAGCATCACGCCGCCGAGCAGTTCGTAGAATCGCGAGCCGGCACCGTAGCTGATCATCGACATCGCCGGGATGACCGAGAATCCCGCAAGCCGGTCCGGGCCCCAGCGCTTGATCGTGTAGACGTGCGCGGCAGCGACGATCTCGATCGCCTCGGCCCAGGAGAGCCGGACCATGCCGCCCTTGCCGCGGGCCTCCTTGTACTTCGCCGCCCGGACCGGGTCCTCGACGACGTCGCGCCACGCGAGAACGGGATCCTTGAGGCGTGCCCTCGCCTCGCGATATAGCTCGAGCAGAATCGAGCGGACGTGCGGGTAGCGGATCCGCGTGGGCGAATAGGTGTACCAGGCGAAGGCGGCGCCGCGCGGGCAGCCGCGGGGCTCGTACTCGGGCAGGTCGTCGCCAGTGGTGGGGTAGTCGGTCTGCTGCGACTCCCACGTGATCACGCCGTCCTTGACGTAGACCTTCCAGGAACAGGAACCGGTGCAGTTGACACCGTGGGTGGAGCGGACGATCTTGTCATAGCTCCAGCGGCGCCGGTAGAACGAATCGGCATCCCGGCCGCCGGTCAGGAAGAGCTGGCGGGCGTCCGGAGAGGTGGTCCCCCGGCGCAGGAAACTACCGAGCCGGAACAGTCCGGTGGCGTACTCCGGTACGGCGGCACCGGCCGCCGGCGCCTCCTGGCCGACCAGAATCGGGGGCACCAGGCCACCCTCGGTCTGGGCGGGCCCGGACGCCGACGCCGGGGCCGATGGCTGGTGAGGGTTCTGCGTCATGATCGCTCCGTCATCCGGGGTAGGGGGCTTTGGGGCGGGCGTAGAAAATCCAGACGAGCACGGTGCAGAACGCGAAGTACACCGCGCACCCGTAGAAGAAGGCCTGGGCGTCCAGGGCGGTGAGTGCCACGCCGACGAAGAACGGCCCGAACGACGCGATGGCCGCGGTCCACCCGATCACACCTCCGGCCTGTCGTGGGGGCATGATCATCGGCATCTGCTTGAAGGTGCCCGCGTTCCCGATACCGGTGAACAGGAAGAGAATCAGCATCCAGAGCAGGAAGCCCCAGAACTCGTCCGGTGTCTCCGGCGTCAGGTGGCGGCCGGCCATGAAGACGCTGATCGTCAGGCCGATGCCGGCGACAAAGGTCCAGATGGCCCCTCCGAAACGGTCACACAGCGGTCCCCACAGGGCGCGGATGAGAGCTCCGATGAGAGGTGCCAGGTACGCGTACTGGGCTCCGAGTGGCAGGTCGGTCATGCCCTGTTCGGCGAATACCGAGGTTCGGCCGAACGTGTTGTTGACCAGCAGCGCGAACTGCGCGGCGAATCCGGAGAACGCCCCGAAAGTCATGATGTAGACGAGGGTGAGAATCCAGGTGTTCCTCTCGCCGAAAATGTCGATCTGCCGGCGGATGTTCGACTTGATCGGCACGTCCTTGAGCAGCCAGAACGCCAGCACGCTGGCGACGATCGCCCAAGGGACCAGCACGATCGCGGTGTTGTACACGAAGATGGGGCTCCCGTCCGGGCGTGTCTGGGAGGGAATCATGCCGAGTCCGAGGAGACCGAATCCCATCACCCAGGGGCCGAGGAACTGGATGAGAGAGACGCCGAAGTTGCCGATTCCTGCCTGGAGTCCGAGCGCGGTGCCGGACAGCCGCTTCGGGAAGAAGTAGCCGGTGGACGGCATGTACCCCGAGAAGCAGCCTCCACCAATTCCGGTCAGCGCGGCGAGTATCGCCAGTTCCGCGAAGGAGACCTCCGAGAATCTCACCACGGCTCCCCAACCGAACATCGGAATCAGGAAGAGCAGCGACGTGACACCCACAAGGTTCCGGGTGCCCACGATCGGCGGCAGGAACATGTAGATCAGCCGGATCACACCACCGGACAAGCCCGGGATCGCCACCAGCCAGTAGAGCTGGGCCTGAGTGAGGCCGAATCCCAGATCATTGAGCCGCGGCGCAATCGCACTGACGAGGTACCAGACGCAGAAGGCGATGACCATCGAGAACGTGGTGACCCAGAGTGTGCGCCACGCGATCTTGCTGTCCCACGTCTCCGGATCCTCGGGATTCCAACCCACGAGAACTCTGCCGCTGGTGTCGAGCTTCTGCATCGAAACCTCCACTGCGTGTCAGTCCGACTTCCTCATCGGCCCGAGCGCCATGCCATCCGAAGACGTGATCGCATTATTCCGACAATCACTGTCAAAAATACCTGACCACCGTCCCGGACACGCCGGATTCGCATCTCCTCGGATACCCTGCGTTCATGGCCGACTCCCATTCGCACCGCAGCGATGTCCCCCTTGACGCGACTGCTCCGGACATACCGGGTACAGTCATCACGGTATCGGACCGGGTCAGCACCGGCGAGCGCACAGACCGTTCGGGACCGCTCGCGGTCGAGTTGCTCGCGGGGCACGGCATCGTGTGTGGCGCGCCGCTCGTGGTTTGCGACGACGTCGGCCAGATCCAGCAGGCGGTCCGCGACGCGATCGCGGGCGGGGCGCGGGTCATCGTCACCGCCGGCGGGACAGGGATCATGCCGCGCGACGTCACACCGGAGGCGATCGAGCCGCTGCTTCACACTCAGCTGGCCGGCGTGGCCGAGCAGATCCGCGCCGCAGGCCTGCAGAACACCCCGATGGCGGGCCTCTCCCGCGGTCCCGTGGGCGTAACGGGGCGGGACGCCACGTCAGCTCTGGTGGTCTGCTCCCCCGGTTCCACGGGAGGTGTCCGCGACACCGTCGGCGTGATCGGCCCCCTCGTGCCCCACATCCTCCACCAGCTCGACTTCGGCGATCACTGACAGCCGCGCCAGATCCTCGGGCGTATCGACGTCGTCGAGCGCCAGCGGCGGAACTGCCACCTCCGTGATGTCGAGGGCGGAGAAGAAGCGCCGCGCCGAGATGTCGCGGGTGGCGGATTCGGCGGTTCGCCGGCGAAGCGCGCCCGTCCGGTAGACGGCGAGCAGGTACTCGGTGAAACCCGCGCCTCCTCGTGCCGCTGCGCCGTCGTGCTCTCGGGCGCCGCCGTCGCGCTCTCGGGCGTGCAGGCCCGCCACGAGCGCCGGAATCGCGCGCGCCCCGAACGGCGCGTCGCAGGTGAGCACGGCAACTTCGCCCACGGGCACCCGCAGCGCATCCAGTCCCGCGATCACCCCCGCGACCGGGCCCCCTCCCGGCGGATCCTCGAGCGTCTGCAGAACCCCGGCCGGGACAGCCACCTCGGGCGGTGCGACGACGACGACCTCCCCAATCCCAGGCTCCGCGCGCAGACCGGCGATGAGGATCTCGAGGAAGCGCCTGCCGCCGAGTCGGAGGTCGGCTTTGCTCGTCCCGCCGAGGCGCTCGCCCGTGCCGCCGGCGAGAACGATCGCGGCGATACCACCATCCTCGGCGCCGCCCTGCTCGGATGCGGTTCCCCTTCCCTGCTCGCTGGTCGCTCCCTGCTCGGAGGCGGCTCCCTCCTCGCTGGCGGCTCCCTCCTCGCTGGTCGCTCCCTGCTCGTTCATGGCCGCCAGTCTCTCAGACCATGGACACCAAGGACCCAGGTCGCGAGTCCCAGACTCGCAACGCAAACATCGAGCGCCCGGGCATCGCCCAGATCCCGGCCCGGTGCCGAAGGCGCGCACCCGTCGCTTCATGGCGGGCGTTGGTCACACCGACTATCCGGCCCGGAGCTCGGGGCGCACGATCGTCACACGCAGAGTGCTGAGGGCGCACGATCGTCACGATGGCGCAGTGACGTCACTGCGCCATCGTGACGGACGCCAGCCATCTCGTGACGATCGTGCGCCCCGATTTCGCCGATGTGACGTTTGTACGCCCTTCCGTGACGATCATGCGCCCCGATGTGACGAACGCCAGCCATCTCGTGACGATCGTGCGCCCTCGAAATATGCGTGTGACGATCATGCGCCCCGATGTGACGAACGCGCGCCCTCACACCGCCAACCGGGCCGGACACCGCCGCTGGGGAACTTCGGACCTCGTCCCGGCGGCAAGCTGGGGAACTTCGGACCTGCCGGGGAACTTCGGACCCCGTAGTCGAGGTGTGAAGTTCCCCAGCTCGCTCCGGGGACCCTAAGTGCACGCTTCAGGCGGGATTTGGCGGTGGAAGCATGCATTTTGAGTCCCCGGAGGGGGCGGGTCACCGCACCC
>DASRMP010000052.1:0-3370 GCA_035647855.1 Actinomycetaceae bacterium | reverse complement strand
AATCAGAGCTACTCGTCGCCCAAGCCCTCCGCGCCCAACTTCCCCCGGAGGCCACCCTCCTCGAGAGGATCCGCATCACCCACAACGGCGAGGAATGTGAGATCGACTTGCTCGAGATCTGGCCCGGCGAGGGCGTCGCCGTTATCGAGGTGAGGGGCGGCCAGGTCTCCCTCGTCGACGGCACCTGGCAGCAGTCCGACCATCACGGGGCCCACCCAATTCATAGCTGGTTCGCTCAGGCACAGTGCGCCAAGTACCTTCTCATCGACTACGTCAGGGACTACCTGCCCTCCTTTGGCGCCACTGGCCGCGGCGAAGCACAAGCTGAAGAACCTGCGTGCCACGGCGCTGGCGATCGAGAGCTAGCAGAACCTCGCCCGCGAGATCGAGGATGCCGCCAACCTCTACACGCAGGAGCAGCGGCGTACCGTCGAGCTGCTGCAATTGCAACGCCACGCCCAGATCATCGGCGGCGCGGGCTCCGGCAAGACCCACGTCGCGATGCTGAAGGCCTGCGAACTCGCACCCTCCGGGCAGCGCACCGCGCTCCTGTGCGACTCGCGCGGTACTTCCGTCTCCAGGTCGAGGCCTGGCCGCCCGAGGAGCGTCCCGCCTTCATCGGTAATTCCACGATCTGCCCGGCTGGTGGGACTCCGACCTCCGCGAGCCGATCGCCGATCGCGACGTCATCTCCCGCCACTTCGAGGAGGACCTGCCCGCCGAACTCATCCAGATCGCCTCCGCGCTCCCGGACAACGAGTGCTTAGAGGCCGTGGTGGTCGACGAGGCACAGGACATCTCCGACCGCTGGTGGGAGGCGCTCGCCGCCTCGGTCGTCGATCCCGAGGACGGCATCCTGTGGGCCTTCACGGACCGGCACCAGCGCATCTTCGACCGCGAGGGCGAGGCTCCCATCACCCTCTCCCCCTTTGTCCTCGGCGAGAACCTACGCAACCCCGGCCACGTCGCGCGCGAGTTCGTACCCCTCGCCGCGTTCCCGCAGCGGTTGCGTCTCCCTGACGGCGTGCCCGTACGTCTCGTCGACGCGGCACCGTTCGATGTGGTCAGCCGGGCCGACGACGCCGTCCTCACCCTCGGAGACGAAGGCTGGAAAAGCGGGCAGATGGCCCTGCTGACGACCGGCAACCGCCACCCGGTTCAGGCGGAGCTGGTGGAGACATATAGTTGGGACGCCTACTGGGACGAGTTCTTCGCGGGAGAGGAGCTGTTCTACGGGCACGTGCGGGTTCAAGGGACTCGAGCGCTCGGTTGTGGTACTCCGCCTGCAACGGTTCCGGCGATCTGTCGCGCTCTCCAGAGGCGCTCTATGTGGGGATGTCCCGCGCGTCGGCGCTGCTCGTGATCGTGGGGCCACGGGAGGAGGTCGTAGCGGCTGGCGGCGTGGCGATGGGTGCGGTACTGGATGCGGCAGAGGTCTGGCGGCCGGCGGTGCAGTAGTGCTGGGGTGCGGTAGTTCCGGGTGCTGGTCCCGAGGCCACCGCAGCCGCGTCAGCTACGAAGTTTTCGCTAAGTCACCAGCGGCAACGGCGCTTTCCTCACCTCTGCGATGGCGGCGACCACGGGTATGGCGGTGGCGAGCATCCGCCATCGACGGGCGGCACACGAATCCTTCCTCAATCCTCAGGGCGAGTGGATCGAGTGTGAACTGGGGGTAGTGCTTGGCGACGCCACGACGATACTCGGCGCCGCATCGCTTGCCGCGCGTCACGGACCGGGCAGTGATATCGTGAGAGTGATATCGGAGGTGGTCGTCATGGAGCAGATCCTCATCCGCAACCTTCCCGCAGGGACCAAGGCCGCGCTTCGTGCGCGCGCCAAGCAACATCACTGGTCGGTCGAGGCAGAGGCGCGTGACCTGCTCACCCGGGGTCTGGAAGGCGAGCCTGTCACCATTGTTGATCTTCTGGGCACCGACGAGGGTGCCGACATCGAGTTCGAGCCCGAGCGCCTCGGGCTGACGGCTCGCTCGGCACAACTGTGACGTACCTCCTGGATACCAACGTGGTGTCCGCACTCCGGGTCAGAGGGCGCAATCAACCGGTCGAGGTGTGGGCAGCATCAGTTCCCGTTGGTGACCAGTTCATCTCGGCATTTACCATCGCGGAGATCGAGCGCGGAGTGATCGACAAAGAGCGATCCGACGCGGCGCAGGGAGCGATCCTGCGCCGCTGGTTCGATGAGAACGTCCTACCTGCGTTCGCCGGCCGGGTGCTGCCGTTCGACCTGTCGGCAGCCAGAATCCTCGCCACCTATCGGGTCCCCGAGCACGCGCCCTTCGACGACGCCCTCATTGCCGCCGTCGCGGAGTCAGCGAATATGACGGTCGTCACCCGAAACACGAAGCACTTCGAACCGCTCGGCGTTCCCTGCCTCAATCCGTGGCACACCCCTGCGCCCAAGAATGCGCCCGGTGGACTACCCCTCGGATGATCCCATCTATGCCAATGTGGCTGTGGCGGTCGCGACCGACGTTGCTGCCGGCAATGACGTTGGTGTCCCGCGAGGCGCCGAGAGGGCGGTACGGATTCCTCCAGTGGGGGACTCGGCGAGCAGACCTTCACCATCCGGACCAACACGATTCTCGGCAAGACCATCGAGGGTTCGCTGTGTGCACAGTCGGGGACATCGAGGAGCTCTACGACCTCATGCTGAAGGGCGAGATCCGGCCCGCCTACGAAGAGATTCCATTCGACAGGATCGGCGGGGGCCTGGAGCGCCTGAAGAACAACGAGGTCATGGGCCGGTTGGTGGCGCGCTGGGGAGACTGATCCGCCTCCGCTATGAACCCCAGGTACGACGGCGAGGCCCCACCTTCCAGCACACCGAACGCACACCGAACACAACACCGCGCGCGGTCCCGAACGCGCGCCACCGAGTGAGAGACGCTCATTCTGGAGGATTCAGAGTTTTCCCTACGCGACAGTTCTGGTCCCACACTTGGCATGGGCTGAGCGTCCGCCTGGCCAGCACCATTGGATGGCTGAGTACATCCCCGTGGAATGGGACCCGGATCCTGTGGCGAAGTCGGGGATCCAGCAGGATCTCCTCTACACACTCAATTCAAGCCTGACCGGCTTCAGCCCCTCTCGCAACAATGCCGAGGAGCGACTCCGTGTGATCGCGAGAACGGGGATCGATCCCGGGATGGCCGAAGTGTTGCACGAGGGGACGGCGCGTGGCGAGGCCACGGTGAAAGATGACGAGGTGGTCGACCCCGAGACTGCTCCCACTCTCGAGGCCATCCGGGATCGCGTCCGCGCACACGTGGCGGAGCACTTCCGGACCCACCAACTCACCCACCTCGTGTCCCACATTCTGACCGCGCTCGGCTACCGCTGTGAGGTCTCCC
>DASRMP010000051.1:0-10558 GCA_035647855.1 Actinomycetaceae bacterium | reverse complement strand
CCTCCTCGCCCCGGACGATCTCGCAGCCATCCGTGGCGACGGCATCTTCGAGGCGGCGCTGCTCCGGGATGACCAGATCCGGGCGCTCGACCTCCATTTGGAGAGATTCGCCAATTCGGCCCGTCTCCTCGATCTTGCAGGCTCGTGCCACGAGATCTGGAGACCGGCGCTGCTGCGCGCCGTAGAACTCGCGCGCGTCCCAGATGGTGACGGAGTCATCCGCTGGTTCCTCTCACGGGGCCGCGAAGGCACCGACACCCCCCATGGCTGGATTCTCATCGGGGACGTCCCACAGGCAGCCCTCGACGAACGTGCCAACGGGATCGCAGCCGTCACGCTGACACGCGGACTGCCCGCCGGGATGCCGGCGGAGGCGCCCTGGCTGCTCATCGGCGCCAAGACCCTCTCCTACGCCGTCGCCCTCGCCGCGAATCGATTCGCGCGGGCGCGCGGCGCGGGTGATGCCATCTACACGACCACGGACGGTTTCGTCCTCGAGGCTCCACGGTCCAACGTGATCATCGCGTGTGGGAACACGCTCCTCACGCCGGACCCGAGCCTGGGACTTCTGCACGGCACCACCCAGCAGTTCATCTTCGAGAGGGCGGCGGCGCAGGGCTGGGACTGCCGTTACGCACGCCTGCGGTTGAACGACCTCTTCCAGGCCGACGGCGTCTGGCTCGTCTCGTCGATCAGGACGTCGGTCCGCGTCCATCACCTCAACGGCACCGAACTGCCCATCGCCGACGGTCTCGACGACGCCATGAAGATGCTGCTCGCGTAACCGCGGTCCCAGGCCCAAGAAAGCGCGGGAACGCACGCACGCGGAATCAGCGAGAATGGACGCCATGGGACGATACGCCGCAGATTTGCCCGTTGACGCGCCGGGCACCCGAACGCCGGCACACGAGACCAGGCAACCGGCGGATGTGGCGCCGGGGCTGCTTCCCGAGGGCACTGATCTCGTGGCGACGGCACGCGGCCTCACGAAAATCTACGGCGAGGACGACACCGAAGTGGTCGCGCTCGGCGGCGTCGACATCGACTTCGCGCGCGGAAGCTTCACGGCCATCATGGGGCCGTCCGGTTCCGGCAAATCGACGATGATGCACACGATGGCGGGACTGGACAGCGTTACGGCAGGCGACATCGTCGTCGACGGCATGCGGATCTCGGAGATGAACCAACGCCAGTTGACGCGCGTACGGCGCGACCACATCGGATTCGTATTCCAGGCGTACAACCTCGTCCCCACCCTCACCGCGGAGGAGAACATCACCCTTCCGCTCGACATCGCCCGCGCCGACATCGACAGGGAGTGGTTCGACCACATCGTCGACGTCGTCGGCCTCGGAGACCGGCTCACCCACCGGCCGTCCGAACTCTCCGGCGGACAGCAGCAGCGCGTGGCCTGCGCGCGTGCGCTGGTGGGACGCCCCTCGATCGTCTTCGCGGACGAACCCACAGGCAACCTCGACTCCCGGGCCGCGGGTGAGGTCCTCGGATTTCTACGCAGGTCGGTCGACGACTTCGGCCAGTCGGTGGTGATCGTCACCCACGAACCGACGGCGGCCGCCTACTCCGACCGCGTGATCTTCCTTGCCGACGGGCTGGTGGTCGAGGAACTGACCGAACCGACCGTCGAGACCATCCTCGATACCCTTGGCCGCCTCAACCCGGCCAAGGAAGTTGCCTGAAGTGTTCCGGATCGCGCTCCGCGATACCCGGGAGAACTGGGTTCGCTTCCTCATGTCCATCCTGGCGGTGCTCCTCGCGACGGCGTTCGTCGGGGCAACGTTCTCGTTCACAAACATGCTCGGCGACTCGATCGGCAGAATCTCGGACTCCACGAACACGGGCGACATATACGTCCGTGGCCAGGAGATCGAATCCGAGGGCGAGACGTTCGGTCCGCCGCAGCGTGAGCCCGTCCCGATCGATGTCGTCGAGACGATCCGGGAGGTCGACGGCGTCACCGCGGCCGGACCGGGCCTGTTCGGAATGGCGACGCTCGTGGGAGATGACGGGCGCGCGGTCTCCAATGGCGCGGCGCCTACGCTCGGCGGGAACCTGATCGAAGGAATTGATGATTTCGAGGTGGTCGAGGGGCGCATGCCCGAGGCTGCCGGCGAGATCGTCCTCGAGGAACAGACACTCGAACTCTCGGGTTACGAAGTCGGCGACACCGCGCCCGTAATACTGGGTGACTCCCTGAACTTCGAGGCGACGATCGTCGGCGAGGTCGACTCGGGCTGGTCCCTGATGGGCGCCACCTTCGTCTTCATCTCCGAGGAGGACGGGCTCGCCGCGTTCGCACCCACCGGCGTGGTATCGAGCATCACGATCGCCGTCGCGGATGGCACGGAGGTCGAGGAGGTGATCGCCGCGGTCGGCGCCGCGCTCGACGAGAAGATCGAGGTGGTGAGCGGTGAGGTGATCCGTGAGGAGTCGGAGACGGCGACTGCGCAGGCCATGAGCTTCATCGAGGTCTTCATGCTGGTCTTCGCCTTCATCGCATTCTTCGTGGGCTCGTTCCTGATCGTCAACACTTTCACCATGCTCGTGCGCCAGCGGCAACGCGAATTCGCGCTGCTGCGCGCCATCGGGGCGTCACCGGGACAGGTGGTCTGGAGCCTCACCATCCAGGCGATCATCATCGGCCTCGTAGGCTCCGTCCTCGGGATCGGCGCCGGCGTGCTCATCGTTATGGGCGCCCAGCGCATCTTCGAGGCGATGGGGACACCCATGGAGGGTAACCCGTGGCTGGCGCCCGAACGTGCCGTCATCGTGGTTGTCCTTGCGGTGGTGTTCACGGTCGGCGCGTCCCTGTTGCCGGCGCGGCGGGCGGCAGCCACGGCTCCCGTGGAGGCGATGCGGCCCGAGGACCCAAAGCCGGAACGGACCACCCGGATCCGCGGCGTCGTGAGCGCCATCGGGGTGATCGCGGGCCTTGCCGCCGTCGGCTACGCGATCTCCGAGAAGAGCGGCCCGGCGATCGGAGTCGGCGCGGCGTTGATCCTGCTCGGCGTGCTCGGGCTCGGTCCGCTCATCGTGCCGCCGGTGCTGGGCGTCCTCGCGGCGCCGTTCCGGGTGGTCCGGCCGATCGGCAAACTCGCGCGCGGCAACGTGCTGCGGACGCCGAAACGGACTGCGGCGACCGCTGCCGCGTTGACGGTCGGAATGACCCTCGTCTCGGCGACGGCGGTGCTCGCCGCGTCCGCCGAGGGCTCGACCCGGTCCATCATCGAGAACCAGATGTCCGCCGACTACTACGTGGGCTCCCAGATGTCTTTCGTGCCCGCCACGGTTCAGCAACCGATCGAGGATTTCGACTCGGTGTCCGGCGTGACGGCCGCCCACTTCGGTGCCGTGCGGGCGATCGAACCGGCAGCCGGTGATCTGACCATATCCGCCCTCACCGAGCGGGGCTTCGAGGAGTTGCTGACAGTCCCCATCATCGAGGGTGACCGTGCACGGGCCGACGGCGAGGTCGTGGTCTCGAAGCGGCTGTGGGAGGAGGACGGGGTCGAACCGGGTGACATCCTGACGTTCTCGGTCCCGGGTGGGGAGAACGTCGAATTGCGGGTGACGGGAGTGACGAACGATTCGTTCATGTCCACGGACCTGTACGCGCTCGACTCTGCCTACGAGAAGCTCGTTCCTGAGCAGACGCGGGCGATCGCGTTCCTGCTGGTGAACTCCGCCGGTGACCTGGATGCGACACGTGCCGATCTGGAGTCCGCAATCGAGGAGCACCCGAATCTGCAGGTGCTGGATCAGGAGGAACTGGCGGACCAGATGGTGAACATCATCGCCACCATGCTGAACATCCTCTACGCCCTGCTCGGGCTCTCCCTCGTGATCGCCGTCCTCTCGATCGTCAACACACTCGCAATGGCGGTGATGGAGCGGAACCGGGAGATCGGGTTGATGCGCGCCGTCGGTCTCAGCGGCGGGCAGCTGACGGCCATGATCATCGTCGAGTCGATCCTGACTGCGTTGTTCGGGACGATCCTCGGCACGATCATGGGCGTGGGGCTCGGCTCGGCGCTGCAGCCGATCCTGGTGGACATGGGTCTCACGCACCTGGTGGTGCCGTGGGAGCCGATCGTGGTGATCCTGGCCGGCACGGTGGTGGTGGGCGTGATCGCCGCGCTCTGGCCGGCGTGGCGGGCGCTGCGTCAGCCGGTGCTGGAGGCGGTGGCCTCGGAGTAGCCGGCCTCGGAGTGGCTGGAGGCCGCCAAACGGAGAACTTTGCCTGGGCAGACGCTTGGTCCGATAATCCGGCCGGCCAACGCGCGTGCGGTGATCCGCAGTCACTAGGATGATGGGCGTTAAAGCGTTCCCCTACGAAGGAGCGGAATAGCGTGAGTGGCCCAGAACAGAGTCAAGGGATGCCGGAAGAGCCGACAGGCACGGGGCGCCAGGAACGCACGATCGGCGAGCTCGTCGCCGCTATCTCCGGGCAGTTCTCCGGTCTCATTCGTGGCGAACTCGAACTCGCCCAAGTGAATCTGAAGGAGAAGTTCTCGAAGATTGGGGTCGGCGGCGCAATTCTTGCCGTCGCCGGAATCCTCGCCCTGTACATGCTCGGGACGCTCCTCGCGGCGGCGGCATGGGGCCTCGCGGAAGTCATGCCGGTCTGGGCGGGCTACCTGATCGTCTCCGGCGTTCTGCTGCTCCTCGTGATAATCCTGGCGGTGATCGGAAAGCGCTCGATCGATAAGTCCAAGGAGTTCGAGATCGCACCCCAGGAGGGTGTGAAGAAGAGCATCGACGCAGCGAAGATGGGAATCAAGAAGTGAGCGACAACAAACGCACCGCCGCTGAGATCGAGGCCGATCTCGAAGAGAAGCGCTCCGCGATGACCGCCGACATCGATGAGTTGACGCGGCGGCTGAATCCCAAGACCCAGATCGACAATGCCAAGCAGTCGTTGGAGAGGGCTGCCGGTGGCTTCATCGCACAGGCGCGCACGGTCGCCGGTGATGTGACCAAGCAGGCGCGAACATTCGCCGAGGACGCCTCCGCGCAAGCACGCAGCTTCGCCGGTGGCGTCAACGTGAAGGCCCGCGGAGTTGCCAACGATGCCTCCAAGGGAGATCCCGAGGCAATCGGCATTCTGGCGGGCCTCGCGACCGCTGCCGTCGGCTCGGTTGTGCTCCTCGCCACGCGCCGTCGGCATCGTCGCCGCTGAGAGAATCGCTTTGTCGTCTCGCGCGATGTAAAGTGTCTGTCACGAACCAATGACCACTCATGCGGGCCCGCACCATGCCGGCCGCCATTACCTCGAAGGGGGTCGACGCCATGGGGCGCGGCCGTCAAAGGGCTAAGCAGGCAAAAGTCGCACGGCAACTGAAGTATTTCAGTCCGGACACCGACTACCAGGCGTTGGAACGTGAGTTGGCGGGAAAGCCCGCCAAGGACGACCCGTATGAGGATCCGTACGCTGATCAGTACGACGACGAGGACGACGAGGACGAGGATTACCACGGCCTCATCCCCTCGGCGACCGATGAGGACGACTGGGGCCGCCGCCCCAACCGTCGTTGATCCGGGCTTTGGCACCGCGCCTGACTTCTCAGGCCGGCGTTCAGCTGTAGGAACCCACCATGGCCACCGCGCCGGCGGTGACTCCCTTGGTCCCCGCGACCACTCGCGAACCTGCCGGTGCAGCCGTGCCGAACACCACATCGCCGATGTGCGATGCCTCGACTCCCGCTGCGCGCGAGACCGACACCACGCGTGCGACCGATTCCGCGGGAACCACAGCGAGCATTCCGGCACCCAGGTTGAACGTGTCCTCCGCGGCCGCCCACGTCAGACCGCCCGCCTCCCTGAGCACGCGGAACACCGGGAGCACGTCGATCTCGCCACGGTCGACGACGGCGATCGCACCTTCCGGCATCACGCGCGAGAGGTTGGCCGCGAGCCCGCCGCCCGTGACGTGGGCGTAGGCGTGCACGTCCGGTAGGAGTTCCAGGCACAGGCGGGTGTAGAGCCGCGTGGGTTCGAGGAGTTCCTCGCCGAGGGTCCGCCCGAACTCGGGCACTTCGCTACCGAGGCTCCAACCGACGTCGGCAATGATCCGGCGCACGAGCGAGTAGCCGTTCGAGTGGACACCAGAGGACGCAAGTGCCACGACGGCGTCGCCGTCGGCGACTCTCACCGGTCCGCGGATCTCGGCGGCGTCGACCACGCCTGTCGCGGCACCGGCGATGTCGTACTCGTCGGGCGCCATGACGCCCGGGTGCTCGGCCGTCTCGCCGCCCACCAGGGCCGTGCCCGTCTCGCTGCAGCCTTCGGCGATCCCGCGGACGATCGCCGCGATGCGCTCGGGGACCACCTTGCCGCACGCGATGTAGTCGGTCATGAAGAGCGGCCGGGCGCCGCACACCACGAGATCGTCAACCACCATCGCCACCAGGTCACGTCCGATCGTGTCATGGACGTCCATCGCCCGAGCGATCTCGATCTTCGTCCCGACCCCGTCCGTCGAAGTCGCGAGGATCGGGTGATTCATGCGGAGCAGAGCGGACGCATCGAACATGCCGGCGAACCCCCCGGAGCCTGCGAGGACTTCCGGACCGTGCGTGGCGGCGACGGCTCCCTTCATCAACTCGACGGCGCGATCGCCTGCCGCGGTGTCGACGCCGGCAACTGCGTAATCCATGAACCTCTCCTCAGATCTCGACGGCGTGCGCCGTCTCTTCTCCGGACGGGCCGAGCGGCACCGGCGTGGGGTAGTTCCCCGTGAAACATGCGGTGCACAGACGCTCCTCGGGGATCGCTGTGGCCTCGACCATGCCTGCGAGAGAGATGTAGCCGAGCGAATCCGCCTCGATGTTGGCCCGGATCTGTTCGACGCCGAGTCCGTTCGCAATGAGTTCCGCCCTGGTCGCGAAGTCGATTCCGAAGAAGCACGGCCACTTCACCGGCGGCGATGAGATACGGACGTGCACCTCCGCCGCGCCCGCCTCGCGCAGCATCCGCACCAGTGCTCGTTGGGTGTTGCCGCGCACGATCGAGTCGTCGACGACGACCAGGCGCTTGCCTGCAATGACCTCACGCATCGGGTTGAGCTTGAGGCGGATGCCGAGTTGACGGATCGTCTCGGTCGGCTGGATGAAGGTGCGCCCCACGTAGGCGTTCTTCACCACTCCCTGCGCGAACGGGATTCCGGATTCCTGTGCGTAGCCGATGGCGGCGGGCGTGCCCGAGTCCGGGGTCGGGATTACGAGGTCTGCTTCGACAGGGTGCTCACGCGCGAGACGCCGCCCCATCTCGCCGCGCGCCGCGTTGACGTTACGGCCGGCGATACGCGTGTCCGGACGCGCGAGATAGACGTACTCGAAGATGCATCCCGCGGGAGTCGGATCCGCGAACCGGAATGACCTGACCCCCTGCTCGTCCACTGCGAGCATCTCGCCCGGCTCGATCTCCCTCACGAAGGTCGCGCCGACGATATCTAGTGCCGCGGTCTCCGAAGCCACTGCCCAGCCGGAGGCGAGCCGTCCCAGTACAAGCGGCCGCAGGCCGAACCTGTCGCGGGCCGCGTAGAGGGTCGTCTCGTCGATGAAGGCGAGCGAGAATGCGCCGTCGATCTGCGGAAGGATCGCCAGGGCGTTTCGGATGAGAGAGGGCGACGGATCGTCGTCGTCGCCACGAAGAAGTGCGGTGATGATCGCGGTGTCCGACGAGGATCCCCGCCCAAGTTCACCGGTGAGGTCTGTGCCGTGGCGGTCGTGGACCATGGCCATGAGTTCGCGCGTGTTCGTGATGTTTCCGTTGTGGGCGACGGCGACAGTGCCACCGGCCGCGGGACCGAGCGTGGGCTGGGCGTTTTCCCAGGTCGCGGCGCCAACCTTCGCGTAGCGAGCGTGGCCGAGCGCGATGTGGCCGGTGAGAGTGGAGAGGGAGCTCTCGTCGAAGACCTGGGAGACGAGACCGAGGTCCTTGTAGATGAGGATCTTCTCGCCGTCGGAGGTTGCGATTCCGGCGGACTGCTGCCCACGGTGTTGGAGCGCGTACAGTCCGAAGTAGGTCAGGCGGGCGACCTCCTCATCGGAGGCCCACACACCGAATACGCCACAGGCGTCCTGGGGTGACTTCTCCCCAGGGAAGGTCTCGTGGGTCAGAAGCCCGTCACCGCGTGCCACGAGGTCAATCGTACTGGTTACCGGAGCGGCGACTTCGCTCGCGGGCGCCCGTCTCACCGCCTGGCGTTCGACCCGGCACTGAGGGCGCGCGATCGTCACATCGGGGCGCACGTCCGTCACATGAGGGCGCACGATCGTCACACGGGATTCTTGAGGGCGCACGAACGTCACACCAGGGCGCACGTCCGTCACACGAGGGCGCACGATCGTCACGCCGACGGAGCCATGGCGCACGATCGTCACATCGGGGCGCACGTCCGTCACGATGGCGCAGTGACGTCACTGCGCCATCGTGACGATCGTGCGCCCTCACACTGGCAGCAGCAGCGGGGTGGTTTGGGGCCTCGAAGGGTACGTGAGGTTCCGCAGCGAGTCCTTGGCTTGAGTGTTCTGCGCAGAGGAGTCGAAACGCGGGCCCACGGTTGGGAGTTGACCGCCGCGGTCCCCGCGAGCAGGTGAAGTTGCAGGTCGTGGTGACGATCGTGCGCACGATCGTGCGCTGCGGTTACGTCGGACACCGTGCGCTGGGGAACATCGGAGCCCGTTCAGAACCGTTTGGGAACCAGTTGTGCTTCGACGGGAAGTCGCTTCCGTCGGTGCTCGGTTACTTCTGTAGGAATTTCGCCAGCGCGTGCTGGTTTCGTGCGACCCGAAGCTGCTTTTCAGCCTGTTCAACCGGCATCAGAGCCTCTTGAACCGGCAGCTAGGCGACAACAGTAGGCGTTTGACCTCTTCCGTAGGCGTTTGACACGTGTTTAACACCTACAGAAGAAGCTAAACGCCTACGGTAGACGAATTCGGCGGTCCGGAAGGCCGCGAACAGGCCAAAAAAGGGCGAAATCGACCCCTCGACAGGGCAGGCGCCGGCCCACAGGGCCGAAACTCCGACAGTAGTCTTTGTTCTCCCTGCCGGGGAGGCACATTCCGGGCTGAGAAGGCCACATTCACTGGACTCGTGGCTGAAAGCCGCGGCCGAGTTCCCCAACGAGCCGCCTCGGGGTAGCAGACGAGGTGTGAAGTTGCCCAGCAACACCGCGTGGGCGGCAAGACGAGGTGTGAACTTCCCCAGCACCCGGTTTGGGGCGGTGAAGCGAGTGTGAACTTCCCCAGCGGCCCGGTTTGCGGTCTCGACGGCGGTCGCAGGTCCCGCAACCCCGCTCCGAAAGAGAGGCCTGTCTGCCGGAACCCGGGACGGCCTACGGCGTGAACTCGAATCGGACCTGCCGCGATTCGGGGTCCGCCGCGACGAGTCGCGCATCGACCTCCTCACCGAGCGGAAGGCCCTCCCCCACAATCCGAGCCTCGACCGCAGGTTCGGCCACCATGAGGCTGCCGCGGTCATCGCCATTCCTTTCACGGCCTTCGTCGACGTCGACGACTACCCCACGGAATCGCTCACCAACATGAGGCTCGAGGATGACCGCCTCGATTACGTCGACGGCGCCGCGCTCGAACCTGTTCGCCCGCGATGTTGCCTTCGCCATCAACCCGGGCATCTCGGGCAGTTCCGCCAGGACGTGCTCCGGGACGGCACGTCCCTCGCAGTGGGCGAGGCAGATCTCGAGTCCGGCACGGTCGACGAGGCGCCGCAGAGGTGCCGTGACGTGGGCATACTCTGCGGCGATCGCGGCGTGGGCCATGAGGTCCGGGGGAGCGCCGTCGTCGAACGAGAAGTAGCCCGACCCGCGGAAGAGCGTGGTCGCTTGGGTGAGGAACGCGGCTTCGGCGGGTACGGCCGAGTCGAGCCCGCGGACGAACTCGGAGTATCCGAAGCGACTGTGCCAATGAATGCCGAGCGCTTTGGCAGTGAGGCGAAGGCGGCGCACGTCGCGCTTGGCTGCCCCGGGCAGAGTCCTGAACACTCCGATACCGGCCTCGCGCATGAGCCGGGCGGCCTCCATACCCGTGAGCAGGGAGATCTGAGCGTTGAAATCCTCCACCGGCGTGGTTGCGCGGAAGACGAGCCGGAAGCCGTCGTTGGCGCGGACGACCTCCTGTTCGGGGATGCTCAGGGAGGCACCACCGCGCTCGGCCTCGATCGCCAGGCGGAGACGGTGGCGCCGCGGCCGCGGACCTCCCGGTCGAGCGATCCGCCGGGAGTGAGGAAGCGGCCGACGGCGGCGATGGCGTAGCGGACGCGATAGCCCGTACCACGGCGCTCGATGTGGACGGCCTGGTCGAGGTCGCGGGAACCGGGCGGGTCGATGGTGACCAGGGAAATGCCGGTGTGGTCGGTGGCCTCGAATTTCTTGTCCGATGCCGCGGATGCCTCGGCTTAGGCGGCGGCCGAGAACTCGATCGGGATCTCCAGGTCGTTGCGCAGCTTGCGCAAGTGGGGCAGGAGGACCTCCGGGGCCGCGGATCCGAGCCGGCGTGTGGGCAGTGGTCAGTCCTTGTCG
>DASRMP010000050.1:0-38241 GCA_035647855.1 Actinomycetaceae bacterium | reverse complement strand
TCGTGCAGTGGGATCGCCCGGCCCAGGTCCCCGGCCGCCCGGTAGGCGGAGGCGAGGTTGTTCCGCGACGCCAGAGTGTTCGGGTGGTCCGGGCCCAGCACCCGTATCGAGTCGGTCAGGGTCGCCTCGAAGAGTGGGATCGCCCGGCCCAGGTCCCCGACCGCCCGAACACTCTGGCGTCGCGGGACAACCTCGCCTCCGCCTACCGGGCGGCCGGGGACTTGGGCCGGGCGATCCCGCTGTTCGAGGCGACCCTGGCCGACTCGATACGGGTGCTGGGTCCCGACCACCCGTCGACGTTGACGTCGCGGAACAACCTCGCCTCCGCCTACCGGGCGGCCGGGGACCTGGGCCGGGCGATCCCACTGCACGAGGAGGCCCTGGCCGACTCGATACGTGTGCTGGGTCCCGACCACCCGAACACTCTGGCGTCGCGGAACAACCTCGCCGGCGCCTACGAGGCGGCCGGGGACCTGGGCCGGGCGATCCCACTGTTCGAGGCGACCCTGGCCGACTCGATACGGGTGCTGGGCCCGGACCACCCGTCGACGCTGACGTCGCGGAACAACCTCGCCGGCGCCTACGAGGCGGCTGGGGACCTGGGCCGGGCGACCTCACTGTACGAGGAGGCCCTGACCGACCGGACCCGGGTGCTGGGCCCGGACCACCCGTCGACGTTGACGTCGCGGAACAGCCTCGCCCACGCCTACTGGCAGCAGGGTCGACGTTCTGAGGCACTGGCGGAGTTTGATGAGGCTGCGGACTCCGCGAAACGCCTGTTTGGGTCGTCTCATCGCGTAACACGTCAGCTTGCCGAGAATCGTGATTCTGCCCGCAAGATCATGGACGACGATTCGGGCGGATGACGGTTGAGCGGCCTGGTGTGACACACTCGCTGCGCCGCAGTTTCGCCTGTCCTCCACCCGCAGTCCGGTGGGTCCGATGAGCCAACGTCGACCTCTCTTGAAGGGTGAGGTCAACCGAGAGAACTCCTCTAGGATTGGGTTGTGAACTGGGGACAGAGCCTTCGGGAACGAGTTGAGGGCAGTCCTTTTGGCGACTGGATGGACAGTTACGAAAAGAGTTTACGCGGTCCCACATCGAAGGGTTTCACCGAGGAGATCGCGCCGTGGTTCACTAGCGATGGTCAGCTCTCCGCGGAGGGGCGCCAGCATTATCAGAACGAAGCATACCGCGCACGAACCCGCCACGACGACTTGGTAAATGCTGCTCGCCAAAGTCGGCAGCGAACGTACCGGCGCACCACAGTCTGGTTTTCTATATGCGCTGTTGTCATCGCGTCTATTGCGCTCCTCCGGGATGGTGCCGTTTGGTATACTTTGGCTGCAGCTCTAGTTTGTGCCGGCATCTCCGCTTTACGGGTTCGGGGAGCGATACTCAGATGCCAGCAGGAGGAGCGATACGCAGGTTCAGCGCGCCACTTGGATCTCAATGATATTGACTGCGAAATTCAGTGGGGTAGTTACTGGATTGCGTTGTCAGAGTCGGAACGTCGTCTTGTCCGCAGGCGGAAGGTGACTGGGAGCGTGGCAATCGGCGTTGTGGCCACACCGGTGTTTGCGGTTTGGGGTGGAATGAAACTCCTCCGTTTATCAGAAATGTTCGGCAACATCTGAATTGGAGCGCCCAACCGCGCTTATGTGGTAGCCGCAACTGGGTCGGTCCGCCCACCGTCGACAACGTCGCGGCGCACACCGTGTCCCGAGGCACGCGCATTCCAGGCGGCCCTGGCTTCGGGCGCGTGGCAGAAGAGGATCCTGGAATGCGCATTGACGTCACGCCGCACACACCCGGTTCGGGGCCTTACACCGAGGCGGAAACGACCGATGTGGCGACGACGGGTGCGCTGGAACCAACAGACACCTATCCGAAGACGCACCAGCGATGGACGACACCCCGCTGGAAGACGACCGGCTAGCACTGGGAGAAGTTGCTGCCGTCGGTCCCAGTGGCGCCGTGACGATCACCGTTCATGAAGTTTTGGACCCATCCGCGGAAGGCGCACCGGTACCGGAGTCAGCAGGAACCTATTGGGTCTCGGTAGACGTTGAGCTGTGTAACGACATGCCCGAAGGCTCGACGTTTTCGGGTGAGTATTTCAAGCTCGTGGATACGGACAATCGGCACTACATGGAATCACAGATCGGATATCAGCAGTTCCCGCAGCCGACCTACGCGCTCGGGACGCCTGAGATAGGGGCGGGCGAGTGTGTGCGCGTATGGATCACCTACCCGGTTAACGAGGGCGCCGAGTTGGTATCGGTGCGGTACCAGCCGCGGACCGGTGGGCCGTTCGTGTGGGCTATCCCGAAGCAAGATCCGCCACTCCCGCAGCCGCAGATGCTCGCCTACCTGCGACACCGGGATCGGCACGCTCGCGGCTATCCGTGCATAGGCTCTGGGTGTGGACGGCCCCCTCATTCTGCTCATCGTCGCGGCCCTAGTCGTGGGAGTCCTCGTGCTCGGTGCGTTGTGGCTGCTGTTCTCCGGCGGTTCGGCACCTGCACAATCTCCGGCTCGTGGATCGGTAGAGCCGCACCAAGATCCCGTTGCAGCTGAGGATCGCCCCGTGCTCGAGACGGAACAGGTGACAACGGCTAACGGGGTGACGATCACAGTCGTTGGGGACAATTCGGGTGCCGGACCTGCGCGGATTGCGCTCCCGATTGTGCGCCGTTACCAGACGCCACCGGGCACCCGTTGGCGCACGGACTCGATACGGGTAGCTGACTACCTCCCGCCAGAAGACGAAGGGGAAGCGCTCACCGTGGACGCTCAGGGCTATCCGCGTTTCAGGCTCGTGCGGGCACACGGTCAGTTAGTGATGGAAGCGCCGGGCGGTGGCTGGATCAACCCCAAGTCACGGAGATTACACCGCACATGCGTCGTGTGCTTTCAGATTCGGGGAACGTCCTACTATGACCGGCTCGTGCACGCGTCTGAAACGCGCCCGCTCACCTCATTGATGATTGTGAGGGAACCGGGAAACGTGCATGACCCGAACGCCGTTTCGCTGTACACCGCTGAGGGTGTGGGGCCTCTTGGATACGTGAATCGCCAGAACGCGGCAAGGCTCGCACCGAGGATCGACCGCGGCGAAACTCTCGCCGCTATCACGTTGAGAGGTACAGCGCGGGACACCGACGGACCGGCGCCGCGTGTGCTGATTGGTCCGGCGCACGTTATCGAACACCTCGCAGACGACTACCTCACCCAGCGCAACCGGTAGAAACCATTGCGCGTTCCGCACATATACGAACGATGGCACTGAGGAGCGTGTGTCGGAATTGGGGTGGTGTGACTGGCGTTCGTGACGGCTTTGTGGAGGATCGTCGCCCGGGTCTTGGTGCGGGGCGGGCCCGGGGCTCGTCAGCGGGCTGGGTCGGCTGACCACGGCGGCCGGGCGGGCCCGTGGCTTGCCGGGCCTACCCGGTGGCTGTGGCGCCGGTTGCTGTGTGCTGGTAGAGCTTTCGGAGGTTGTGGCAGGCGGCCAGTAGCAGCCACTCGCTTCGCGCGGCCTCGAGCCCGCGCAGCAGGAGGTGCTTCGCCTTTTGCGGGGTGTGCATTTGCCCGAACACTGGTTCCACGATGACTGTTTATCCGACGCGGGAACGCGCGATCCGGGACATCACGGCATACATTGAGTTGCGGTGTAATCAGAAAAGGCTCCACTCAGCACTCGGATACCGCACCCCCAACGAGGTCGAGTACGACTGGTACCAAACCCAGGCAGCCGCCTGAAACATCAAAAAAACACCCGGTCCGGAATTCGCCCCTCAGCTCACGGTCCGCAGCACGGTCGGGCACGGACCGGGGCGTCGGCGAAGCGGTCCATCAGCGCCACGCCGATGGCTTTGGCGGCCGCCGTCCACCAGTCCCCGGCCACGCCGATGCGCAGACAAGTGCGTAGCCCCTCGTTCGATTCGGCTGACAGTGTGAGCTCGTTCATCACGCTTCTCCCTCCATCACCTCGAGCGGCCACGGCACGCACACCCGCCGCGCCCACTCCTCCGCCTCACGAGGGTTCTTCGCGGCGAGACTTCGCACGTACGCGACACCCTGCGCACGCACCTCCGCCTCGTTTTCCGCAGAGGCTGTGGTCACTGCGTCGTCGGTGAGGCCGAGACTGGCCTGTTGCGCGGCCTGTTCCGCCCGACGACGGGCCTCCCCCACCCGTCCTGGCGCCGATCCGGGTGTGATCGCGCCGAGATGGTGCGCCACCAGGTGCGGCATCGAGCGCGCGTTGTCCGGCAGCCCGACCCCGGTGAGGACCTCACGGATCTCGCGGGGACGCCACCCGGCGTCCACTAGGCCGCGGAGGCGGGGCAGCACGATCCGGACGCCCGCGTCCGAGAGTGCCGCCATCGAGATGGGTAGGCACTCCGACACCAGCGCCCACGTCTCCTCCGAGACACGTTCGCCCGTCCGTCCGTCCCGGCGCTCGACGGCGTCCCCGAACGACGTCATGCCAAAACCGGCCATCTTGGACGACGGACAAGTCACCTTCGAACCCGCCGCCTACAGGATCGGTCTGGCAAACAAGTACCCCGCCCCAGCTAAGGCTGAGACGGGGAAAGAGCGTTCTGAGCAGTACACCGCCCGGGACTTGAACCCGGAACCCACTGATTAAGAGTCAGTTGCTCTGCCAATTGAGCTAGCGGTGCGAGTGCCCTTGCGGGCGGGTCCACTTTAGCAGGGGCGAGTCGGCTCGCGACAACGGCAAAGTGTGAGCTTCACCCCGTCGGCCTAGGATCGTGCCATGTCGAAGAACAGGTATGCAGATCTCACCCCCGCCGTCGGCGACGCCGCCCCCTCGTTCTCCCTGGAAGCCGTTCTCGCGGACGGCAGCCGGGGCAGGGTCGCGCTCGTGGATCTGCTGCGCGAGGTCGAGGAGACCGACGGGCGCGGCCTCGTCGTCTACTTCTACCCGAAGGCCGGCACTCCCGGCTGCACCCAGGAGGCCTGCGACTTCCGGGACTCGCTCGAGCCGCTGCGCGAGGCGGGCTTCGCCGTCGTCGGGATATCCCCGGACGGTATGGACGCGATCGAGAAGTTCCACAAGGCCGAGGCCCTCACGTTCCCGCTCGCTTCGGATCCGGACCACGCCGTCGCCGAGGCATTCAACGCCTACGGCAAACACAACGTGCTGGGCCGCCTGAAGACATCGGTGATCCGGTCCACGTTCGTGGTGGCCGCCGATGGCACGCTCACGCACGTGATGCGCAACGTTCGGGCTGCGGGCCACGTGTCGCGCCTGATCGCCGAGTTGGACGCTGCCTGAGCCTGGGCGTGAGCCTGAGCCTGAGCACGGGCACGGGAACTCGGCCCCGTCCGCGCGCCGAGTAGACTGTTCCCGCGCGCGAGTGGCGTAATTGGCAGCCGCGCTGGATTTAGGTTCCAGTGTCTTCGGACGTACGGGTTCGAGTCCCGTCTCGCGCACTCGGTGTTCGAGCCCCGTCCGGCGAGCCTCGAGGAGACGTCATGGCCGCGATGAGCTTCGCCTGCACCCGCTGCGGGACCCCCGAGCCGGCCGATACGCGCGCCGCCGCCTGCCGCCGCTGCGGCGGACTGTTCCGTCTCGTCCACCGAGTCCCCGCCTGGGATCCGCGTCTCATCGACCGCGCCGAGTGGAGCCTCTGGCGATACCGTGCCTTCCTGCCGCAGCTCGGTGATGCCTGGAGCGCCATCACCATGGGGGAGGGGATGACACCGATCGTCCCCTTCGACGAGGATGTCCTCCTCAAACTGGACTACCTCATGCCCACGCTCTCCTTCAAGGACCGCGGCACCGCAGTCCTCATGTCGCATTTGGCGAGCATCGGCTCCGACGGCGTCGTGCAGGACTCGTCAGGCAACGCCGGTGCGTCCGTCGCCGCCTACGCAGCCCGCGCCGGCATCGCCTGCGACATCTTCGTTCCCGAAGGCACGAGCCCCGCGAAGATCGCGACGATCCGCGCGCACGGCGCCGCGTGCCACATAATCCCCGGTGGGCGCGACGCCGCCGCGGACGCCGCCCGCCAGGCCGCCGAAGAGGGGGGCCGCCGGTATGCCGGCCACGTGTACGATCCCTTCTTCTTCGAAGGGACCAAGACTTACGTATACGAGGTATTTGAGCAGTTGGGACGCCTGCCGGCGCGGCTTCTGTTCCCCCTCGGCAACGGGACACTTCTCATCGGGGCAGTTCTCGCCTTGGAGGAACTGCGATCCGCAGGGGCCATCCCGGCGTTGCCGGAAATCGTGGCGTATCAGGCGGCGAACTGCGCTCCCATAGCACGCGCGGCCGCCGCAGGAGCCAAGGAGCCGGAGCCCGTGACGCCGGAGGCCACGCTCGCGGAGGGGATCGCAGTCGGCCGGCCCATGCGGGGAGCCCAGGTGCTGGAGCACATCCGGCGTCTTGGCATCCGCGTGTTCACCGTTCCGGAGGACCGGATCCTCGAGGCGCGCGCCGCTCTCGCCGCGCGGGGGTTGTACGTCGAGCACACGACGGCGGCCAACCTCGCCGCGTACTGGGCGTACACGCAAAAGTCCGGCCCCGCGCCGGACACGCTGATCCCGCTCTGCGGCGCCGGGCTGAAGTCGGGCGCGTCGGGTTGAAGGAAGCACCCCTGGACCGCACGAGACTCGGACCGGGTCAGTACCGCCGGCCGAAGATCGCCGTGCCGATGCGGACCATGGTGGAACCGGCGGCGATGGCCTCGTCGAGGTCGCCGCTCATGCCCATCGAGATCTCGCGGGCGTCTTCGGTACCGGGAGCCCTCGACTCGACGAGCGCCTCCGAGAGTTGCGCCATGCGCTGAAGCGAGGCCCGGACGATCCCGGGGTCGTCCGAGTTCGCGCCGATCGTCATGAGACCGCGCAGCCGGAGGCCCTCCAGGGCCGCCACCTGGGCGGCGAAGTCTACGGCGGTCATCGGGTCGACACCGCCCTTCGTCTCCTCGAACGAAGCGTTGACCTGCACGAATACATCGAGTGGGCGCTCGCGCCGCACCGCGATCGAAGACATCTTCTGGGCGATGTCGAGGCGCTCGAGGGACTGCACGCAGTCCACGAGCCGCATCGCCGCGTTGACCTTGTTCTTCTGCAGGGTCCCGATCATGTGGACCTCCAGCGGTCCCTGCCATGCCTCGCGGATCTCGGGAAGTGTGGCGGCGAGCTCCTGCACCTTGTTCTGCCCGATCACGCAGCACCCCGCGCGGAGTGCCGCCACCACGCTCTCGGGCGTCTGAGACTTGACCGCCGCGAGGATCTCCACCTCGGCCGGATCCCGGCCGGCCCGTTCGCACGCCGCGGCAACGCGCGCGACGACGGCGTCCCAGCGGTCCGCGGTGTCTGCGATGCCGGCCACGGCAGGGGCGGAGTAGTGGGTCCCGGCGCCAGATGGGCCGGTGCCAGATGGGCCGGTGCCTGCGCCGTCGGGAATGCCTGCGCCGTCGGGGATGTGAGGTGATGTCATGACGCAGACATCGTAACCGTCAACTCATGCCCACGTTGAATAGGAGACCCACGAGATAGGTGGCGGCCATGGCGATGGCGCCGCCGATGACGGTGCGTGCGGCGGCGCGTCCCGGGTGCGCATCGCCCATGCGGGCCGAGATGAAGCCGGTGAGAACGAGCGCCACCAGGATCGAAACGAACGTGGCAGGGATGCGGAAACCCATCGGGAACAGCAAGATCGCCGCTATGGGGAGTGCCGAACCCAGGATGAAGGCGACGAGCGAGGCGAGCGCGGCCGCCCAGGGGTTCACGATGTCGTCGGAGTCGATGCCGTGCACGCGGCTCGCGGAGCGGATCGGATCGTGCGCGTACATCTCCGCGGCGACGCGCTCGGCCAGGGGCGCCTCCACTCCGTAGTCCTTGAGATCCTCGGCGAGCCTGGTCATCAGCCCGAGCGAGTCGGAGCCGGCGCCGCGCCTCGCCTTCGAGATGATCGAATTCTCGGTGTCACGCTGAGCGGAGACGGATACGTACTCGCCCACCGCCATGGAGAACGCGCCGGCTGAGACGGACGCGAACCCCGCGGTTGCGATCGCCAGGAGGTTGTCCGGTGTGGCTGCGGCGACGCCGATCACTGTCGCCGCGACTGAGACGATGCCGTCGTTCGCGCCCAGGACGCCGGCGCGCAGCTTGTTGAGCCTAGCGCCGATCTTGTCCGGCTCACGCTTACGCAGGAAACGAAACTGGGCACGCGGCGCTTCCCGGGTTGGCTCGGCGATCATGGCCATACCTTAATGCGGATTCGACACGCGTAATTCATGGCCTGCTTGCGTCCATCGTGAGGAGTCATCATATTTCGCTCACATAACGCAGCCCATATCTCTACGCTGCTGTCATGGAATCGCCACTCAGGCTCGGTCCACTCACTCTCCGAACCGCCGTCGTTTCGGCTTTGGAGAACAACTGCTACCTCCTCACGCACACGGGGACGGGCGCGCAGGTCCTCATCGACGCCGCAGACGATGTCTCCGCACTCCGCGCCCTGATCGAGCGGGGCGAGAGCGACGTGGACCAGGGTGTGGTACCGCGCCTCTCCGCCATCCTCACCACCCATTCGCACTGGGACCACACGCGGGCACTCGAGCGGCTCAAGTCCTCCACCGGGGCCGCGACCGGTTGCGGCGCCGCCGACTCGCACGACATCAACGTCCCCATGGACTTCACCCTCGACCACGGTGACGTCACCCACTTCGACGGATTCGACCTCGAGGCCGTCAGTCTCCGCGGCCACACGCCCGGTTCGACCGCATACGTGCTGGACCTGCCGGATGTTCCGGTGCAGATCTTCGCCGGGGACTCACTCTTCTCCGGGGGCGTCGGCGCCACGAAGAACAAGCAGGCCTTCCACACGCTCATCCACGATGTCACGGCCCGCGTTTTCGACCGATTCGGCGACGACGCCGTCGTGTGGCCCGGGCACGGCGACCCGACCACGCTCGGCGCGGAGCGGCCGTCCCTGGACACGTGGCGGGAACGCGGTTGGTGACTGCACGGTTGGTGACTACAACTCGCCGAGGCTGATATCCCCGACCACGGCGCTCCCCTCCTCCGCGGAACTCGCCAGGTCCACGCGTGCCGAGAGGAACCAGTCGCCGTCGCCGGCGGGGTCGTCGAGCCGCTGCCGCACGATCCAGGTGCCCGGGGCGGGGGAGAGGGACGCGAGGGCGAACGCGGCGTCGTCGGGCTCGGAATCGAACTTGACCATCGACGCGGCCCGTGCCTCCGGGCCCGTGCCGAGCCAGTCGTGCTCGCGCCAGTACGGGTCGATGGCGTCCCGCCAACGGTCCGCGGGCCAGCCGAGCGCCTCATCACGCGCGCCGAGTGACGCGTAATCCTCGCGGGCGAGTTCCTCGATGCGGTCCATGAGCGCGTTCCGGACGCTGATCCGGAACGCGTGCGGGTTGGCTGTGATCGCCACGTTGCCGTCGTCGTCGGCACCGAACGCGCGCTCCTCCCCGGGCTCGCCGCGCCCACCGGCGGCGGCCCCCGTATCCGGCCCGTCGACGGCGGCGTTGAGGGCGGCCCACTCGTCGAGGAGCGAGGAATCGACGGCGCGCACCAGGCCGGCGAGCCAGTCGGTGATCTCGGCGAGTTCGGGGGTGCGCGCCTCTGCGGGCACGGAGTTGGTGAGCGCGCGGTAGGCGTCGGAGAGGTAGCGGAGGACCACGCCTTCGCTGCGTCCGAGCTGATAGCGGGAGATGAGGTCCGTGAACGTCATCGCGTGCTCGATCATCTCGCGCACGATGGACTTCGGCCGGAGTTCGTACCCGATCGCCCACGGGTTGGTCTGGATGTAGGAGGCCAGCGCGCCGTGGAGCATGTCGGCCAGCGGCTCGGGCCAGGTCACGTCCTCGAGGGCCTCCATGCGTTCCTCGTAGTCGAGGCCATCGGCCTTCATCGCCGCGACCGCCTCACCCTTGGCGGCGTTCCGCTGCGCGTACAGCACCGGGTTGGGATTCTCGAGGGTGGACTCGATGACGGAGACGACGTCGAGGGAGTAGCTCGAGCTGTCCGGATCGAGCAGTGTGATAGCCGCCAGCGCGAAGGGCGAGAGAGGGGAGTTGAGCGCGAACCGGTCCGGAACCTCGACGGCGAGCCGCAGCCGTGGACCGTCCCCGGCGTCCGCAGTCGTGAGATGCTCGACCACTCCGGCCTGACGGAGCGCGCGGTAGATGTGCGCCGCCTGGCGGAGGTGGGGGTTCCAGTCGGCGGGCGGGTCGTGGGTGTCCGTGAGCAGTCTCGCGAGGTGCTCCACCGGGTCCCCGGGCCGGGCGAGGATATCGAGGACCATCGCGTGGGACACGCGGAACTGCGAGACGAGCCGCTCGGGCTCGGAATCGCGGAGGCGCCCGAACGTGGCCTCCGTCCAATTCACCTGGCCCTCAGGTGCCTTCTTGCGGACGATCTTGCGGCGTTTGCGTTCGTCGTCGCCGGCCCTGGCGAGCGCCTTCGCGTTCTCGATAACGTGCTCGGGCGCCTGCACGACCACAGTCCCCTCCGTGTCGAAGCCGGCACGCCCCGCGCGGCCCGCGACCTGGTGGAACTCGCGGACGGAGAGGTGACGGACACGCTCGCCGTCGTACTTGGTGAGGGCCGTGAGGACAACGGTGCGGATGGGCACGTTTATGCCGACGCCGAGCGTGTCCGTGCCGCAGATGACCGGCAGCATGCCCTCCTGCGCGAGTTGCTCGACGAGGCGGCGGTAGCGCGGCAACATCCCGGCGTGGTGAACGCCGATGCCGAGGCGGAGCAGCCGTGAGAGCGTGGCACCGAAACCGGGGCCGAAGCGGAAGCCGGAGAGCCGTTTGGCGAGGCGCTCGCGGTGCGGCTTGTCGGTGAGCACGATCGACGTGAGGGACTGCGCGCGCTCGACCGCCTCGCGTTGCGAGAAGTGGACGACGTACGCCGGGGCCTTGCCCTTCTTGACGAGGCGCATCAGCACGTCGGGGAGTGCGGTCACCGAGTACTCGAAAGTGAGGGGGACCGGCCGTTCCGCGGAAGTGATCGTGACGGTCTCGCGCCCGGTGCGGCGCTCGAGGTCCTCCGCGAAGAAGCTCGTGTCACCGAGCGTGGCGGACATCAACACGAACTGCGGGCGGGACAGTTCCAGGAGCGGGACCTGCCAGGCCCACCCGCGGTCGGGCTCCGAGTAGAAGTGGAACTCGTCCATGACGACCGTGCCGGCCTCTACCTCGTCGCCCTCGCGGAGCGCCTGGTTGGCGAGGATCTCGGCGGTGCAGCAAATGATCGGGGCATCGCCGTTGACGGAGCCGTCGCCGGTCACCATGCCCACGTTGGCGGCGCCGAACAGGCGGACCAGATCGAAGAACTTCTCCGAGACGAGCGCCTTGATGGGGGCCGTGTAGTACGCCCGTTCACCGCGTGCCAGGGCGACCAGGATGGCTGCGGCCGCCACCAGCGACTTTCCCGATCCGGTGGGGGTGGCGACGATCGCGTGCGCGCCGGTGAGCAGCGCGGCGAGCGCCTCGTCCTGAAAGGAGTAGAGCGGCCTGCCGGTCGATTCGGCCCACTCGTGGAAGCCGACGTATAGCAGTTCGTCGATGTCCTCACCGCGCTCGCGGGCGTCGTCGGCGTCGTCGAGCAGGAGATTGAGGGCGGGTTCCACCCTCGCATTGTGTCATCAGCCCAAGGAGGGCGGGGTTACCAGCCGCGAATGCGAGCGGGCGGCTTCGAGGAAGACGGCGAAGACTCCGGCGGGAGACCGGCGGTGGGCGCGGCCGGGAGACCGGCGGTGGGCGCGGCCGGGAGACCGACCGGGGTCTCGCGCGTGCGGGTCGCCTTCACCGTGACGACATACATCCAGTGCTCGAAGGGCCCGCGTCCGAAGAAGAACTTCCAGACCATCGCGAAGACGATGAACGTGAGCGCCATCCAAGCCAGCATGGCATTGGTTTCGGGCCAGCCGGGCAACGCTGCCACCCAGACGATATGCAGGCTGTAGACGGTGAGCGACATCGATCCGACCGCCGCCAGCGGGGCGAGCGTCCATGCGGCGTATCGGGCGATCAGCATGAAGACGGCGATCACGGTGACGGCCACGCCTCCGGAGCCGAGCGCCTCGAAGAAGGTGTCCGCGTGCGGTTCCGCATTCAGCAGGTCGCCGATCGTTGCCCAGTCCGTCTCGGCCTCGGGCGGCCAGTCGGGTGCGAAGAGTCGCAGGGCAAGTGCCGATCCGCCATACCCGGCGATCATGGCCATCACGCCCGCACCGAGCAGCCGCGAGATCTTCAGGACCGAGTCCCACTCCAGGCGGGCGAGAGCGAGTCCCGTAAAGATGTACGCCATCCAGACCACTCCGGGGTAGGAGCCCGTCAGAAGGAAGTCCGTGAGCGCGCTGTTCCCGCTGCGGAGCCACGGGCTGAACCCCCACGTGTCGAGCAGGTCGGGAAGGTAGAGATGCAACACGGGCCCGATCACCGCGATCACACCCGCGAGGGCAAACAGCCGCCTCACCGGCCAGCGCAGGAACGGGAGCGCGAAAGCGAACCAGGTCGCATAGTGCCCGAGGATGACGGCGATGTCCGTTCCGAGAAGGTCCAACAGCGCGCCCACCACGAGCAGCAGCGTTGCGCGCACCAGGACACGCAGCCGGGTGTGGACGAGTTTCTCGCCGTGGTGAGGCGTGACGCGTCCAGAGAGAATTCCTAGCGAGAACCCCCCGACAACGGCGAACAGGATCGAGGGACGGCCATGCGCAAGACCAAGCCAGCCCACGAGACCCTCACTCGGTACGAAGCCCCAGGTCGTCACGCCTATGTGCGCGGCCATCATGCCGACCAGGGCCAGTCCGCGGGCGGCGTCGATGCCGATGAGCCGGCTCGCTCCCGTCGCTCCCTCGAGGTAATTGCCCCGGCGGCGAGGCGGCCGCCAACTCAAATCGGTGTTCGTCACCCGAACAGCATCGCATCACGTTGCTGTCGGCGCTCCCGGAAGTTCCGCGCCGGCACCACCGGCCTTGGAGGCGCGACCACCCCGACTACGGAACAAGCCGGTGGTCAGGTTTGCCAGAAGGTCTTGGGTCCAGGGGAGCCGGTTCTTCGGGTGTTCCGGCGCGGACGTATCGAGGTAGGTGCCGGCTGTGCGGATTCGGGCGGTTCGACGCCGCCTGCGGGCCTCTTCGGCCGCGGTTTTCAGCCACGAGTCCGGTGAATGTGGCGTTCTCAGCCCGGAATGAGGCTCCCCGAGAGGGAAAACGGGGACTACTGTCGGAGTTTCGGCCGTGTGGACCGGCGCGTACGCCGTCGAGGGGGCGATTTGGCCCATTTTTGGCCTGTTCGCGACCCTCCGGACCGCCGAATTCGACTACCGTAGGCGTTTAGTTTCTACTGTAGGAGTAAAACGCGGATCAAACGCCTACAGAAGAAACGAAACACCTACAGTTGTCGCCCGGCTACCGGTTCAAGAGGCTCCGCTACCGGTTCAACAGGCTGAAAAGCACCCCCGGGCCGCACGAAATCAGCCCGCGCTGCCGAAACTCCTACAGAAGTGGCATTACACCGGCGGAAGCGACTTCCCACGAAGGCGCAACACACCCACCGTCCCGACCATTTGGTACCAGCCGTGGCCGGTGGTCAGCTGGACTTGTTGACGGCGTGGGCGGTTTCGTTCACATCCACCATGGTGAGCGCCATGTGGCAGGGCTCGAGCGCTACGAGTGCGTGCGGGTCACCGGGGGCAAGGTACAGGACATCCCCTGCGTCGAGGGTGGTGGTTTCGCCCTTCACGGTGAAGTCCATCCTCCCAGTCAGGATCGAGACGATGACCGCCCGGGGAGAGGTGTGCTCCGTGAGAAGTTGGCCGGTATCGAAGGCGAATACCACGTGGCGAAGGACATCGTTGTTGACTACCACGCGGGAGGTGGTGGCCGCCTTTGTGATCGGCAGGTCGGCGAGCAGGTTCGTGATTGCGTGGGACGTGTTGACGGGGGTGGTGGCCATGGGAAGACTCCTTCTATCTGGTGGGTTGGCGTACTGCGGTCTGTGGGGTGATGGGCATGCCTTGCTCTCGGATGGTTCCAGCCTGCCGGATGTCCATCGCGGTGACGGTGGGGATCCGGCGGCACCGGTGGTCGATCTCGGAGATCCGCACCTCGACGTCGAAGGTGTCCTCCAACCCACCCTCGGTCATGACGTCGGCAACTGACCCATAAGTGGGGGTGTGGGCCGAGTCCACCAGGAGCACCTTGTCTGCAATCCGGAGTGCGTGCGCCGGGTAGTGGGTGTTCATGATCACCGTCAACCCGGACTCGTCCACGAGGCGGCGCAGGAGCTTGAGCACCACGAGCTGGTTGTGGAAGTCGAGGCCGGTCTCGGGTTCGTCGAGGACCAGGATCCGAGGCTCGGCGATGAGGGCGCGAGCGATCAGGATCATCTGGAACTGACCGCCGGACATGTTCCCGCACGGCATCCTCGCAAGGCGTTCGGCACCGATCGCCGTGAGGGTCTCCCACGCCATGTCACGTTCCTCGCGACCGGGCTGCGCGAACAGGCCCAGGTGTGGGGCACGCCCGATGGTCACCATGTCCAGTCCGGTCAGAGAGAGCGAGACGGCGGAGCGGGCCTGTGGCACGTAGGAGATCGTGCGGCCGATCTCCTGTGGGCTGAGCTCGGCGAGGTCGACGCCGTCCAGTTCGGTTCGCCCGCGGCTCCACTTCAACAGCCCGATTATCGTGCGAACCAACGTGGTCTTGCCTGCCCCATTTGGGCCGAGGATCGCGAGCAGTTCACCCTCATCCACCGAGAAGTTGATGTCCTGCAGGATCGGGTTGTGGGCGTGCGGGTACTGGAACTCGCCGTCGATCACGGTGAATGTCACCGCCAGTTCCCTCCCGTCCGGCGCAGCAGGATGATGAAGATGGGTGCACCGAGCATTGCGGTGAGGACTGAGATCGGAATCTCGGAGGCCGTGATCGTGCGGGCGAGTGTATCGATGAGGAGCATCATCGAGGCCCCTAGAAGCAGCGAGACGGGGATGATGACCCGGTTATTGTTGCCCACTAGCATGCGCGCGCAGTGAGGCACGAGGAGGCCGATCCATCCCACCTGCCCGCACATCGAGACCACCGAGGCGGTGATCACCGTGGAGCAGGTGATGGCGATCGGGCGCAGCAGCCGGAGATTGAGTCCGGCTGCGCGTGCCTCGTCCTCCGAGAGGGCGAGGACGTTCAAACGCCACCGCAGAAGGTAGATGCCGAGTGAACCAAGAATGATGAGCGGCACCCCGAGAGCGATCGCCTCGAAGGTCACCCCGGCCATGGAGCCCATCAGCCAGTAGGTGATCTCCGGCAGTTTCGAGGTGGGATCAGCGATGATCTTGAGCATCGAGATCACTGCGTTGGCGATCGCAGAGACGATGACGCCAGCGAGAACCAGCATCACGATCGAGGTGCGGCCACGGTTGCGGGCGATGCCGGCCGTGATCCCCATGGCCACGAGACCGAACACGAGGGCGAGCAACTGCACGCCGATCAGGTTCCACTCCATGATCAGCGCCAAAACGGCGCCGATCGAGGTTCCGGCCGCCACGCCCAGCGTGTCCGGGGTGGCGAGCGGGTTGGAGAACACGGACTGGAAGGACGCTCCGGCAGCGGCGAGGCCGGCGCCCACGAAGACGGCAAGTACGGTGCGGGGCAGCCGGACACCGGTGAGAACCGAACCCACCTGTGGGTCCGAGAACTCCCGGCCGTTCACCATCTCCCAAAGAGCCCTCGTGAGTTCGGGGAACCCGATGCTGTACCGGCCCGCCACGATGGAGAGCACGATGCAAACCGCGAGCAGTGCCCACAGGGCGGTGACGAACCACGGCCGCAGCGTGCCCTCGTGGACGAATGCGTCCATGAGGACACGCTGGGCATCCGGTCCTCGCCGGGCCCGCAGCCGATCGAGAACGGCCGTCCAGGGCTGGGGCGCAGGGTCAGCGTAGGTCGACATCCGGATCAACGATCAGCGTTGCACGCTCCTCGGTCAGCTCGTGGTCGTACACCACCTCGTAGTAGTCCCGAGTCATCTGCACAAGGTCCACATCTGCGAACTGGTCCGGGTACAGCCTCGATCCGAGCCAGTTGGCCACCACGGGCGCATCCGGATTCGGGGTGAACCAGTTCCACATGCCGAGCTCCGTCGAGTACACCTCGCCGTTCTGGACGGCGCGGAGCGAGGACAGGTCGAGGCCCTCCACCTCGTTGTTGAGAATCTCGGCCGCCGTCATGGAGCTCATGCCCTTACCGGCGACGAAGATGACGTCCGGATCCCAATCCAGGAGCTGTTCGAGGTTCACCGGCATCTGGCCCCGCGCATCTTCGGCGGTCAGGGAGGTGAAGTTCATCGTCGTCGCCCACCCCTCGGTGAACCAGCCCGGCTGACCACCGGCCACGGCGAGCATGCCCGGGTTGGCGGCCATCACAACGATTGCAGTGCGGCGCTCGTCATCCGGCACGGCGGCGGCTCGCGCCTCGGCGTCGTTGATCAGCTCGTCACCGTAGGCGATCTTCTCGTCCATCTTGCCGGGCTCCCCGAAGACCTCCTCGAGCTGACGGAACCACTTCACGTAGGTGTCGGTGGGGGCGCCGAGCGTTTCGAATCCGACGACGGTCATGCCAACTGCCTCCATCGCGCCACGGTTCTCCATGTTGCGCGCGTTGTTGAGCACGATGTCCGGGCTGAGTCCGAGGAGGGTCTCCGCGTTGATGGTGCCCTGGTCGTCGAAGGACGTATCCACTTCGAGTGCCTCGGGTGCGATGTCCGTGATGATCGTCTCGTCCATCATGTTGACGAGCCGCTCCGAGGCGGCCACGAGGTAGGGCGCCTCTCCGTCGAAGTACGCCACGTAGGTGGACATGAGCGGGATTTGCTCGAGCGCCACGCGGTTGATCTGGGAGGGGACCACCACCTCGGCACCGGAATGGTCGGTGACGATCCGCGGGCCGTCCGCCGGTGTGGTCTCCTCCGGCGCTGCGGTGGAGGCCGTTTCGGCGGGGGCCTGCGTGACCGCCGCTGGTGCGGACGAATCGGTGTCCGAGCCGTTCCCATTGCCGGCACAGCTTCCAAGCGCAACAGCGCACGCTCCGACGAGAGCCGCAACCGCTGTCAGTCTTCTGTTCATGTCTCCCCTATGTCCGAAAACCCTGAGGCAGGATCTAATTACGCAAGCCTCACGTTACGTTAATGGCGTCTCTTGCCCCACGGGACCTTGGTCCTCGCGGCTCTGTTCCACCCGGTATCCGTGGTCGTACATGCCGGCCTGGGCGAGGCCGCCCATGGCATCGGACAGCCTGTCAGGCGTGCGCGCGACGAAGCCGGTGACCACGTCGACTCCGTGCTCGAAGAGGATCGTGCTGAGAGGCGTCGAGGGGCCGATCACGATCGTGGTCGCATCACGCGCGAGTTCCAGCAGCCGGGGGATCGTCTTGTTGACGAACGCCGAACCGGAGATGAACACGTAGTCACTGTCCGGCAGGAGATACTCGCAGGCGGGGTCCGGGTAGTCGCCGTTCTGGGTGGAGCGCTCGAGTATGCGAAGCTCGGCGGCCGCGGCGAGAGGCGGGGGAGCGAAGGGGAAGTGCCCGATCACGGACACAACTTTGCCGGTCACGGCCTCGGAGTACGGGTGGAACACCTGCATCCAGTTGTTGGCCGTACACGGTGTGAACCCATTGGCCTCCGCCCGCCGGGGCCCACCGTGCCACGCGTTGATGGCGGCCACGCCGACCCCCGCCTCGGAGAGGTTCCAGCTCTTCGCGAGTGACGCGATCTGGCGTAGTGGCGCGCCCACGTACGTCTTCTCGTTCCAGAGGGGTGGCCGGGATCGATCGGGGAAGGAAAGGGCGGCACCCATGCCTCCGTCGGACGTGGCTACGCGGCACCATTGCATCCCCACGGTGCCGGCGGTGACGGTCACATCATCTGGGATGGCGGAAATCAGCTCGTCGTAGATCTTCCACGGGTCGGCCACGGTGTCTCCTCGGGGGTGGTGTTCGGGGTGAACGCCCATCACCGATCCCGCGAATTACAAACCGATGATGTTGCGTAATTCCGTCACCGTAACCCTATTGCAGCCGTGCGAGGGACAGATCGCCAAACACGATCTCGCCGGCCGCGGCGATCTGGTGGACCTCGCAGACGGTCAGGTGGCGTGTGCGCCGCTCGAGGTCCGTCACGCCCTCGGCCTCGCACGGAGCCATAGGCTTGGCCCATGCAGGTCGCGCGTTTCGCCCACGGAGAGTCCCCCGCCTACGGAGTTGTTGATGACGGAGATCTGGTGGTGCTCCGGTCGGACCCCCTGTTCGACTCTTACCAGACAACGGGTGAGCGGGTACCACTCGACGGCGCCCGGCTTCTCTCGCCCATGATTCCGCGGTCCAAGGTGGTGGGCTACGGCTCCAACTACCGGGGCGCCCCCGCGGAGCGGCCGGACGTGCCACCGGTGTTCGTGAAGCCAAACACCTCCGTGATCGGCCCGGACGATCCGATCGTGATCCCCGAGTACTCGAAGTCGCTGATCCACGGGGCAGAGCTCGCCGTGGTGATCTCCCGCATGGGCAAGCAGGTGCCCAGGGAGCGCGCGGCGGACATCATCTTCGGCTACACCGTGGCCAACGATCTCGGCGCCGCCGACTATCTGGGCGAGAACCCCCAGTGGGTGAAGGCGAAGATGTGGGACACCTCGTGCCCGATCGGTCCCTGGATCGAGACAGATCTTGAGGGGATCACGGACGGGCTCGCCGTGCGCTCGTACCTGGACGGCGAACTCGTGGTGGAGGGCACCACGGCGGACATGTGGCGGAGCGTGGGCGAACTGATCGAGGAGATCTCGGCCGTGTTCACCCTGCTGCCGGGTGACATCATCCTCACCGGCACCCCCGGCCCGGCCCCCGTGGCGGAGGGCCAGCGCGTGGAGGTTGAGGTGGAGGGAATCGGCCGGTTCGGCAACCAGGTTCTGCGCCGGTAGTGGGACGCCGTCTGGGACGTTCAGCCCGATCTCTCCACTTCTTCCTCCTCGGAAGGGCGGGCGGGTCGGACGACCGATCGACGAAACGGCATTGAGAGATTCTCTTGGGGGCTAGCGTCCGAACTGGCGGCGCTGTCCTTAGCTCCACCTTGGATTCACCCCTCGACCCCTGGAGTCTCCGTGAAACCCCTCGCTCGTTTCTCCGCCGTCGTCGCAGTTAGCGTGGCGATGGCAGGCGCTGTAGTCACCCCGGCGCACGCCGAATCCTCCCACGACTCGGATCCCTACGCCTACAACGCGGATCCCTACGTCGCCACCAAGATCTCCCACCCCGACCGGCCGGTGCAGACGGCCGACGGCATCGTCGACTTCAACGGCGAGCCGGACCGCGGGCAGAGCTACTCGTGGTCCGCCGTCGGCTACGGCGACGACATCTACATCGGCACCTGCTACGGGGCCGTGTACCAGACCATCCGCATGATGAGTGGTCAGCTCGGCATGGATCAGGAAGTCCTCGACGCCGCCCTGAAAGCGGCATGGAACGGCACACTCTTCGTCGATCCGGCCCAATCGTTCCTCTCGCGCGGCGTCATCGTCAAGATCAACACCGTGACCAATGACGTCACGGTGATCGACAGTCCGCACGAGTTCACCAACTATCGTTCGGCACTGGAGTACGAGGACAAGCTCTACTTCGCCTCGACCATGCCCAGCCTTGTCGAGATCGATCCGGCCACGGACGAGGCACGCGTGGTCTACTCCGTCCCGGCACCGTCCAATCCCCTCGTCTCGAGGGGGATCCGGGGCCTGGCGGAAGTCAACGGCGAACTGGTCTCGTCGGCGATCGGCGACGACGGCGCCTTCCTGGTCTCGTCGGCGGATCCGTCGGCGGGCAGTGCATCGTTCCGAACGATCGCCACCCAGGAGGAGCTGTTCGACTACCCCGCCTACCTGTACACGGACTCGATCTTCGGCGGCTCGATCTGGGACATCGTGGAGTTCGACGGGAAGATGTACGTCACGATCGTCACGGGCCGTGATGGTGACCGGAACCCGTTCGCACTCGTCCGCGGCACGCCACAGGCGGACGGCTCATGGAGCTGGGAGGCCGTGGTGGGCGCCCAGGAGGATGGCGCCGCCTACCCGTTCGGCCTGGGTGCGCACCGATCCGGTGCCGCCAACCTCGCCGTGTTCGACGATTACCTGTACGTGGGCGGCTACAACGATCCGATGATCGCGCTGCCGGACGCTCTCGCCCGGATGGAGTTCGAGAATCTCTACGAGGATCTCGAGAATCCACCGGCCCTGTGGAAGATGGACGCCAACGAGGACTTCGAGATGGTGGCCGGCGAGGCGAACGAACTGTTCCCCGACGGTCCGACCGGCAACATGGGTTCGGGCTTCGGAAACAACACCAACCAGTACGTCTGGCGGATGACCGAGTTCGAGGACCAGCTCTTCCTCGGCACGTTCGACGTTGCCAGCCTCGCCTACCCTCTCGGTCAGTTCGCGAACGGAGACATCCTGAAGCGCACCCCCGAGGAGTGGGCCACGCAGATCCAGTACCTCGCGGAGTTCGTCGCGTTGTTGACCGCTCCCGAGGAGCAGGCGAACGCGGAGTTCGGTACCGAGGAGGACGCTGTCGCCGAGAGTGCAACCCAGGACGCCATCGGCGACGACGCCACCGCGGGCGAGACCGTTGCCGAGGGTGCGCCCGACGACGCCACTCCGGACGAGGCTGGTGCCGAGGGCGCCTCGGAAGAGGACGCCGTCGCTGACGTGAGTGCCGAGGATCAGGTCGTCGCGGACATCGCTACGGAGATGGAAGAGCAGATGATCGAGATGGCGCCGGCATTGGAGGAGGAGGTGGAGGTTGTTGACGCCGCGACGGCGACCGAGCGCGTGGAGTCCGCCAGTGCCTTCCACGGTGAGTTGCAGGTCCTGCAGGCCTCGTACGAGCAGATCCGGGCAGAAATGCCGTCAGAGATGCAGGCGTCGTTCGACGGGTTCCTCTCGCCCGAGTCGATCTCGAACTTCGATGCCTTCATCGGAGTGATGACCCATCTCAGCAAGGCGGATCGCGGATTCGACCTTCTGGTGACCGAGGACGGGGACAATTTCTCCGTCATCACGCGCAACGGCTTCGGCGACCCCTACAACCACGGACTTCGAGTCTTCGCCGAGTCCGATCAGGGCCTGGGGATTGGTACGGCCAATCCGTTCTACGGCACGCAGGTCTGGCTGTTGCAGGACACGCGCGTCGAGGAGCCGAACGGCCCGGCAGATCCGGAGGGTCCCACTGAGCCCGACAAGCCGACCAATCCATGGAACAAGCCGGCCAAGCCATGGAAGCCGGGAAGACCGGGAGATTCCGACAGGTTCGACCTCGCAGACAGAATCGAACGCGTGATCAAGGAGGCCTTCGGGAAGCTGTTCTCGAATTGGTTCTGAGATCCCGCCCCATCTGGGTCGTCATGAGAGTCCTGGCGGCACTCCCGGGTGCCGCCGGGCTCCTTGGCCTGTATCTCGAGTTCTACACCGAACGCGGCGTTCGCGGGTTCGTGGAGTACGCCAGCTACTTCACCAATATCTCGAACGCTGGGTACATCGCCGTGACGCTCGGACTCGCGTTCCTTCCGGTGCGGGTCACGTCGTCGAACGGGTTCGTGGCCGTGCGCGGATCCGTCACGATCGCGATGATCCTGACGGGCCTCGGCTACGCCGCGCTCCTCGGGGACACGGCCGGTCTGTTTCGCCATCCCTGGATCAACCACACCATCCACGGCATCATGCCGCTGATCGCGTTGCTTGACTGGATGCTCTTCCCTCCCGGAGCACCGCGTCTTCGGTTCTCGACGTCGGCATGGCAGTGGTTGGTCTACCCAGCCGCGTGGGCCGGCTACACGTTCGTGCACGGCGCGTTCATGGGCTGGTATCCGTACCCGTTCGTCGATCCGAACGTCGTCGGCACGTGGGGAGTAGTCGGTGCGATGGCCGGCATGCTGCTCGTGCTGCTGCTGTTGACTTTCCTGGCGGTCGCCTACCAGCGACGACGCGTGGGCACGACGTCGGCCAGCGAGGCGTCGGACTCGGTCGGAGGCACTCGACGACTGGTTCGCTGACGGCCCACACGTGCCGACTCCGCGGGCGGGTTCGTTCGGCTACAGGCCGGCGGCGAGCGCGTCCAGGCGCGCGAGCGTCGAGTCCTTGCCGAGGATCTCCATCGACTCGAACAGCGGCGGGGAGACCTTGGCGCCGGAGACGGCCACGCGCAGGGGCCCGAACGCGAACCGCGGCTTGATCCCCAACCCCTCCACCAGGGCGGCGCGCAGGACCGACTCGATTTCCGGCGTCGTGAAATCGTCCAGGGAGGCGAGGGCGGAACGGGCCGCCGTGAGCACCCGGGCGGCGTCGTCCTTGAGGGTGGCGCGGGCGTCGTCGGCGATCACGAGTTCGGCATCCGGGGTGAGGAGGAACTGGACCATGGGGAGCGCATCCGCGAGCGTGGTGAGGCGCTCCTTGATGATCGGGATGGCGGCGCGCACCACCTCGGCAGTGCGCTCATCCGGGGCGACCCGCTCGGTGAAGGTGAGATGCTCGATCACGCGCTCGGCGAGCTCGCTATCGGGCAGTTCGCGGATGTAGTGGCCGTTCAGCCACGCGAGCTTGGTCATGTCGAACACGGGGCCCACGGTGTTGACGCGGGACCAGTCGAACGCCTCGGTGAACTCCTCGAAGGTCGCGACCTCGCGGTTCTCCTCGACAGGCGGGTACGCGAGCAGTTGCAGGAAGTTCAGCACCGCCTCCGGTAGGTAGCCGTTCTCGCGGAACCACGTGAGCCGGGCAGCGGGGTTCTTGCGCTTCGAGATCTTCGACTTGTCCGGATTGCGCAGCAGCGGCATGTGTGCGAACTCAGGCGCTTCCCAGCCGAGCCACTGGTAGAGCAGCAGGTGCTTGGGCGTGGAGGAGATCCACTCCTCGCCGCGCACCACGGTGGTGATGTCCATGAGGTGATCGTCCACAACGACGGCGAGGTGGTAGGTGGGGAAGCCGTCGGCCTTGAGGATCACCTGGTCATCCGGGAAGGGGGCCCGCACATCGCCGCGGACGAGGTCGTGGAAGGCGAGCGGGGCGTCGTCGGGAATGAGCATGCGGACCACGGGGATCTCGGAGAATCCGGGCAGCGCCGCACGTTCCTCGCGGGTCTTGCCGTAGCAGAGACGGTCGTAGCCGGTCACCGCCTGCTTGGACGCCTCCTGCTCCTTGCGCATCTCGGACAGGCGCTCGGTGGAGCACCAGCAGTGGTACGCGTTGCCCTGCTCGATCAGTTGCTCGACGTGAGGGCGGTACGTCTCGAGTCGCTCGGACTGGCGGTAGGGGGCATACGGCCCGCCAACGTCGGGGCCCTCGTCGTAGTCGAGACCCAGCCACCGGAGCGTGGAGTAGATCTGCTCCTCGCTGCCCTCCACGAGCCGATTGCGGTCCGTGTCCTCGATGCGGAGCACGAACTGCCCGCCTGTCTTGCGGGCCCACGCGAGGTCGAAGAGCGCCTGGTAGGCGGTACCGACGTGGGGGTGGCCGGTGGGCGAGGGGGCGATGCGCGTGCGTGCGGGGCGAAGTTCACTCATGGTGGCCCAAGCCTAATGGCGCCGCCGGGAGGCCTGGGCCGATGGTGCTACCTTGAGGGTCATGACCAGCCCCGAGAGACCCAACGGTGCCACAGACTTCATCCGTGAGATCGTGCGCCAGGACCTCGCGGACGGGACCTACTCGCGGGTGCAGACTCGCTTCCCGCCGGAGCCGAACGGCTACCTCCACATCGGGCACGCGAAGGCGATCTTCCAGGACTTCGGGGTCGCGGAGGACTTCGGCGGCATCTGCAAGCTCCGCCTTGATGACACGAACCCGGACACTGAAGAGACCGAGTACGTGGACTCGATCAAGGAGGACATCGCCTGGCTCGGCTACACGCCGGAGGCAGTGGTGCACGCGTCCGACTACTTCGGCGAGCTGTACGAGTGGGCGGAACACCTGGTCCTGCGGGGCAAGGCATACGTGGACGATCAGGACAGCGAGACCATCTCGGCGCAGCGGGGCGGCTACGGCGTTCCTGGGATCGAATCGCCGTACCGGGGGCGCTCGATCGAGGAGAACCTCGATCTCCTGCGCCGTATGAGGGCCGGGGATTTCCCTGACGGTGCGCGGGTGCTGCGCGCCAAGATCGACATGCAGAGTGACAACATGTGGCTGCGGGACCCGATCATGTACCGCATCCGCCACGCCCACCACCACAACACGGGCGACGAGTGGGTCATCTACCCCACCTACGACTGGGCGCACGGCCAGTCCGACGCCATCGAGGGCGTCACCCACTCCATGTGCACCCTCGAGTTCGACGCGCACCGTCCTCTCTACGACTGGTTCCTCGACCACCTCCCGCTGCCCTTCGACCGCCCCAAGCAGATCGAGTTCGCGCGCCTCGAGTTCACCCACACCGTCACGTCGAAGCGCCGGCTGAAGAAACTGGTGGACGAGGGCGTGGTGGACGGATGGAAGGATCCGCGGATGCCCACGCTGGGCGCCATGCGCCGCCGCGGCTTCCCGCCCTCGGCCATCCGCCAGTTCCTGCGGGAAATCGGCAACTCACGCACCAACTCGCGCCACGCCATCGAGGCGTTCGAGGCCGTGGTGCGCCGCGAACTCAACGTGACCGCGCAGCGCCGCATGGCCGTGCTCGACCCGCTCCCGCTCACGATCACCAACTGGCCAGTCGGCGACGACGGCGCCCCCGTGGTCGAGATGGTCGAACTGGCCAACAATCCCGAGAATCCCGGCGACGGCGTGCGCTCGGTTCCGTTCTCCGGCCACCTGTACATCGAGCGCGAGGACTTCGCGGAGGTGCCACCGCCCAAGTTCTTCCGGCTCTCGCCGGGCCGCGAGGTGCGGCTGCGGGGCGCCTACTTCGTGACCGCCACCCACGTGGTGAAGGACGAGGCGGGGAACGCGGTCGAGGTGCTTGCGACGTACGATCCGGAGACTCGGGGCGGCAACGCGCCGGACGGCCGCAAGGTGAAGAGCACAATGCACTGGGTCTCGAGGGGACACGCGGCGGACGCGACCGCGAACCTGTACGAGTACCTGTTCTCGGCCGAGGTGCCGGGCGCTGCCACGGGCGAGCCGCTCGACGATCTCAACCGCGACTCACGGATGGTGCTTCACGCGAAGGTGGAACCGGTGCTGGCCGAGGTTGAGCCAGGCGAGGTGGTGCAGTTCGAGCGACTCGGCTACTTCGCGCTCGATCCGGCCGACGAGATGGTGTTCCACCGGACCGTCGGGCTGCGGGACGAGTGGGCGGCGATCCAGCGGGCGCAGGCGCAGCAGGCCAGGCAGGGCGCGCAGCGCGGGGCGCGGGGCGCGGCAGGGCGCGCAGCGGGGGGCGCGGCAGAAGTAGCGGGCCCGGCCGCGGTGGCGCGCGGCGTGAAGTAGTGCGGGCCGGCGTCACACGTCCGGGTTCACCACTCCGCGCAGCGTGATTGCGGCCATGACGTCATCCAGACTCGTTGGGCTCGGGGCGTCGTCGCTGCATGAGTGAGTGATGACGAACAGGGTGTCAACCTCTCCGACCGCGCGTGCTGCAAGATCGATCTCTGCGACGACGTCGTCGACCGTGACGGTGCCCGAACGTGCCGCCATGATGAGGGTGCCTCCGGTGACGAGGGGGAGGTGCACGAAGTCTCGCTCGGTCAGGTCCGTGAACTCGGGCCCGAACGAATCGAACGCGGCGACGGAGTCTGCGGCGTCGTCACCGCTGCCCTCGTGCGGCGCGACGACCGCCTGGACGATGCATCCGGGAGTCTGCCACTGCACGAGGTTGTCGCTCTCCACCTGCTCGTTGTGGGTGTAATCCAGTTCGGCGAGGCCGGAGAGGTCCATGTTGGCGAGCGGGATCGGCTCGGTATCGGAGGGGGTGGCGGTCGGCGAGGAGTCGGGGAGTTCGTCCCCGGAGTTTGTCGACGACGTAGAGCAGGCCCCGAGCGAGAGGGCCGCCGCAAGTGCGGCGGCTGTGGCGAGAACTCGGGCGTGAGGTGAGATGGGCATGGTTTCCTCTGGACGAACGAACGGAGCGATCGTAACCGAGATCACCCGGAAAACCGGCGTTCGCCCGCATGCGGCGGTTGGGTCCGTGCCGGGGCGTCGGGTAGTGTAGTTGCCTGGTGCCACGGCCGCGAGGCCGGGGAAACCCCTTGGGGTATGGTGTAATTGGCAACACAGCGGATTCTGGTTCCGTCGTTCTAGGTTCGAGTCCTGGTACCCCAGCCATCGCGATGAACATCACGTTCCAGCGAGTTGGTGCGGAATCCGCAGAGACGGTAACGTTTCTCGGGCCGCAATGGCCCCGTCGTCTAGTGGCCCAGGACACCGCCCTCTCAAGGCGGCGGCGCCGGTTCGAATCCGGTCGGGGCTACAAGGGCTCCCCCACAAGGGGAGCCCTTCCTGCTTTCTGGGCGCGCGTCCGCGAGCGGTGGGATCGGCTGCGGCGAGGCCGTGCGCAGCCTCACGGCGTGGCGATAGCCTGGGAGTTCCACCACACCACAGGAGGAACTGTGCGTGCATTGATGAAGCTGCACGCCGGTCCCGGTCTGGAGCTGCGGGAGATCCCCGAACCGGAACCGGGAGCGGGCGAGGTCAAGATCCGTGTCATGCGGGCAGGCATCTGCGGCACGGACCTGCACATCGAGGACTGGGATCCGTGGGCCGCCGGGCAACTCAATCCGCCGATGTCGATCGGACACGAGTTCTACGGAGAGATCGTGGATATCGGCCCGGACGTCACGCAGGGCGGCGGCGCCGACGAGTTGAGGGTGGGCCTGCGGGTCAGCGTCGAGGGGCACGTCATCTGCGGCCGGTGCCGCAACTGCCGCTCCGGCCGGCGCCACATGTGCATCCGCACCAACTCCATCGGCGTGAACAGGGACGGCGCGTTCGCGGACTTCGTGGTGGTTCCCGCGGCCAACGTCTGGGTTCAGTCGGACGTGATCGACCCCGACCTCGGCGCCGTCTTCGACCCGCTCGGCAACGCCGTCCACACTGCCCTGCAGGCCGAGATCCCCGGCGACGACGTCCTCATCACCGGCGCCGGTCCGATCGGCATCATGGCGGCCGCCGTCGTGCGGCATGCGGGCGCCCGCCACGTCGTCGTCACCGACGTCTCGGAATACCGGCTCGAGCTTGCGCGACGGGTCGGGGTGACACGCGCCGTCGACGTCGTGAACGAGAGCCTCGCCGACGTGCGGCGTGAGCTCGGCATGACCGAGGGATTCGACATCGCTCTCGAGATGTCCGGCGCGCCGAGTGCGTTCGCGGACATCATCGAGAACTGCACCCATGGCGCGGACGTGGGCCTGCTCGGTATTCCAAGCGAGCAGTTCTGCGTCGACTGGGGCAAAGTCATCACAAACATGCTGGTAATCAGGGGTGTTTACGGCCGCAAGATGTTCTCCACGTGGTACCGCATGAGCTTCATGCTGCAGTCCTCCGCGGCGCTGCGCGACCAGGTCCGTTCGGTCATCACGCATCGCTTCGCGCCTGAGGACTGGCAGGACGCGTTCGGCACTGCTCGCTCCGGACAGTGCGGCAAGGTCATCTTCGATTGGGGCGAGTGAATGTACGGAATCAAGGACCAGTTGACCGAGGAACTCGAGGCCATCCGCGCCGCGGGGCTGTGGAAGGCGGAGCGCGAGTTGACCACTCCACAGCGCGCCGAGGTCGCGACTGCCGCGGGTGGCGCGGCGCTGAACTTCTGCGCCAACAACTACCTGGGGTTGGCGGACAACGCGGAGATCATCGCCGCCGCGCGGGACTCGCTCGACCGGTGGGGATTCGGCATGGCCTCGGTCCGGTTCATCTGCGGCACGCAGACGCAGCACACCGCGCTCGAGCGGGAGATCGCCGAGTTCCTCGGCCAGGAGGCCGCGATCCTCTACTCCTCCTGCTTCGACGCCAACGGCGGCGTGTTCGAGGTCCTCTTCGGCCCCGACGACGCCATCATCTCCGACCAGCTGAACCACGCCTCCATCATCGACGGCGTGCGCCTCTCCAGGGCCCGGCGGTTCCGGTATCTCAACGCCGATCTCGAGGACCTGCGGCGGCAACTGCTTGCCGCGCGCGATGGTGGGGCCCGCCGGATCGTGGTCGTGACCGACGGGGTCTTCTCCATGGACGGCTCGTTCGCGCCGCTGCCCGGCATCTGCGACCTGGCGGAGGAATTCGGGGCGCTCGTCATGGTGGACGACTCGCACGCGACCGGCTTCGTGGGGGAGGGCGGCCGGGGAACTCCGGAGCACTTCGGTGTCATGGAGCGGATCGACATGATCTCGGGCACGCTGGGCAAGGCTCTCGGCGGTGCGAGCGGCGGGTTCATCGCGGCGCGGACGGAGATCGTGGATCTGCTGCGGCAGCGCTCGCGGCCGTACCTGTTCTCGAACTCCGTGGCGCCGAGCGTGGTCGCGGGAGCGCGGACGGCGATTCGTCTCGCCGCGGGCGCCTCTGCCGGGCGGTTGAGATTGCGCGAGAACTCCGCGGTGTTCCGCCGGCTCATGACCGATGCCGGCTTCACGCTGCTGCCGGGCGAGCACCCCATCCACGCGGTCATGTTCGAGGGCGACGACGGCGCACGCGAAGCCGGGGCGATCGCCGATGCGATGCTTGAACTCGGGGTCTATGTGATCGCGTTCTCGTTCCCGGTGGTGCCGCGGGGGAAGGCTCGGATTCGGGTGCAGCTCTCGGCGGCGCACAGCGAGGGCGAGGTGCGGCGCTGCGTGGCGGCGTTCGTCGAGGCGCGGGAGCAGGTCGGAAAGCGGTAGCCCGCGGGAGTCCGCAATCCGGGTGGTGTTTCTCCGCCTCTCGCACCATGGCGCACGTTCGTCACGCCTCTTCGTAGCCCCTGACGCCGGGGCGCATGATCGTCACGAGATGGCTGGCGTCCGTCACACGGGGGCGCACGATCGTCACGTCTCTTCGTAGCCCCTGACGCCGGGGCGCATGATCGTCACGAGATGGCTGGCGTCCGTCACACGGGGGCGCACGATCGTCACACGCAAGATGCTGAGGGCGCATGATCGTCACGATGGCGCAGTGACGTCACTGCGCCATCGTGACGAACGTGCGCCCTGGTGTGACGATCGTGCGCCCTCACGTTGCAGCGGCGCCAGAACCCGCTGCTGCGGAATCTCGCGCACCGTGTTGGCGGGCTTCCGGGGACGCAATGTGTTGGTTTGCGGTGGGAATCGGGCGTTCAGGCGTGCGTTTTGGGTCTCCGGAGTGTGGGGGCGGGCTTCCGGGGACGCGATGTGAGGTTTGCGGTGGGAATCGGGCGTTCAAGCGTGCGTTTTGGGTCTCCGGAGTGTGGGGGCGGGCTTGCGGGGACGCAATGTGTTGGTTTGCGGTGGGAATCGGGCGCTCAGGCGTGCGTTTTGGGTCTCCGGAGTGTGGAGGCGGGCGGAGTGCGGAGGCGGGCGGAGTGCGGAGGCCGCCCTCGCCTACTTCGCCGGGGCCTCTTCCTTCTTCGGGGCCTCTTCCTCGGTCCGGCGCAGGACCTCCGTCAGGCGGTTCGCCGCGCTGACCACGGCAGCCGCGTGCAGCCGTCCCGGCTGGCGGCCCATGCGCTCGATCGGCCCCGAGACCGAGACCGCCGCGATCACACGCCCCGCGGGACCGCGCACGGGTGCCGAGACGGAAGCCACTCCGGGCTCACGCTCGGCGACAGACTGGGACCATCCCCGCCGTCGTACCGCGGAGAGGACGGTCGCGGTGAAGGACGCGCCGTGCAGACCGCGGTGCAACCGGTCGGGCTCCTCCCAGGCGAGGAGGATCTGCGCCGCGGAACCGGCGAGCATCGACAGGGTGGCGCCCACGGGGATGGAGTCGCGCAGGCCCATGTGACGCTCAGCGGCGGCCACGCAGATGCGGTGATCACCCTGGCGGCGATAGAGCTGCGCGGACTCGCCCGTGTGGTCGCGTAGGACCGTGAGCACGGGGCCGGCGGCGGCGAGGAGACGGTCTTCGCCGGCGGCGGAAGCGAGTTCGGCCAGACGTGGTCCAAGAATGAAACGACCCTGCATGTCCCGGGCGACCAAGCGATGATACTCAAGCGCCACAGCGAGTCGATGCGCCGTGGGGCGGGCAAGGTGAGTTGCGTTCACGAGTTGAGCCAACGTCGCAGGTCCGGCCTCCAGTGCGGACAGGACGGCTGCGGCTTTGTCGAGGACGCCGACTCCACTAGAGTTGTCCATAGCTCGATACTTGCATCTCATAGCGTGAGATGCAACCAACATATGAGACACATTGGAGATCTGAGATGAGCGGCACACTCGCCGAGAAGGTGTGGGAACGCCACGTCGTGCGCAGGGGGACAAACGGGGAACCGGACCTGCTGTACATCGACCTGCATCTCGTACACGAGGTCACGAGCCCGCAGGCGTTTGAAGGCCTCCGGCTCGCAGGCCGCACGGTGCGCCGCCCGGACCTCACGATCGCGACCGAGGACCACAACACCCCGACTCTCAACATCGACCTCCCGATCGCCGAACCGACCTCACGCAAGCAGATCGAGACGCTCCGGAACAACTGCGAGGAGTTCGGTGTCCGGCTGCACTCGCTGGGTGACGCGGACCAGGGGATCGTGCACGTGGTCGGTCCGCAGCTCGGGCTGACGCAGCCCGGCCTCACCGTCGTCTGCGGCGATTCGCACACCTCCACCCACGGCGCGTTCGGCGCGCTGGCCTGGGGTATCGGGACGTCGGAGGTCGAGCACGTGCTGGCCACCCAGACGCTGCCCATCACGCCGTTCAAGACCATGGCCATCACCATTGACGGAGAACTGCCCGAAGGATCCTCCGCGAAGGACATCATCCTCGCGATCATCGCGAAGATCGGCACCGGCGGTGGTCAGGGCTACGTGATCGAGTACCGCGGTGAGGCCATCCGGAAGCTCTCCATGGAGGGCCGGATGACGATCTGCAACATGTCGATCGAGGCCGGCGCGCGGGCGGGCATGATCGCCCCCGACGAGACCACTTTCGAGTACATCAAGGGCCGCCCTCACGCTCCCGAGGGCGAGGAATGGGACGCCGCCGTCGCAGACTGGTCGACTCTCCGCTCCGACGACGACGCCGTCTTCGACGCCGAGGTGGTGCTGAAGGCGGAGGACATCGAGCCCTTCGTCACCTGGGGCACCAACCCGGGTCAGGGGCTGCCGCTCTCCGGCTCCGTCCCGGACCCGGTCGACATCGCCGACGAGTCCGCCCGCCAGGCCGCCGAGCGCGCCCTCGAGTACATGGCGCTGACACCGGGCACGCCGCTGCGCGAGATCGCCGTGGACACCGTGTTCATGGGCTCGTGCACCAACGGCCGCATCGAGGACCTGCGCGCATTCACGTCGGTGATCCAGGGCCGCACCAAACACCCCGATGTCCGCGTCCTCGTGGTGCCCGGTTCCGCGCGGGTGCGCCTACAGGCGGAGGCCGAGGGCCTTGACAAGATCGTCCTCGGCTTCGGCGCCGAGTGGCGCAACGCCGGCTGCTCCATGTGCCTCGGCATGAACCCGGACCAGCTCGCTCCCGGCGAGCGCGCCGCGTCCACCTCGAACCGCAACTTCGAGGGACGCCAGGGCAAGGGCGGGCGCACCCATCTCGTCTCACCCGTCGTCGCTGCGGCGACGGCGGTGCGTGGCACCATCTCGTCGCCAGGGGATCTTGACCCGGTCGACCCCGCGTCCATTTCGACCACCGCAGCGTAAGGAGCGATTCGCCATGGAGAAGTTCGTCACCCACACGGGAATCGGCGTGCCGCTGCGTCGCTCCGACGTCGACACGGACCAGATCATTCCGGCGGTCTACCTCAAGCGGATCACGCGGACCGGTTTCGATGACGCGCTCTTCGCCGCGTGGCGCGGAGACCCGGACTTCGTGCTCAACAAGGGCGCGTACGCGAGCGGCTCGGTGCTCGTGGCAGGAGCCAACTTCGGAACCGGCTCCTCGCGTGAGCACGCCGTCTGGGCGCTGAAGGACTACGGCTTCCGCGTGGTCCTCGCTCCCAGCTTCGGCGATATCTTCCGCAGCAACTCGGGCAAACAGGGCCTGGTGGCCGGCGTCATCTCGCACGAGGACGCCGAGCAGCTCTGGAAGATCCTCGAGTCCGAACCCGGCACCGAGGTGGCCGTTGACCTCGCGGCCCGCTCCGTCAAGGCTGGGAGTTTCGTCACATCCTTCGAGATCGACGATTACACCCGCTGGCGCCTGATGGAGGGCCTCGACGACATCTCGTTGACCCTCAAACAGGCCGACGCCATCGCCGAGTTCGAGCAGAACCGTTCGGCGCGCCTGCCGAGGACGCTTCCGGCGAGAAACCTCCCCAAGGAGGAAGTCGTACCGGCCCGGCCTCTCGGCTGACCCGTTATGGCCCCTCGGATTATCGGCCCTCGGAGACGGCTGCGGACGCCCCGGGACGCGAAATCGGGAAATGCCGTGGTGAGGGTCTCACCGCTGCCTTAGTGTTCGGACGTATCCTGGATTCCTGTCCCCAGAGTTTTGGGCATGCCCGTTCGGGCACGGAGGAAGGGAGCCGCAAATGACCGACGTTTTGCGCGTCACGGGGGGCACGCCTCTCAGGGGCGAGATCACTGTTCGTGGAGCGAAGAATTTCGTCTCGAAGGCCATGGTGGCGGCGCTGCTTGGTGAAACGCCGTCGGTCCTCCGGAACGTCCCACTGATTCGCGACGTCGACGTCGTCGCGGACCTGCTGCGGCTGCACGGGGTGAGCGTCGAGTACGACGAGGGCAAGGGTGTCCTCTACTTCGACACCTCCAATGCCGAGTCCGCGCACGTGCGGGACATCGACGCACTCGCGGGCTCCTCGCGCATTCCGATCCTGTTCTGCGGGCCGTTGCTCCACCGCCTCGGCGAGGCGTTCATCCCGGACCTCGGCGGATGCCACATCGGTGATCGGCCCATCGACTTCCACCTGCAGATCCTGCGCGACTTCGGCGCCATCGTGGACAAGACCGCCCGCGGCATCCACATCACCGCGCCGAAGGGCCTGCGCGGCACCAAGGTGCAGCTGCCGTACCCGTCCGTGGGCGCCACCGAGCAGACGCTGCTGACCGCCGTGCGGGCCGAAGGCATCACCGAGCTCACCAACGCCGCCACGGAACCCGAGATCATGGATCTCATCGCCGTGCTGCAGAAGATGGGCGCCATCATCTCCGTGGACACGGACCGCACGATCCGGATCGAGGGCGTGGAGCGGCTCGTCGGCTACGAACACACTGCTCTGCCGGACCGGATAGAGGGTGCCTCGTGGGCCTCTGCCGCGCTGGCCACCAAGGGCGATCTGTTCATCCGTGGCCTCGAGCAGCCGGACATGATGACCTTCCTCAACACGTACCGGAAGGTGGGCGGCGCCTTCGATATCACCGATGAGGGCATCCGCTTCTACCACCCGGGCGGCGATCTGAACTCGATCGTCCTCGAGACCGACGTCCACCCGGGCTTCATGACTGACTGGCAGCAGCCCATGGTGGTGGCTCTGACGCAGGCCAACGGATTGTCGATCGTGCACGAGACCGTCTACGAGAACCGTTTCGGGTTCACCGAGGCGCTGAACCGCATGGGCGCCCAGATCCAGGTCTACCGTGAGTGCCTCGGCGGGCTGCAGTGCCGGTTCGGCCAGCGGAACTTCTACCACTCCGCCGTCATCTCCGGGCCCACGCCCCTGACCGCGGCGGACATCGTTGTGCCGGACCTCCGTGGCGGTTTCTCCCACCTCATCGCGGCGCTGTCTGCCGACGGCGTGAGCCGTGTCTCCGGCATTGGCCAGATCAACCGCGGCTACGAGCACTTCATGCGCAAGCTCCGCGCGCTGGGCGCCGTCGTAGAGAAGGAAGACTGACCATGCGCATGAAGCCGGCGGAAGGGCGCACTGTCCCTGCGGGTTATCGATTCGCCAGGGCGGTCCTCCGGCCGGTGATAATGCGGCTCACGGAGAGACACTGGGCAGGATCCGAGAACCTTCCGCCGGAGGGCGCCTACATCGCGGTCGCGAACCACGTCACGAACGCCGATCCCATCACGTTCGCGCACTACATGGTGGACCACGATGTGCCCGTCAAGATCCTCACCAAGTCCGAACTGTTCGAGGTGCCGATCTTCCGCAGGGTCATCACCTCGGCCGGAATGATTCCGGTCGAGCGGGGGACCAAGAAGGCGGGCGACTCGCTCGCCGCCGCGAAGGAGGCGTTGGCGCGGGGTGAGGTGATCGGCATCTTCCCGGAGGGCACGCTCACGCACGATCCGGACGGCTGGCCGATGCACGGCAAGACCGGCGCGGCGCGGCTCGCGCTCGAGAGCGGGGTCCCTGTGATCCCGATCGCGCAGTGGGGCGCCCACCGGCTGATGCCGCGTCACTCCGGACGCCTCGTCACGCTGAAGCCGCAGCGAGTCGACGTCGTCGCGGGGCCACCCGTTGATCTGTCCGATTTCGCTGACCAGCCCCTCACAGGGACCGTGCTGCGCGAGGCGACCGACCGCATCATGCATCAGCTCCGCGGGATGCTCGGTGAAATCCGCGGCGAGACGCCCCCAGAGCACGTCTGGAACATCAGGATTGATGGTGACATGAGGGAGGCTCTCAAGGCGGAGAGTGCCAAGATCCGAGCCGATCAGCGGGCGGATTCGCTGCTCGGACGCGTCCTGGGCCGCCTCGGTCTCCGGCGCGAGCACATCTCGTGATCGCGATCATCGGCGCGGGTGCCTGGGGCACCACTATGGCCAAAGTGGTCGCGGACGCCGGGAGCGATGTCGTCGTGTGGGGCCGCGATCCCGCCGTCGTCCGTGAGATCAACGAGAAGCACACCAACGAGGCCTACGCCCCAGGTCTCGCCCTTCCCGAGCGCGTCACGGCGTCGGACGACCTGCCGGCGACACTTCGCGAATCCTCGACGCTGATCGTGGCACTGCCTTCGCAGGTCGTGCGAGAGACCCTCGCCGGCGTCGCGGACCAGGTCAGGGAGGACTCCGTCGTCGTCTCCCTCATGAAGGGCATCGAACTCGGCACGGACAAGCGCATGGGCGAGGTGCTCACGGAGGTGCTGGGACTGCCGCCCGAGCGATTCGTGGTGCTGTCCGGCCCCAACCTCTCCCGCGAGATCGCCGCGGGGCAACCCGCCGCCTCGGTGCTCGCGTGCACGGACATCGAGCGCGCGAGGAGCGTGGCCCGGCTCGTGGCCACGAGCTACTTCCGGCCCTACGTCACTGACGATGTGATCGGGGTCGAACTTGCGGGCGCAGTGAAGAACGTGATCGCGCTCGCCGTCGGGATGGCGGCGGGCAAGGGGTACGGCGACAACACCACGGCCACCCTGATCACGCGCGGCCTCGCCGAGATCACGCGGCTCGCGCTCGCTCTCGGAGGGGAACGCGAGACGATGGCAGGGCTTGCGGGGATGGGCGACCTCGTTGCCACCTGCGCCTCGCGGCTCTCCCGTAACCACCGGCTCGGCCGCCACATCGGTGAGGGCATGGGATTCGAGGAGGCACTCGTCGCGACGGGAGGTACCGCCGAGGGCGCGAAATCGTGCCGATCCGTGGCACACCTCGCAGAATCGCTCGGGGTTGACATGCCGATCACGCGGGCAGTCGTCGCGGTGTTGTACGGCGGAATCTCGGTCGACGAAATGACGCGGATGCTGCTCTCCCGGCCGCGCAAGGACGAGCGCGACTGAGCTGCGACCTCCGTCAGGACGGCGAGGGTGCGCGCCGTCGACCTGCACGTTGATGTGATGTGACAGACGGGGTGGCCGCCCGGGGAATGGACCGCCACGGCGGTAGGGTGAACGGCGATGAGCGAGAACAATCGAGTGCGCGTCGCCGTGGTTTTCGGCGGTCGCTCCGGTGAGCATTCCATCTCCTGCGCGACTGCGGCGGGCGTGCTGCGCGAGATAGACCGCGAACGATTCGACGTGATCCCGATCGGCATCACGCGTGACGGGCAGTGGGTCTCCGCGCCGGACGACCCCGCCGCGATCGAAGGAGGCCTCGCCGAGGTCCCATCGGCGGAGGAGTCGGTGAGCGTGACGTTCGACCAGGGCTCGGGCCGGCTCGCGATCACCTCGCCCGGCCAGGTCCCGCGGGACCTGGATGAGGTGGACGTGGTCTTCCCTCTCCTGCACGGGCCATTCGGTGAGGACGGCACGATCCAGGGCCTGTTCGAGATGGGCGCCGTGCGATACGTGGGTTCCGGCGTGCTGTCCAGCGCAGTCGGCATGGACAAGCACTACATGAAGGTGGCCCTCGCAGCCGCGGGGCTACCGATCGCGCCGTACGTCATCGCGACTCCGCGCCTCTGGCGCACCGATCCCGCAACGATTCTCGACGCCGTCGCCGCCCTGCACTTCCCGGTGTTCGTGAAGCCGGCGCGCGCGGGCTCGTCGCTCGGCATCTCCCGCGTGGAGCGGCTCGAGGACGTCCCGGCCGCGATCGAGGCCGCCCAGATCCACGACCCTAGGGTGCTCATCGAGGATGGCATGCCGGGCCGCGAGATCGAGTGCGGCGTGCTGCAGGGCAGGGGTGACGGCCCGCCCCGCACCGCGCCGCTCGGCGAGATCATCGTGGATCGCGACCAGGCGGAGTTCTACGACTACGAGACGAAGTACTTCTCTCCCGACGGCGCCGCGCTCGCCTGCCCGGCGGACCTCCCGGACGAGGCCGTGGCGGAGATGCAGGCGCTCGCCGCGAGGGCGTTCGAGGCGCTGTGCTGCGAGGGCCTCGCGCGGGTGGACTTCTTCTGGGACCCCGGTCACGGCGCCGTCATCAACGAGGTCAACACGATGCCCGGCTTCACGCCGATCTCGATGTTCCCGACCATGTGGTCGGTCGCGGGGATGCCGTATCCCGAACTGCTGACCGAGTTGATCGAGTTGGCGATGGAGAGGCCTCTCGGGCTGCGCTGAGCGGTGCGCGGACACGCTAGATGTGCATTCGAGTCGCGGTTTGGCGGTTGAACTACGCTCCGGTGACCTCGGTGGCTCCGGTGACCTCGGTGGCGCCCACGCAGTGGCGGTCCGCCGGGGCACGGCTCACGGCGGATGCGACCGATTGCAACACGTCCGCGGGCTCGATCTGCAACGCTCCCGGCACCACGATCTCCACCGCCGGGTATCTGCCGTAGGTGATGAACGCCCAGGAGCCCGTCTCGACGTCGGCATGCTCGGGCAGCAGTTCGGACTCCGCCTCCGGATTGATCCAGTCGATGACCGTGCCGTCTGAGGACTCGACGCCGATGCAACGGTCCATTGTCGGCGGGGGCGGTTCCACACCGCAACGAAGCACGATCGCGTTCTCGCCGTCGCCCCATGCCATGGTCGCCTGCGCGGTGACCGGAACCTCCGGGAAACCGAAGCGGTCACCGCGGAGGGCGAGCAGGATCTCGCCGCACACGGGTTCCGGCGCGTAGGGTCCCGGCTCCACCTGCACCGCCCGCGCGCAGCCCGCGGTGGTACCGAGCGCGAGTGCGGCCGTGAGCGCGGCGATGCCGGTGGCCGTGCGCTGTGAGGCGGTGGCCGTGCGCCGTGCCGCGGCGGGAGGTCGTCTTCGTTCGGCGGCCGTACGCCGTGAGGCGGTGTCACGGCGCAGAGTGATCATGCCGCAACTGTACGGTGGTCCGGTGACCGAAATGCTCGTCCGTGACCTGACCGAGGATCAGCTGATCGCCCGGTTCGCGCCGTTGCTGCCCCAGGGCGGGGCCCTCGTCCCCACTGGTGACGACGCGGCCGTCCTCCGCCTCGACGATCCTCGCGTGGTCGTCACGACCGACGCCCTCGTCGAAGGCGGGCACTTCTCGCGCGCATGGTCGAGCGGCTACGACGTCGGATGGCGTGCCATCATGCAGAACGCGCCCGACGTGGCCGCCATGGGAGCGGTCCCGGTCGGTTTCGTGGTCTCGCTGGTCATCCCGGGCGATCTGCCCGTGCAGTGGGTGCTTGACCTGGCAAGCGGGATGGCCGCTGCCTGCGAACAGGTGACGTCCCAGTTGGGGCGGGCGTGCGGCGTGGTCGGAGGTGATCTGGCTGCGGGGGAGGCCATCGTCGTCGCGGTGACGGCGTTCGGGGACCTCGGGGATCGCACCCCCGCACTGCGATCGGGGGCCAGGCCGGGCGACGTCGTCGCGCACGCGGGTACGTTGGGCCGCTCCGCCGCGGGACTGGCA
>DASRMP010000049.1:0-6887 GCA_035647855.1 Actinomycetaceae bacterium | reverse complement strand
CGATGAGCGTCACCGCAGCGGCCCCGAGCCGCCCCACCCCATCGGCCCCCGCGGCGAAACCTCTGCCGCTCGGCGGCGCGATCACTGCGGGCCTCGCCGCCGCCATGGAGCGCGACGAGTCCGTGATCATCATGGGCGAGGACGTCGGCCGGCTCGGAGGCGTCTTCCGCGTCACCGCCGGCCTGCAGGATCGCTTCGGCCCGGACCGCGTCCGCGACACCCCGCTCGCCGAGTCCGGCATCGTCGGCACCGCGATCGGGATGGCGATGGGCGGCTACCGGCCCGTGGTTGAGATCCAGTTCGACGGCTTCGTGTTCCCCGCCTTCGATCAGATCACCACGCAACTGGCCAAGCTGCGCTATCGCTCCGTCGGCGATCTCGCCGTGCCCGTGGTGATCCGCATTCCCTACGGCGGCAACATCGGCGCGATCGAGCACCACTCCGAGTCGCCCGAGACGTACTTCGCGCACACCGCCGGACTGCGCGTGGTGACGCCGTCGAGTCCCGCGGACGCCTACACCATGATCCAGCAGGCCATTGTCTGCCCGGATCCGGTCGTCTTCCTGGAGCCGAAGGCCCGCTACTGGGCCAAGGGCGCGGTCCCGGACGCCGTCGATCTCACTCCACAGGGGGTGGTCGAGGGGCTCGAGCGATCCGCCACGCTCCGGCCCGGAAACGACGTCACGCTCGCCGGCTACGGCCCAACGGTCGCGACCCTCCTCAAGGCCGCGGACGCCGCCGCGCGCGACGGCGTGTCCGCCGAGGTCATCGACCTTCGCTCCGTCTCCCCGCTCGACGTCCCCGCCGTTGCCGAGTCGGTCCGCCGGACAGGGCGGCTCATCGTCGTCCACGAGGCGCCCGCGAGCTTCGGGCCGGGAGCGGAACTCGCCGCCCGCGTCACGGAGGAATGCTTCTACTCGCTCCAGGCGCCGATTCTGCGTGTCGGAGGATTCCACACGCCGTACCCCGCGAGCGCCCACGAACACGACTACCTCCCGGGCCTTGACCGCGTCCTCGACGCGATCGAGCGCTCGCTCGCCTACTAGAGGAGCCACGTGCGCCAAGAATTCCTCCTTCCCGATCCCGGCGAGGGCCTCACCGACGCCGACATCGTCAGCTGGCTCGTCGCTCCCGGCGACGCCGTGACCGTCAACCAGCCGATCCTCGAGATCGAGACCGCGAAGTCGATGGTGGAACTGCCGAGCCCGTGGGACGGCACCGTCATCGAACTGCTCGCGCCCGAGGGCGCGAACGTCCCGATCGGCACACCCGTTATCGCGGTCGAGGTCGCCGATGCCGAGGGAGCCGATGACGGCACGACGACGCCGCCAACCGCCGTCGTCGCCGCGTCCGAACCTGCCCCGGCGCCAGAGGTGGCGGCTGCGCCCGCGACCTCGGAGGGATCCGGGGCGGTGCTGGTCGGCTACGGGACGCGAGAGAACGATGACGAGGGGCAGCGTCGCATCACCCGACCGGAAGACGTGCGGCGAGTGCTCGCCAAGCCTCCGGTCCGGAAACTGGCCCGCGATCTCGGCATCGACCTGAGCGTCATCGCGGGCAGCGGCCCTGGCGGGATCGTGACGCGAGGCGATCTCATGGAGCACCACCAGGCGATGCAGGCCCAGACGTACGCGCTCTACCCCGGCGACGAGCCGTGGCTGGTCGGGGGGAGGGTCTCTCCTGACGGCCGGCGGACCCGCGTGCCCGTGAAATCGGTGCGGCGCCGGACGGCGGAGGCGACCGTCACGAGCGCGTTCACCGCGCCGCACGTCTCGGTGACGCACACCGTGGACGTCACGCGCACGATGGATCTGCTCGCGCGGCTGAAGTTGGACCGCGAGTTCGAAGGCATCCGGCTGACCCCGCTGCTGTTCGTGATGAAGGCGCTGCTCATCGCAGTGCACCGCCACCCGGATGTCAACGCGTCCTGGGATGCGGAGAACCAGGAGATCGTCTACAAGCACTACGTGAACCTGGGCATCGCGGCCTCGACGCCGCGCGGCCTCGTGGTGCCCAACATCAAGGACGCGCACCGGCTGAGCCTCAAGGCCCTCGCCCGCGAGTTGACGGCGCTGACGCAGACGGCGCGCGCGGGGAAGTCCACGCCCGCCGACATGTCCGACGGCACGATCACGATCACGAACGTGGGAGCCTTCGGCATCGACACCGGCACGCCAATCCTGAATCCGGGCGAGGCCGCCATCCTCGCGTTCGGTACGGTTCGCGAGCAGCCGTGGGTACGGGACGGGCAGCTCGTCCCCGCGCACGTCACGACGCTGACGCTCTCCTTCGACCACAGGCTCGTCGACGGCGAACTCGGCGCGCTCGTGCTCCGCGACGTGTGCGCGGTGCTCGAGGACCCGGCGCAGGCACTCGTCTGGAGTTGAACGCCTGAACACCATCGGGAGTCGCTTCGGCCTGCCGGCCTGATCAGTGCGAGCTTGACCGATCAGTGCAGAACGCAACACGCGGCGATATTCACGCGCCAGATGTGGCGGTGGGAGGCTTGGTCCATGGGGACGCCGGATGACACTGAGGGCGGCGCTGCGCGTGGGCACAGGCCACGGCGCGGCATTGCCGCGGCCGTGGTCGCAGCCGTGCTGGTGGCGGCCGCCGGAATCTGGGTGGGCGTGACGTACCTCCTCCAGGGCGGTCTGCCGTGGGCGCCGTCGGCGGACACGGTGGCGGAGGAGGTGGCGGCGTCGTCGGCGAACCCACGCCCGGCGGCGGGTCCCACCCCGAGCGCGCCTCCGCCCACGTCTGCGCCCGCGCTGCCGCTGGAGGGCGTGCGGGTCGTGCTCGATCCCGGACACAACTCCGACAATGCCTCGAACCCCAGAACCATCGGCGCCCAGGTCCCTGACGGTCGCGGCGGCACCAAGGCCTGCAACACTGTCGGCACCTCGACCTTCGATGGTTACCCAGAGCACGCGTTCACGTGGGACGTCGCGGACAGAACGCGTGCGTTCCTCGAGGACGACGGCGCCGAGGTGTTCCTGACACGCGGCGCGTCCGGCGTCGGGCCGTGCGTTGACGCGCGGGGGCAGGCTCCCGGCGTGTACGAGGCGGACCTCATGATCTCCATCCACGGAAACGGGTCCGAGTCGCAAGCGGCGCGGGGGTTCTTCGTCATGGTCGTGGCAACGCCGCTCCACGAATTGCAGGGCGAGCCGTCGCAGATGCTCGCCGAGGATGTGGCGTCCTCGCTCGAGGAGGCGGGCTTCCCGGTGTCCAACGTCTCGGAACGGATCGGCCTGCGGAACGATCTGGCCACCCTCAACCACGCGACGCGGCCGAGCGTAATGGTCGAACTCGCGGAGTTCCGCAATCCGGAGGAGAGCCAGGCTGTGCAGGACCCCGAGGTCCGCGCGCGCTACGCGCGGGCGCTCGCGGACGCCGTCGCGGTGTGGAGTGCGAGAGACTAGTTCACGCGGTGTGGAGTGCGGGAGACCGGCTCAGTCGGCTTCGAAGGCGAAGACGGGCTCCGCCGCCACCACCTGCGCCCGTGCGACCTGGAAGTTCGCACCGCTCCACGAGTCCCAGCAGCGTATCCCGGACTCTTCCGAGTCACAGTGGAAGCGGCCCTGCTGCGAGGTGGATCCGTAGGCCAGGGCGGTGCCGCCGCTGGGCTCCGGGGCAGAGCAGTCGGTGCGTGCGCCCTCGTCGTCGACGACGAGGGTCACCGGACTTCCCGCGTTGCAGCCATCGGGCGCGTCGAAGCTGTAATCGAGGATCGAGCAGGTGGCACCCGCCTCACCGAGCGAGCACACGATGTTCGCCGACGGCGCCTGGAAGTTCGCCAGTTCGAGTGCACCCTCGGGGGCCGGCGCGGTGGGCACCACCCAGTCGCGGGACTCGAGTGCGGCGAGCTGGGGCGCGCTGGTCGCGGCGGATTCCGCGACGGCGGCGGCGTATCCCGCGTTGCAGCGAGACTGGAGGGCCTCGAGCGCGTTGCGGGCGACGCCGTCGGCCTCTGCGAGGGCGTCCCCACCGCGGTCCTGCGCGGCTGCTGCGAGATTGATGAGGCCCTCGGAATCGGCGGCGACGTCAGTGCAGGCGGTGCTGGCGGTGGCGTCGCCGATCTGCACGACGACGGCGGCGTACCGGGCTTCCGCGTCCCCGGTCGGGGACGCGGTGGTGGGTTCCTCGGTGGCGGTGGCGGTGGGGGTCTCGACCGGGGCCACAGCGGTGGGGGTCTCCTCGCCGGAGCGTCCGCCCATCAGAGAACTGATCAGCCAGATTCCCGCGACGATCAGCACGAGCAATCCCAGTCCGACGGCAACGAAACGCGGCCAGGAGCGAGGTCGATCGCTGGGCGCCTGGGGCTCTGTGATTCCGCTGAGCGGAGGCCCCGTCGGAGTCCAGCCGGAGGTGCTCGGGTAGCCGAATCCGTGGGGGCGCTCTTTTGCTCCCGCCGGGACGATCGAGGTGCGCTGCGGCAGCGCGGACCGAGACCCGGTGCCGGCCGCGCCTGTGAATGCGGAGGTGGAAGTGGTGGATGGAGTCGTGGATTTGGGCGCCGTCGTCGGGGACTCCCGGGACGGTGGGACCGTAGCGGACGTGGTGTCCGCCCCCGGGGAGGCCTGGGACACGGAAGTGGTGGCGCCCGTGGCCGGGGACGCCGGCGTGCGAGAGACGGATTCTGTGGACTGCGTGACCGGAGATCCAGTGCTCGCCGCGGAGAGATCCCGTGACTTCCGCGCCTCGACATTGCGCGACCCTGCGGCGTGCCGCCGCGCCAGCGCGGCCTTCACGGCGGGATCGTCGAGCGTGCCGAGCCAGGCCAGCAGACCGGGGTAAGTGGACGGATTCGTGGCGAGCAGTGGCAGCACCTCGGCGTGTTGCTGCGCGAGTTCGTAGAGCGTCGCCGCATCAGTTGCAGGATCGGCGGCGAGACGCCGAGCTTCTGCTGCGCTGTAGGCCATCAGGCACCTCCTCGTGAATTGGCGCGCGCCGTGACGTCTGTGCGGATTTCACCCTACTTGACGTGCCCCGGCACCCGTGGACGGGTTCGCGTGAGCGTGGCCATTCGCACGCCGGCCGCGGATCGCAGGCTTACACCTCGGCCCACGACCCCGCTGCGCACATGCTCGTGCGACCCGTACCTTTGTGTTGTGCGGAAGCTAATCGGTGTGGTGGTGGTCCTCGTCGGCGTGCTCGGCCTCCTGATCGGTGCAGAGCTATGGGCACGCTCCAGCGTTGTCTCTCATGCTTCGGATCCGATCCAGCAGTATCTGGGTGTCGAACCGGAGGTGACGGTGGCCGGTCCGCTTGTCCTGCCGCAGATCATCGGCGGGCGAATCAACAGCATCGAGGCGAGCGCCGATCAGCTTACCTACGAGGGAGTCACCGTGACCGATGCTCGCGGCACCGTGCGCGGACTCTCCACGGCGGAACCCTTCGAAGCAGCTTCGGTCTGGGTGGCGGCGCGATTGGGGCCTGAGGAACTTAACCGGCTCTATCAGCAGTATTCGCCGATCGGCGGCCAGTTGACCAGCGCCGATGGCGTTGTGAACCTCGAGGGAGAAGTACTGGGGCAGCAACTCGCGGTGGGGTTCGAGCCCGTCGCCGGTGATAACGCGATCGTCCTTCGGCCGCACTCCGCGTCGCTGAATCAGGTGGGACTGGACTTGTCGGCGCTGGCCACGTTCTTGGGCGGAATCGATAGCGAGATCACGATTCCGCTCGAAGTGCCCGAGGGCTTCCGGATCACGGTCGTTCGCGCAACACCCGACGGCATCGAGGTCGAAGTGCTCGGCACCAACGTGCAGCTGGCCTATCTGGACTTCTGACTTCTCTTGGCTGCGGCGCGCTCACTTGGCTGCGGCGCGCTCAAGGGCCCCGCACCACGCTCCGGCGGCCTGGCGACCTGGCGACCTGGCGACTTGGCTTGTGCGCTCGTCGTGACCAGGCCTGCGTGCTCGTCGCGACCTGGCCTGTGTGCTCCGGAGGCCCGGCCCGTGCGTTCGTCGCGACCTGGCCTGTGTGCTCCGGAGGCCCGGCCCGTGCGTTCCCCGTAACCCGGCTCGCAGGTTCCGGAGTCGCTAAATGCATGATTCACCCCCCAATTCCCGCCGCAAGCCGACATGTTGCGTCCCCGGAGTGGGCTGGGGAACTCCAGACTTCCTTCGGGGTCCGGAACCGGGCGGCTGGGGAACTTGGCACCTCGTCTTGCCGCTCACTTGGCGGAGCTGGGGAACTTGGCACCTCGTCTTGCCGCTCATTTGGCGGAGCTGGGGAACTTGGCACCTCGTCTGCCATCCTGAGGTCGCTTCTTGGGGAACTTCGCACTTCGACTACGGAGTGCGTTGTTCCCCAGCAGGTTTCAGGTTCCCCAGCGTGCCGCCCAGACGAGGCCTGGAGTTCCCCAGCTCATGCCAGGCCGTCCTGAATGGGGTCGGAGTTTCCCTAGCGGCGGTGTCCGGCGGGGTTGGCAGCGTGAGGGCGCACGTTCGTCACATCAGGGCGCATGATCGTCACGATGGCGCAGTGACGTCACCGCGCCATCGTGACGATCATGCGCCCTCAGCAATCTGCGTGTGACGATCGTGCGCCCTCGTGTGACGATCATGCGCCCCCATGTGACGGATGCGAGCCCTGACGTGACGATCGTGCGCCTTCAACAATCCGATGTGACGATCGCACGCCCCGATGTGACGATCGTGCGCCCTGGGCGCCGGGCCGGGAAGTCAGTGTGACGGATGCGAGCCCTGATGTGACGATCGTGCGCCCTGGGCGCCGGGCCGGGAAGTCAGTGTGACGATCGCACGCCCCGATGTGACGATCGTGCGCCCTGGGCGCCGGGCCGGGAAGTCAGTGTGACGTATGCTCGCCCCGATGTGACAAACGTGCGCCCCGGCGGCAGGGCTCCGGGAGAAATGTGACGT
>DASRMP010000048.1:0-87078 GCA_035647855.1 Actinomycetaceae bacterium | reverse complement strand
TCCCCGCCCCGAACGCCGTGGCGCACGTCCGTCACACCCCTCCCGAGCCCGCGCCGCCGTGGCGCGCGTTCGTCACACCATGGCGCACGTCCGTCACACCGACTCTCCAGCTCTGCACCCGGGGCGCACGATCGTCACATCAGGGCGCACGATCGTCACACGGGATTCTTGAGGGCGCACGAACGTCACATCGGGGCGTGCGATCGTCACGGCATGGCGTGCGATCGTCACACGCAGAATGCTGAGGGCGCACGATCGTCACCATGGCGCAGTGACGTCACTGCGCCATCGTGACGAACGCCAGCCATCTTGTGACGAACGTGCGCCCCGATTTCGCCGATGTGACGTTCGTGCGCCCCGATGTGACGAATGTGCGCCCTCACGCTGCGAACCCGGCCGGACACCGCCACTAGGGAAACTCGGACCCCATTCAGGACCGTCTGGCGGGAACTGGGGAACTTCAGACCCCGTCCGGGCGGCGCGCTGGGGAACATCAGACCTGCTGGGGAACACCGCACCCCGTAGTCGAGGTCTGAAGTTCCCCAAGAAGCAGCCTCGGGGTAGCAGACGAGGTGCCAAGTTCCCCAGCGACACCACGCAAGCGACAAGACGAGGTGCCAAGTTCCCCAGCCACCCGGTACCGGGCCCCGAAGGCAGTCCGAAGTTCCCCAGCCACCCGGTTCCAGACCCCTGGGCGACACAGATCTCACGGACAACACGCTCAATGGACAACAAGCAGACAACGGAGCTCCCGGGGAAGCAGAAGCATCATGGCCGTTGCATCTCTTGCCGGAAGCTCCGTCGACCCCACCCCAAGACACGCCGACAACAACCCCTGAACCCTCAAGCAAAACCCCAAGATGACGGCATTGGACTTAGCGCAGGTCTGGGGTTCGCCAGGGTCGTTCGGAGGCGGGGCTGGTCCAGGATCGGCGGTGACCACGGCGACCAGCCGGGATCCAGCGTGAGGGCGCATGGGAGTCACGATGGCGCAGTGACGTCACCGCGCCATCGTGACGTTCGTGCGCCTTCGCGGTGTTGGGGCGCCCCGGACCGAACACTCCCAACCAACAAAGCAAGACCTCAGTTCGGCAGGAAACCGAGCACACGCCCGTAGAACTCGTACTCCCTCTCCAGGGCATCACGCGCCACCTCCGCAGTCCGGAAGCCGTGTCCCTCACCGGGGTACATGACCAGTTCGACGTCGCCGCCCGCGGCGTCAATGGCCTCGGCCATCTTGATGGCCTGACTCGGCGGCACCACCTTGTCCTCCTCGCCATGGAGCAGCAGAACCGGAGCCGTCAGATCCTCCAGGTGGTAGAGGGGAGAACGGTCGCGGTACACGGTGGCGGCCGCGGGATACGGCCCCACCAGTCTCTCCGTGTAGCGAGACTCGAACTTGTGGGTCTCCGCAGCGAGGATCGCGAGATCGGCGATGCCGTACCTCGAGGTGCCGGCTGCGAACGTATCGGTGGCAGTGAGCGCGCGGAGCACGGTGTAGCCGCCCGCGGAGCCGCCGCGGATGACTGCCCGATTTCCGTCAACAAGCCCGAGGTCCGCGAGTGCAGCCACTCCTGACGCCACGTCCTCGATATCCACCAGGCCCCACCGTCCGTTGAGCGACTCACGGTACTCGCGGCCGTATCCGGTGGAACCGCGATAGTTCACGTCAAGCACGGCGAACCCGCGCGTGGTCCAGAACTGGACGAAGCTGGAGTAGCCGGCGGAGGTGGCCGAGGTCGGGCCGCCGTGGACGAGCACGAGCACGGGCGGCAATTCCCCATCCGGAACGTCCACATCGGGGTTGGTGGGGGTATAGAAAAAGCCGTGCGCCGTGCCGCTCCCGCTACTCCAGTCGATGGCTTCGGCCACGGACACGTAGTCATCGTCGAGAAGGCGCGGAGCGCTCTCGCGCAGCACTCGGACCCGTCCTTCGGCGAGTGTGAGTTCCACCAGGACCGCGGGTGCGGTGCCGCTCGAACCCACGAATGCGACGATCCCGTCGCCGACGGCGATCTCGCTCACCGGTTCGAGCCCCGTCATCCACTCCTCGGTGGTGCCGTTCGCGATCTGGATCGAGCCGAGTGACCAACGCCCATGCCGGGTCCACTTCGCGATGACGTGGTCCTCATCCAGCGCTGTGACGGAGGAATCGAAGGTCCATGGCGGGACTGCGAACTCCGCCTCGGCCGGATGCAGCGGCCGAATGCGGCAGGCGCCGAGCGGGTCGGAGCAGCGGAAGAGGTTCCACCAGCCGTCCGGGTCGTGAACGAAGACGAGTTCGTCATTCGCGACCCAGACCGGAGAAATCGCCGATCGCGGCGGGTTCGTCCTGCCCGCGATGTGCACCACCTGGGGACCCAGACTGCCGCCGTCGAGCCTGGCGGCATAGAGCGCCGCGGCGTCCCACGGCATGTCCGGATGGTCCCATTCGTACCAGGCGAGCGCGGCGCCGTCGGGGCTCGGGCGCGGGTTCGCGACGAAGTCGGGACCCTCCCGGAGCGTGCTGACGGCACCGGTCGTGATGTCGATGGCGACGATCCTGTTCATGACATCGTTTGCCGTAACGCCGCGGTGCTCCTCCGCGACGGCGTACACCGTATGCCCCTGCAAGGTGAGATCGGCGTAGCGGGTGTTGTCGTCAGCGGTGACGGCGCGCGGAGTGGACCAGCCCTCCTCGCCGCGATTGGTCACGTACAGCCGGTCGTCGCGGCGGGCGGAGAAGACGACGACCCCGCCATCAACCGCGAAGTCCCCGCCGCCGTACTCGTGGACACGGGAGGCGACGTCGATGGGCGCGCCGTCGTCGAAGGTGCTGGGCAGTTCTTCACGGACACCATCGGTGGCACGACCAAGCACGCTGCGGCCGTCGGCATGGCGCTCCTTCCAGTAGACGGACCGGCCGTCGATACGCGGCGAGGAGAGCCGGAGGGCGCCGCCAGTGACGTCCTCGGCAGAGAGCGGGGATGGCCAGGAGCCGTAAGGCCGCGAAGACATGTCAACCAGCCTAGACGGACTCCGGCCGCGCGTGGGGAATACCCTTGCAGCGCCGACGCTCCGGGCACGTAGACTGGCCGGGATCTGCACTCCGCATGCCTACGCGGAAGACCTCGACGAAAGGGCCCTCGCGGTGACTCAACTCGAGCGAATCAACCACCCTCGCGACCTCCGCTCGCTCATCACCGAGGAACTGGACGACCTCGCGGGGGAGATTCGGGCATTCCTGGTCGATAGTGTCTCGCGCACGGGAGGACACCTCGGTCCCAACCTCGGCGTGGTCGAGTTGACGATCGCGCTGCATCGCGTCTTCGAATCTCCGCGCGACCAGATCGTCTTCGACACCGGCCACCAGGTCTACGTCCACAAGATCCTCACCGGACGGAAGGACTTCTCCAACCTGCGCAAGTCCGGCGGCGTCTCGGGCTACCCGTCGCGATCGGAGTCCCCTCACGACATCGTGGAGAACTCCCACGCCTCGACCGCGCTGTCCTGGGCGGACGGCATTTCGCGCGGTAACGTCCTCGCCGGCCGGGATGACCGCCACGTGGTCGCCGTCGTCGGGGACGGTGCCCTGACGGGTGGCATGGCCTGGGAGGCGCTGAACAACATCAGCGAGGGACCGGACCGGAACCTCGTGATCGTGGTCAACGACAACGGCCGCTCGTACGCCCCCACCATCGGCGGTCTCGCCCACCACCTGGACGCCCTCCGCACCACACCGGAGTACGAGAGGTTCCTCGCGTGGGGCAGGAAGAGACTGAAGAGCACCGGCGCTCCCGGCCAGTTCGCCTACGACGCACTGCACGGGCTCAAGAAGGGCGTTCAGGACGTGATCGCCCCGCAGGGCGTGTTCGAGGCGTTCGGCATCAAGTACACCGGACCGGTTGACGGCCACGACATCCCGGCCATCGAGTTCGCGCTCACGCGCGCCCGGGACTTTCCCGGCCCGGTCATCGTTCACGTCATCACGGAGAAAGGCCGCGGCTACCAGCCCGCGCTGGACAACGTCGAGGACCGATTCCACGCGGTCGGCCAGATCCACCCCGAAACGGGGCTCCCAGTGGTGCCTGCCCGATTTGGCTGGACGGCCGTGTTCAGCGACGAGATCCTCAAGGTTGCGCGGCGGCGCACCGACGTCGTGGGGATCACCGCCGCCATGCTCGAGCCCGTGGGTCTCGGGCCGATGTCGCGCGAGTTCCCGAACAGGGTGATCGATGTCGGAATCGCGGAACAGCACGCGGTCACCGCCGCGGCAGGACTGGCGTACTCGGGGATGCACCCGGTGGTCGCGCTCTACGCGACGTTCCTGAACCGCGGCTACGACCAGGTGCTCATGGATGTGGCCATGCACCGCCAGGCCGTCACCTTCGCCCTCGACCGCGCCGGCATCACCGGGGACGATGGGCCCTCCCACAACGGAATGTGGGATCTGGCGATCCTCGGCACCGTCCCCGGTCTGCGCATCGCCGCACCCCGTGACGATTCCAGCATGCGGCTCGCGCTGAATGAGGCCCTCGAGATCGACGACGGCCCAACCGTGGTCCGTTACCCGAAGGGATCCACACCCGCAGCGATCCCGCCGATCGAACGCCGCGACTGCTTCGACATCATCGGCGGGCACGAGGGCGACCGTAGCGTGCTAGTGGTGGGAATCGGACCAATGGCGGGAACTGCGCTCGAAGTGGCGAAGTTCCTGGATGCGCACGGAATCGGCAGCACAGTGGTGGATCCGCGTTGGGTCCTGCCCATCACGCCCGGGCTGGTGGAATTCGCCCGCGAGTTCGAACTCGTGGTCCACATCGAGGACGGCCTCGCGGAAGGCGGCGTAGGGTCCGCGCTGCGTGACGCGCTGGCGGCCAAGGACTACCGCGTGCCCGTGCAGACTCACGGGCTTCCACGCGAGTTCCTGCCGCACGCGAGCCGGAACGAACTCATCGAGAAGTACGAACTCCGTCCGGCAGACATCGCCCGGAAGGTGGCCGGCGTGCTGCTCGCGCACCCGCCCGCGCTGTCCCGCCGCTCAACGGAGGGGACGGACGCACGGCCTGCGGGGGCGGACGCCGTCGATGGCGAGGTCCGCCGCCTCATCGAGTCCTTCCGCGACGACGAAGGCTGATCTCCCACTCACCCGTGACCGCGTCACCCCTGACCGCGTCGCCTGTGGAACGCGCCTCCGGTCTCCTCGGCCGCGCCCACCTCATCGAGGTATCGCGTGATGCCGCCGCGGTGCAGCGGGAATCCGGCACCGGTGATCAGCGCGAGGTCGATGGCGTCCCGCTCGGCCACGCCCTGGTCGAGCATGCGGTGGATTTCGTCGGCGAGTCCGAGTTGGACCCGGCGCAACACGGCGGCAGCATCGTCCGGCTCAGGCGAGGACGGCTCGAAGAATCGGACGATATCGGCGTTGATGGGCGTCGCGGCCGCGGGAGGGCCATCGAGGAAGGAGACACCCTCGGCGATGATCGACTCCAGCCCGGGACTCAGCGGGAACCTCGGGCCCAGTTCGGAGTTCAGCGTGTGCAGCACGTGGTTCGCCACGGCGGGTCCAACCAATTGGAGCAGGTGCAGCGGTCCCATCGGCAGCCCGATGGGCTCGAGCGAGTGTCCTACCACCTCGGGCGGTGTGCCGCGCTCGAGGGATTCCATAGTGATCGCCAGCATGCGCAGCAGGACCCGGTTCACGATGAAACCCGGCGCGTCGAGCACGTCCACGGTGGTCTTCCCCGCGGCCTGGGCCAGCGTGCGGGCGGCATCCACGACCTCGGGCACGGTTGCCTCGGTACGCACGATCTCGACGAGCGGCATCTGGGCCACCGGATTGAAGAAGTGGATCCCGACCAGGCGCTCCGGGCGCGCCAGAGCTTCCCCCATCCTGGTGATGGACAGCCCTGACGTGTTGGTTGCGAGGATCGCATCCTCTCGGAGCAGCGGCTCGATCTCCGCGAAGACCGCCCGCTTGACTTCCAGTTCCTCGAACACGGCTTCGATCACGAGGTCCGCGTCCGCGAGGAGCGCCAGGTCTGTCCCGACGCTGAGCCGGCCGCGCAGCGCTTCGACGTCCGCCCGCGGGCCAAGCTTCTCGATCTCCGCGTCCAGCAGCTTCTCGGTCCGCGCTGCGCGCTCGTCGTCGATCTCCCGCAGCGCAACCGGAATCCGCAGCCGCGCCGCCAGCAGCGTGGCGAGCTGGCTCGCCATCAGGCCGCCGCCGATCACGCCGAGCGAGCGGACTTCGCTCCGCACACGCCGCGGCCGGAACCGGCGGAGGAGGCCCATGGCGTGGATGGTGTCGTGGAGCGGGGGGAGCGGCACGAGTTCGGCGATCGCGTCCTCCTCGGCCGCGAACGCGGCGCCCCGCCCTGCCGTCCGTGCGCCTGCGATCAGCTCAAGCGTCCGCCGCGGCGCGGGCCGCCCGCCGCGCTCTGCGCGCTCCACCTTGTCACGGGAGCGCTCGAGCGCTTCCTCCCACTCGGATTCAGCCACAGTGGACCGCTCGGGGGCCGCGTCCCGCGGCAGGTCTCCCAGTAGCACGCCGAGAGTGTCCCCCGGCCAGCCGAGCTCGCCGTCGTCGTCGCGAACCCCGGGCACCACGCGGTCGACGAGTCCGAGTTCGAACGCCTCGACCGCGCGGAGAGTCGTGTTGTTCCGGAGCGGGTTCTCGATCATCACCTTGATCGCGGAGGCCGGCCCTATCAGGTGCGGCAGCAGGAACGAGCCGCCCCATCCGGGGATGAGCCCGAGGTACGCCTCGGGCAGTCCCAGGGCGCGCACGTCTTCGGCGGCGACACGGGCCCGGCATGCGAGCGCCACCTCCAGGCCACCCCCGAGCGCGGTCCCGTTGATCAGCGCGACGATCGGCACCGGTGAATCCAGGATCGCCGAGATCAGATCGTGGCCGGCGCGCCCCAGTTCCCGGACGGCTTCGCCGTCATGACCGTGCGCCGCGACGAGATCTAGGTCCGCGCCGGCGAGGAACGTCGCTCCGGTGCCGGTGAGGACCACACCCGCGTGTCCCTCGCCCTGCACCTTCTCGACGGCATCGCTAACGGCCACCCCGAGAGCGGCCAATCCGAGCGGCCCGAGTGTGGCCGGCTTCCCGTCCGCCCGCGACATGGTCACGACGACGGCGCTGCCGCCGGCCACCTGCCTCACGTCTGTGCGGGTCGTGAGCGGAGTGCCCTCGTCCGGCAGCCCGAGCGAGGCGCGTGGATCGTGGGCGTCCCCGCCGGAACTGCCGGTCATACGATCGGTGCGGGCGGCGTCCATGGAGTCCTCCAAGATCAGGTTGGGTGATACCTGGAGTAGCAGATACTACCGACCGATCGACTGCTTCGCGATCTGGAGGAGGGCGTCCGCGATTGACGAGGCCGTGTTCTCTATCTGCCAAGGCCGTGCGTTGTCCGCTTCGGCAATGCTCCGGACCTGATCGACGTTCGGAAGCGTCGACTCCCAGGCGATGCGGCGCTGCGTCGCGGGCGTGAGCAGGTTCTCCTGCGGCAGGTTCAGGGTCTCGGCACGCTCCAGCACCGCGGTTCTGAGTGCATCGAGGCGCGCGGCCGCCGGCGGGTTGACTCGCCGCCAGACGCGAGTCTCCGGCAGTCCGCCCCTGGAGGGCCCACGGCGCGGTGGGAGTTCCGCCCGCGGCAGGTTCAGGGCCTTGCTGTAGGCCGCCGCCCATGCCTGCGGATCGACTCTCCGCCAATCTCGCGTGCTGGGAAGCGACTCCGGCAGCGGATTGCGCGAAGCCACGGCGATGATCGCCCGATCATTCACGAGCCTGCCCGGGGCAATGTCCTTCTTGCGCGCGAGCTGGTCTCGCGTGAGCCACAGTTCCCGCACGACCGCGAGCCCTCGCTGGGTCTTCACATCACCGATGGCGCGAGTTCGCCGCCAGGGGTCCGGCCGTGGTGGCGTCTCCGGAGTCCTCAGGACGTGCTCGAACTCCTGCATCGCCCACTCCGACTTCCCGGCGAGGGCGAGTTCAGTGGCGAGCCGATCGCGGAGGGGGATGAGGAACTCGACGTCGAGCGCCGCATAGTTGAGCCCGCTCACCGGGATCGGACGAGTGGACCAATCGGCGGCCGAATGCTCCTTGGCGAGCATGACGTCGAAGACCTCCTCGACCATCGTTCCGAGCGCGACGTGCCGCCGACCAAGCAACCTGCCCGCCAGTTCCGTATCGAAGATGGAGGGAGGCTCGAAACCGAGTTCCCGCAGGCACGGTAGGTCCTGGGAGGCGGCGTGCAGGATCCACTCGTCTTCTGCCAGCAGCTCCCGCAGGCCACCGAGGTGGTTCTCCACCGGGAGCGGGTCGATGAGGTGGGTGCCCGAGCCGGTCCGGCGGATCTGGACGACGTAGGCGCGCTGTGAGTAGCGGAACCCCGCTGCCCGCTCCGAATCGACGGCGAAGGCGCCGGTTCCGGCCGCGAGTCGCCGGACCGTCCTGGCGATGGCCTCCGGGGTGTCGACCAGAGGAGGGGTGCCCTCGGACGGCTCCCGGACGAGAACCGCATGCGAGGAACTCGGCGAAGGTGCGGAGGGCGCCGAGTCACCGGATGACGGCGAGTCCATCGACGACGGCGAGGCGCCCGAACGCGGCGAACTGGCGGAGCCGCCGGACTCTGCGGTTTCGATAATGCTTACCGGACGCGGCGGCCGAGGACGGCGACGTTCTCGGCGACGGGCGGTAGGCCGCCGAGGGCTGCTAGCAGATTCACCCACGCTGTCAGATGCGGGCCGAGGTCGGTCGTCTTCGGGGACCACGATGCCCTCACCTCCATCTCGGTTGCATTGGATTGGAGGAGCAGCCCGCCGAACGTCTCGGAGAGAACTCGCGTCACTGTTCCCGAGAGGCTGTGGTATCCGGCGCCCGCGCCATCGAGGGCATCGAGCAGCCAGGACCAACCTGCCTCGCCGAACATCGGATCTATCCCCATCTCCGGATCCACGGGCGCCTTTGCCATCACGATCACGCGGAAGGTGCCGTGCCATGCCGGTTGTGTGGCCGGATCGTGCAGCACGATGAAGCGGCCGTGTCCGAGCATCTCATCGGGGTCACGAGTGGGGTTGACCTCGCCATTCAGCGCCAGAGCGAACGGCGCGATCCGAGTGGGCGCGGGGATCTCCTCCAGGTGCACCTCGCTGCGGAAGCGGTGCCCCCGAAGCGATTGCAGTGCCTCCATGAAATCGGAGGGGATCGGCTCGCTCACCTCTCCAGAGTAGGCCCCAAGCCGTAGGGGAGCGGTTTGGCTCGCCGTTAGACTGGCCCACGGCGACAAGGAGGAACATGGCAGGAAACGGCCGGCCGCCGGCTCCGATCATCCGCGGCAATGACGTGAGCGCGTACGCAATGGCGCGCTCGTTCCACGAGGCGTACGGCGTGACATCGACTGCGGTCGTGAGCCTTCCACGCGGTCCGATCAACGACTCGTCGATCGTCACCCAGGAACTCCTCGGCCGGAATCCCTCCGACGAGGACGTGATGCAGCGACTCTCCGAGGTGGCCGCCCGTGCCCGCGAGGCCGGCAGCGAGCCCGTCCTCCTCGTCACCTCAGACTCGCAGGTCGACCTCGCCCAGCGGCACCGTGCCTGGTTCGAAGAGCGAATGAAGCTCATGATCCCACCGCCTGACACGTACGCCCGGATCGAGGACAAGAGCCTTCTGCATGGACTCGCTGCGGAGGTCGGACTGAAGGCTCCCCAAGAAGTCACGATCGGCACCGGCGACGAATGGCTCGGCCTGGCTGCCCGCCTCACCCCGCCCTACGTCATCAAGGCCAAGGTCTCGGCCGAGTACGAGACGGTCCGGTTCCCGGACCAGCGCAAGGCCTACTACAGCCCGGACATGGAGGAGGCCAAGCGCATCGTCGGCAACGCTCGCGACGGCGGTTTCCACGGTGACCTCCTGCTCCAGGAACTAATCCCCGGCGACGACACCCACAACTATGTGGCCACGCTGTACCGCGACGGGAACGGCGTCGTGACGCTCACGTCGACGATGCGCATGCTGCTCGCGCTGCACCGGCCGAACAGGACCGGCACCTGCGCGATCGGTCTCGTATCCCCGTACCCCCAGATCTCGGAACCGGTCGCCCGTCTCGTCGAGATCGCGGACTATCGCGGCTTCGCGACAGTCGATGTGAAGGTCCATTCCCACACGGGCGAGCGCTACCTTCTGGACGTCAACGCCCGCATCGGCGCCTCGAACCACTTCGTCAATGTCGGGGGAGTGAACCCGGTCGAGGTGGCGTGGGACGATCTCAACGGCGTCCGCCGTGAGCCGGTCAACGCCACTCGTCGTGGAATCTACCGGATCGTCCCGTTCCAGTTGTATCGCCGATACGTCAACGACAAGACCCTGAGGGCGCAGGTCCGCGCCGCCGTACGCGAGGGCGGAACGAGCCATCCGCTTGCCTACGACGCCGACCGCCACCCCAAGCGGGCGGTGTTCCGCGGCGCGTCGAGCTTCAACAACGTGAAGGCGATGCTGCGGGACTACCCCGAGGTCACCGATACGGGCTTCTAGCCGCGCGAGGCTCCGCCCCACGCTCCGACGACTTCGCTTGCGCACTCTCGCGCCCCGCGGTCCGCAGGGGAGGGCTGAGGTTCTACAACGAGCGGATGACGGCGGCCGAGTGCGGCCCGAGCTTCGCCGTGCCGCCGGCGAGTTCGACCTCCCCCCACGCGAGTGCCACAGTGCCCTCCACTTCCTCGACGTCTGCACCGGAATCGAACGGCGCGACGACGACGGTCACCGGGCCACGCTCCATACGGAACCAGCCCGCGCCTTCGTCGCAGTCCACGAGTTGGTCTGATGCGCCGTCGCCGAACACCGCTGCGCGCAGAGCGAGGAGATCGCGGTACCAGGCGAGCATCGCCCGCGCGGCCGCAGAGTCCAACTCGGACCAGTCGAGCTTGGACGCCATGAATGTGGCGAGCGCCTGCGGGTCCGGGATTTGGAAGTCCTCGCCATAGATCTCGGTCCAGCCGTGTTCGGCGAACTCGGCGCGGCGGCCCTCGGCCACATGCGGCCCGATGTCTTCACCGTGGTCGGTGAAGAAGAGGAACGGCACTTCCGTGCCCCACTCCTGACCCTGGAAGAGCATCGGTGTATGGGGCGAGAGCAGCAGCAGTGCGGCACCGGCAGCGATTGCGCCGGGATCGAGGAACGACTCGAGACGATCACCGAGGGCCCGGTTGCCGATCTGGTCGTGGTTCTCGGTGTAGACCGTGAAGCGACGCCGGTCGACGTGGTCGGGAACGGGCGCACCCCAGTCCTGGCCCCGGAACGAGGACCAGCGGCCATCGTGGAGGAAGACGTGCCGCAGCACGTGGCTGAGCACGCCGGGCTCCGCGAAATCGGCGTAGTACCCGAAGTCCTCGCCGGTCAGGTAGGTGCGGAAGGCGTGGTGGACGTCGTCCGCCCACTGTCCGGTCATCCCGAGCCCGCCCTCGGCGACGGGCGTGACCATGTTGACGTCGTTGAGGTCCGATTCCGCGACCAGCGAGAGCGGACGCCCAAGCTCCGTGGAGAGCTCGGCGACCCGGTCGGAGAGCTCGGCGAGGATGTGGTATTCGGAGTCGTCGCGGATCTGGTGGACGGCGTCGAGCCGGAAAGCGTCGATGTGGAAGTCGCGCATCCATCGCAGTGCACCGTCGATCACGAAGGCGCGCACGTGGGCAGAATTCCCCTCGCCGTCGAAATCGAGGCCCTCGCCCCAGGGCGTCATGTGCCGGTCGGTGAAGTAGGGCGCGAACTCCGTCAGATAGTTCCCGGAGGGCCCCAGGTGGTTGTAGACGACGTCGAGGCAGACGCCGAGTCCGCGGCCGTGTGCCGCGTCCACGAACCGCTGCAACGCGGCCGGGCCACCGTACACCTCCTGAACGGCGTAGTGTCCCACTCCGTCGTAACCCCACCCGCGTTCGCCCGGGAAGGCGTGAACGGGCATGAGTTCGACCATCCGGATCCCCAAGGAGGCGAGGTGATCAAGCTTGCCGGTCGCTGCATCGAGAGTGCCCTCCGGCGTGAACGTTCCGACGTGGAGCTCGTAGGTGGGAGCGCCGAGTGCAGACACACCCGGGAAGTCCGCGTCCGTCCAGGTGAACGCGCCGGCATCGAACGCGCGCGAGTGTCCATGCACTCCGAAGGGCTGCCACGCGCTCCGCGGGTCCGGGTAGGGATCCCCGCCGTCGACGGAGATCTTGTAATCGGTTCCCGGGGGGACCATCGCGACCACGAGATCGCCGTCGCGATCCATCGGTCGGCGCTCACCGTCCGCGAGAACGAGTTCGGCCATCCGGCCCTGTGGGATCCAGACCCGGATGCTGACGAAGTCGTTCACAATGCTCCTCGGACCGGCCACCTACTGGACACGCTCGAGGACCACGGCCGGCGACTCTGCAATGAGGTCCGCGAGTGACACTTCGCCACCACTGTAGGCGGCGTCCGACCGCACGTCGCGCCACTCGCCGTCGGGGAGAATGACGGTGTGGTCGCCTGCGCCACCCGACGCCGCGAACGACCTGGCGAGCCTCACGGCCACCGTGCACGCGGCGGGATCATCCCCACGCGCGAAGGCAACCACGTGCCCCGTGGAGGCCGCGAGCGGCTTGTAGCCCGTCGCAGGGCCGACGAAGGCGTCCCACCTCCGGCGGCGCAGATGGAGGATCGCGGTCGTCAGGGCGAGTTTTTCCTCGGCCAGAGTGCGAGGCTTGCGTGCGTAGACGCTGCCGAGTGCTTCCCGCAGCTGGGCGACCTGCATGGGTGCACGGTTGTCGGGGTCGACGAGGAAGTTCTGCAGGGTCTCGGTGCCGTTGTAGACGTCGGCGACCCCGAGGGACGTGAGCTGGATGGCCTTGGTGCCAAGCACCGCGGTCCTCACGGCATCCGCCGTCATCGCAGTCCAGGCAGCGAACGCCTCCACAACCGCAGGATCCTCGACCATCTGCCGGCTCCGCTCGGCCAGCACGGCCTCGGCCTGCTCGTCCGGCGCGGTCCAGGATGTCCAGAGTTTCTGCTCGCGGGCAGCCTTGACAATGTAGGCGGTCAGTCGTTCCGCAGAGATCGGACCCTCATCCGTCCAGGTCCCGGCGAGGACCTGGAGGAGGTGGTTCGCGGTGGTGCCGTTGATGTCCTTGAGCAGCGGCCCGACGTTGTTGACCAGTTCCGTCCACTCGCGCGAGTACTCGGAGATCACGCCGATGCGGCTGCGGACGTCCTCGCTGCGCTTGTTGTCGTGGGTGGAGCCGCATGTCTGCGTGGCGGGCCACTCCATCGCCATCTCGGCATTCCAGGCGTGGAACTCGTCGGTGGAGAGCGCGAACGCAGCCGGTGCCCCGCCCACCTCGCACTGCGAGATGAGGTGGGTCCAGCGATAGAACGCGGTGTCCTCCACGCCCTTCGCCATGACGGCACCGCAGGTCTGCTGGAAGCGCACGATCAGTTCTGCGCGCGGGTCCTCGTGGCGGCGACCCGCAGAACCGACCTCGCGGCCGAGGACGAGATCGACAACCACCTCCAACGTCTCCCGGCGGTCCTCGGTCAGGCGCTCGGCGGCGATCTTGGCGGCCTGATTGATGACCTCGACCGATTTCTGCGGAGCGCGTTCGCCCGGCACCACGTAGGCCCGGTAACGGTCCATCGCGATCACGAGTTCGGTGAGGCATTGCGCGATCGAGCGGAACGTGTGGTCACGCAGGCGGATGTCGTCGTGGCAGATGGCGGAGGCCAGCGCCGCGATCCGGTAGATCTCCGCATAGAGCGACTCCACGGTGACGAGACGCTTTCCCTCTTCCATCTCATCTGCGAGATTGAGGGTCCGCTTCGTGATCCGCTGCTGCACCTGGCTCAGCTCGAGCGCGCCCGACGGGTCGATGTGAAGAGCGCCGATCCTCCACGAGGAGTCGTAACCCGTGGTTCCTGCGATCGGCCAGTCCGCGGGTAGCTGTTCGTTGCCCTCCAGGATCTTCTCGGCGGCGATCCACGCTCCGTCGGTGGCTTCGCTCAGCCAGCGCATGTAGCCACGCGGATCGGCGAGGCCGTCCGGGTGGTCGATACGGAAGCCGTCGATGTGACCGTCCCTGTACAGCTCCAACAGCAGCGCGTGAGTGGTGTCGAACACCTCTCGGTCGTCCACACGCACTGCGAGGAGCGTATCGACGTCAAAGAATCTGCGGTAATTGAGTTCCTCGTCGGCGACCTTCCAGTACGCGAGCCTGTAGTGCTGGCGTTCGCCGATCTCCGCGATTCCGAGGCTCTCGGTGCCCGCGCGGACGGGGAACACGTGGTCGAAGTAGCGCAGAACCGGGACTTCGCCCTCGTCCTCGAATCCGGGGACGACCATACTGTCGAGCGTCAGTTCACCGTTCGCGAGCACGGTGCCAATACGGCTGCCCAGGACTGGCATGAGGATGCCGTCCTCGGCGGTGGTCCCGTCGAACCAGGAGGCGTACGGCGATTCGGGGCCCTCGCGCAGCACCGACCAGAGCGCCTTGTTGTGGTACAGCGGCGTCGGCACGGCCATGTGGTTCGGCACGACGTCGACGATCACGCCCAGCCCGCGTTCATGGGCCTTACGGGCGAGCGACTCGAAGGCCGCGCGCCCACCGAGATCGTCCGATACCCGCGAGTGGTCGACGACGTCGTACCCGTGAGTCGATCCCGGAGTCGCCTGCAGGATCGGCGAGAGGTAGAGGTCGGTGACACCCAGATCCACCAGATAATCGATGGCATCTGCAGCGGCGGCGAAACCGAAGTCGGGTTGCAGTTGCAGCCGGTACGTGGTGATTGGCGTCCGGCGGCTGCCCTTCGGCAGGTGACTGGTGGCGATGCTCGCACGGGACATGTCAGTTCTCCTCGGTCTCATCGGTCGGGGTCTCGCCCTTTCTGCGGCGAGTCTTGGCCTTCTCCTGTGGAGGTGCGGATTCTTCTTCAGACGCCGCGGGCGGCTCGGGTGCGGACGGGGCCGCGTCGGCGGTCGCCGATGTGGACACGGCCGCGATCACGGATGCGGTCGCCGCGGGACGACGGCGCCGGGACTTCGCGGTGACGGTCTCCCCGGAGGGTTTGGTGACCTCAATGGTCTCCTGGATGGACTCGGCCGGAGCCTGCGGCGATGCGGTCGCCGCGAGCACGAGTATGGAGCGCGACTCGACGTTGACCGTGCCGCCGGCCTCGTATGCTCTTTCCGTCTCGGGGTCGGCGACTGTGTCCAGCACCGGCACCCATCGTGCAGCGTATTCGGGACCGGGCAGTGTGAAGTCGACGGCTTCGGCGTCGCCGTTGAAGAGGAGGACCATCGAGTCGTCGATGATCCTCTGCCCGTGTTTGTCGGGCTCCCTGATCGCCTTGCCGTTCAGGAAGATCATGATGGCCTGGGCGTACTCCGTCGACCAATCCTCGTCGTGCATGTGTGTGCCATCGGGCTTGAACCAATCGATCTCGCCGTGCTCGGACTCGCCGCCCTTCTGGGGAGCGCCCTTGAAGAACCGGCGGCGGCGGAAGATCGGGTGATCCTTGCGGAATCGGATGACCTCACTCGTGAATTCGAAGAGTTGCTCACCGGTCTCCGTGACGTCCCAGTTGATCCAGGAGAACTCGTTGTCCTGGGCATAGGTGTTGTTGTTCCCGTGCTTCGTGTGGGCGATCTCGTCGCCGTGCAGCAGCATCGGCACGCCCTGCGAAAGCATCAGCGTGGTGATGAAGTTCCGGCGCTGACGGTCCCGGAGTTCGTTCACCTCAAGGTCGTCGGTAGGGCCCTCGAACCCGGAGTTCCACGACCGGTTGTGGCTCTCGCCGTCGCGGTTGTTCTCCCCGTTCGCCTCATTGCGCTTCTCGTTGTAGGTCACGAGGTCGTTCAGCGTGAAGCCATCGTGCGCCGTGACGAAGTTGACCGAAGCGACGGGCCGGCGGCCCGAGTGCTCGTACAGGTCCGCAGAGCCGATGAAGCGGGCGGCGAACTGGTCCAGGGTGCGGGGCTCGCCACGCCAGAAGTCGCGGACGGTGTCGCGGTACTTGCCGTTCCACTCAGTCCAAAGCGGCGGGAACTCTCCCACCTGGTAGCCACCCTCGCCGAGGTCCCAGGGTTCCGCGATGAGCTTCACCTGGGAGATCTTCGGATCCTGCTGGATGATCTCGAAGAACGTCGAGAGTTTGTCCACCTCGTGGAACTGGCGCGCGAGCGTGGAGGCGAGATCGAAACGGAATCCGTCCACGTGCATCTCGTTGATCCAGTAGCGCAGCGAGTCCATGATGAGCTGCAGCGCCGCTGTCGAGCGCATGAGGAGCGAGTTTCCCGTACCGGTGGTGTCGAAGTAGTGGGCCTTGTCGGAATCGACGAGCCGGTAATAGGCCGCGTTGTCGATGCCACGGAACGAGAGGGTTGGCCCCATGTGGTTGCCCTCGGCCGTGTGGTTGTAGACCACGTCGAGGATGACCTCGATCCCTGCCGAGTGCAGGGACTTGACCATGCCCTTGAACTCCTGGACCTGCTCACCGCGATCGCCCTGCGAGGAGTACGCGCCGTGCGGCGCGAAGAAACCGATCGTGTTGTAGCCCCAGTAGTTGGACAGGCCCCTGTCCTGGAGATAGGTGTCGTTGACGAACTGGTGCACTGGCAGCAGTTCGACCGCGGTCACGCCGAGCTTCAACAGGTGCTCGATCGTTGCCGGGTGGCCCATGCCGGCGTAGGTGCCGCGCATCTCCGGCGGAACATCCGGGTGAAGCTGGGTCATCCCCTTGACGTGGGCCTCGTAGATGATCGTGTCGTGGTATTCGGTCCGCGGGGGCCGGTCGTGACCCCAGTCGAAGAACGGGTTCTGGACGACAGACACCATGGTCTTGCCGACGTTGTCGAGCGTGTTCAGCTCACCCGGCTTGCCCAGCGTGTAGGAGTAGAGCGACGGGTCCGACTTCACCTGACCCTCGATCGCCTTCGCGTATGGATCGAGCAGGAGCTTCGCGGGATTGCAGCGGTGGCCATCGGCGGGGCTGTAGGGCCCGTGGACGCGGTAGCCGTAGCGCTGGCGGGGCAGGACACCCGGCAGGTACACGTGCCAGACATGAGCGTCCCTCTCCGTGAGCTCCACGCGGGTCTCCGTCATCTCCTCATCGAAGAGACACAGCTCGATCCGCTCAGCGACCGAAGAGAACAGGGCGAAGTTCGTGCCAGTTCCGTCAAACGTCGCGCCGAGGGGGTAGGAAGTTCCGGGCCAGATCTGCATGTCACAAGCTTTTCATGATCGGGGAGGGGGTTCACCAGCTTGACAGGCGGACAGCGGCAAGTTTGCACCCTTGCCTCGCAACCCCGCCGATCTTCCGGAACCCTGCGCGCCGGCAAAGGATACGAGCTCGCCGTGCCCTGATCCGCACCCCGCTTCCGACCTGCGGCGCACCGCGCCCTGTAGTACCGTTACCTGATACCCCAAGTACCGGTAACTCAGGAGGCGTTCGCCATGGCTGCAACAACCACGCAACCCACGCCGGTTCAGTCGGCCGGCACCAAGTCACGGCGCGGACGGCCGGAGCCCACATCCGGTGCCGCCCAGCCGGTGGTCACCGAGAAGGAAGCACGCAAGGTCGCGGAGGCCGCGCGTGAGACCGGCTGGACGCAGCCCTCTTTCGCGAAGGAGCTCTACCTGGGCAACTTCCGCCCCGACCTGATCACGCCGTTCCCGAAGACGGAAGCGGACATCGCAGAGCGCGGCGAAGCGTATCTCGTGAAGCTCCGGGACATCCTCGCCACCATCGACGGGGCTGCGATAGAGCGGGAGGCCCGGATCCCCGATGAGGACATCCGGAAGCTGGCCGAGATCGGTTCGTTCGGGATCAAGATCCCGCAGGAGTACGGCGGGCTCGAACTCGGGAATGTCTACTACAACCGTGCGCTGATGCTCATCGGCACGGTCAGCCCGGCGCTCGGCGCCCTCGTCTCCGCCCACCAGTCCATCGGGGTTCCCGAGCCGGTCAAGACGTTCGGCAGTCCGGAGCAGAAGGCCGAATACCTGCCGCGATGCGCGCAGGGTGCCATCTCTGCCTTCCTCCTCACCGAGCCGGACGTCGGTTCCGATCCGGCGCGCCTCGAGTGCACGGCCACCCCCACCGACGACGGCGCCGCCTACCTCCTCGACGGCGTCAAGCTCTGGGGCACGAACGCCGTATTCGGCGAGTTGTTCGTGGTGATGGCGCGCGTGCCGAAGTCGGAGAACCACCGTGGTGGCATCACCGCCTTCATCGTGGAGGCGGACTCGCCCGGAATCACCCAGGAACGGCGGAATGCCTTCATGGGCCTCCGCGGCATCGAGAACGCCGTCACGCGCTTCCACCAGGTGCGCGTGCCGGCCGCGAACGTGATCGGCCGCGAGGGTCTTGGGCTCAAGATTGCGCTCACCACGCTCAATGCCGGCCGGCTGTCCATCCCCGCGCTCGCCGTCGCCGCCTCGAAGTGGGCGCTCAAGATCGCACGCGAATGGTCCGGCGAGCGTGTGCAGTGGGGCAGGCCGGTGGGCGAGCACGCGGCCGTTGGTCACAAGCTGGCCGCCATGGCCGGAGCAACCTACGCCCAGGAGTCGGTGCTCGAACTGGCGGCCCTGCTGGCCGATGCAGGCGCGCACGACATTCGCATCGAAGCCGCGATCGCCAAGCTCTACGGATCGGAACGTGCATGGGAGGTGATCGACGATCTCTTCCAGATCCGCGGTGGGCGTGGCTACGAGACGGCTGACTCCCTGCAGGCCCGCGGCGAGCGCGCGGTGCCCGTCGAGCAGGTCATGCGTGATCTGCGCATCAACCGGGTGTTCGAGGGATCCACGGAGATCATGCACCTGCTGATCGCCCGGGAGGCTGTGGACGCGCACCTGTCCGTCGCCGGGGACATCATCGACCCGGACGCCGAGATGTCCGCGAAACTGCAGGCCGCGGCCCGTGCCGGCCTCTTCTACGCGAAGTGGTACCCGCAGTTGCTCGTCGGTTCCGGCGTGGTCCCCACCTCTTTCGGCGAGTACGGTCCGCTGGCCACGCACATGAGGTACATCGAACGTGCGTCGCGCCGCCTCGCCCGCGAGACGTTCTACGGCATGGCGCGCTGGCAGGGCGGGCTGGAGAAGCGGCAGGGCTTCCTCGGACGGGTGGTGGACATCGGAGCGGAACTCTTCGCGATGTCTGCGATGTGTGTGCGCGCGAAGTCACAGCTTGATGAGAACCCCGCCGCAGGCGAGTCCGCCGTCAAGCTCGCCGACGCCGCCTGCAAGCAGTCCCGTCTCCACGCCGGCCGCCTCTTCGATGCCCTCTGGACCAACACCGACGCCTCCGATGTCGCGCTCGCACGCGAGATACTCGACGGCGACTACATCTGGGCCGAGGCCGGAATCATCGACACCTCAGAGGGGACTGGTCCGTGGATTTCTCCCCACGATCCAGGTCCTTCAACGGAGCCGAACCTGGCCCGAAGTGTCGAAAGGGCGTGACGCGCGCCGGATTTCACGGGAGCTGCTCCCCTCGGTGAGAATGATGCGATGAGCAGAGACCCGGGCCGGCCACTCGGCGCGGCTCGGGTCCTAGCTCTGCTGGCGGCCTGGGCTCTGGCAATTGCCGGTGCCGGTTTCGTGGTCCTCCACGCGGTTCCGGACATCCAGCTCATGAACCGCCTGACGGTGATGCTCGCGGCGGCGATCCCGTTCGGGACGCTGGCGTGGGCGCTGTCACTGGTGTTGTTCGCGATGGCAGGTCGAGGCTACGGCAAGCTGCTCGCCCTCGTCACGGTGCCGGGACTCATCGCCCAGCTCTTGTGGTCCGCCGCGTACATCCCGGCTTTCGACCCGCCGAACGACCGCTCCGGCGTCTCGGTCATGACCCTGAATGCCCGGTGCCGAACCCTCGGCGAGGAGGATCTCCCGGCGACCGTGCAGGAGATCGAACCCGACCTGCTCGTCATCCAGGGGTTCACGCGGTCGCTGAGGGTCCTTCTTGGAGAGTCCGGGGCGCTCGAACCCTATGACCACAGTGCGTTCTTCCCGATGGCGAGCGGCATCAGCTGTGGAACGGCCGTGTATTCCGCGCTGCCCCTGGCTGAGACCGCAGACTCCACGGCGGAGCAGCCTGCGGTACTAGTCGAGGCCGAGAATCGGGCATTCGTACTCGTCCCCGTCGATGCGCAGGGACCGCAGGACGGCGTGCCCGCATGGCTCGACGACCTCGCGGGCGTGCGCGAGATTGCCGCGCGGCACACCGAGGCGGGGGAGAGCGTCGTCGTCGCTGGTGACTTCAACGCGGTGCGCGAACACGTGCCATTGCGAAACCTGGAGGCGGACGGCCTCGTGAATGCTGCCGAGGCAGTCGGCGCCGGCTGGTTACCCACGTTCCGAGCGGACCGTTGGTACCCGCCACTGCTGGAACTCGATCACATCCTGGTGAGCAGCGACATCGATGTCGGCGCAATCACCACCACGGTGATCGAGGGGATGGCTCACCGCGCGGTCGTCGCGTGGCTCGGCGGCGGCTGAGGCCCAGTGCCGTGCATCGCACGTAGCGGCCCCGATCAGGCTCGTCGCCTGCGAATAGACTCGCCGTCGTGATCACCACCCGCGAGAACCTGCCCGGACTGACCGTCACCACCCTCACGCTCGACGCCCCGCTTGACGCGGCCAATGCCGGCTCCGGCACGATCGAGATCTTCGCTCGCGTCGTCACGCGGGAGGGCGGCGATTCCAAGCCCTATCTGGTCTTCCTGCAGGGCGGTCCCGGGAATGAGGCCCCGCGGCCGACGCTGCGCCCACTGTTCCCGGCCTGGCTCGAGCGCGCGCTCGAGGACTACCAGGTGGTCATGCTCGATCAGCGCGGCACGGGGTGTTCCACACCGGTCTTCTCGCGCGTTCGCGCGGGATCCGACGGCCGCGTCCACGCCGAGGCCGGCGGACCACTCGCGGGCAAGAATTCGGCGGAGCAGGCAGAGTACCTCACTCACATGCGCGCCGACGAGATCGTCAACGACTGCGAACTCGTCCGCGAGGCCCTCGGCACGGCGAAGTGGACGGTCCTCGGCCAGTCGTTCGGCGGGTTCACCACAATCCACTACCTCTCGGTCCACCCCGAGTCGCTGGACGGCGCGCTCATCACCGGAGGACTCACCGCCGTCGGACACCCCATCGACGACGTCTACTCCGCCACCTGGCACACGCAGATCGAGAAGTCGGAGGGTTTCTACAGTCGCTTCCCGGGCGATCGCGCCCGTGTGCGCGAGATCACCGCCCTCTGCGCGAACGATGCGGTGTCTCTGCCGAACGGCGACCTTGTCTCACCTGCCCGGTTCCGCACCGTCGGAACCCTGATCGGCGTGGAGGGCGGGATGGAGCAGCTCCACTACCTGCTCGGACTCGACCACAGATCCGCGGCCTTCGCACACGACCTCCATGACGCCCTGCCGTACACGGGGCGCAACCCCCTCTACGCCGTCATCCACGAGTCCTCGTACGCCGACGGCGTCGCCACACGTTGGTCCGCCGAACGCACCATGCCCGAGTGCGTCCGCGACGACGCCACCATCCTCGGCGGCGAGCACATTCACCGGTCCCTGTTCCAGGAGGACTCGGAACTGCGGCCCTTCGCCGGTGCCGCCGATCTGCTCGCGCAACACGAATGGAATCGGCTCTATTTTCCGGAACGACTGGCGGAGGCGGACGTCCCGGTGGCTGCGGCCGTGTATTGCGGCGACGCCTACGTCCCGTTTGAGTACTCCATGGAGACCGCGCGCTTGCTCCCGGATTGCCGAGTCTGGGTCACGAGCGAGTACGAACACAACGGGTTGCGCATGGGCCCGGCCGTCATCGACCACCTGATCGATCTGCTCAAGGGGCGGCGCTGGCTGTAGGGACGCCAGGCGACTGATCGCGCATCACACCGATAGCCAGTCCACGGTGCTTTTCGTTGGCCCGTGGCGCTGCCGCGAAGTCGCGGCGGACCTAGCATGGATGCGGGACCGGCAATCTAGGTAAGGGGCGCTGTCATGATCCAGATGGATGTCGCAAGCCTGGCGGTGGACTCGCGCGGGGAGCCCGTGGTCATTCTCCGTCCCGTCGAGTCCGACGGAGTTGCCCGCCTGCTGCCGATCTGGATCGGAGTGCAGGAAGCCAACGCGATCATGCTGGCGATCCAGGGTGCGACTCTGGCCCGGCCGATGCCGTACGACCTGATGGTGCGGCTCCTCGACTCGCTCGACGCCTCCGTGGCGCAGGTCGCGGTCACCAAGCTTGAGGAAGGCACCTACTTCGCCGAGATCACCCTGAACACTCCGAACGGGCGGCAGGTGATCGATGCCCGGCCCTCCGATTCGATCGCCCTGGCCACGCGGACGGACTCGCCGATATTCGTCTCGGAGAGCGTTCTCGCTGAGGCTGGTGTCGTCGAGGAACATGGCGGGGAAGGGGAATCCGCTGCGGATGAACCCACCGAGGAGGAGAAGGAGTCCGAGATCGAGGAGTTCAGCAAATTCCTCGACTCCGTTGACCCGGATGACTTCCGGGGCTGAGGGCACCCAGATCAGCCGATTCGCAGCACCCCGGCTCCCTCGACGTCACCTTCGGCAAGATACTCGAGCGCCTGCGGCGCATCCTCGAAGGCGTACTCGGTGGTTTGCGCGCGAACTCCGAGGCGGGCCGCGAGCGTGAGGAACTCCTCGCCGTCGCGCCGCGTGTTCGACTCGACCGACGTCACGGTCTTCTCGTGGAACAGGTGCCGCTGGTAGTTCAGGTTCTCGACGTCGGAGACGTGGATCCCTGCGAGCGCGAGCGTGCCGCCGGGGGAGAGCGCCTCGAGAGCGTACGGGACGATGTCACCGGCGGGCGCGAAGAGGATCGCCGAGTCGAGAGGGACAGGAGGCATCGCGTGGGAACCGCCCGCAGACGCGGCCCCCAGTTCGAGAGCGAACCTACGAGCTCCGGCGCCGCGGGTCAGCGCGTGCACTTCGATGCCCTGGGCGATTGCGAGCTGGGCGGTCAGGTGGGCGGATCCGCCGAAACCGTACAGACCGAGCCGCCCGCCCGGTGGCACGCAGGCCCGGCGCAGCGCCCGGTAGCCGATGATTCCGGCGCAGAGCAGCGGCGCCGCGGTGACGTTGTCGAAACCGTCCGGGATGCGGTACGCGTATCCTTCGGGCACAGTCGCGAACTCGGCGTATCCACCATCCGCGTCCCAGCCCGTGTAGCGGGAGGATGCGCAAAGATTCTCTCGGCCTGATCGGCAGAAGCGGCATATCCCGCAGGTGCTGCGCAGCCAGGCGATCCCGACGCGGTCCCCGGATGCGAAGCGGGGGGCAGCGCCGGCGGCTGCGGGGCCTCCGTGTGCGACAACCTCACCGACCACCTCGTGCCCCGGCGTCACGTGACGACGATGGACCGGCAGATCGCCCTCTGCCACGTGCAGGTCGGTGCGACACACGCCGCAGGTGAGGACCCGGACGAGTACTTCACCCGGGGCGGGCTCCGGGACGGCAACGTCCACGAGCTCCAGTGGACTCTTGCGCATCGGCGCGAATTCGCGGACCCTCCAGGCGCGCATCGTGGTGGGAATCATGGGATCGACCTCCGTCACCTCGATTATCCGTCTCGCCGGGCAGGAATGTGGCGCAATTCTGTGGCCAGACGGGCGCCACGGTACATTCAGCAGATGCAAAAGAACTTCACGGGACGCCATACTTGGGCGACAAGCAAGGCACGGATCTTTGGTGCCGCGGTTTCTAGAGTGGAGAGCCCCATCCCGTGGATCTGAATGAGTACCTGTACGTCCTGCGGAGGTTCTGGAAGAGCATCCTTGTGGGGAGCCTCCTGGGGCTGGCGGCGGGTGCTGTGCTCTCGCTGGTCATGACACCCACGTACACGGCCTCGACCTCGCTGTTCTTCGCCGTGCGTAGCGCCGACAGCATCAGCGAGATGGCTCAGGGCTCTTCCTATGCGGAACAACAGGTGGAGTCGTTCGCGCGGGTGGCCACGGCCCCGATCGTGCTGCAGCCCGTCATCGATTCCCTCGAATTGGACGACTCGCCGGCCGGACTGGCGCACCGGGTCCAGACGACAGTGCCTGAGGGCACGTCGATACTGGACATCTCCGTGTCCGACACTGATTCTCAGCGTGCCGCGGACACGGTTGCCGGCATCGCCGAGAGTCTCATTGTCGCGGCAGGCAACATCTCCGCTCGGGATTCCGCCGACCTCCCGGTTGTCGAGGCCACGGTAATCAGCCCACCGGTTGTTCCAACGAGTTGGACGACGCCGAACGTGATGCGCAACCTGACTCTCGGATTCATGCTTGGACTTCTCCTGGGGATGGGCCAGGCGCTGTTGCGCCACGTTCTTGACCGCAAGATCCGTACTGCCGAAGACGTCGCCCGCGTAACCGAGGCGGCTGTCGTGGGAACGATCGCGCTGGACTCGGACGCGCGGGCCCACCCCCTCGCCGTCGGCGACAACGTCCGCTCCGCCCGAGCGGAGGACTACCGCCGGCTCCGCACGGCGTTGCGATTCCTCGGCGTGGGCGGCCGGGCTCGCGTGTTCGCGATCTCGTCCGCCATAGCCGGCGAGGGCAAATCGACGACGACTCTCAATCTGGCGTTCGCACTCGCCGCGACCAACTTGAGTGTGCTCGTGATCGAGGCCGACTTGCGACGCCCTTCGATTTCCGATCGTCTCGACCTGGAGAACGCGGCAGGCCTCACATCGGTGCTCATCGGACGTGCATACCCAAACGAGGTGGTCCAGCCGATCCATGAAGGGCTTCACGTGCTCACTTCGGGGGGACTCCCCCCCAACCCGTCGGAGCTGCTCGGATCGGACGCGATGCGCGAGGTCATTGAACTGGCAGCCGAGAAGTACGATTACGTGCTGCTCGATACAGCGCCACTTCTCTCGGTCGCAGACACGGCGGCTCTCGCAAGCATGGTGGACGGCATCCTGATCGTTGCCGCGAGCGGCCAGGTGGAGGCACAACAGTTGCAGACGGCAATCGAGGTCGTCCATGGAGCCAGCGGTCACGTCGCAGGCATCGTCTTGAACAAGGCCACCACAGAGGCGTACTACCGCGATAGCCAGTACCCCAAACGCGACGGCCATCGAGTGATTGGACTGGAATCCGTGCCGCCCGGAGGGGAGCCCACCGAGTGGGAGAGCCCGCCGCCGCCCGTAACACTCACGGCGCCACCGGACTCTCCGAGCGCCGGCGAAGGAGTGCGATCCGCGCGGCGGGAGATCTGACCATGAGCCGTCGGTCAGGGCCATTTCGCATCATCACCGTCTGCACCGGCAACATCGCCCGTTCACCGGCGGCCGAACGGTTGCTTCGCGTGGGACTGGGAGGGCCGGTCGTCGTCGAGAGCGCGGGGACGGGCGCCGTCGTGGGCGCCCCGATCGAGCCGGCGATGGCGGCACTTCTCGCAAGAGACGGCGTCGATGTCGAGAACTTCCAGGCGCGTGCCGTGACTGAGTCGATGATCCGAGACGCCGATCTTGTGCTGCCCCTGACGAGATCGCACCGCTCCATCGTCGTCGACATGGTTCCGGCCGCAGTTCGCCGGACGTTCACGCTGCGTGAGTACGCCGCGATCGTCCGAATGATCGGGCCGGCCATGGAAATGAGAAGCGGCGCCGTCGAAGCGCTCACCGATCTGACCATGCGTGCGACACTCGCGCGCACCGAGTTGTCGCTCGCGCCGGAGGACCGTGACGTCCCAGATCCGTACGGGCGCGCCGACTTGGACTACCGCCTCGCCTTCGACCTGATCAGGGAGTCGACGGCGGAGATCATCTCGCTCGCGCGTCGCATCGCCCGTGCATGATCTCGGCCGGTCCGACCGAGCACGCAGCACTCAGCACCTGCGTCAGCGCACCACACAGTCACCTCAAACGCCGCGATTCAGGCAAGGCACGTGATCTTTGGAAGGCCGCCGACTGCCACATCCCACGTGGCACCCGAGTCGGTGGACGCCCACACCGCTGGTCCGCGGCCGACGAACCAGCCCTCCCGCGTCATCGCGACGCAGTGGGTATCGATGTTTCCGTCGAACGGGCCGAGCGCGTCCAGGGTTTCGAGGTGCCCTCCGTCAAGGTCGCCCCGGTGCAGGCGCGCGTCGCCTCCTCGTGGACCACGCGAGGAACTGATCAGGACCGTGCCGTCCCTGACGGCGACCGCCCGGCAGTAGGTGTGCTCAAGTCCCTTCTTGTTGAACTCGAAGCGGTGGCCGTCCCGGGCGACGGCCAGGCCACGCGCCGTGGCGGCCACGACGACGCCGGTTTGCGCCGGGTGCGCCCGTACCTCGTGGACGTCCGAATTGATGTCTAGAGTTGGGGTGGGTGCGCCGTCGTCCTCGAGGCGCAGGATCCCTCCCACGTGCACGTTGACGTAGACAGTGCCCTCAGGGCCGGCCGAGAGCGAGCGGACGTCGGGCGGGCCGCCCCACGGCGTGTACCAATCGTCGCGGCCCGGGGCGTGGGCGAACGCCAGATCCTCGACCAGTTCGCCATCCGCGAGTACGAACAGTCGGGCGCCACCACCGCCCACGTACACGGTCTTCTCCGTGACGACGATGCAGTTCAACTTGGCGCCAGCGGGAGCCTCGGCGAGTTGTTCGCCCGATCTCAGGACTCCCGACCTCCCCACGGCCCACCAGTCGCCGTTGCGCTGGGTGACGTGGGCGACATCGACGTCGTCGAGCAGCGCCCGGCCGTCAAGCGTGAATACTCCGGCAGATGTCCCGATGAGGATCCCCATCTCCTCGAGGCTACGCGCCCGCGGGCCACTCCGCCTCTCGCGAATCCGGGAATCTGGCCGACTCCGCGGAGCCGGTCACACGCAGGTGTAGCCGCCGTCGACTGCGATGATCTGCCCGGTGATGTAGGACGACTCCTTCGCCGCGAGGAAGACGCAGGCGCTGTTGAGCTCGCCGGCCTTGCCGTGGCGCCGAAGCGGGATAGTCCGGTCCATGTGAGCCTGGAACTCCTCGGTCGCGAGCGTCTCGGCGGTGAGTTCTGTCTCGAAGTAGCCCGGGCACAGGCAGTTCACCGTCACGCCGTGCGGTGCCCACTCGGCCGCAAGCGCGCGGGTCAGGTTGACGACCCCACCCTTCGCGGCGTGGTACGCGGACGCGGGCGCGGCGAGATTGCCGACCAGACCGTACATCGACGCGATGTTGATGATCCGGCCGTACTTCCCCGTGGTCACCATCTCCCGGCCGAACTCCCGGATCACCCGGAAAACACCGGTCAGGTCGAGCGCGAGGTCCCAGTCCCACTGCTCGTCGGTCATTTCCAGAGCGGGGACCACGCCGCCGGCGCCGGCATTGTTGACGAGGATGTCGATGTCGTTGCACCACTGCTTGCAGGTCTCTACGGCGTTCCGGATCTGTTCGAGGTCGGTCACGTCACAGGGGACGGCGTGGGCGGGCACGCCCCAGCGCTCTGTGATGTCGGCCGCGGCTGCCTCGAGCTTGTCCTTGCGCCGGGCGAGCAACACCACCTCCGCCCCGTGCTCGGCCAGACCGTGGGCCATCTGAAGGCCGAGGCCACTGGAAGCCCCGGTAATGACTGCGACTTGGCCGGTGAGGTCGAACATGGGAAAGCTCCTTCGCTCTGGATGATGAGTCCGAGCCTATGGATTGGGGGAGTGCTCGGTGATCCAAGTCGGAACCCATTGTCCGGGAGCTGTCTGATCGGTGCCGGTTACCGGTCAAGATGGCGCGGCCCCTTACAAACTGTCCAGGCGGAGCCGGGGCACGCTAATGGTGGGCGATACTGGGTTCGAACCAGTGACCTCCTCGGTGTGAACGAGGCGCTCTACCGCTGAGCCAATCGCCCGATGCGACACCCCATGGTAGCCGACGCCGCGCCCCGATCGGAAACCGCCACGACGTGGCACGCGCCACGTCCAGCGCGTTTGGACGCGGCCGCCGGGGTGGGCTAAAGTCTAATCCGCAGCAAACGCTGCAATGCGGATGTAGCGCAGCTGGTAGCGCATCACCTTGCCAAGGTGAGGGTCGCGGGTTCGAATCCCGTCATCCGCTCGGAGGGTCACCCCGAATGGGCACGCACCTTTCGCGGTGGCGTGGCCGAGAGGCGAGGCAGCGGCCTGCAAAGCCGTATACACGGGTTCGAATCCCGTCGCCACCTCCGAGACACGGGCGGTTGGCGCAGTGGTAGCGCGCTTCCTTGACACGGAAGAGGTCGCTGGTTCGATCCCAGTACCGCCCACCATGGCGCCGCGAGAGTTCGCGGCGCTTTTCTTGTCCAGTCGCGCGAACGGCGGCTGCGGGCGCCTCCGGACCGGCGGATTCGTCTGCTGTAGGCGTTTGGATTCTTCTGTAGGCGTTATGCACGTGTTAAATGTCTACAGTAGAACCCGAACGCCTACGGTTGTCGCTCCGCCACCGGCTGAAGCGACCCGCAACCACTTCCGGACCGCCCGAAACAAGCACGCACTGCCGGAACTCCTACAGAAGTAACGAAACGCCGACGGAAACGGCTTCCCACGAAGGCGGAACAGGCTCTCGAGCAGGAATATGGGAGACCAAGCGCCCAGGCGAGGTCCCAATTCGCCGGTATTCGATTCGGTTCGTGGCCACGCGCGTGGCCGCGCCAAGCGCTCCTGAAAGCGGCCCAATACTCCGCGGCGGCGCGTGTCCGGCCTGGACTTCAGCGTGAAGCCGCCAGAGCCACGGCGCGCCAGAGTCACCATGGCGCCAACCGTCAGCTGCGCCGCAGGACCTTCCGCACCAGGCCCTTCGCCCGCTCCGCGGCGCCCTTCGCCTTCCCCATGGCGCCGCGGACTCCGGTCCGGACGTTTGCCGTGACATCCGACTCCACGACTGATCGCGCGAACCGATACGCCCGATAGACCACCTTGTTGACAGGGATCTCCCACGCACCAACGTAATCGTGCTGGTAGCCGCCGAACCCCCGCTTGAACTCGGAGAAGCCCCGCCAGGGGTGATCCTCAGGCGCATCCGGAGAGACCACGCCGTACAGGTCGAACTCCTTCCGGCCCGCCTCGGCGGCGTCCTGCATCATCTGGGAGACGAGGATCGTGCCTGCGGAGAGCTTCCGGTGCTCGTAGTCCGCCGCGGCGTGGGAGTAGTAGCGCACCTCGCCGTCGTCGTAGATCATCGAGGCCGCAATTGGCTCGCCCTCGAGATCGGCGATGTACAGCATGCCGTCGCCCTGCGGGATGAGGGAATCGGCCTGGGTGCGCAGGTACTCGTCGGACTGAGGATTCATCTGGTTGTGCTTCGCGACGCCGTGCAGCAGTTCGAGCAGGATCTCGATGTCCGCGGGGTTGCTGGTCGACCGGACCGAGAGCCCCTTCTTCGCATAGTTGCGGTGCAGATTGCGGTTGGTGGCTTTGAAATCCTTCAGAATCTCGTCCCACTCCCGATCCAGCTTCACGCGCTGAGTGCTGTCCGGCTGGACCGACTCCACCCGGATGGCGCCGGCAAGCTCCAGTTCCTCGGACGTCACCTCACCGGTCGGCTCGATCCGCACGAAGGCGACCCTCCGCTTCTTCGCCTCGGCGAGCAGGGAGTCCAGCGCGGACTGGAGGGCATCCGGGCGGGTGATCACCGGCCCGTAGGGGCAGTAGAGGCGAGAATTGAGCGTGCCCTTCTCGACGACGGCCAGGTAGTGCCAGCCGTCGCCATCCCTCACGACGACCTCACGACCGAGCGCCTTCTGGAACCGCGCCCATGCCGGACTCTGCAGGAAATGCGCCACGATCTTCGCCTCTCACGCCTCGGGATGTGCCCTCGATGCTACCGGCGGACCTGTGACGTTGCCCCGGTGGTGGCGGTGTGGCTTTGTTGCCGTCGGCGCAGCTGAGTAACCTTCAGTCAGGCCGCATTCGGCGGCCTCAGCCCTCAGGAGGACCAGTGAACCCCGTGAACATGGCTCAGCCCGCGTCGCAGACGATCGCAGAGGCAACCACGGGCACTGCGCTCTACGAGGGCCGGCGGGACATCGTCGCCGTGCGCGTGAACGGTGAGCTGCGGGACCTCGTGGCGGACCTCAGCCCCGGGGACGTCGTCGAGCCGATTGACGTGCGGAGCAAGGACGGCCTCGATATCCTGCGGCACTCCGCGACCCACGTCCTCGCCCAGGCGGTCCAGCAGATCTATCCGGACGCGAACCTCGGCATCGGCCCGTTCATCACGGACGGCTTCTACTACGACTTCGGTAACATCCCGGAGGCCTTCACGCCTGAGAAGCTGAAGGAGATCGAGAAGCGCATGATGCGCATCATGAAGGAGGGGCAGACCTTCCGGCGGCGCGTCGTGACGGAGGAGGAGGCGCGTAGCGAGCTCGCGGACGAGCCGTACAAGCTCGAACTCGTCGATCTCGCGGGAGGTCCCGGCTCCGGCGGCAGCGAGAAGGACCTCGAGGAGACGGCGCAGGGAGCGTCGGTCGAGGTGGGCGGCGATGAGCTGACCATCTATGACAACGTGAGGCGCAACGGGGACGTGGCATGGAAAGACCTCTGCCGCGGCCCGCACGTCCCCTCTACGAGACTGCTCGGAAACGGGTTCGCGATCACGAAGTCGTCGGCGGCCTACTGGCGCGGCGATCAGCGCAACGACTCGCTGCAGCGCATCTACGGCACCGCGTGGCCCTCGAAGGAAGAGCTGCAGGAACACCAGCACCGGATCGCCGAGGCGGAACGCCGTGATCACCGGAAGCTGGGTTCCGAGCTCGATCTGTTCTCCTTCCCTGACGAGATCGGTTCCGGCCTCGCCGTCTTCCATCCCAAGGGCGGCATCATCCGCATGGAGATGGAGGAGTACGCGCGCCGCCGGCACATCGAGGCCGGCTACGAGTTCGTGTACACGCCCCACATCACCAAGGCGCAGCTCTTCGAGACGTCGAAGCACCTCGAGTGGTACGCAGACGGCATGTATCCGCCGATGCACGTGGACGAGGAGCGGAACGCTGCCGGCGAGATCACGAGGCAGGGCCAGGACTACTACCTGAAGCCCATGAACTGCCCGATGCACAATCTCATTTACTCGGCGCGTGGGCGGTCCTACCGGGATCTGCCGCTGCGGCTGTTCGAGTTCGGGACCGTCTACCGCAACGAGAAGTCGGGCGTGGTGCACGGCCTCACGCGCGCCCGCGGCTTCACTCAGGATGACGCACACATCTACTGCTCCCGCGAACAGATGCATGACGAGCTCGCATCCCTGCTGACGTTCGTGCTCGATCTGCTCAAGGACTACGGCATGGACGACTTCTACCTGGAGTTGTCCACCAAGGATCCGGAGAAGTTCGTCGGTGAGGACGAGGACTGGGAGGACGCGACCGAGGTGCTTCGCCGGGTGGGGCTCGCCTCCGGTCTGGAGCTTCAGCCCGATCCGGGCGGCGCCGCCTTCTACGGCCCGAAGATCTCGGTGCAGGCGAAGGACGCGATCGGCCGGACATGGCAGCTCTCCACGATCCAGCTGGACTTCTTCGAACCGGAGCTCTTCGACCTCGAATACACGGCGCCGGATGGTTCCCGGAAGCGGCCGGTGATGATCCACCGCGCACTGTTCGGCTCGATCGAGCGGTTCTTCGGCGTGCTCACCGAGCACTACGCCGGCGCGTTCCCGGCCTGGCTCTCGCCGGTGCAGGTGAGGGCAATTCCTGTGGCCGACGTCTTCGAGGGCTACCTGCGGAAGGTGGTTGACAGGCTGAAGGAGGAAGGCATCCGTGCGGAACTCGACGCCTCGCACGATCGGTTCCCCAAGAAGATCCGCACCGCGGCAACCGAACGCATCCCGTTCGTGCTCATCGCCGGTGGCGAGGACGCGGAGGCGGGGGCCGTCTCGTTCCGCTACCGCGGGGGAGAGCAGAAGAACGGTGTCCCCATCGACGACGCGATTGCCGAGATCGTGGAGGCCGTCCGGTCCCGCAGGAACGACCGATGAGCGGGCGCGAGCCAGTGCCCCCGGCCACGAGTGAGGCATCCACGGCCGATCCTCCCGCAGCTGACGGGCTGCCGGCGCCGGAACCCGGGACGTCGTTCGCCGGGGTCCCGGACGCGTTCCAGCGGCTCTGGACGCCCCACCGGTGGACCTACGTGGGCGGCGGCGAGAACAAGCCCGACGACGACGGCAAGGACGAGTGCCCCTTCTGCCGCGCGCCCGGCCGCAGCGACGAGGAATCGCTCATCGTCCACCGCGGCGAGACCTGCTACGTGCTGCTCAACCTGTACCCCTACAACCCCGGCCACCTGATGGTGTGCCCGTACCGTCACGTGCCGATCTACACAGACATCACCGCCGGGGAGCGTGCCGAGATGGCGGAACTCACCGCCCAGGCCGTTACCGCGCTCAGCGCCGCGTCCAAGCCGCACGGCTTCAACATGGGGATCAATCAGGGGCAGGTCGCTGGGGCCGGAATCGCGGCGCACCTGCACCAGCACGTGGTCCCGCGCTGGACCGGTGACGCGAACTTCTTCCCGATCCTCGCAGGCACGAAGGCGCTGCCGGTGGTGCTGGGGGAGACGCGGAACCTGGTGGCGGAAGCCTGGGGGGCCTGATGGTTCTTGGGCGCCATGGGCGTTCGTTCTCGCGCCGGGCGTTCGGGCCGATCGCCCGCGCCCTGGTGAGGGCAGGGATATCTCCCGACGTGGTGACAGTGACCGGCACCGTGCTCACGGCGGCGATCTCGTTCGGACTGCTCGCCAGGGGACACCTGGTATCGGGGCCGCTGCTGCTGGGGGTCGTGCTCCTGACCGACTCCATCGACGGCATCATGGCCCGCGAGATGGGACGCGAGTCCAAGTGGGGCGCGTTCCTCGACTCCACGATGGACCGGTTCGGGGACGCATCGATCTACGCGGCGATCACGATCCACTCGCTCACGATTCCGGGACCACTCGGAACCTGGACATTCGGTTTCGCGCTCGCCCTCCTGCCGCTCGCGCTCATCGTCTCCTATGCGCGGGCGAGGGCAGAAGCAGTGAACTACGAGGCCTCCGTTGGCATCGCGGAGCGCGTGGACCGCCTGGTCGTGAGTCTGCTCGGCTGCCTCCTGGTCGGGCTGGGACTGCCCGACTGGGTGCTCACGATCGCGGTGGGGTACGCGGCAGTCGCCTCCTTCATCACAGTGATCCAGCGGATGTACGCCGTATATCGGCAGGACAGGGAGGTACGGCATGCCGGTTGATCTGGGCAGGGTCGCCGTGGCGGCGTGGGACTTGATCCCGAAGATGCCCGAAGGCCTCGTCAGGGGCGCGTTCGACATCGGGTTCAGGGCCGCTGCCCGGATGAACAAGGGTGGCACCGCGCAACTGCGTGCCAACCTGGCGCGTGTTCGCCCGCGGGCGTCCACCGCGGAACTGGATCGGCTTGCTCGCGAGGGCATGCGCGAGTACGGCCGCTACTACGCCGAGACGTTCATGCTGGCCAAGTTCGCCACGCCGGAGAAGCTCGCCGACCGCGTACGCGCCATCCATACGGAGACCTCGGAGGAGGACCTCCGTACCCGATCAGTAGTGCTTGCGCTCGGCCACACCGGAAACTGGGACATCGCGGGGGCGTGGGTGACCGCGCACTTGAACACCGTGCTGACCGTCGCTGAGAAGCTCAAGCCGGAGAGCCTCTTTCGGGCATTCCTGGACTTCCGCGAGTCGTTGGGCATGGAGGTAATTCCGCTCGAGAAGGGTCAGAACGTCTTCCGGAAACTCCTCAGCCGCTCGATCGCCGGCAAGCGCGTGGTCGCTCTTCTGGCGGACCGGGACCTGACGCGCGGCGGCATCGAGGTGAGGCTCGCGGGCGAGCCTGCCCTGTTCGCCGTCGGGCCTGCCGCGCTCTCCCTCAAGGGGAAGATGCCGCTCTACTTCGTGGGTATCCGTTCGGACCGGATCACGGGCCGCGACGGCCGGAAGCGGTGGGGAATCGAGCTCGAGTTCCGGGGCCCGATCACCCTTCCCGACGACGTCGAGGGAAACGAAGTCGCCGCTCTCACGCAGGCATGGGTCGACGAGTTGACCGACTACATCACCACACACCCCACCTCCTGGCACTTGCTCCAGAAGGTGTTCGTGGCGGATCTCGACCCCGAGCGCCTCGCGCGCAGGGCGTCCGCGAACTGAGCGAAGGGAAACACCGTGAAAATCGGTATCGTCTGCCCGTATTCGTTCGACGCTCCCGGCGGCGTGCAGTTCCACATCCGCGACCTGGCGGCCGAATTGATCGGCCGCGGCCACAAGGTCTCGGTGATCGCGCCCGCGGAGGATACCGAGAGCCTTCCGGACTTCGTGGTGTCCGCGGGTGGCAGCATCCCCATCAACTACAACGGCTCGGTGGCGCGCCTGGCCTTCGGGCCGAAGGCCAGCAACAGGGTGGGGCGCTGGCTCGCGGGGCACGACTTCGACCTCATCCACATCCACGAGCCCATGCCACCCTCGCTTGGTCTCCTGGCTCTCTGGCAAGCGGACGTGCCGATCGTGGCCACCTTCCACAGCTCCCAGGAGCGTTCCCGCGCCATGTCTCTCGTGGCGCCCGCCATGCAGTCCCTGCTCGAGAAGATCGACGCACGCATCGCCGTCTCCGAGGAGGCCCGGCGCACCATCGCCGACCACGTCGGAGGCAGCGCCGTCGTCATCCCGAACGGCGTCTATCTTGACGCGTTCCGGAAGGCGGACCCAGACCCGCGCTGGGCCGGATGCCGGCACGGCGGGAGCCCTACGGTTGCATTCCTCGGACGGATCGATGAACCCCGCAAGGGCCTTCCAGTGTTCGCGGCAGCCATCGGGCCGGCGCTGAAGGAGCGGCCCGAGATGCGCTTCTTCATCGCCGGTCGCGGTGAAGCCACCGAAATCCGTCACTCGCTCGCCCAGTACGGTGATCGCGTGACGTTCCTCGGGGAGATCACCGACGCGGACAAGGCCTCGCTGCTCGGATCCGTGGACGTCTACTGCGCACCCCAGACCGGTGCGGAATCCTTCGGCATCGTGCTGGTGGAGGCCATGGCAGGTGGAGCAGCCGTCGTCGCCTCGGACATTCCCGCATTCCGGGACGTGACCGGGAACGGGACCGCCGGCCTGCACTTCCAGACCGGCAGCGGTGACGATCTCGCCCGCAAACTGCTCTCCGTTTTCGACGGCGGCGCGTCCGTCCCGTCACCGGAGACGGTCCAGGCGTGGGCCGAGCGTTATGACTGGGCGAACGTGGCCACGCAGATCCTCGACGTTTACCGGCTTGTGCTCTCCTCCGAGAGGACAAACGTCGCCGCAGTCGGCCGCTCCGAACCGGAGAAGCGCCGCTGGTCCATCTGGCCCACTTCGGGGAAGCAGTCATGACGGAACTCGGGTGGGTGGCCCTCGGCCTCGCGGCACTCGCGATCGTTCTCGTGCTGCTCAGGAGCCGCATCCGGGCGCGGGCCGAGCGGCTCAACAGCGAAGTGGTCCGCACCGGAGCAACGCTGGAGCGGACGCTGCAGGGCCGCGCCGTCGCGGCGATCGATATCGCACGCAGCGGTCAGCTGGACCCGGCGTCCAGCGTGATTCTGGCCGACATCGCGATGCGCTGCCTCGAGAACATCTTCAACGGTGGCAGCGGCGAGTACGACGAGAGCCCGGCCGAACTGCGCGATCGGGCGCTCGCGGAGTCCGAACTCTCCCGAGGCCTGCGTATCATCGTCCCGCAGGTGGCGGAAGCGGCAGGACACGACCCCGAACTGCGGAGACTGCTCACGAGACTAGAGCGGCGCTGGCAGCGCGCCAACATGGCGCGCACGATGCACAACGAGCGTGTGGCGCAAGCGCTCAGGCTGCGCAACTCCGTGCCGGGCCGGCTGGCGGGGATCAGCACGCCCGTGCCGGTCACGTTCGACATGGACGATGCCATGCCTCCGGCAGCCCCCGCTCCCCGATGACCCCCACCTCCGCATGATCGATCCGGACAAGGTCTTCGGACCTGAATGGCAGCCCGGGCCCGACGGGCTGCTGTTCCGCCGCGGCGCCCGGATCCTCATCTTCGACGAGTTCGACCGCCTCCTGCTGATTCGCGGCCACGACTGGGGCAAAGCGGAACGGTCGTGGTGGTTCACCGTCGGCGGGGGTTACCGACGGGAGGAGGACGCGCGGGCCGGCGTGATCCGGGAAGCGCGAGAGGAAACGGGCATCCTGCTGGGGCGCGAGGACGTCGTCGGGCCCGTCGGGGAACGTTCAGCGGTCTTCGACTTCGCATTACGGACGGTTCGGCAGGACGAACTGTTCTTCTATGCGAGGGTCGCGGGCGCTGCCGTCGACCCGGCGGGACTCACCGGCTGGGAGACCCAGCTGCTCGACGAGTACCGCTGGTGGCATCTCGACGATCTGCACGAAGCGCAGGCGGCGGGGGAGACGCTCTACCCGTCGGACCTCGTGCCGTTCGCGAAGTGGCTGGTGGACGGCTGGGACGGCACGATCCGGCAGCTCTCGGGAACCTGAATCCCGGTTGTCCGAAGCTCACGCCTCGCCTCTGCGCGCGGGGGCGGGGGCATGGCGGGCGAGGGATCGGCTCGCTACCGCGTTAGAATCGTCCCCAGCACGACGACCGACGTCGATTTCCTTTAGGTCCGGCCCCGCGCCCTTCGCGGCAGCGGCGCAGCGGAGCAAGGAGGCACATTGGCAGGCCACTCGAAGTGGGCGACCACCAAGCACAAGAAGGCGGCGAACGACGCCAAGCGCGGCAAGCTGTTCGCTCGGCTCATCAAGAACGTCGAAGTTGCGGCCCGCATGGGCGGTGGCGATCCTGCCGCAAACCCGACCCTGTACGACGCCATCCTGAAGGCCAAGAAGAACTCTGTCCCGGCGGACAACATCGACCGCGCCGTGAAGCGCGGCTCCGGAGCGGAGGCCGGAGGCGCCGAGTACGAGACGATCATGTACGAGGGCTACGGCCCCGGCGGAGTCGCCGTCATGATCGAGTGCCTCACCGACAACCGCAACCGCGCAGCCTCCGACGTGCGCGTGGCAGTCACCCGCAACGGCGGAAACATGGCGGATCCGGGCTCTGTCTCGTACCTGTTCTCGCGGCGCGGCGTGATGGAGGTCCCGAAGGTCGAGGGTCTCACCGAGGATGACCTGCTCCTCACCGCGATCGATGCAGGCGCCGAGGAAATCACGGACGCAGGCGACTTCTTCGTGATCGAGTCCGAGCCGACCGACATCGTCGCGGTACGCACGGCCGTGCAGGACGCGGGGTTCGAGTACGACTCCGCCGAGGTGCAGTTCGTGCCGGCCACCGAGATCGAGGTCGATCTGGAGGGCGCGAGGAAGATCATGAAGCTCATCGATGCGCTGGAGGATCTCGACGACGTCCAGAACGTCTACGCGAACTTCGACGCGTCCGACGAGGTCATGGCACAACTCGACGGCGACGACTGATGCGAATTCTCGGCGTCGACCCGGGGCTGACTCGCTGCGGCGTCGGAGTCATCGAGACGGGTCGGCCGCCGGGAATGGTGTCCGTGGGCGTACTCCGCACGGAGGCGGGAACTCCGGTGGCCGAGCGGTTGCTCGCCATCTCGCGCGGGTTGGGGGAGTGGATGGACATGCACTCTCCCGACGCGGTCGCGATCGAACGTGCCTTTGCCCAGCACAACGTGCCGACTGTCATGGGAGTCGCGCAGGTCTCCGGGCTTGCGATGGTTGCCGCGGCCGAACGCGGAATCCCCATCGGCCTGCACACCCCATCCGAGGTGAAGGCCTCCGTCACGGGCTACGGCAACGCGCCGAAGGCTCAGGTGCAGTCGATGGTGGCGCGCATTCTCTGCCTTAGTGAGGCGCCGAAGCCGGCCGACGCCGCTGACGCCCTCGCGCTCGCCATCTGCCACTTCCTCCGGGCCGGGAGTCCGACCTCGTCGGCCACCGGAGCGGAGACGCCCGCCCAGCGCGCGTGGGCGGCCGCGGAGCGCGCGGCACGCCGACCATCGAACGCCTCGAGGGGCGACTACCTGCGCTAGGTTGATGTTCGCACACATGTTCGGATCAACAGTCTCGATTCCGGGAGGCCCTTCGTGATTTCGTCGCTGCGCGGCACCGTGGCGAACATCGCGCTCGACCACGCCGTGGTGGATGTCGGCGGGGTTGGTTTCACGGTCCTGTCCACCCCCGGCACGCTCGCCTCGCTGCGCGTCGGCTCGGAGGGGACACTGTCAACCACACTCGTGGTCCGCGAGGACGCCCTCACCCTCTACGGCTTCGGCGACGACGATGAGCGGGACACGTTCCTGATCCTCCAGACCGTCACCGGCGTCGGTCCCCGTCTCGCGCTCGGGATCCTCGCCGTGCTCGGCCCGGAGGACGTCCGGCGAGCGGTGGCGAATGAGGACCTCGTCACGTTGCAGCGCGTCCCCGGGATCGGGAAGAAGTCCGCCCAGCGGCTCGTGCTCGAACTCGCCGGGAAGATTGGCGCACCATCCGCCGAGGAAACGGCGCAGGTGATCGTCGAGGCGGACGGGGACGTCGTCGCCGCGCTCACCCAACTGGGCTGGACCGCGAGCGATGCGAGCGCCGCCGTCAGCGCTGTGAGCGCCGAGAACACCGGCAAGTCCGCGATCCTTCGTGCCGCGCTCCGATACCTGGGCGGCAACCGTGGATGACGGCCGGATCACTGACGCGACCGCAATGGATACCGAACGTGCGGCGGAGTCGGCACTGCGCCCCCGGGAACTTGCCGAATTCGTCGGGCAGCAGACGCTTCGCAGGCAGCTCAAGCTCGTCCTCGACGCCGCTCGCATGCGCGGAAGCGCGCCTGATCACATCCTGCTCTCCGGTCCTCCCGGCCTGGGCAAGACCACGCTGGCGATGATCATCGCGGCCGAGTCGTCGGGCTCGTTGCGCCTCACCTCCGGCCCCGCGATCCAGCATGCGGGAGATCTCGCAGCGATTCTCTCCTCGCTCGAGGAGAACGATGTGCTCTTCATCGACGAGATCCATCGGCTCGCGCGCCCCGCCGAGGAAATGCTCTATCTTGCGATGGAGGACTTCCGAGTCGACGTCATCGTGGGCAAGGGCCCCGGTGCCACCTCGATTCCGCTCACGCTGCCGCGGTTCACGGCGGTCGGCGCAACCACGCGAGTTGGCCTGCTTCCGGCACCGCTGCGGGACCGTTTCGGTCTCACCGGGCACCTGGAGTTCTACTCGGACGAGGAACTGGAGCAGGTGCTCAAACGCTCCGCGAACCTGCTCGGCGTCCACCTGGAACCGGAGGCCGGCAGCGAACTGGCGTCACGCTCGCGCGGCACGCCGCGAATAGCCAACCGGCTGCTGCGCCGCTCGCAGGACTGGGCGGAGGTCCACGGCGATGGCAATCTCGATCTGACCGCAACACGCGCGGCGCTCGACCTGTTCGAGGTGGATCCGCTCGGTCTCGACCGTCTGGACCAGGCGGTGCTCAACGCGTTGTGCCGCCGGTTCAACGGGGGACCGGTCGGGCTCGGGACCCTCGCCGCAGCGGTTTCCGAGGAGCCTGAGACTGTCGAGACGGTGGTGGAACCGTTCTTGGTGCGCGAGGGCATGATGTCGCGCACACCGCGGGGACGCATCGCCACGGCCTCCGCGTTCACCCACCTCGGCATGGCCGTGCCGGGTTCAGATGGGACGCTTTTCACGTGACAGTTCGCGGTGGGAGATTTCGACGTCGCCGAACCAGCGCCTAGACTCGACGCGGACAACTGCCGGGTGCCTCAGGGCGCCTGGAGCTGACACGAAGGGAAACCATGGACCCGACTCTTCTCATTCTTATCGCGGTATTCGCGCTGCTCATGTGGTGGATGTCGCGGAATGCCAAGAAGCAACGTCAGGCTCAGGAAGAGGCGCGCGACTCGGCGATCCAGGTCGGCGCCACGGTGCGTACGATCGGCGGCTTCTACGGCACAGTCGTGGACATCGACGGGGACGCCGTGACTCTGGAGAGCCCCTCCGGTATCGAGACCGTCTGGTTCCGCAACGCCATCCAGGGCGTCGCGACTCTGCCTCTCGGCATCGTGTCCGAGGATGATGCGTTTGACGAGGTCACCGGTGGGGAGCCGATCGGCCCCGCTCTGATCGATGACGAGACGATTGACTCCACACTCGACAACCCCATCGAAAAACGCGACAACGAATAGCTGAGATCCGTGGCCACTGGAAAGACGGCGCGCCCGGGGCGCACCCTCCTCGTGCTGGGAACCATCCTCCTGGTCCTGGCTGGAGTTCTGATCGGCGGCGTCCGCTTCAGCGACGCCACTTTCGCGCCGAAGCTCGCTCTCGACCTCGAGGGCGGCACGCAGATCATCCTGACGCCCAAGACCACGGACGGCTCCCAGATCTCCGACGACGACATCAACCAGGCGATCTCGATCATCCGGCAACGCGTTGACGCCTCCGGCGTCGCCGAAGCGGAGATCACCCGCCAGGGACAGCAGAACATCGTGGTCGCGTTGCCCGGAGAACCCGAGCAGGCGACTCTCGACCTCGTCCGGCAGTCCGCGCAGCTGCGCTTCCGGCCGGTGCTCATGGTAGGAAACCCGGGGCCCGTCACGCCGGACATGCTCGTGCCGTCAGAGCCTGAGGCGGATGCTTCGCTCGACGACGGCGCCGTGCCCGAAGATGCCGTCCCGGAGGAAAACGCCGAGGCGGACGCCGCTCCGGGGGACGTCGCTCCCGAATCCGGGTCACCATCACAGCAGGAGATCGAGGAGGCCGCATTCGCCGCCGCCGACCTCGACGGCGACGGCATTCTCTCCAACGAACCCACGACCACGCCACTCTCCAACTCGGACCAGGCGTGGGTGACCGAGCAGATGGTCTTCGACTTCTACGTCCTCGACTGCACCGATCCGGCGAACCTCGCCGGCGGCGACACGTACGATCCCGCCGATCCCGCTGTCGCGTGCAGCTCGGAGAGCACGGCCAAGTTCGCGCTCGGCCCGGCAGATCTTGAGGGTACCCAAGTCGACTCCGCCACCTCCGGGCTGCGGACCACCCAGCTCGGCACGGTCACCAACGAGTGGATCGTCCAACTCGGCTTCGACGACGAGGGCGCGCAAGTCTTCAATGAAGTCACGCAGCGTCTCATCGACCTTCCGTCGCCGCAGAACCAGTTCGGCATCGTTCTCGACGGCAACGTGATCAGCGCGCCAGTCGTCAACGTGGTCATCCCGGACGGCAACGCCGAGATCACCGGCAATTTCACGCAGGATTCGGCGGCGATTCTCGCCAACCAGCTGAGCTTCGGCTCGCTGCCGCTGAACTTCGAGGTCCAGTCCGAGGAGCAGATCTCGGCAACCCTGGGCATCGAGCAGTTGGAACGTGGCGTACTTGCCGGGCTGGTGGGCCTCGGACTTGTCGTCATCTACATGCTCATCCAGTACCACGCGCTCGGCTTCGTGGCGCTGGCGTCGCTTTCCGTCGCTGCACTGTCCTCATACCTCGCCATCGCGATCCTCAGCTGGACCACCGGGTACCGGCTCTCACTGGCCGGTGTCGCCGGTCTGATCGTCGCGATCGGCATCACCGCCGACTCGTTCATCGTGTACTTCGAACGTATCCGTGACGAGGTACGTGAGGGTCGCAGGCTGCGCGACGCTGTCGACCACGGCTGGGTTCGCGCACGTCGCACGATCCTGGCGTCCGACGCTGTCAACTTCCTGGCCGCGGCCGTGCTGTACTTCCTTGCTGTCGGCGGCGTGCGCGGGTTCGCGTTCACACTCGGGCTGACCACACTTGTCGACCTCCTCGTCGTCTTCCTCTTCACACACCCGGTGATGCAGCTGCTGATCCGCACCCGCTTCTTCGGTGAGGGACGGCGGTTCTCCGGGCTCGACCCCGCACACCTCGGGGCCTCGATAGCGACCTACCGGGGCCGCGGCTCGTTCGCACCCACCGGCGACCGGCGTCCTGCCAAGGTGGCAACCGCCGTCGCCGCGGCCGCGCCCGAGCCCGGTGAGGCGGACGCGGGCGCGACCATCACAACCCCGAAACGTCCGAAACCCAAACCCGAACACGTAGAGGTACCCAAGGCGGAAGGCGAATTCGCCGGAATGACGATCGCAGAGCGCAAGGCAGCCCAGCGGGAGCGTGAGCTCGCCGAGCGGGAGCTCACCGAGGCCGGGAAGGCCCACGCGAGCGCGGATGGAGGCGCCTGATGTTCAGCTTCTCTCGCTGGGGCAACGAGCTCTACACCGCGGACCGGTCCTACAACATCGTCGGGCGTCGGCGCATCTGGTTCACGATCGCCATCGTGGGCGCGCTGTTGTCGTTCCTGGTCCTCGGAGTCAAGGGGATGAACCTCGGCATCGAGTTCCGGGGCGGCACGGAGTTCACGATCTCCGGTGTCTCGACGACGTCGAGCGACCCGGCGACCAGTGTGCTGCAGGATGCCGGAGTCTCGGACGTCCGCGCGGCAGTGATCGGCGGATCGTCGTTGCGGATCCAGACCGAGGCTCTCGACGCCGAACGCACCGAGCAACTGCGCGTTGACCTCGCCGCGGCATACGGGGCCGACCCGAGCGCGATCACGTCAACGTTCGTCGGACCCGCCTGGGGCGCGGACGTGACCGCCAAGGCCGTCCAGGGGCTCATCATCTTCCTCGTGCTCGTGACCCTGATGATGTCCGTGTACTTCAGATCGTGGCGAATGTCCGTGGCTGCCGTCGTGGCGCTGCTCCACGACCTTGTGCTGACGGTCGGGCTGTATGCACTCATCGGCTTCGAGGTCACCCCGGCGAGCATGATCGGGTTCCTGACGATCCTGGGATACTCCCTCTACGACACAGTGGTGGTTTTCGACAAGGTCCGTGAGAACGGTGCCCGTGTGCTGGACCAGCACGACCACACGTACGAGGAAGCCGCCAACCTTGCGGTGAACCAGACCCTCGTGCGGTCCATCAACACCTCGGTGGTCGGTGTGCTGCCCGTGGCCTCGATTCTGTTCGTCGGCGCCTTCATGCTCGGGGCAGGCACTCTGAAGGACATTGCGTTGGCGCTGTTCATCGGCATGATCGTGTCCACCCTCTCGTCGATCTTCCTTGCCACGCCGTTGCTGGTCTTCCTCCGGAACCGTGAGCCGGAGATCGCCGGGCACACGGCGGACATGATGAAGCGGCGCGCGGGTGAGGGCCCGAAGTCCCTCGAGGTCCGCCTATCGCGCAAGGACAGACTGCGGCTGGGGGCGTCGTCGTCCGAGGAGATCCCCACCGAGGACGAAGGAGTTGAGGCGGCAACCGCTCCGGCTGGTCGCGTGGCCAGCAGGGCCGTGGTTCCGGGCGGCCACCAGGGGCGTGCCGCGCAACCCAAGCGAAAGAGCAGGTCGCACCGATGACCGAAGAAGAGTTCAGAGCTCTCGCGGACTTGATCCACGAGAACCTCCGTGAGATCCCGGACTACCCCGAAGAGGGTGTGCTCTTCCGCGACATCACCCCGCTGCTGGCGAACGGCCCCGCCTTCGCCAAGGTGATCCACGCGATCGCAAAGGTCTACAAAGGCAAGGTGGACGCCGTCGTCGGACTCGAATCTCGCGGCTTCATCCTCGCGGCACCGCTGGCGATCGAACTCGGCGTCGGCATGGTGATGATCCGGAAGGCGGGCAAGCTGCCGCCACCCGTGATCGGCGTCGACTACGCGCTGGAGTACGGCACCGCCCGCATGGAGGTCCGCCCGGACACCATCCACAAGGGCGAGCGAATCCTCATCATCGACGACGTACTCGCCACCGGCGGGACGGCGAAGGCCTCGATCGACCTCGTGGAGAGGTCCGGCGGCGAGGTCATTGGCCTCGTGATGCTAATGGAACTGCTCGGCCTGAATGGGCGTGCGCGACTCGATGGCTACGACGTCCAGGCGATGCTCGTCTACTGACGGTCGGCCATCCGCGGCCTGCGGCGCGCGGCCGTGCGGCCCGATGGATCGGCCTTGCCATGGATCCGTACGGCTTGCGCGCCGGTCGTAGACTTGTGCAATGGCGGAACGTGAGCGCGAACGTGAGCAGGGAGTCGACCTCCCACAGCAGAGCGTGCTCTCGCGCCTGGTGAGATTCGGCTCGCCGCGCCAGACGAACATCCCCCGGGAGATCGAGCCGCTAGTCAGCGCGCTGTGGGCGAACCATGCGCGCGAGGACATCTCGGTCATCCTGAAGGCCTACGAGATCGCGGAGAGGGCCCACGCCGGCCAGATGCGGCGCTCGGGGGACCCGTACATCACCCACCCGATCGCGGTGGCGACCATCCTCGCGGAGATCGGACTGCTCCCCAACACGCTTGCGGCCGCGCTGCTGCATGACACGGTCGAGGACACGTCCTATTCGCTGGCGGAACTCCGCAAGGAGTTCGGGGACGAGATCGCGCTGCTGGTGGACGGTGTCACGAAACTTGACAAGGTCACCTACGGTGATGCGGCACAGGCGGAGACCGTCCGGAAGATGATCGTCGCGATGTCGCGCGATATCCGGGTGCTGCTCATCAAACTGGCGGACCGGCTGCACAACGCCCGCACGTGGAAGTACGTCTCCGTCGAGTCCGCCGCGCGCAAGGCACGCGAGACCTTGGAGATCTACGCGCCGCTCGCCCACCGACTCGGCATGAACACGATCAAGTGGGAACTGGAGGACATCGCCTTCCAGACCCTCTATCCAAAGGTCTATGACGAGATCCTGTACCTGGTGGCGGAACGGGCACCGGCGCGGGACACCTACCTCGCGAGCGTGCGCGAACTGATCGAGAAAGACCTGGCTGCCGCAGGAATCGAGGGACGCGTCACCGGCCGGCCGAAGCACTACTACTCGATCTACCAGAAGATGATCGTGAGGGGCCGGGACTTCGACGATATCTACGACCTCGTGGGCGTGCGGGTCCTGGTGGACTCCGTGCGCGACTGCTACGGGGCTCTGGGCACGATGCACGCGCGATGGAAGCCCATTCCGGGGCGTTTCAAGGACTACATCGCGATGCCCAAGTTCAACATGTACCAGTCGTTGCATACGACCGTGTTCGGGCCCGACGGGCGTCCGGTCGAGATCCAGATCCGCACAAACGAGATGCACCAGCGGGCGGAGTACGGAGTCGCGGCGCACTGGAAATACAAGGAGGGCCCGGGCAAGTCCCGGAAGGCCGCACCCGAGGAGACCAAGGAACTCGCGTGGGTCCGGCAACTCGTCGACTGGCAGATGGAGAGCACCGATCCTGCCGAGTTCCTCGACTCGCTTCGGTATGAGATGGCGGGCAGTCAGGTCTACGTGTTCACGCCGAAAGGCGACGTAATCGCGCTGACGCAGGGAGCGACCCCGGTGGATTTCGCGTACGCCGTCCATACGGAGGTGGGTCACGCGACAGTGGGCGCGCGCGTGAACGGCAAGCTCGTCACCCTCGACTCGCAGCTCCAGCACGGTGACACGGTCGAGATCTTCACCTCGAAGGCTCCGGACGCGGGACCGTCACAGGACTGGCTGAACTTCGTGGCCTCGCCACGTGCCCGCAACAAGATCCGCTCCTGGTTCACCAAGGAGCGCCGTGAGGAGGCGATCGAGGCGGGCAAGGGGCAGTTGGCCAAGGCCATGCGCAAGCAGAACCTGCCGATCCAACGCCTCATGAACCACGATTCGCTGACTGCGCTGGCCGCAGACATGCGCCTCGGCGACGTCTCCGGCCTGTACGCGGCGATCGGCGAGAACCACGTGTCCGCAACCAACGTGGTCCAGCGATTGGTAAGAATGGTGGGCGGCGACGAGGGAGCCGAAGAGGACCTCTCCGAGGCGACCGTCCCGGGGACCGTTCGTTCCTCCAAGCGCGCGTCTGGCGACCCGGGGATAGTCGTCCAGGGAATGGATTCGTCGACGATGTGGGTCAAGCTCGCCCGGTGCTGTACCCCGGTGCCGGGGGACCCGATCGTGGGGTTCGTGACGCGCGGATCCGGAATCTCCGTGCACCGGTCGGACTGCGGGAACGTCGAGCAGCTGCAACTTGAGCCGGAACGCCTGATCGACGTGCAGTGGGACAGAACCGGAACCGGCGTCTTCCTCGTGCAGATCCAGATCGAGGCGCTCGACCGCTCCGGGCTCCTCTCCGAGATCACCCGCGTGCTTTCGGACAACCACGTGAACATCCTTGCGGCCACCTCCACGGTCACCCGCGACCGGCTGGCCACGCTCCGGTTCAGCTTCGAAATGGCTGATACCGAGCACCTCGAACACCTGCTCCAGACGGTACGGCGCGTCGACGGCGTGTTCGAGGCGTACCGGGTCACCGGAAGCAAGCGCCAGACGCCGGAGTCCACGCGCTGACCTGGACTCCAAAGCGGCGCCGCAGCAGCAGAATTCCTAGAGGGACGAGCGGCGGATCTGCTCGAGCCACGCCTTGCGTGCCGCGAGCGCCTCCTCGGCGTTCTTGATCCCCCTGGCGTCGCCCTTCTTCTTTGCTTTGGTGAGGTCATCCTCCAGGGACGCGATGGCTGCCTCGAGTTGGACCGTCGCGGAGTTCACGCGAGCGGTCGTCTCCGGGTTCGAGCGGCGCCACTCGGCGTCCTCGACGTCCTTGATCGCCTTGTCGACGGCGCGCATGCGACCCTCGACCCGCTGGACTTCGGAGCGCGGGACGCGCCCTGCGGCGTCCCAACGTTCCTCGAGAAGTCGCATCGCGGATCGTGCCTCGCGCGCGTCCTTCACGGGCAGCAGTGCCTCGGCCTCCTCCAGGATCTGGAGCTTGACCTCGAGGTTCGCGCCATATTCCTGGTCGATCGCCTGGTTCTGGGCCTCGCGTGCGTCGAAGAACACCTGCTGGGCAGCGCGGAAACGCGCCCACAGCTGGTCATCATCCTTGCGGCGGGCGCGGCCGGCCGTCTTCCACTCGCGCATCAGTTCGCGGTACTCGGCGGATGTCGGGCCCCAATCGGTGGAGGAGGACAGCGCCTCTGCACGGGCGATGAGCGCCTCCTTCGCAGCTCTGGCGCCCGCGTGTTCCGCGTCCCTCTCGGCGAAGAACTGCCGGCGGTTACGGTCGAACATCGTCCGTGCCTTGGAGAACCGCTTCCAGAGTTCGTCCTCCTTCGCCTTGTCGAGACGGGGCCCAGAGCGCTGAGCGGTCTTCCACTGTTCGAGGAGTCCGTGCAGATTCTCACCGGAATCCCGCCACTGCGTGCGTGTGACGTCCTGTGCGCTGATCGCCTCCGCCAGGGAGACGATCTCCTCGCGCAGGGTCAGTGCCTCTGCGCGCGCCGCCTCCCGCTCCTCCTGAATCTCGGCCCGGCGTTGCTGGACGCGCTCCTCGAGGTGCTCGATGCGTTGACGCAGTCCGTCGAGGTCGCCGACGGCTTGAGGTTCCTTGACCTGCTCGCGCAGCGACGTGAGCGAGTTCTGCAGGTCGCGGCTCGATAGCAGTGGGATACGCGCCTCGAAGAGACGCACCTGCGCTGCAAGGTCGACAAAGCGCCGCACGTAGAAGGTCAGCGCCTCCGTCTCGGTCGCGCCGGGGAACTGCCCGACGACGCGCTCGCCTGCAGCCTCTCGCACGTACACGGTGCCGTCCTCGGCGACCCGGCCGAACACGCTGGCCTCGGCCAACTCGTGCGGATCGAGCGGGACCTCGACGTGCTGGACCTTGTGGGCGGGCTCGGGTGCCGGGGCCGGGGGCGCCGGAGTTGGTACCTGCGGAACCGGCGCCTCCTCGGCCATCGCCTCCGCGTCCGTGACGGTCTCTTCTGCGGCAGTCTCCGGAGGCGTCACGCCCGCAGTCGTGTCTTCCACCGTCTCTTCATCCACCGTCTCTTCATCCACCGGCGCGACAACCTTGAGTTCCGCGGCCTCGAGTTCAGCGGCTTCCTCGGTCTCGGACTTGGCGGATAGCGAGGTATCGGCCGTGAGCTGGGCCTCCTCCTCTGGCTGGTCCGGCGTGGGGATGGTGGGAGTCTCGCTCACGGATTCGCTCCTTCTGGAGGTTCGGTGGCCGACAGGCCGCCGTTGGGGACGCGGCGCAGCGGAGCCATGTGTCCGCGGCGGGTTCAGTCTATGCCACAGTAACGATCGTTCGGACGGAGAAGCAGGGGAGCCCACGTAGACTACTCGGGTGATTTTCGAGCGCTACGTCACCGATGTCTTCGCGGAGAACTGCTACGTGCTGGCGGACGCCAATCGGCGTCGCGCCGTCGTCGTCGATCCCGGAGCGGGGACGGCAGCGCCCGTGGCGGCGATCCTGCACGACCATGACCTGCACCTTGACGCGGTACTCCTCACGCACGGCCACCCGGACCACGTGTGGGACGCGGCCGCCGTCGCCGGGGACACCCCCGTGTATGTTCCTGCCCCGGACGCGTACCGGCTCGAGAACCCGCTGGAAACCCTCTCGGCGCTCGCTCCCGTTCTCGCGTCCGTCGTTCCCACTCCGTACCGGCAGCCTGCAAATGTCCAGCCGCTTCCGGCCGAATTCTTCACCGGCGGCGGCGCCGAACTCGTCCCGGGCGTATCGGTGCGCGCCCTCGCCGCTCCGGGGCACACGGAAGGCTCCACGCTTTACTTCATGGCGGGGGAGTGGCCGCAGGATATCGTCGCAGAGGCCGGAGCATCCGGCGGCGAACGTCTCCTCGTCCTGACGGGTGACGTCATCTTCCGGGACTCGATCGGCCGCACCGATCTCCCGGGCGGCGACGGCGCGGTCATGGTCCAGACGCTGCGCACGCTGAAGCAGGTCATCGATCCGGCCGGCATGCTGTTCCCGGGCCACGGTCCCGCGACCACGATGCGGCGCGAACTGACTCACAACCCGTTCCTCGCGTGAAGCGAGGCGTGACTCTGGAAGGATCGAACACATGGCGCGCACGAGGTTGTCCGGATTCCCCGAGTGGACCCCTTCCGGGTACATCGTCGAACAGGACATACTCAGGCACGTACGGCGCACGTTCGAACTCCACGGCTTCGCGGGTATCGAGACGCGCGCTGTGGAGCCGCTCGAGGACCTGCTGCGAAAGGGCGAGACCTCCAAGGAGGTCTACGTGCTCCGCCGTCTCCAGGAGATGGACGAGGCCGCCGAGGCCGAACTCGGTCTCCACTTCGACCTGACGGTCCCGCTCGCCCGCTACGTCCTCGACAACGCGAACGACCTCGTCTTCCCGTTCAAGCGCTACCAGATCCAGAAGGTGTGGCGCGGCGAACGTCCCCAGGCCGGCAGGTTCCGGGAGTTCAGGCAGGCCGACATCGACGTCATCGGCCAGGACACGCTGCCGTTCGTGTTCGAGGTCGAGGTGGCGATCGTCATGGCCGAGGCCCTCGCCGGCATCCCGGTTGGCGAGGTGGTCATCGGCGTCAACAACCGCAAGATCTCTCAGGGCTTCTACGAGGCCATCGGTATCGAGGACCTGGACGGCACGCTACGCGCTGTCGACAAGCTGGCGAAGATCGGCCACGCAGGCGTGGTGGCGGAGTTGCAGCAGACCGTTGGCGCGACCGAGACACAGGCCGAGGCCGCACTATCCCTCGCCAGTATCCGCGGCACGGAAGCTGCCGAGGTCGTCAGGGCGGTCCGCGAGAGGGGCGCTCGCTCCGAACTTCTCGACGAAGGCCTCGAGGAACTCGCCCTGCTGCTGGACGCCGCGGCACGTACAATCCCTGGCGGTGTCCGGGCGGACCTCTCGATCGCCCGCGGGCTCGACTACTACACCGGCACCGTCTACGAGGCCACCATCGTGGGCCATGAGTCCTTCGGCGCGATCTGCGCCGGAGGGCGCTACGACTCCCTCGTCTCGGACGGCAAACGCACCTTTCCCGGTGTGGGGCTCTCGCTCGGAATCTCCCGCATCGTCTCGCGCATCCTCGGCGAGGGATCGGCGACGGCGACGCGTCCCGTGCCCACTGCGGTCCTCGTCGCCGTCACGGATGAGGGCGTCCGTCACGAGTCCGACGACGTCGCGCGGGAACTCCGCGCACGCGGCATCCCGGCCGAGGTCTCACCGACGGCAGCCAAGTTCGGAAGGCAGATCCGCTACGCGGACCGCCGGGGTATCCCGTTCGTGTGGTTCCCGGACTCGGGCGAAGTGAAGGACATCCGCTCGGGTGAGCAACTCGCCGCAGACGCCACGGAGTGGGAGCCGCCTGCCGTGGACCTCTGGCCGCGTGTGGTGACGCCGTGAGCACACCGGCGCCGCGGGTGCACCTGGCACTCACCGAATTGCGGGACCTTCTCGCATCGCTGCGGCTGCCGCTCCGGGTCGAGGGCGCCACGATCGCGGCCTCGGAACGCGACGGCCTCGTCCGCCAGTTGGACGATTACATCCTGCCGCGGTACGAGTCCCTGGATGCGCCGCTGCTTGCCGTCGTCGGCGGCTCGACCGGCGCCGGCAAGTCGACCGTGGTGAACTCGCTGCTGGGGATCCGGGTGGCGGCGTCGTCGGCGATCCGGCCGACCACGCGGCGGCCGCTGCTCGTGCATCATCCCGACGACGAGGACTGGTTCACAGGGGCGCGCATCCTTCCCGGCTTCCCGCGCGTGCGAATCTCGCCGGACGCCGCACCGACCCCCGCGATCGGGAGTTCGCAACAGGAACTGGAGATCCGAGCGACGAGCCGACTGATGCGTGGCCTCGCCCTTCTCGACGCCCCCGATATCGACTCCGTGGTCGATGAGAACCGGGCGACCGCCAACCAACTGCTCGCAGCGGCGGACCTCTGGCTGTTCGTGACCACGGCAGCCCGCTACGCGGACGCGGTGCCGTGGGAGTTGCTGCGCGAGGCGGCGACTCGCGACATCGTGGTGGGGGTGGTGCTCAACCGCGTTCCGGAGGACGACATGGCGGACGTGGAGAAGGACCTGGTCAGCCGCCTCGAACAGGCGGGGCTCGATACCGCGCCGCTGTTCACGATTCCTGAAATCCCACTGCCCGGCGGCCTCATCCCCGGCGAGTATGTGGGCCCAATCCGGGAGTGGCTGGGCGGCCTCGCAACTGACGCCAACGCGCGGTCCGCCGTGATCCGCCGGACTCTCGCGGGTGCCGTCAGTTCGGCGATGGACCGTGTGGACGGCGTCGCGGACGCGGCAGCGGACCAGGCGCGCGCCGTGAATCACCTCGAGTCGGAGGTCAACCGGGCCCGAGGCGAGGCGCTTCGGCGTGTCGAGAAGGCTGCGGGCGATGGCAGCCTGCTGCGGGGCGAGGTGCTTGCACGATGGCAGGAGTTCGTCGGAACGGCGGAGTGGTTCTCGAAATTGCAGGAGGGCATTGGCCGGTTGCGGGACATGGTGGCCGACTTCGTGCGCGGCCGGCCACGGCAGACAGAGCAGGTGGAGGCTGCGGTCGAGGATTCGCTGCTCCTTCTGCTGCACGCCGAGGCCCGGCAGGCCGTCAACGACATCGATCACGCGTGGCGTTTCGAGGGTGGCGGTGGATCCGCGCTGCTCGGGAGTGCCCTGGCGGGACTTCCCGATGACGAGACACTGCGCGCGGAGATTTCCGGACAAGTGGTTGGCTGGCAGCGGGATGTCCTCACACTTGTCCGGAACGAGGGCGCCGATCGCCGCACGAAGGCGCGCGCTCTCTCGACCGGCGTCAACGCTCTCGGGCTGACGCTAATTATCGGCATCTTCGCCTCGACGGGCGGCCTCACCGGAGCCGAGGTCGCCACCGCCGGAGGCACGGCCGCAGCCAGTCAGGCGCTCTTGGTCGCCGTTTTCGGTGAGGATGCGGTCCGGCGCATGGCGACCACGGCGCGTGAGCGGCTCAACGATCGTGCACAGGCTGTCCTCGCGTGGTACCTCGGACCCTTCTACGCCGCGATCGACAGCCTCGACGTCGAGGTGGAGGCAGCGGAACGGCTGCGGAGCGCGGTCGACGAGATTCGCCGCGCAGAACCGGGAGTGCCTGCATGAGAACCGCCACCAAACTCGAAGAGCGCCAGGCCGCGCTTTCCCGGGCCGTGGACCTCGCCGAAGGACGGATCGAACCGACCGCGCTCCTCCAGGCGGAGGCCGCGATCGAACGCCTCGAGTCCCGCGCAGGTATCGCGCCCGACCGCACCGTCGTCGCACTGCTCGGCGCCACCGGCTCCGGCAAGTCCTCGCTCTTCAACGCGATCCTCGGGGAGGAGATCGCCCACGCCGCGCCCACGCGCCCGACCACCCGCCGGCCGCTCGCCGCGAGCTGGGGAGGGGGTGCCGCCGAACTGCTCGACTGGCTGGAGATCCCCGACCGGGTCGAACGGCCCGAGGACGAGAGTGGGCTCATCCTCGTTGACCTCCCTGACATCGATTCGACCGAGTTCTCCCACCGCAGGATCGCGGCCCGCATGGCGGACGTGGTGGATGTTCTCATCTGGGTGCTCGACCCACAGAAGTATGCGGACGCCGTCGTGCACCAGGAGTACCTGCGGCCGCTGGCCGCCAATGCCGATGTCACCATGATCGTGCTGAACCAGGTCGACAGACTCGACGGCGCCGGCAGGGCCCAGGTGATCAAGGATCTGCGGAGCCTCCTCAAGCGGGACGGCCTGGGCCGCATGCAGGTGCTCGCCACGAGCGCGAAGACTGGCGAGGGTGTGAAAGCGCTGCGCGCCGAGATCGACGCGGTCGCCCGCTCCAAACGCGCGCGGCTGGACCGGGCGCGCGGGGACATCACGCGTGCGGCCGAGGACCTGCGCGAGGCCGCCGAGGGCGCGCCGGACGTCCCGGCGGAGGTCGACCCCGATACGCGAGACCGGCTCAGGACTTCCGCCGCCGCGGCTGCGGGCGTGCCGGCGATCGTCGACGCCGTCCGCGCCTCCTACCTGCGGCGGGCGCGGTCCCATGTGGGCTGGGTGCCGGTGCGATGGCTGTCCAAGTTGCGGCCGAATCCGATGCGCCGCCTCCACCTCGACCGCACCGCCGTCGCCGCGGGAATCGGGCGAACGTCGCTACCGGGGCCGACCCTCGTTCAGGAGGCGGCCGTCCGCTCGGCGGCCCACGACCTCGTGGGAACCGCCACGCGGGAATTGCCGGACAGATGGCGGGCGAGGGCCATCCAGGACTCCCAGTCCAGGATCCCCGTGGCGATCGACGGACTCGACACGAACATCGCCGATATCGACTTCGAACAGTCCCGCCGGCCCTTGTGGTGGCGTTTCTTCGGCGCCCTGCAGATCATCTCGTTCCTGGCCGCTCTCGCGGGTGCGCTGTGGCTCGGAGGCCTCGCGGTCCTCGCTTACATGCAGCTGCCGCAGCCCGAGACTCCGATGGTCTACGACTTCCCGCTGCCCACCGTCATGCTCGTGGGTGGGCTGGTCCTCGGCATTCTGCTGGCGATCACCGGGATGCTCATGGCAAGGGCGGCCGCACGGGCGGCCGCGCGGCGGATCGGGCGCAGCCTCACGGACACGGTCACGGAGACAGTGGATGAGCTGCTGATCGAGCCGCTCGAGACGGAACTGGAGGATTACCGCCTGTTCCGGGACTCCCTGGAGCTGGCCCTCCGCTCGTGACGCACGCGCCCGGAGCCGGGTCCCTGGTCCGGGGCCATGCGCAGCGCCCGGCCGGCGACCCGGGTCTTCTGGAGACGCCGCATCTGATCGTCGCTCGGCTCGATCGCGAGATCGACGAGTGAGAACGAGGGAAGGATGTCGATCCGGCCGATATCGGAACCATCGATCCGGCCGTCACCAGTGAGCGCACCGACGATGGCGCCAGGCCTGACGCCGTCACGGTGACCGACCTCGACCCGGTACCGGTGCCTGTACGTGCCCTCGCCGCGGGACTGACGTCCGCCGCGGGAACCCTTGCCCTCGGCGCGGTACTGCCTGGAATCGGGCTCGCCGTCGCGCCGCGGCCGCGAGGACCGGGCCGAGCGTGGCCGGGCGTCGCTTCCCCGGCCCTGCCCGTCGAAGTGGGCGTGAAGGAAGCTGCCATCCTCGTCCACGGACTCCTCCCGGCGGAGCCGGCCGCTCGTGGTCGGACCCGTCGGCGGCAGGTCAGTCACCTTGGCGAGCAGCGCGGCCGCGACGTGCAGCGGATCCATCCCGGACTCCTCGACGGCGCGGAGGTAGCGGTCGAGATCGCCCGAAGGGAGCCCGCGGAGGGCGAGGCCGATACGGTGGTCGGCGACGTCGTCGGGAGTGGGAACCTTGACCTCGGTGATCTCGCTTCCCGTGGTCCGCTCGATACGGCGGAGGCGGTCGAACTCCTTCGGCGTGAAGAAGGTGAGCGCCCTGCCGGAGCGGCCCGCGCGGCCCGTGCGGCCGATCCGGTGGACGTAGGCCTCGGGTTCGCGCGGTACGTCAAAGTTGATGACGAGGCCCACGCGCTCGACGTCGAGGCCGCGGGCGGCCACATCGGTGGCGACGAGGACATCGAGCGAGCCGCGGCGCAGCCTCTCGACGATCCGCTCTCGTTCGGACTGGGGCACGTCGCCGGAGATCGTGGCGGCGCGAACTCCCGCGGAGGCAAGCGCCGCGCCCACCTCTTCCGCAGTGGAGCGGGTGCGCACGAACACGATCGCGGCATCCTCGCGCCAGGTGGCGAGCACGCGGATGAGCGCCTCCTCCTTGAACCGGAAGGGCACCACCGCGTAGGTCTGTTCGATGTTCTCGACAGTGGAGGCGGCCGGAGTCACCTCGATGCGGAGGGGCTCGGTGAGATGCGCTTTCGCAACGCGCTCGATCGCGGGCGGCATCGTGGCCGAGAAGAGCGCGGTGACGCGCTCTCGTGGGACCGATTCGGCGATCTTGTCGACATCCTCGGCGAAGCCCATCGTGAGCATCTCGTCGGCCTCGTCGAGCACGAAGACCCTCACGCCGCTCAGATCGAGGGCGCCGCGTTCCATCAGGTCCATGACGCGGCCCGGAGTCCCCACGACGACCTGGGCGCCGTGCTTCAGCGCCCGCAGTTGGGGGACATACGAGGAACCGCCGTAGACGGGCACGATCTCGGTGGGAATGTGGCGCGCGTAGGACGAGATGTGGTCGGCGACCTGGATCGCCAGTTCCCGCGTGGGCGTCAGGACGAGGGCCTGGACAAAGGCTTTGTCGGGGTCGACGTGGGAGAGAAGCGGCAAGCCGAATGCGGCGGTCTTCCCCGTGCCCGTCTGCGCGATGCCGACGACGTCGCGGCCGTCGAGGAGGGCAGGGATGGCCGAGCGCTGGATATCGGTCGGCACGTGGAAGCCGAGATCGCCGGCGGCGCGTGCGAGTGGATCGGGCAGGAGGAAGGACTGGAAGTCAGTCACGAGTGAAGCCTTTGCTGAGGGATTCGCGCGGGGATCGCGCGGAAAACGCCGGAGTGCCGGCGAGCGTTTCCAGCCTAGGCGGTGGCGTCGTCGGCGGCGGAAACGGTCCCGGTGACGTTTCGCACACGGGACGTGGCGATGACGGCGAGGAGGGCGACCACGAGAAGCGCGAGGAACGTGCCCGCGAACCCGGCGTCGGTGCGGCCAAGGAGGGTGATCATGACGCCACCGATCGCGATGGACAGGGCGGCACCGGAGCCGTCGGCGATCTGGAGTGCGGCGGAGATCTCGCCCTGCTTCGGTGCGGGGGTGTTGTCCAGGCTGAACACCGAGAGGCTCGAGAAAGTGACGCCCATGCCGAATCCGGCGATCAGCCAGGCGAAGGGGGCGAGCGCCGTGGGGACGGGCGGGAGAACCACCAAGGCGGTGAGCGCGACGCCGGCTGCCACGAACGTGGATCCGGCGACCGCCCAACGGTAGCGCCGGCGCTCCCCGGTGAGACGGCTCTGGACGGCCGCGCCGGTTGCCCACGAGATCGAGCCTGCCGTGAGCACGAGACCCGCGGCGGAGGGGCTCCAGCCGCGCCCCTCCTGAAGGAAGAGCGCCAGGTACGTCTCCATGCCGACGACCCCACCGTTGAGGAACAACCGGGCGGCGACGGCGGAGGGCACTCCGAGCCGAAGGCGGAAGGTTCCGCGTGGCAGCAGAAGCGGAAGGATGACGAGGACGGCGAGGAACGCTACCACCGCCGCGCCGATGCTCGCCCTCCCACCGGCACCGGCCGTCTGCAGGGCGGCGAGGGCGATCGCGAGTCCGAGCGCGGCAGGAACCACGCCGCGGGCGCGGGTCCGGATCGGGGCCGTATCCGCGGCGACGGTGGGGGGCGATTTGAGGATGGGGCGCAGCAGGATCAGCGCAATCACCGAGAATGGCAGGACGCCGAGGAGCACGGCGCGCCACAGGCCGGCGTCTGCGAGTACGCCGGCGAGAGCGGGTCCCACCATGCCGGGGACCACCCATGCCGCCGAGAATGCCGCGAAGAAGGTGGGCCGCCGTGGGGGCGCGATCACGAGGCCGACGGCGGCGTACAGCGAGACCGCGACGGTTCCGAAACCGAAGCCCGCGATGCCACGGCCGAGCGCGAGGAGCCACATCTCAGGCGCGAATCCGGCGATGAGGAGGCCCGCGGCCGAGGTCAGGGCGCCGGCCAGGAGGGGGCGCTGGAACGAGATGGCATCGATTAGGAGGCCGCCGACGGCGCTCGCGACCACCTGGAGGGCGAGCGGCAGGCCGGCGGCGAGTGCGTAGATGGCGAAGCCGTCGAGGTCGCGGGCGATCACCGGGAGGATGGTCGTGACAGCGAGGTTCTCGAACGCGCCGACCGTGATGAGCACCACAGCACCGATGAGGAGAGGCCTGTCCAGTTCACGGGAGGTGGGGGCAGGCGTAGACACGCTTGTGATTGTCCTGACGGTTGGCGGCTAATATCAAGTCTGCCCGCGCCCGTCTCGCGTGGGTGACTCGAAGCGAAAGGCGAGAAGTGCTGCGCACACACCTGGCAGGAACCCTGCGTCCGTCTGACATCGGCTCCACCGTCACGCTGGCGGGATGGGTGGATCGGCGCCGAGACCACGGGGGAGTCGCCTTCATCGATCTGCGGGATCGCTCCGGCGTTGCACAGGTGGTGATCCGCGAGGAGGTCGCGCACGAGTTGCGCAGCGAGTTCGTGCTGCAGGTGACGGGCTTTGTCCGGGAGCGGCCCGAGGGCAACGCGAACCCGAACCTCCCGACGGGCGAGATCGAGGTCGTTGCGGAGACAGTCACGGTGCTCAACACCTCCGCCGCGCTCCCGTTCCAGGTCTCCGAGCACTCGGAGGAGAAGACCGGTGAGGAAGCGCGCCTGAAGTACCGCTACCTCGATATTCGCCGGCCGGTGCAGGCTCATCGGCTCCGGCTGCGCGCCAAGGTGAACCAGGCGGCGCGCCGCGTCCTCGACGCCCACGACTTCGTGGAGATCGAGACCCCGACCCTGACCCGATCCACCCCCGAGGGTGCGCGCGACTTCATCGTCCCCGCGAGGCTCTCGCCCGGGAACTGGTACGCGCTTCCGCAGTCCCCGCAGCTGTTCAAGCAACTCCTCATGGTGGCGGGCATGGAGCGCTACTACCAGATCGCCCGCTGCTACCGCGACGAGGACTTCCGCGCGGACCGTCAGCCGGAGTTCACGCAGCTCGACGTGGAGATGAGTTTCGTGGACCAGGACGACGTGATTGCGATCACGGAGGAGGTGCTGGCCGAGATCTGGAAGCTGATCGGCTACGAGATCCCGACCCCGATCCAACGGATGACCTACGCGGAGGCGATGGAGCGGTTCGGCACCGACAAGCCGGACCTGCGGTTCGGCCTTGAGCTCGTCAACCTCACCGAGTTCTTCGCGGACACGCCCTTCCGGGTGTTCCAGGCGCCCCACGTGGGCGCCGTGGTGATGCCCGGAGGTGGCTCGCAGTCACGCCGGACCTTCGACGCCTGGCAGGACTGGGCCCGGCAGCGGGGCGCGCGGGGCCTTGCCTACGTCACGATCGCCGACGACGGCGAGCTGGGTGGCCCGGTGGCCAAGAACATCTCCGAGACCGAGAAGGCGGGACTCGCTGCCGCCGTTGGCGCGCAGCCCGGGGACGCGATCTTCTTCGCGGCCGGGAAGCAGTCGGACGCCCGTGCGCTGCTCGGGGCCGCGCGCCTCGAGATCGGGCACCGGATCGGGCTCATCGACGAGAGCGCGTGGTCTTTTGTCTGGGTGGTTGATGCTCCGCTCTTCAAGCCGGCGTCCGAGGCGAAGGCAGAGGGCGACGTGACCGTGGGTGGGGGCTCGTGGACTGCGGTGCACCACGCCTTCACTGCGCCGAGCCCCGAGTGGATCGGAAACTTCGAGGACAACCCGGGCGAGGCCCTGGCGTACGCGTACGACATCGTCTGCAACGGCAACGAGATCGGCGGCGGCTCGATCCGTATCCATGACCGTGAGGTCCAGCAGCGTGTCTTTGAGGTTATGGGCATCGGCGCGGAGGAGGCGCAGGAGAAGTTCGGCTTCCTGCTCGACGCCTTCAAGTTCGGCGCCCCGCCGCACGGCGGCATCGCCCTGGGCTGGGACCGGATCGTCGCACTGCTGACGGACGCGGAATCGATCCGGGACGTCATCGCGTTCCCGAAGTCCGGCGGTGGGTTCGACCCGCTGACCGGCGCGCCGGCGGGGATCTCGCCGCAGCAGCGCAAGGAGGCCGGCGTGGACTTCCGGCCTGCGCCGGTGCGGGGGTCGAAGCCAGTTGAGGGGACCGTTGTGCACTCAGACGCAGGAGCGACGGGGAAGTAGAAGTGCCTCGCGACCTCGTTCTCACCGACCCTTACGAGATTTCCCTGACCGTTCCCGGCTACTTCCGGCTGGACCCCTTTCTGGCGGCGAACTTCGCGCACCGGCAAGTCACGATGCTCGTGCGCCGGGCCTCTGCGATCATCCTCCGAGCGGAGTTCGGAGAACGGCTCTCAGTTGTGGGCCGGGGCGATATCGGACAGGTCGTGGCGTTGCTCGAACGGAATGCGGGCCGGCTCGGCAAGCTTGAATTCGCGCTTCTGCCCCACGGGATCGAAGAGGCCTACCCAGGTCACGTCGAGAGAACGCTGGGCGTCGCCGAAATCGGGGCCTGGGAGTGGATGTCGTGCTACACGCCGCCGCCTTACCAGGAAGGCGAAGAGAGGTGCCGGATCCTCGGTGACGAGGACCGCGGCGAGATCGCCGAACTGCTGAAGAACGCCAACCCCATCGCCACCACCTCCCCGGATGACGAACGGTTCAGATGGTGGGGGTACCGCGACGAGTCCGGAACCCTGCTCTCCGTCTGCGCGATGAAGGTGCCCGAGGCCGGCCGGCAGGGCCTCCATCTCGCCAGTTTCGGCACCCGTCCGGACGCCCGGCGCCGCGGTATAGGCCGGGCGATGATGGCGGTGATGACCCGGTGGGGCATCACGCACCACGGGTACGTGCACTACGGCGTCTGGACCGACAACCAAGCGGCGATCCAGCTCTACCGCCGGCTCGGCTACTCTATCGGTGCGGCGGTGCAGATGTACCGCCGTCCCCGCCGCCGGTGAGGGCGGAGCGCCGACCGCATTCCGCAGAGCCCTCACATGTGACCGGCCGAGCTCTGGTGGCGCACGCCCCGCATCTCTGCTTCCTGCCTTTCCCGCCGCCGCGGCGCGAGATGGCGCACGATCGTCACATGCAAAGTGATCAGGGCGCACGTTCGTCACGATGGCGCAGTGACGTCACTGCGCCATCGTGACGAACGTGCGCCCCGATGTGACGAACGCGCGCCCTCACGCCGCAAGCGGAGGCACAACCCGCCGCTCGGGGCCGCCGCGCCCACGAGAAGACCGGCCATCACCCGCGCGGCGGAGGTTACCTGCAAGCCCATCAGTCGGGGGAGCGGCCCCGCCTCCCTTCCACCGCGCGAGCGCTCGACTAGGCTGGACGCGTGACTCAGGACCAGGGCGAGTTGTTCACCGAGATCGTGCCCGGCGAGGACTTCCCGATACCCCCGCCGCTAAGTGCGCACGGCCCGGCGCGCGTGATCGCCATGTGCAACCAGAAGGGCGGCGTGGGCAAGACGACCACGGCCATCAACGCCGGAGCGGCTCTCGCCGAGTACGGACGCAAGGTCCTCATCGTCGATTTCGATCCGCAGGGCGCCGCCTCCGCCGGCCTGGGCATCAACGCGAACGAGCTTGACGAGACCATCTACACACTCCTGATGACGCCCAGGTCGGACATCCGGGAAGTAGTCCAGCACACCAAAGTCGGCGGCCTTGACATCGTTCCCGCGAACATCGACCTCTCGGCCGCGGAGGTGCAGCTCGTCGGGGAGGTCGCCCGCGAGCAGGCGCTCATGCGCGTGCTGCGCCCGGTCATGGACGACTATGACGTCATCATCATCGACTGCCAGCCGTCGCTCGGACTGCTCGCCGTCAACGCGCTCACCGCGGCCCACGGCGTGATCATCCCGCTCGAGGCCGAGTTCTTCGCGCTCCGCGGCGTGGCGCTGCTCATCGAGACGATCGAGAAAGTCCAGGACCGCCTCAATCCCAAGCTCCGGATCGACGGGATCGTCGCCACAATGGTGGACTTCCGGACCCTGCACTCCCGCGAGGTCATCGACAGCGTCCAGCAGGCCTTCGGCGATCAGCTCCTCGATACCAAGATCGCCCGCACCGTCAAGTTCCCGGACGCGACCGTGGCCGCCGAGCCCATCACCGTGTTCGCGCCCACGCATTCGGGCGCGCACGCCTACCGGCGCCTCGCGCGCGAACTCGTCTTCCGTGGCGCAGCCGCCTGAGCCGGTGACGGAGGCCGAGGGGCGCGGCTTTCATGTCAGCCTCGATGTGTTCGAGGGCCCGTTCGATCTTCTGCTCTCCCTGATCTCGCGGCGCCGGCTGGACATCACCGAGGTCTCGCTCGCAACAGTCACCGACGAGTTCATCTCCTACATCTCGGAGGACTGGGACCTCAGCAAAGCGAGTGAGTTCCTGGTGGTCGCTGCCACACTGCTCGATCTGAAGGCCGCGCGGCTGCTACCGCGCAGCGAAGCTGCCGGAGAAGAGGATCTCGAACTCCTGGAAGCGCGCGACCTTCTCTTCGCCCGGCTTCTCGCCTACAAGGCCTTCAAGGAGTTCGCGAGCGAGTTGGAGGCACGTTTCGCGGTGGAGACGCGGTGGAAGCCGCGGGTCGTCCCACTCGAACCACAGTACGCCGCACTGCTGCCCGAACTCGTCATCAAGATCGGCCCCGAGGGACTCGCCCAGCTCGCTGCAAGAGCGCTGGCCCCGAAGCCGGAACCTCCGGAAGTCGACCTCGATCATCTGCACGGCCAGAAGGTCTCCGTGCACGCGGAGGGTGCCATCGTGATGGCGCGGTTGCGGCGCGCCGGGACGATGACGTTCCGCGCACTGGTCGCGGACGCGGACTCGACCGCCGTCGTCGTGGCGCGGTTCCTTGTTTTGCTGGAGCTGTTCCGTTCGGGCGCCGTCGGGTTCGAGCAGGCGGAGGCACTCGGTGAACTGTCGGTACGCTGGAGCGGCGGAGAGCGCGAGTTCACGGTCGGACACGACTTCGACGAGCCCGGCGCCGTCGTCGCGACCAGCACCGAGCCATACGAGGAGGGCGCATGAGCGAGGCCACCGAGCCCGCAGCCGACGCGCTCTTCCCTGAGCCGCAATCAGGCGCATCCGATGCCTACGATCCCGTCCCCGACGACGCGCTGCCCGAGCGCCAACTCGCCGCCATCGAGGCGATCCTCATGGTGATCGACGAGCCGGTTCCCGCGGCGAACCTCGCCGAGTCGCTCGGCCTCCCCACGGGTCAGGTGCTGGAACTGCTCGAGGACCTCGCCGCCGACTACCGAGGCGAGCACGGTTCGCGCGCCCGCGGATTCGAACTCCGCGAACTGGCAGGCGGGTGGCGGATCTACTCCCGGCCGGAACACGCGGACGCCGTCGGACGTTTCATCATTTCCGGGCAGACGGCCCGGCTGACGCAGGCCGCCCTCGAGACGCTCGCGATCGTCGCCTACCGGCAGCCCGTCTCGCGCGGCGGGATATCCGCCATCCGGGGAGTGAACGTGGACTCCGTGGTGCGTACACTGCACACCCGGAGGCTGATCGAGGAGGTCGGCACCGACGAGCGGTCGGGCGCGGTGCTCTACGGCACCACACTTGAGTTCCTGGAGCGGCTCGGCCTCGCCTCGCTCGAAGACCTGCCCCCGCTCGCGCCATACCTGCCCGATCTCGAACAACTCGACGGCGTCGAAGGAGAATTGCGATGACTACCGGCCACTCCGAAGGGGAACGCCTGCAGAAGGTCCTCGCGCGCGCCGGCCTCGGCTCGCGGCGCACGTGCGAGCAGATGATCGTCGACGGGCGCGTCGAGGTGAACGGAGCGCTCGTGGTGCAACTCGGCACGCGGGTGAACCCGGACACTGACGAGATCCGTGTGGACGGCTCCCGCGTGATCCTCGACGAGAACCACCTGACGATCGCCCTCCACAAGCCCGCCGGCGCCGAGTCCACCATGGCCGACCCCGAGGACAAGATCACGCTCGCTGACTTCACACGCCGCTACAAGACGCGGCTGTTCCACGTCGGGCGCCTCGACGTCGAGACCGAGGGCCTCATGATCATGACGAACGACGGCGAACTCGCGCACCGCCTCGCGCACCCGTCCTACGAGGTGTCCAAGACGTACATGGCGCGGGTCACCGGGCGCGCGCAGCGCGGCCTGGTGCGGGAGCTGAAGGCCGGCGTCGAACTCGACGACGGCCTCGCCACCGCCGACTCCGTCACCATCAAGGAGGTCGGCCCGTACGCGTCCATCGTCGAGATCACCATCCACGACGGCCGGAACCGCATCGTCCGCCGCATGTTCGACGCCGTGGGCCATCCCGTGGAGCAACTTGTCCGCACGCAGGTCGGCCCGATCAGGCTCGGTGATCTCCGTCCCGGTCGCTCCCGCATCATCTCGGGCGCGGAACTGCGCTCGCTAATGGACGCGGTCAACCTCTGATGGCTCCACTCGGAGTGCTGCCCGCTCGGGTTCTGATCATCGGGTCTGGTCTTCTCGGCGCCTCGCTCGGGCTCGCGCTGCGCGAGCACGAGGTCGAGGTGTGGCTCTCGGACACCTCTCCGGCGGCGCTGCATCTCGCGCGCGACCTCGGCGCCGGTTCGGTGATGACCGACCGAACGGACAGTCCGGAGTTGGTCGTTGTGGCGACGCCGCCCGACGTCGTGGTGCCGACCGTCATCGCCGCGTTCGAGACGTACCCGGGCGCGCTCGTCACCGACGTGGCCTCCGTGAAGGGGCCGATCGAGAGCGACGTTCTCGGCGCCGCGGGCGACGACGGCGCGCGCTACATCGGATCGCATCCCATGGCGGGCCGGGAGCGTTCCGGTGCCGCTGCCGCCGATGCGGATCTGTTCCACGGCCGCACCTGGGTCATCTGCCCGCACGACGGCATGGTGAGCGGCGCCGTCGGAACTGTTCGGGCGGTCGCAACGGCGGTCGGGGCGCTGCCGCTGGAGATGGCCGCCGCCGAGCACGACGACGCCGTCGCCGCCGTCTCGCACCTTCCGCAGCTCATGTCCTCGCTCACCGCGGCAGGTCTCGGATCGGTGCGCGCCGAGGCGCTCGGGCTTGCCGGCCAGGGCCTGCGCGACACGACTCGGATCGCGGCCTCAGACCCGATGATGTGGTCGGCGATCCTCAGCGCCAACGCTGCGGCCGTGCTTCCGCACGCGGAGGCGGCGCGCGACCAGTTGGACGCCGTGGTGGAGGCACTGCGGCTGGCGGCCGATCGGGGCGTCGAGGCGGAGGGCGTGATGGGCACGTTCGCCGGGGTGATCGAACGCGGGCGCGACGGCGTCTCCCGGATTCCCGGCAAGCACGGCGGCGCGGCGCGACGGTACGCAGAGGTCACGGTCCTCATCCCGGACAGGCCGGGCCAGCTCGGGCGACTGTTCGGCGATGTCGGTGACGCGGGCGTCAACATCGAGGACTTCCGAATCGAGCACTCGGCGGGGGCAAAGCAAGGCGTGGCGACTCTGCTGGTCGTGCCGGCGCGCGCAGCCGGACTGATCGAGCATCTCGAGGCGCAGGAGTGGCAGGTGATGGAACTGTGAGCGGGAACCCCCTGGTGATCGCGATCGACGGGCCGTCAGGGTCTGGTAAGTCCACCCTCTCCCGCCGGCTTGCCGGCGCCTACGGCCTCGCATACCTCGACACGGGCTCGACGTTCCGCGCGGTGACGCTGTGGTGTTTGCGGCTCGGAGTCGAGCTGACGGACCAGGACGCAGTCGTCGTGGCGACGCAGGACTGCCCGCTCGTGATGGAGATGGACCCGGCCGATCCGCGGGTTCTCCTGGAGGGCGACGACGTGACGGATCTGCTGCACACGGGCGAAATCTCCGCCGTCGTGTCGCATGTGGCGGTGAACCTCGGGGTCCGGGCATGGCTCGCGGGTTTCCAGCGCGGCCTGATTGCGGAGGAGCGGACGGGGGGTCGCTCCGGCGGGCGCGGAATCGTGGCAGAGGGCCGCGACATCACCACAGTGATCGCGCCCGACGCGGACGTCCGGATCCTGCTGATCGCGGACCCGGCCGAGCGCCTCGCGCGGAGGGCGCGAGAACGGCACGGCGTGATCGATCCCGCCGCCATCGCCGCCACCCGCGACGAGGTGCTGCGACGCGACGCCCAGGACTCGACCGTCTCCGAGTTCATGCGCGCCTCGAACGGGGTCGCGACCCTGGACAATTCCGCCATGGCTGCTGATGAGACGTTCGCGGCGGCGTGCCAGATCATTGCGGAGATCACGGGCCGGCACCCGAAGGAGGACGCATGAAGTGGAAGAAGGACGAGCCGTTCACCTCGGAACACGTGGTGCGGGGGCACGGCTGGTGGACGGGTCCGGTGGGCCGGCTGGTGGCGCACGGGCTCTGGAACACGGAGATCATCGGCAAGGAGAACCTGCCGAGAACGGGTCCGGCGATTGTTGCCTCGAACCACACCGGCGTCGCCGACGGGCCGCTGGTGCACGCGGCCATGCCCCGCGAGGTCTACACCATGACCAAGAAGGGCATGATGCAGTCGCGTGGCGGTTGGTTCCTGCGGGCGTCGGGGCAGTTCCCGGTCGATCGGAAGAACGGCCGCGGCGGGCTTCAGATAGCGCTCGACCTCCTGAAGGAGGGACGCGTGGTGGTGATGTTCCCGGAGGGGCACCGCGGATCGGGCACGGGTGAGGGCATCAAGGCCGGCGTGGCATGGCTGGCGCAGCGCTCGGGCGCGCCGGTGGTTCCGGTCGCGGTCCTCGGAACACGGCCGCGCGGCCGCTCGGTCGGCTACATCCCGAGGTTCCGCGCCAAGCTCTACGTGGTTCTCGGCGAGCCGATCCTGCGGCCGGAGGAGCTGCCTCGTGGACGCGAGGGAACGGCACGTGCGATGGAGATCATCGAGGCCGGGTTGGAAGCGCACGTGGCGAGGGCCGTGGAGTTGACCGGCGTGGAACTTCCGGGCGACGAGGGCATACGCGACGAGCAGGATCGGTTCAAGACCGAGGACTGACCGGTAGTTCCGGGAGTTCCGGGCTCTGAGGCCCACCTCGAAGCCACTCACACGTTGTTTGGTTGGGTCGTCCAGCGTGGTGGACAATTGCCGGATGACCCGCCATCACGCCAAGCCCTCAGACGAAGCGCCCCGCCCGGGCGCCGGCTCCGCGACGAGCGGCTCCGCCGTCGACGAGAATCTCGCGATCGGCGCGAGAGATGACGATTTCGCGGACGACGAGTACGGCGAGGACTTCGAGTTCGACCCGACCGCGGTCGACGACGACGAAGCCGACCGCCGTGCGACCGCACTGCGCGAGGGCCTCACCGCGTTCGACTTATCCGACGAGGACTTGGCCCTGCTGGAGGGCGGCGACGCTGCCGCCGAGGTGATCGGTCGCCGCCGGGCACTTCCGGTGCTGGCGATCGTGGGGCGGCCGAACGTCGGCAAGTCCACACTGGTGAACCGCGTGCTGGGCCGACGCGAGGCAGTCGTGCAGGACACCCCCGGCGTGACTCGGGACCGTGTGAAGTATCCGGCGGAGTGGGCGGGCGTCGAGTTCACGCTGGTGGACACGGGCGGCTGGGAAGTGGACGTGGCGGGAATCCACGCGCGCGTCGCGGAGCAGGCCGAGGTGGCGGTGGATCTGGCGGACGCGGTGGTCCTCGTCGTCGACGGGACCGTGGGCGCCACGGACACGGACGAGCAGATCGTGCGGATGCTGCGCCGGAAGAAGAAGCCGGTGGTCCTCGCTGCGAACAAGGTGGACGGGCCGGCGGGGGAGCCGGACGCTGCGGCGCTGTGGTCGCTCGGGATGGGCCGGCCGTATCCGATCTCGGCATTGCACGGGCGGGGGATCGGCGAACTCCTCGACGTTGCCGTCGATGTCCTGCCCGAGGAGTCCGCGGTCGCGGCGCCACCACCCGAGGGCGGGCCGCGGCGCGTGGCCTTGGTGGGACGGCCGAATGTGGGCAAGTCGTCGCTGCTGAACAAGCTGGCGGGGGAGTCCCGCGTGGTCGTCGACTCGGTGCCCGGCACCACCCGCGATCCCGTGGACGAGGTGGTCGAGATTGGGGGCCGCCCGTGGGTGTTCGTGGACACGGCGGGCATTCGACGGCGGGTCCACCAGACGTCCGGCGCGGATTTCTACGCCTCGCTACGGACGCAGGCAGCGATCGACAAGGCGGAGGTTGCGGTCGTTCTGATGGACGGCTCGCAGGTGCTCTCCGAACAGGACGTGCGCGTCGTGCAGCAGGTCATCGACGCAGGCCGCGCTCTCGTGATCGCAATGAACAAGTGGGACCTCGTCGACGACGATCGGCGCTACTACATCGAGCGTGAGATCGCCCGGGACCTGGTCCAGGTGCAGTGGGCACCACGCATCAATATCTCCGCGAGCACCGGCTGGCACACGAACCGGCTGGTCCGGGCGTTGGAGACCGCGCTGAGAGGCTGGGACACCCGGGTCTCCACCGGGCGTCTGAATGCGTTCCTGGGTGAGCTCGTGGCGGCCCACCCGCACCCGGTGCGGGGCGGGAAGCAGCCGCGGATCCTGTTCGCCACGCAGGTGCAGAACCGGCCTCCGAGGTTCGTGGTGTTCGCGACCGGGTTTATCGAGGCCGGCTACCGGCGCTTCATCGAGCGGAGGCTGCGCGAGGCGTTCGGCTTCGAGGGCACGCCGATCGAGATTTCGGTGCGGGTGCGGGAGAAGCGCCGGCGGCGCTGACCGCCCGGGCAGGCCGGACCGGTTTCCGTCTTCCGTGCGGTTTCCGCCGCCTTCGGCCGCTCTCCGCCGTCGGACGAAGAGGCCCGAGACGACGTCCCTGCTACTTGAGCCGGGCCTCGCTTGAGCGCTAACCGCGCAGGACGATATTCTCCGGCTCCTCGCCCGCGAGAAGGTGGGCGATTTGCCGCTGCAGCAACTGGTGGAGCCGGGGGGCGAGGGCATCCGTCGCGCCGCCGACATGGGGGGCGATGAGCGTCGCCTTCTGCCAAAGCGGGTGATCGGCCGGGAGCGGCTCCGGGTCAGTGACGTCAAGCGCGATGCGGAGGCGGTCGGCGTGGCGCACGAGGGCGTCCGTGTCTGCCACCTTGCCGCGAGCCACGTTCACCAGGATTGCGCCGTCGGGCATGGCGGACAGAAATGCATCGTCCACCCGACCGATCGTGTCCTCCGTCAGCGGCACGGTGACGATCACGATGTCGGCCTGGGGCAGCAGTTCCGGCAGCTTGGAGGCGGGGTAGATGTGGCCGCGCTCGTCGTCGCGCTCACGGGTGGCGACCCGGTGGAGAGTGATCTCGAACGGATCGAGGCGCTCGGCGACGGCGCGGCCAACGCCGCCGTAGCCGATGAGGAGGACGTGGGAGTCGGCGAGGCCCTTCGTGGTGAACGGACGCCAGGTGGACAGGTCCTGGGCGCGGACCATGCGGGGGACCTCGCGCGCGACGGCGAGGAGCAGCGCGAGGGTGAGTTCCGCCGTCGCCGTCTCGTGGACGGTTGAGCCGTTGGCGACGATTCTGCCCGGCGGCACGTGGCCGACGATCGAGTCGTAGCCGACGGACGGCACCTGGAACAGCCGGCTCTCCACGCCCTTGGCCGCGTCCATGAGTTCGGGCGGGGTGAACGGCGGGAAGATCACCATGTCGATGGAGTCGCGGGGCGGGGGAGCGGTGAAGTCCCAGTCGATGACTTCGACGCCGTCGGGGACGGTGCCGAGAGTCTCGCGCATGTCGGGACTTGGGACGGATACGACGAGGCGTGTCATGGGTGCAGTCTAGGAGCGACCCGGGCGTGGCGGCGTGGGCAGATCCCGGATTCGGTGGTGGAGTCCCCTGACGCGGCGCTGCCGGATCGAACGTGACGTGCGGTGAATCACGGCTCGGCAGATTCGGATCGGGACGCGTCGTTGTCCTATAGTTGGAAGGCCTCCTGCGGTGACAGCCGACAGTGAGGGCATCGGGCTGTGGCGCAGTTTGGTAGCGCACTTGACTGGGGGTCAAGGGGTCGTGGGTTCAAATCCCGCCAGCCCGACCAGATGAAACTGCAGGTCATATGGGGCATAGCACTCGATCTGGAGCGAGGATCCACGTTCCAAAACCGCCTCTGACATCAACTTTGGGTCAGTGGGACGATTCGCGTCGACGTCGTCGTCTTCGTGCTCGTCCGTTGAAGAGTTCCGTCAACGCGGGACTACGCGAATCCGTGATGGGTTGCCCGCGCCAAGGACGTTCCTGAGCTTCTTTCGCCTTTGACGGCGACCTCATCGGGGCTACGGCCGTAGACGAAGGCGCGCCCGATTCCGAGGACGTAGGCGGCCTCATCAATGGTGAGCAGCATTCTTGGCGCCGGGTGGCCAACACCCACGTCTACGACGACCCGAACGCGCCGACGCCCAACAGCGTCGTGCCTGCGGCGGTGGGCTGCGTCGTCGACGACGAGGGCCGCATCCTGCTCGAACACCGCGTCGACAACGACCTGTGGGCGCTACCCGGCGGCACCCACGACTACGGCGAAAGCATCGTCGAGACCGTGGTGCGGGAGGTGCGAGAGGAAACGGGCCTCGACGTCGATGTCGTCGGACTGGTCGGCACCTACACCGACCCGCTGCACATCATCGCCTACACCGACGGCGAGGTCCGACAGCAGTTCACCCTCTCGTTCCGCTGCCGGCTCCTGGGCGGGACACTCCAGAAGGACTCCGAGAGCCTGGAACTGCGGTGGGTGCGCCAGGACGAACTCGACGGCCTGCGGATCCACCCGTCGATGCGGAAACGGATCGACCACTTCTTCGAGAACCGACCCGAACCCTACCTCGGCTGACCGACGGCCAATCGTGCCTCAACGCGCGCGACCAGGGCGCGCAGGTGCGGGGACGACTCCGTGACCGCGCGATGGACCGGATCGTGCCGGGGATACCTGCGCAGGATCTCCGCCAGTCGTTCGTCCACGGTGACGGGCTGACCGGTGGGACTGGTTGTCATGTCCACAAACGTCAGGGCGTCGGCGACGACGGATTCCTCGGGGGCGAAGTCGATGAGGAGCCCGCCGCGCATGCGCCGGTGCCTGGCCTCGACGAGGGCTCCGGAGTGAAACGCGACCAGATTGCAGAGCCGCTCCGGCGCGCCGATGTCGCGCAGGTGGAGCGCCCCGTCGAGAGGGTGGAAGCCGGTGTGGGCGATCGCGGGGGAGTAGCCGATGTCGTGCAGCCACGCGGCCGCCACGAGGAGGGCGACGTCATTGTGCGGGACGACCCGGGCCACGGCGCGGGCCGCCGCCGCGACACCGACGACGTGCCGCCACCGGTCCGACGCCGTGCCGAGCAGCCCCTCCGCTGTTCCGCGGGCGACGTCAGCATCCAAGAGCCCGAGCATCCCACCACGCTACGCCCTCCCACGGCCGACCGACCCCGTCCGGCCTACCCGTCCGGGCCGCCCGCCGGCCATGCATCCGATCGCGTCCACTCCTCTGGCATGTGAGGCGGATCCGTCCCCGGTGTGCGCAGGCTTTGTCCTCTCTGTGGCATGGCAGAAAGTGGACGCAGACAGCGGTCATGGCCGGCTCAGGACTGGGCTGCGGCGGTGACGCCGCGCCCGAAGGGTGGCCGGGTGGCCGCGGTGTGTGAGTCGTGCGGGGTGGCGTTCCGGCCGCGCCGTCGGGACGCCCGGTTCTGTTCCCGGACCTGCCGATCGCAGCATTGGCGGGCGACCGTCCGCCGCTGCGTCAACTGCCACCACCCACTCCCAGCAGGTCTCCGCCGCGACGCCCGCTACTGCTCGAGCAGGTGCCGCCGCCGCGCCTGGCGCACCCGGAACGGGGGTGGTGCCAAGTGATGAGCATGTACGTGCGCTACGCCGGGGACTCCTACACCTACCTGTTGGACTCGGTGACCACAGATCACGGCCGCCCCGCCGCCTCGTCACCGATGACGCGGTACTACGCCGCGCACGGCACCCCGTAGGGGAGCAAACATAGCTGCGTCTGAATCTGCGTGTTTGCGATAACGATTCTATCGTGTGGCGCAGGCTGAGGCATCTGGCGAAAACGTCAATGCCAGGCGCATTGATCCGTCTTGGCTACGGGCCTTGTGAAGCGTTCTGGCGCGTGAGCGAGATACCTACGCCGCACTCTTCGGCTACTGATGCAGGTAGGCGAGGACGGCTCGGACGCGGCGGTGTCCGTGGTCTGGGGTGAGTCCGAGTTTGGCGAAGATGCTGTTGATGTGTTTGGCGACGGCGGCGTCGCTGACGACGAGCGTGTTCGCGATCTCTGCGTTGGCGAGGCCGCTTGCCATGTGGGCGAGGACTTCGCGTTCCCGGTCGGTGAGAGTGTCGATGGGCGAGTTCTTGCGGGTTCGTCCGAGGAGGTGGCTGACGATGTCGGGGTCGATGACAACGCCGCCGGACGCTACGGCGTCGAGGGTGTGAGTGAGATCGCTGACGCGGCTGACGCGGTCCTTGAGAAGGTAGCCGATTCCTCCTTGGACGTTGTCGAGGAGTGTGAGCGCGTCGGCGTCGGCGAGGTATTGGGAGAGGACGAGGATGGGAAGCTCGGGGTGGCGGTGGCGGATGTCGTGTGCTGCTTCGAGTCCGTCGTTGAGGTTTTCTGGCGGCATTCGCACGTCGGTGATCACGATGTCTGGTTGCTCACCGAGTGTGATGGCTTTGTCGACGGCGGAGAGCAGGCTGGGTGCGTCGTCGGCCTCGGCGATGATCTGGTGTCCGAGGCGTTCGAGCAGGCTGACGAGTCCGGCGCGGAGGAGCGTTGAGTCTTCGGCGATGATGATCTTCACGTCCGCTCCGTTCCTTGCTCGTGACCCGCTGCTGGGTCTGGTGCGTGTTTCGGCAGCGGGATGGTGACGGCGATGGTGGTGGGGCCGCCGGTGGGACTGGTGACCTCGAAGATGCCTCGGTGGGTTTCGACGCGTTCACGGAGGCCACGGATTCCGGTGCCTCGTGTCGGGTCGACGCCTCCGCGTCCATTGTCTCGGATGGTCATGTGCGCTCGCCGTTCGTCGGCGCGGATGTTGATGTCGATGTGGTTCGCTTCACTGTGTTTGACAGCGTTGGTGAGAGCTTCGCTGATGATGAAGTAGAGACTAGATTCGATGGTCTGCGGGAGCCGTCCGCGCAGCTCGATGTCTTCCTCGACGGGGATGGGAGTTCTTCCGGCGAATTCCTTGATGGCTTCGGTGAGTCCGTGGGTACTGAGTGCATGGGGGTGGATGCCGCGCACGGTATTGCGCAGCTCGATCAGCGCGTCCTCAGCCTGTCGATGGGCGGCAGCCACCGATCCTCTGGCCTCCGTGACGGGGTACCCGGCGTCGGCGGCTGCTTTGAGGTCGAGTTCAGCGATAGCGAGTGACATTGTCAGGGAGACGAGTTGCTGTTGCACGCCGTCGTGGAGATTGCGTTCGATGCGGCGTCGTTCGGACTCGAACGTTTCCAGCAGGGTCATCCGGGAGACGGTGAGTCTCGCGATCTGCCGCTCGATCTCGTCTTGTCGTGGCGTGAGGAGCGCGTGCGCCACGGTGGATTGGAGCGCTGTGAACAGCGCAGCGAGATAGCTGAACACGGTCAGAGCGAGGAGCGCTGTGAGTGCTACGAGCAGCACGATGAGTGGTTCGGGCAGCGCCCAGCCGCCGAACAGTTCGAGGGTCGATGTCTCCCGGTGGAACTCGATCCACATCCCGGCGGGCACGATTCCGACCGCGACGACGCCGCCGAAGAGGAGCGCGGCACCGAGGAGCGAGAACATGATGGCTGCGAGGAGGTAGCCGACTTCACGCCAGGTGGGTCGGCTCGTTCAGCCGCACTCGGACCCATACTCGCCAGTCGCGGTGGGTAAGTGGCAGGTGGGCGGAGGGCACTTCGCTGAGTCCCGCGAGGCGTACTCTTCGGCGTTCGATCCATCCGAGGAGGATGCCCCAGACGGGAGCGAACACGAGCAGCAGCACCGTGAGCGGGATCGCCGCTACGCCGAGGATGATGCTGGTGATGAGGTAGGCGATGGACCGCAGCGGCCACAGGGAGAACAGGAATCGTCGGGGGTTGCCGAGCACGCCCCGCACGCTGTCTGACGGTGTTCCTCCCATGTTTCAACAGTATTCGTCGGAGACGTGAGGCACCTTCACGCCTGGGTTACCCCCAGGTAGTGCAGGCGTTACCGTGACTCTCACGGAGGCATGATCGCCCGGTCACGGGTGCTGACGGTGGACTGGTTGCATGACTTCCGATGCTTCATCCGTCAGCGATCCACTTGTGATCGATCATCTCTCACACCGCTTCGCAACACCGGGCGGTGAGGTGCCCGTGCTCGATGATGTCTCCGCGTCGTTCGCCGCAGGGACGTGGACTGCGATCATGGGACCGTCCGGTTCCGGGAAGTCGACGCTGATGCTGTGCGCGGCAGGGCTCCTGCGCGCAAGCGACGGGAACGTGACCCTCGCAGGAACCTCCGTCACGGATGCGTCGGAGAAGCAGTTGACCCGGCTGCGGCGCACGAGGGTCGGCTTCATCTTCCAGTCGTTCAACCTCGTTCCATCACTCACCGCGGCGCAGAACACTGAGCTTCCGCTCCGGCTCGCCGGTCGCAGACCGAAACGCTCTGTCGCGGTAGAAGCGTTGCAACGGGTGGGGCTTGACGGTCGGTCCCGCCACCTTCCGGGTGAGCTTTCGGGAGGCCAACAACAGCGCGTCGCCATCGCACGCGCACTGGTCACCACGCCGGAAGTGATCTTCGCGGACGATCCCACGGGCGCATTGGATTCTCACACCAGCACGGCGGTGCTCGATCTGTTCCAGGACATGATCGCCGACGGGTCAACGGTGGTTATGGTCACCCACGATGCTCGCGTGGCCGCCCGTGCAGACCGGGTGCTGTTCTTGTTCGATGGCAGGATCGTGGACGAGATCGCCGGTGGCGATGTTGAACAGATCGCGACTCGTCTTGCCCGCTTGGAGAGCGCCCAGAGTCAGGACGCGGCATGATCGGCCTGACCTGGAGCATGTTCGCCGCGCATCGCTCCACCTACCGGGGAGTGCATGCGGTCATCATGTTCGCGTCCACGATTCTCTGCGCGACCGCAGCGACGTTCATGGCCGCGAACAACCGTGACGGCCTGCCCGACGGGTGGATGGGCAGCACCTTGGTGGAGCAGCAACAGGCGCGCGCGATGATCGATGGTGCCACCTCGTTCCTGTCGAGCACGCTGATCTTGACCGCACTTGTCATGGTGTTCATGACGGCATCCACGATGTCTTTCGCGGTCGGTGAACGGCGCACGGAGTTGGCGTTGCTCCGTCTCTCGGGTGCGAGCGTCGGGCAGACTCGTCGCATCATCGTGCGTGAGGCGCTTCTGCTCGCGATCATCGGCTCACTCATCGGCGTCGTACTCGGAGCGATCCTTGCCACTCCGCTCCTGTGGACGCTGCAATCCTTCGGGTTCGCCCCTATCGGCCTCAGCGTCGCGTTCCGCCCCGAAGTGCTGCTCATCAGCTTCCTCGTCGCCGTCGCCACATCGTTGATCGGAGCATGGGCGACCACGCTCGGGCTCAGCCGCATCAACCCGGTCGAAGCGGTTACCGGAACCGGAACAACCCGCAAACCCATGAATCTTGCCCGCTGGATAGCAGGGCTCCTCGGTATCGCCGCTGTCGCGGGACTCTTGATGGTCCCTGTCACCCGGGGCGATTTCCAGACCACCACCCTCGGGATCACCTTCCTCGGTGTGCTCGCGATCGCCGCCCTCGCGCCCGTGATCGTGCCTGCCCTCGCCCGCTTCATCGGGATCATTACGACCGGAGCACTGCCTGCCGTCGGGATGCTCGCGGCCGCTCACGCCCGCCACGCCACCCGTAGAACCGCGGCCCTCGCCACCCCGATCCTGCTCCTCATGGGGATCGCCGGCGGACTGTTCATGATCGCCCAAACCTCGCTCACGCTCAGCCAAGCCCGCTACAGCGCAGACCTCACCGCCGACATCGTGCTCGAGAACGGACCCCTGACCGCTGCCCAGCAGAGCACAGCCGAACACGTCGCCGGGGTCGCTTCGATCAACACCCTCACCACCTCAGCCGGATGGTCATCCGGCGACGACGACTCCGAGAACGTCTGGGTCTCATGGATCAACCCCGCCACCATCACCGACGCGATCGCCATCGACGTCATCGACGGTGACCTCACCACCCTCGATAACACCACCGTCGCGACAACCTCGGAGAACGCTCAGATCGGGGACACCATCGAACTGGCCGACCCTGACGGCACACCGATCCCGGTCACCGTTGGAGCGGTCATCCGCAGCAACAGCCTCATCCGTGCGGAAATCATCGCCGCCCCATCTTTCGCACCCGCATGGCAACAGGACGTCGTCGAAAACCACACCTGGATCAGCGCTTCCCCTGAAACCACGCCGGAACGCCTCACCCAGGAACTGAACACCGCAACGCCCGGGATCGACGCGATCACGAAGACTGAATGGCTCCATCAGGGAACCGCGAACTGGCAGGCTCAACAAATCCGCGGGATCGTCGCCATGCTCGGAGCCGCGATCCTGCTCACCGTCTTCGCAATGGCACTCACCGCGCTCAGCTCCGTCCGAGAACGCAAGACTGAACTCGATCTCCTTCGCTCAATCGGCACCACCCAAGGGCAAATCAGAATCACCGTACTTATCGAGACTGTCATCATCATCGCCACCGCGGGGTTCCTCACGACTGCCGTGCTCGCCATCGCCTACATGAGACTGAGCGCGATGCTCGCCCACATGAATGCCAGCATCACCCCGACAATCCCGATCCCGACACTCACCGCCCTCTTCGCTGTTGCCGGGGCGGTCGCCGTCACTGCGTCACAGCTGGGAGTCGGAGCCAGACTCGCTCGTCCGCGGACCCTCGCGAAGGCATGAAGAAGCGTGTGGATGCTTCCCCAGATCGCAGGTACACGTACGCGAGCGGTGCGAGTCATTCGAGTACGCCATAGTCGCAGTGTCGATCCCATCTCGTACCCGCAGGCGAAGGTTGTTGTCGTTACCGCTGGATGGACGACGCTGGAACACAGAGAATGCTCGACCGCTCTGGCCGAGGGTGACATCGCGATCCTTCCAGCAAGAGCGCTGGTCAGCGGTGAACCGCTCCCGATCGCAGAGACAGTCACGTTCTACCTCGACCCGAGTTTCCTCGAACAGCAACTCGCGTGGACACGGACGACCGCGCCTGTAACTGCAGCATTCCAGGCCGCCGTTGAAGGAACCGGGCCGATCCTCTCGTTACGACCGTCGAAGGTGGAACGTCGAACCCTCATCAGCGACGCGCGGTCCTTGGCCTCCTGCGACACACCGGCGGCAAACATCGACCTCGCATTCTTGGGAGCAACGCTGGGGTTCCTGGCTCGCATTGACCGTGTGGTCTCACCGTCCACCTCGATCATGCCGCGGAGTGAAGCGCGTGTCGTCACGACCGCACTCCGTCTCGATCTTGCTCGCCGATGGAGGGTAGCCGATCTGAGCCGACTCGCGAACCTCTCCGGCTCGCAGCTCACACGGGTCTTCCACACCGAACTCGGGGCGTCGCCGATGCAGGTGTTGGCTCGGCTGCGCGTGGAACGGCTTGCGGAGCTGCTGCTCACCACGAGCTGGACGGTGCAGCGCTGCGCGGAGGCGGTGGGCTGGGTCGACCCGTGTTACGCGACCCGGATCATGAAACGAATCTACGGGATCACCCCCAGCGAGTATCGCAAGGCCGCCCGCTCTCACACGCGTACCCGGTTCTGAACCAGCTCGGACGTGCTCGGCGGTCGTCGCGGCATTAGAACCCGATGCCGCGTTCGCGCTGCGTTCCTGGGGATCGACGTGGCTCCCACTCGGTGGGAGTGAGCTTCTTCGCGCGTTGAGCACGGGCGCGCTCGGCCGTGATTCGACGCGCCTCGGTTTCCGCCTGCCGCTGCCGGAAGAGCTGTGCAGCCTCTCCTGGCGAGAGCAGTTCGATCTCGTTGAGTGTGCGGCGTAGCGTCTCGGCACGCTCCCGCCACCGGGTCGTCTCCTTCGCCGGGCCACCGTCTGGTGCTCTACCGTCCTTGCCGTAGATGCGCACCCGGAGTTGCTGCTGTTCAGCAAGCTGCTGTTTGGCGAGTTGCCCCGCTGCTTCCCGCGCGTCGTGGACTTCGCGTCCCGCGTCGATGACCGTGGGGTGCTCAGCGGCCTGCCTCTGGGCGGCAGTCTGCGCCCAAGCTTCCAGGCCGTCCAGGGCGTGCGGGGCGGTGCCCCACTTCCGTTGTGCCTCGGTGTGGAGTCGTTCGCGGGTACGGTGTGCGTCGTCGCGGGTCCTGGCCGCAGAGCGCCGTCGCAGCCTTCCTACCTGCTGGTAGGTGCGCTCTGCATCCCATGCCTGCTGCTGGGCGGCGAGCACCGCCTGTCCATCGGTTCTCGCCGCCTCCACGAGCGGGGCGGTGACTTCGTGTTGGACCTCGTGCGCATGCTCCTCGGCAACGGTGACAGCTGTCTGGTGCTGTTCGCGTTCCACCAGATGCGTCTGCCGTAGTTCAGCGATCGCTCGCGCTGTCTGTTCCCATTTCGCTGCTTGCGTTTCGGCGCGGGCGATTGCTTCGGTGAGTCGGTGACGTTCTGCGTTGACGAACCTGATGGGGCCGTCATTGATGAGTCCGCGGGTCGCTTCCTCGGCCGCTGTGGTGGCGTGGTCAAGGCCGCGGTCGGCACTGTCGCGTGTCATGGCCTGCACGAACTGCTCCCGCGCCTCCACGGTGTTCTCGGCGATGTAGTGGAGGGTGTTGTGCTCGCGCCCGCGAGTGAGGCCGACGTAGAGCCCCGCCGCGCTGATCGCCTCATCCAACACCGTATGCGAGATATCGACGGTGACGCCTTGCACGCCGTAGGCGGTCGAGGCGTAAGCCAGGTGCGCGTGCTCGCTCACATACTCAGCGGGGAGCTTCACGGTCTGCTGCCTCTTCCGCTCATTCCCGTTCTCGACGGCGTACACCGCCCCGTCGTCGGTGACCTGTTGGACGGTGAAGGTCTGCCGGTTCGCCACTCCGATCGTGCTGTCGTTCTTCCGCGTCTGAATCACATCACCTGCACCGATGTCGAGGCCGTCACTGCCGGTGACGGTGCGGGTGTCGTCGAGTGCGCCACTGTCGAGCCGCGCTGCTTGGATGCGGGCGTTGAGTTCGCGGGCGTCCTCATTCGTAGCGACCGTCACCGCGGCACCCGGAGTGGCGTTCTCGGCGATGTGTTCACGCAGCGACTCCTCGGAGTCGTGCAGGCGGATAAGTCCCATCGCCTGCAAGGTATCGAACGCCTCGGCGGGCTTGTCGCCGTTACGCAGTTGCAGAGTCAGCGTCGCGTATTGGGGGTTGGTGAAGCGGTGCAGCCCGGTCATATTGAACGTCACACCACGTATCCGCGCAGCCATGTCGAGGACACCGCCACGTCCGACGGCGGGGAGTTGTGCGCGGTCGCCGACCAGCGCGACCGTCGCCCAGGCCTCCGCGGTGACGGTCATGAGTGCGATGGTGGTGTCTTGATCGAGCATTCCCGCTTCATCCACGATCACTCGTTCACCTACGGTCAGCCGCGCATCCTCGGGTGGGCCGTTGTAGGTGCGCCCGGTCTCAGGGTCGGTGTCCCCGATGCTCAGGCGTGTCCACACACCATCGGTGTTCCATCGGTACCCGTGCGCGTGGACGAGCGCCGCAACACTGTCGGCGGGGATACCGAGTGCTTCGCCTGCGACCTGTGCAGCCTTTTTCGTCGGCGCGACCACTCGCGTGCGCCTGCCGTCCGCGTGGGCAGCGTCGATTGCGGGGCGCAGCATCGTCGTCTTCCCCGACCCGGCTGCACCTTCCACGATCACCAACGAATCAGTTGACGCGATTGCTGCGGCGGCCTGCAACTGGTCAGCATCAAGACCCTGTGAGGACGGGAGCGATGCAACATCCGGGTACTGCGCTGCGTGCTCTGGCGTTGCAGCGGTGAGGAGGTCACGGAGGCGGGTTTCTGCTTCGACGACGCGGAGGCTCGTGAGGTGCGCAACATGATCCGGCCGTGCAACACGCTCGGGCAGCACCGAGAAGCAATCCGCCCGTGCCAGGACGGTCGCGAGTTGCACGAACTCTCGCAGCTCTTCGGAAGTCGCGGTGATGCCTGCTTCTGTAGTGATGCGGGCGACGTGCTCCTGGATTGTGTGCGGCGTCCACGCCGACCCGCCCGCCTCGCAACGGTCGAGAGCGCGCGATGCTACTTGCTGAATGGAGAGGTCATCGATCGCCATGGCTGCGGACCGCTCGGCCTTTGCGAGGGTATCGGGAGCGTATCCGGCGTCTTCGAGTTCCGCCCGCCACCCAGCCTCCGACGCCAACACGGACGGTTTCTTGCTCGGGCGTTCGTGCGCCCATGCCTTATGCAATAGGCGAGCACGCACCACCGGCCCCGTCGTCTCTCCGGGGCGCGCTTGCTCCCATTCGTGTTCAAGGCGGTCGAGGTTGCGTTCCACCTGACGTGCACGCTTCGACATAACCGCATTGAACGGCCGCAACTCGATAACCTCACCAGACACCGGATCAAGCGTGAGACCGTGCGCGTCGAGCACGGCGGCGAGGTACGGGTGTGCGGCGATGACGGCAGTGCCGAGTGCGCGGATCGCACCCTGCTGCTTGAACAACGCGCCAGTATCCAGAGCGCGCCATTTCCCTGCCGCCTGCACGCGGGTGCCGATCTGGAAGTGGATGTGCCGGTGCGGATCACCCGCACGAGTCGTCTTATGCGTGACGGCGACCGTCTGTAGCGACTCCACTGGCACCACTTCCTGCGCACCGCGCGGGCCGACGCGCGTGGTGGAGTTCTGGGCGAGCCATCGCCGTATCTCCGCTGCTGCATCCGCCTGAGCGGCATCGAGCGCTTCCGAGACTTCCGGGTGGAGTGCGGCGGCGATCGACAGGCTCTTGGGGGCGTTGATCACCATCTCCGCGAACCGCGGCGATCCGCGCTTCCCGCCGCCTGGTTCGCGCGGGATTCCCATCGAGGTGCCGGTGACGGGATCGGTCCAGTCCACCCATGCCGCGTACTCGTCAGCGTTCAGGGTGCGAGCGTCGATAACCTCGCCTCGGGCATCGGTAATGGTGAAGTTCGCGAGGGCGGTTCCGGCTTCGAGGTAGTAGTCGTCAGCGGTGGCGCGATCGGATTCCAGGTACCGGCGCGCAGCCACACCAGCACCGCGGAATAGGGTCACACCGCCCTTCATCCTGGCCTCCCTCATGAGTGCTCTCATGAGGGAGGTACGCACCACGGCCCCGCCGTAGTATGCGTCCCTCATTGAACCAGCGGCTGCGAGGGAAACGAGCGAAAGCGCGAATAGCTGGGGGCTGTCGCGGTGATCGGTATTCGTTGAGGGACGGTCGATACGCTGGATTGCATGGGATTTCGTGGGGTTGTGCGCCGCTTGAATGATCCGAGCAGTGTGATGCATGGGATCGTTTCGACGGGGCTTGTGGCTGGATTGGCGTTGATAGAGCCGCGGACCCTCACCACGGGACGCCGCCTTGCTTACCGGGGCGCGGTCGCTGCGGTTGCCGCGTGGACCATGTGGTCGAGCCTGCGCCCCACCAAGTACACCGACGCTGACCCGCTTGGGCCTGTGGGTCGCGCAGCGATCACGACGGGTGCCGCGGGTGCCGTGCTCGGATTCGCCGAAGCAAGCGAGGCTATCGACGCGCGCCTCCACGACGGCCTCGTGCGGGTTGGGGCCCGGCGTCCTCGACTCTGGCTGGCCGCGGGTGAAGCGGCCTTCTCTGTCCTTGCGTGGTGGGCGAGTCGTCTGGGGGATCGCATTGATTCCGACGACAGCGAGGCCATAGACGGGCCGGTGCAGGCTCTGGTCGATCTGCCCAATGAACTTCGAGCGATGGTCTTGTTCATCCTCGCGGCGACGGATGAGCACGGCGCGCCGCAGTTGCGAGAGCAGCTATCTGCCGCAAGAGTGATCAGCTTCGACGCGGAAGCGATCGAGATTTCGTTCGCGCAGTTCGACACCTTGGACGATCTGCCGCGAGCAGTGCCAGGCAATGCCAGGTTCCCGGTCATCGGCCGTTTCAGTGCTCTCGATGAGCGCGCTTTCGATGTCCGCGTCTTTGTCGAAGACGGCCGATTGGAGAGCGTTCACATCGATGAAGGCGCCGACTGGACACCCGAAGAACGGGATGCTTGGTATGAGGCGGGACATGACTTCAGTGAGTTGACGGCATGGCCTCGGCTGGAGGACATCGAGCTGTTCACCGAGACCGAGGCCGGGTACCGGCAGATACCCGCATGAGCCGGATTGAATCAGAGATGGGACTAACCGATCTCCTCATGCGGGGACCGCGGGGGCGACGCATGCTCCTTGAGTATGCGATCGCGTCCGAGCGTCTCCTCGACCCCGAGTACCATGAGGATTCATTCAGCGCGGGCGTCTTCCTCGCCTCGTACCATCTCGACCCCGGCAAAGGCACCTCCGTCCAACTCATCGGATACGCGAATACCGAGCCCGCGAACGTTGCCCCTGCGGAGGTCGTGCAGCGTCTCGCGTCGGTTCCACTCGCCGAGGTGACGCCGGGCTTGTTGCGTGATTGTCTTGCCGAGGCGGTCGATTCGGCAAGGTACTGGCAAGAGCCTGACGGTAACGACGTGCTTGCAGCGACAGACGAGTTGCAGGCTCAGCTTCACCGCATCGCGGAGCATGTCGCCGCGTCCGCTCATGCTGCCTGGTGGAGTGCACCGATTGCGGAACGCTCCCAATGGCAGGTGGAGTGGGATGACGCGTCCCCACACGAGGTCGCGGTGGACCCGTTGACGTTACTTCGCAGGGCGCGGGATCAGGTCATCGAAGAGGAACTGGTCGCGAGGCGTGAGCGCCCGTCTGATGTGACCGCGAACTGGAGCGGAACGTGGTGGTCACGCCCGCCGTGGGAGCTTCCCTCCACCACAAGGGCACTGTTCGACAGGAGTCCCGCCGGGTTGTGGTTCGTGGAAGACAGCCTCGGCTGGGAGCAAGCGGATACACGACGACTGGGGATCCCCACAGGGCTGCATGTATACGAGATCGACACCGCCCAAGCATGGGCCGACCTCTGCGTGAGGTTCCCGATCGAGGACACCGCGCAGAAACGTCACGACTGGTATCGCACCACCGGGCGTGACGGCGCCTGGGTGATCCCGGACTGGGCGAAAGTCGCCGAACACTACGACGCCGTGCACCTCCAGGTGCAGGCGTATCTCTCTGCGGCGGGAACCGCGATCCCTGTCGATGAGCACACCGCTACCGTGATCGCGGGCTGGAACCCGGATCAGACCTACTGGTTCACCCCGAACCTCCGCTACATCGACGACCCTGTGCGATGGACGCTTCACGAGCACGGCGAACGCACCGATTGGGTAAGGCAGGACAACCCCGAATGATGATCAGCACGAGATCGCGGCGTCGCGCCGCGCTTGGATTGGCAGCCACCGCGGTCGCTGCCGTTCTACTGTCCGCGTGTGCACCATCACCGACGACGAACACGACCGACGCTGAGGGGAACGCGATCACCGTCGATTGGGTCGACTATCCGGCAAGCGCTGGCATCCCAGCAAACGATGTGCTGATTCTCCCGACCGCTGAAGAGGTCGAAGCACGAGCCAACCAGCTCATCACCGAAGTACAGGACACTCTCGAAACCGAGTACGGCATCACCGGATGGACGACACAAAACGAGGCCGGCTGGTATCCGCAAGAAGGCAACGGATACGGCGGAAAATCACTGCTGACCACCTACAACTCCGCAAGCCACGAGGCGAGCGTGAGGATTCCCGTCGAGCAGTGGGATGCGGTCATCGACACCGTCCGAGAAATCGCGGAACGGTACGAGATCACTGACGAAGCGAGCGACACCTACTTCGAGGAGTATCCCGAGTGGATGCGGGTGAGGAGCTTCCACCGCGGGGCCGAGTTCTTCGACGTCGTTATCGAGGACGACACGCTCAATCCTGACCACAAGGGTGATGAAAGCAATGACGAGCTCGTGACGGGCGTTTCCCTGTTCTACGGGATCACAACGATCAGCGAAACAGACCGCGCCGAGTTCATGCGGCGCGCAGCCCCGTTCGAGGGGCTCAAGATGCCAGAAGCCACAACCTCCGACTGATCTTCTCGCGCGGTCCTGCCACCGTGGCGGCACCGTGCGATCTGGGGTTTCTCGGTTTTCGGGTGGACCGCGACGGTGGGGCCACCGTGGCCCCACCGCATGACCTGGGATTTCTTGTCTACGGGGCGAACCTCACGGTGGTGCCGAATCGGCCCCACCGTCCCATCTGGGGAAAAGCTTGTTTCGGGTGAACCGCGGGGGTGTTGAATCGACACCCCGACGCGGCTTCTACCTGTAGCGGCAACCTGCGACCATCATGCTGCGCAGTGCCGTTAAGTTACCGGCACCGGTGGGTGTGATTCCCAACCGCCGCGTATTCCCTGATCGAGTTGTGTGACCACATATAGTAGCTCACGTTCGATATGAATACTAGATGTTGTGGTTTGGGTTGCCTACCTGTCAGGTATGAACCCCTCACAGCACACCCCAATAGCCACTCATCTTGAAGTCGATCTCGCCCGTGACGATCCTCCGCTCGGTGCGCGTATTGCGGTCGCGAGTCGCCGGGCGCAGGGGCTCCCTGCGACGGTCAGCGATCACGCGGTGCGGGAACGGCTGCGCGCTCTGTGCGCCCTCCCGCACCCTCCGAGGGAGTCCGGTGTCAGGCGTGCCAAATGAGTTCCACTCGCTGGGCGAGGAGCCCTTGCCGGTGCTCGCGCATCCTTGCCTGATAGGTGTCGGGAGTATCGGTCTTGAGCTTGGCGACGATGGTCGGCACCCCGTCTGGGTGTTCGTGGATGAGAACGGACTGCAAGACGAGCCGGGTGGCTTCGTGCTTCCACGTCGCCGTTCTTCCTTCCCATTCCGCGGCGACGGTGGCGAGGTCGAGATTCACGTCCACGATCGGCACCGCAGCGAGGTGCTGCTGATACTCCCGTTGCCGTGTACTGATCCGTTCGACCAGGCGGGCGCGTTGCCGCATCCACGTCGCCCGATCGATCACCCCGTCATAGTGATCATCATCGAGACGATCAAGCGCGGCACGGTCGGTATCCAACTGGGCACGCAACTCGATGTTGCCCGTCGATGATCCCGCGCCGCGGGTGGGGCGGGTCTCGGGGGTGAGCGCGATCTGCGCGAACACGCTCAGTACGGCTTCCTGGATCAGCTCGGTGACTTCGCGGTAGCTGATCGACCGGGAGCACACGCCCCGCTGATACTGGACACAGATGTACACCTTGCCCTGTTTGCGCATGATGGTGCCGCATCTGCCGCAGCGGATGATCCCGGAGAACGGATGCACCCGCTTCACGCTCCCGCCTGCCTGCCAGGTGGTGCGGCGTGCCTTGCGTGCGTCGAGGACATCCACCACCTGCTGCCAGAGCGTCGGGTCGATGATCGGTGTCCAGTTCCCCTCCGTCACCACCTCCGGCTCTGTCGCGTAGGAGCCGTCGGGGAGGGTGGGTCGGTAGATGCGGGTGCCCTTCAACGCCGGGTTCCGCAGCACCTGCGCCAATCCCTTCTCCGACCACTCCTTCCCGTTGCCGGTGCGGTCGCCGCGCTCATTCCACGTCCTCGTGATCACATACAACGATTCACCCGCGAGCACCCGCTCACAGGCTTCTCTGACGAGGGCGGCGTGCTCGGGAACGATGTACAGGGTTGAGTCGCCCATCCGGTACCCGTACGGGGCGCGACCACCATGCCAACGCCCCTCAATCGCTTGCTGCTTCGACGCCCGCGCCACACGCCTCGCGGTGTCAGCGCTGGACTTGTTCGCCATCGCGACCAGCACCCGCGCCATCGCAATATCTGAGTCGTTGTCGAGACGCAGGCTGCCGGTGGTGGATTTCACGCCAAACCCGTAGAGCACTTTCGCGTCGATCAGGTCTTCCAAATCGCGAGGGTCGCGCACGGCACGGTCAAGGTCGTACGCGATCATCGCGTCCGCACCCCGGCTCGCGAGGAACTGAAGCATCGCCCGAAACCCCGGCCGTACAACTCGCCGCACTTTCTCACCCGTCGGGAGCGTGATCGTGCGCTGCTTAAACGCTGAGGTGTGGTTCTCACGAAACACCCGCACTACCTCGTACCCGTGGGACTCGGCGAACGCCCGGCAGTCGGCCTCCTGCCGGTCAACACCCTTTTCAAGCCCTTCCGGGTCATCACTAATGCGGACGTACAACACCGCACGCGGTGTCTTGATCGGGCTTGTCATGGGAGGTACCTCTTTCGTCTCTCAAGACGTAGGTACGTTTACCTCCCCACGGGACCCCACCGGGCACTTGGCGCGGCACCGGCCTCACGGGCGAGCCGGGTGGCGTTGATCCACCATGTGCCGTTTGTGTGTCCGGCGGACAGTTGGGACCGTCCGGACCGTCTATTTGGACGTGGGGAGCGTGATGCTGTTGATCTGGCGCGAGCGCGGCGCGCGAGACGAGGCCTGGCACGGTCAGGACGAGTAGTCGGTTCGGTACAGACGCCGACGTGGGGACCGCCGTTCGCATATGGCGGCCCCATCTGGTCGCCCACTCCAAAGATCCCGTACCTCGTCATATCACGGCGCTGACGCCGGCGATAGCGTGGGGTGCCCCACCTGCGAAGGCCGTCCAAGCCTGCCGTTCGCCAAGCCTGCGGGTCGCAGCGCGCGCCAGGGGCCAACACTCGGCGCGGGCCCCAATCGTGTGCCGGAGCTCGAACGATCCAGGGCGCGAATTGACGACAAGATCGAGGGCGCCAGCCGGTGAATCGTCCGGCCGTTGCGATCCGACTACGCGGCGATCATCCGACCTCATGCCCTACTGCAGTCACAGCCAAACGAGATATCACCGAGCCTTGCCGCGCGAATCAGTCCACATCGGCGGCATTGCACGCGGTGCGGGTCGCAGGGCAACGAGGGCCGAGTGAGAGTGCCGAGGTACTCGTATCCATGGTCTTCCGCATGCTGCGCCGCTTCGGCTTCGGAGACTTCCTCAAACATTTCCAAGTTCCCTTGCAACGCTCGCGCCTCGGCAGCCCACTTGCGCCACCAGCATGCGCGGCAGGTCGGCTCGCCATACTCGTTCTTGTCGATCGTGTACTCGAACCGATAATGCGCCACGCATCCGCAGGAAATACATTCCGTCAGCCTCCACGACTGGGGATGAGTGAAAGGCTCAAGCGGCACTAATCCGCCCTTTGCCAGGGCTTCATCGATATGCCGGAGACACCACGTTGGCTTCTTTCTTGTTCGGAAGGCCGCTGTCTCGCCACAACCTGCGATGGAGCACGGCTGATCCGTTTTTTGCGCGACCTTCTGTAGCGGTCGCGGAGGTCGATCATTCTGCTCCGGGCGCATGCCGCGCGTGGGTGATGAACTGTCCGAGCTGTCCACTCGCAAAGATCGGTTGTTTCCGGTCAATTGAGCAGGTGCCAAGAAATCAATATCACCAATCGACGCCCCGTCCAGCACCTGGAGAAAGTCAGCCTCGGTCATCAATTCGATGTCCTGGCCCTTGTCCCGGAGGTCGAATGCGCGTTGCGCCTTGGCCGACACCGTGGTCCCGGGCCGAAGGGAGCCTGGATATAGTCCCCCGACTACAAGCACGTTGGTCCTTCTGGTTGTCGCCTTTTCGGGTATGCCCCCGACGCGTACCACCGCGTCCCATGCCATCTGGCGGGTCATAGATTTCAGCGCACCAGTGAAGACTACAGTTCGGCCGTAGAGGTATCCCTCTGGGTCTGCAGTAAGGTTCGCCGGGGCGGCGACAAGGGGAATGCTCCGACCATCGCGGGAGGTCCGGGTACATCCTCGGTAGACCCCTGCGGCCATGTGCCCGATGCCAACGTCGTAGAACTTGGCGACTTCGGGAAGCGAATCAGCATCATCTGCTTGATGGGCGAGGTGCTTGAGTATGGTCGCAGCGGCGCGGGCGTCGGCGAGCGCTTCGTGGTGGTTGCTCATCTCCAATCCACACTCGTGCGCCACGTAGGGGAGGCTGTAAGACGGAAGGTCGAAGCCGCGTCGAGCCAACACGAGGGTGCATAAGAAGTCGAGTTCGGGCCACTCGATACCCTCGTGCGCACAGGCGAAACGGATCACACCGGTGTCAAAGGCGGCGTTATGAGCCACCACGATGTCTTCGCCCATGTAGTCGATTGCGTCGGCCACCACGTCGCGCCAGTACGGCGCACTGGAAACTGTGTCTTTGGAAATCCCGTGTAGCGCCACGTTGAACAGATCGAACGTGTCGACACCTTGGGGCGGACGCATGAGCCAATGCTGCTCATCGACGATCTTCCCATCGCGAACTTTGACAAGGCCAACCGAGCAAGGGGAGCCCCTGAACGAATTGGCCGTCTCAAAATCAAAGGCAGTGAAGTCAATCATGCCGGTCGCTATTCCCTCTCAGTTCAGTCTGGTCAAATGAGAAGTATCATGTCTATAGGGCACGTGCTTGCATGCGCACGAGGACGGCGATGGTGAACTTCTTGAGGAGGCAGTCCGTGTCCAGAGACTCCAACTCTGGATGTTTAGAAGAACCGTACTGTTCCAACATTGTGATGTCTCAGGACATGGGTGACAGTTCTGTATCAGGACTTCGGTGACGGTTGGTGTCTCAGGACTTCGGTGACGGTGGTGGTGGGTTCTTGCGGGGTCGGCCGGGGCGTGTGCGGGTGGGGTCGTTGGGGTCGTACTTGGAGACGTAGCGGGTGCCTCTTGGTGGC